>CAWEOX010000015.1:0-63670 GCA_963810845.1 uncultured beta proteobacterium | reverse complement strand
AGGTGGCGAAGGCGGTGGAGTTCGTGTTCCTGTTCACGCTGGCCGGGCGGCCTCCTCGTGCTGCAGGCGGCCATCGCGGCCACGCAGGACGAGCGCCGGTTCGACGCCGCCATCCTGCGCACGCTCGGCGCGTCGCAGGCGCAGCTCACGGCGGCGCAGGTCGCCGAGTTCCTCGTCCTCGGCGCGCTCGCCGGCGTGCTCGCCGCAACCGGCGCGACCGCCGTCGGCTATTTCCTGTCCGATCGCGTGTTCCAGATCCCGTTCGCGGTCAATCCGCTGGTGTGGCTCTACGGCCTCGTCGGCGGCGCGGGCTGCGTGACGCTCGCCGGCTGGCTGGGCACGCGTAGCGCCGCGCGGCGTCCGCCGCTCGAGGTGATCCTTCAGCTTGGCTGATGTGGGTCTCCCCCGTCAGCGACGCCGCATCCGCACTGCCGAGGCGTCGGCGCGACGTTTGCGCCAGCGCCTACGCCATCGCCGCGATTCGCGCGCTCAGAACGCGACGCTGACGCTCACCCCGGCATACCAGTTGCGGCCGGGCGCGGGCTCGAAATACCGGCTATTTGTGTCCCCGACGATCACCGAGCCGACGTAATTGACGTTGGCGATATTGTTGACGCGCACGTATTCGGAGAGTCGCACGCGGTCGATGGTTTGCGCGAAGCCAACCCGGAGGTTGCCGAGGGTGTACGCCGGCGCGAATTGCGTATTCTGATCGTTGACGTAAACGCGGCCGACATACTCCACTTCCCCGGCGGCGCTGAATCCGTAGTAGCCGCCCGGCGTCCACGTGAGCACGCCGAACGCCTGCTGCGGGGGGACACCCGGCAGGCGCACGCCGGCCGGCGTCACGACCGGCGGCAGCCCAGACGCAAAAGGCTCCGAGAATTCCGCGAACAGCCAGGTGTAATTCGCATGGGCACTGATGCCATGGCCCAAGTCAGCGTCCCATTCGGCCTCGACCCCGCGGCGGCGGGTTTCGTCGGCATTGCGATACGTCGTGCGGCCCGCGGTCGCCGTATTCACGACGATTTCCTGATGGGTCGTCGCGGTGAAAACGGCCAGGTTGATGCGCTGATCCTGCGCCGGCAACCACTTCAGCCCAAGCTCGATGGCGGTCGACGTGGCGGCGTTGAGATCGAGGTTCAAGCCGGTGCCCACGGGCCGATAGGCGATCTCGGCGAACGTCGGTGTCTCGAATCCCTGGCCGTAGCTCATGTAGACATTGAGGTCGTTGCGCGCATGCCAGACGAGACCGGCGATCGGACTCGTGTTGCTGTAGGTGCGCGAGCCGCTGTCGTCCGGATTGGGACCGACGACGTAGTGATCGGCGGACGAATAACGTACGCGGCTCGAGCGCACGCCCAGGGTGACGGAGAGTGCCGGCAACGCATACCACTGCGCTTCGGCGTAGACATCCAGGTCGGTGACCACGTCGTCTTCATTGCGCCGCAAGTCGCCCATCGCGCCAAAGTTGTTGACGAAACCCTGACGCGTTTCGTTTTGCCGATCGGTATCGGCCCCGATGTTCAACGTGAACGGACGGTCGAGAAGCTGGCCCTTCCAGAGCAGGCGAATACCCAAGCCACCGTAAGTGCGGTCGAGGTCGACGACGCCCCCCGACGAGGTCGGCCCGGATCCCTGTCAATGCGAGGTACTGCCGGACAAGCCGGCGCCCATCGTAACCGGTCACCCGGACGCTGGTATCGGCATCGATCGCTTGATCGATCGAGGCGCCACCCTGCACCTGATTGATCGTCTTGCGGGTATTGAACAGGGTCGCCATGGGATCGGCCTGCCTTGGATCCGCCTGCCACTGTGCGTAGGTGAGGCCGAGCGGATCCTGGGTTTCGGGCTGGTATTGCGAGCTTCCGATCATGGTGACGTGGGTGGAGTCGGTGGCATTGAACGCCAGTTTGGCGTTGGCGATCTGCCGCAGCGCTTCCGAATGGTCGCGGTAGCCGTTGGTGTCGAAATTGCTGAATGCCGCGACGTAGCCGACGCCGCCCGCGATGCCGGTGGCCTTTACCCCGGTGTTGGATGTTCGATAGCTGCCGACGCTCGCCGTGACGTCGAATACCGGCTCGGGCGTACCGTCCTCGGTGTACACGGAAACGACACCGCCCGAGGCGTTGCCGTAAAGCGTCGAAAAGGGACCGCGCAGCACCTCGATCCGCTGCGCCGAGAACAGGCTGAAGCTGCCGGTTTGCCCCTGCCCGTCGGGCATCGTCACCGGAATGTCGTCCTGGTAGAGCCGTACGCCGCGCACGCCAAATGTCGCCCGGGCGCCGTAGCCGCGGGAACTCAGTTGCAGGTCCTGTGCATAGTTGTTGCGATTGGCGGCAAACAGCCCGGGGACCCGAACGAGCGATTCGGACAGGCTGATTGCGGGCTGGCCGTCGCGGATCGTGGTTCCGCTGACGATGTCCGCCGACGCCGGAACATCGAAGAGGCGCTCCGCGCTCCGTGTTGCGGTGACCGTCACGGGGTCGAGCGTCACGGCGGTCTCCGACGGCCCGGGCGTCGACTGGCCGTGCGCCATCGGCGCCGCGAGAGCCACTGCCAATGCGGGCAACAGGCAGGCACCGCAGCGGCGGCCGCCGCTCGCACGCGGCGACCGCCTGCCGTTCGTATTGCATTCTTGCCTGACGTGCATGCCGGCTCCTCGTCACTCGAACTGCAAACGTTCGAGTCGAAGGTAGGTAAGGTTGGCGTTTTGCGGGTGCAGCGATTCGTATTGATCCCATTGCGCAAATTCCGGCAGGTCGCAGCGTACCCGCAGCTCGGCCAGACTCACCCCGTCTTTCAGGAGCGCCGCGACGCGGCCTTGGAGCGCGACGAAATACCGAGCGAACGCGGCAATGTCGGCGCAATTGCCGATGCGTCCGTAACCCGGAACGAGGTACCGGCATCGCGTCGATGCGAGCTGCACGAGCGCATCACGCCATCCCGTCGGGTTCGCATCGCGCATATCGGGAATCCGGTCGATCGTCACCAGGTTGCCGGCGATCAGCGTCGAGGTTCTTTCGTCGAATACCGCGACCGAGCCGGGTGCGCTCGACCACTCCGGCGCGATGAGTCGCAACGGACGTCCGATCAATTGGAGCGTTTCGTCGCCGTCGATCAGGCGGTCCGGCGTGACTACCCGCGTCGCCGCCATGGTCTCCTCACCGAGTGCCGACCGCAGCTTGCGCAGACATGTCTCGCAGCGGGACGCGATCAGCTCCGCACTGCGGCGATGGGCCAGAACGGGAATCCCGCGCGCCTGGAACGCGGCGGCGCCGAATATCGCTTCCTGCCCGGGATGCGTGAGGATCGCGAGGCGGATCGGCCGATCCGAAATGCTCTTGACCGCAGCGATGATTTCCTCACCTTCACGGTAGGAAATCCCGGTATCCACGACGATGACGCCGTCCGGCCCGACCACGAAGGCGACGTTTGCGGTGCGTCCGCCGTTTTCCGGGGCGATCTCGCCGCCGCTTCCCAGCAGCGCGTACACGCCGGGCGCCACGATGATGGGGGATGGCTGCGCGGCACCGACGCCTTGAGCGGCACAAAGCGCGGCGAGAATGCCGATGACCGTTTTGCGCACGAGATTTCTGCCGGATGTGTGGCTGCGGGTTCTCTCAATGCAATGGCGAAAATCCTTGATCGAGCGAAGCGGGCAGGACTTCGACAGCGGCCGTTTCCGCGCCGGAGCCTTTCCGCGGGCGCAGGTCCCCGTGATTGGCGCGATTGTAGCCGATGTGGTCTCTACGTCACCCGAAATTCGCGCGACGAGCCGCCGCAGCGTTCCGATGCTCCGGATATCGCAGTGGCGCGCCGCGATGCCCTCCCCGTCGCTGCTTCCGAATCCATTCGATCGGCTGGCGGCCGCGGCTGTTGCGCTGCAGCAATTTTGAGCGACCAGATCGCGCGCAAAGAAAGCCGCCGAACCTGCGCCAGACAATTTGACTTTGGTCGAGCGTAGGTCGACACTTTTGCGGCAAGCGATCCGAGCCGAAGAACTGGGGAGCTTGGTCGCAGATCGTGTGTCGCCTTCGTTTGATGATGACCATTGGAGGATGCGATGACGAGAACTTCAAAGCGGTTGGCTGTGGCAGTTCTGGGCTGGGGGCTGATGCTTCCGGTTGTCGTCTCTGCGAATGCTGATCTCGAAAAGCTGATTGCGGACCCCAACAATTGGGCGATGCAGGCGGGGGACATGTACAACCAGCGGTACAGCAAGCTCGCGAAGATCAACGCCCAGAACGTGGGCAAGATGCAAGTCGCCTGGATGTTTTCCACGGGCGTGCTCCGTGGCCACGAAGGGTCACCGCTGGTCGTGAATGGCACGATGTACGTGCATACGCCTTTTCCCAACAAGGTGTTCGCCATTGACCTCGACACGCAAAAGATCAAGTGGCGCTACGAGCCGAAGCAGGACGTCGCGGTGATACCCCAAATGTGCTGCGACACCGTGTACCGCGGCCTCGCTTACGCGGAAAACAAGATCTTCCTGCAGCAGGCCGATAGCACGCTGCTCGCACTCGATGCCGGTACCGGGAAAGTGATCTGGTCCGTCAAGAACGGGGATCCGAAAGTGGGCGCGGTCAACACCAATGCGCCGCATGTCTTCAAGGACAAGGTGATCACCGGGATCTCCGGCGGCGAGTGGGGCGTCCGCGGATTTCTCGCGGCCTACGACATCAACTCGGGCAAACAGGTCTGGAAGGCGTACAGCACCGGGCCGGACGCCGAAATGCTCATGGATCCGGACAAGACGATGACCTGGACGGACGGCGCGATGAAGCCGGTCGGCAAGGATTCGTCGCTGAAGACGTGGCAGGGCGACCAGTGGAAGATAGGTGGTGGCACCACATGGGGCTGGTACAGCTACGACAAGGCGCTCAACCTGCTGTACTACGGAACCGGCAATCCATCGACCTGGAATCCGGCGCAACGTCCCGGCGATAACCGGTGGTCGATGACCGTGTTCGCACGCGATGTCGACACCGGGATGGCCAAGTGGGCATTTCAAATGACCCCGTACGACGAGTGGGATTTCGACGGGATCAACGAGATGGTCCTGGCCGACATCAACGTCAAGGGCAAGCCAACCAAGGCCCTGGTGCATTTCGACCGCAACGGTTTCGGCTACACGCTCGATCGCACCACGGGCGCGCTGCTGGTCGCCGAAAAGTTCGACCCGGCGGTCAACTGGGCCACCGGCGTCGACATGAAGACCGGTCGTCCGCAGACGGTGGCGAAATACTCGACTGCCAGAAACGGTGCGGACGTCAATACGAAGGGTGTGTGCCCGGCGGCGCTCGGCTCCAAGGACCAGCAACCTGCGGCGTTCAATCCCAAGAACAGCATGTTCTACGTGCCGACGAACCATGTGTGCATGGACTACGAGCCGTTCAAGGTCGACTACGTTGCCGGGCAGCCTTATGTCGGGGCGACGTTGTCGATGTACCCGGCGCCCGGCGGCACCCACATGGGCAATTTCATCGTCTGGGACGCAGGCAGCGGCAAGATCGTCCAGTCCAAGGATGAGAAATTCTCGGTCTGGAGCGGCGTGCTCGTTACCGCCGGCGGAATCGCGTGCTACGGGACGCTGGAAGGCTATCTCAAATGCGTCGATGCCACCAATATCAACAAGGAGTTGTTCAAGTTCAAGACGCCGTCGGGGATCATCGGCAACGTGTTCACCTATGAGCACAAGGGCAAGCAGTACATCGGCGTCTTTTCGGGCATTGGCGGATGGGCCGGCATCGGCATGGCCGCCGGGCTCGAAAAGGATCAAGACGGCCTGGGAGCCGTCGGCGGCTACAAGGAACTCCGCGACTATACCGAGCTGGGCGGGTCGCTGACCGTATTCGCGCTTCCGCAATAGACGGCGCACCCGGAGTGAGCATCGCCGGCGTGGCCGCGCCCGCGCCGGCGATTTCCGTCTTTGAGCGGGCCGTTGAACCTTGCGGCGCCGATGCCACTCAGAGAGTCATGCTGTTCATCGCCATTTCCCGGCCGGAAACTATGCGCCATTTCGTGACGTGGCAAGCGGTTGTGCTAGCGGTTGGCGCGGCGCTGATCGTGTCGGGCAACGCCGTCGCTCAGGACAAGCCGCCGGCAGCGGGAGACCCCCTGTACGCCGTCAAGGACGGCTACAAGGTGGATGCCAATACGATGAACGGTTTTCGCGCCTGGCGCGCGGGCGCGTGTGATCGTTGTCACGGCGCCAATCAGGAAGGTCTGGTCGGGCCGTCGCTCCTGGATAGCATGAAGACGCTCAGCAAGGAGGATTTCGTCAAGACGGTGCGCGACGGCCGGCTCGAGAAGGGGATGGTCAGTTTCTCGAGCAGCAAGATGGTCATGGATAACATCGACAATCTGTATGCGTACCTGAAGGGCCGGTCTGATGGCGCCATCACCCGTGCGAAAGTCGAAGAGCTGAAGCAATGAGCGGTGACCGAGCCGCCGGCGCGCAGCCGTTGCGTCCAAAGGCGCGCGTGGCACGCGGATGGGTGTCGCGGGCGGGCTTTCGCTGCGCAATCGGCCCGGCGCTGATCCTGGCCGTGTCATTGGGGAGCGGCCGCATAGGCGCCGAGGAGACGCGAAGCGCGTTTCGCCCGTGCATCGACCCCGGCAATCTGCCGTTCGCGAACATCAAGGGTGAGGGGTTCGAGAACCGGATTGCCGAACTGTTCGCACAACAAATGGGCCTTCCGGTAATCAACTACCCGTTCCCGCAGCGCATGAACTTCATCCGCAACACGTTGCGGTACAAGTTGCCCGGCGAGGACTTTCGCTGTGACATCGTGATGAGCGTGCCCGCCGGCTACGATCAGGTCTCGGCGACAACCCCGTACTACCGCTCGACGTACGCGCTGGTATATCCCAAGGGCAAGGGGCTCGATGGCGTTCGAACCGGCGCCGACATGAGTGCGCTGTCCCCCGATCTTCGCCGCCGATTGAAAATCGGAATCTACGACAAGTCGCCTGCGTCGGCGTGGTTGGTAAAGCACGGATTGGAAGCGCAGGCGGCGCTCTACGCCATGCTGTCGCCGGATCCCGAGCAGTATCCCGGGGAAATCATCGAGAAAGACCTGGCGCAAGGGAAGATCGACGCGGCGATCGTCTGGGGTCCGATTGCCGGCTACTACGCCAAGCGCGTGCGTAACGTGGAATTGGTCGTGGTCCCGCTCAAATCGGAACCCGGCGTCAAATTCGATTACGAGATCGCGATGGGTGTCCGTTACGGTGAGCCCGAATGGAAAGCGAGCGTGCAGAAGCTCATCGGCAAGAACCAGGAGGCGATCACGGCGATCCTGCGCGAGTACAACGTTCCGCTGGTCAACGAGCGTGGCGAGCCAATTGAATAGTGGCCGCACGGCTGTCCGGGCGCGTGCGTTCGGGGTCACGCTCCTCATCGGGTTGTTGCTGCAGAGTGCCGTTGCGGCGGCGCAGGTGTTGCAATCCGCGGCGCTCGTTTCGGCCTCGGCCGGCGTCGTACGGGTGGAGGTCGATCGCGAGCAAGGCGGGCTTTCCATCGGCAGCGGCGTCACCGTTGCGCCTTCGATCGTGGTGACCAACTGCCATGTCATCCGGGATGCCGCAACGATCCGGATTTCCGGTGGCGGAAGCCTCTGGGCAGTCACCGGGCAATACGCCGACGCGGCGCACGACCTCTGCTTTCTTCGTGCGCCCGCGTGGACCGGCCGATCAGCGAAGCTTGGCGAGCGCGAATCGCTGCAGCTGGGGCAGGCAGTCGCCGCCATCGGGTTCACCGGCGGCGCCGGCAGGACGCTCCGGCTCGGCCGCGTCACGGCATTGCATTCGTTCGACGGCGGGCGCGTCATCGAATCGGACGCGGCGTTCACGTCCGGCGCGAGCGGAGGCGGCCTGTTCGACGCGTCCGGAGCGCTGGTCGGCCTGCTCACCTTTCGGACGCGGGGATCGAGTGGCAGCTATTATTCGTTGCCGACACGCTGGATCCGCGACCGAATGCCGGAGGAAAGCCAGTGGACCGATATTCATCCGCTGCCTGACGCGCTGGCGTTCTGGCAGCGCGATGTCGAGACCTTGCCGTACTTCATGCGTGCCGTGCCGCTCCATGCCGAAAGCCGGTGGGCTGAGCTGATCGCGCTCACCGAGCGCTGGTCTGCGGCTGATCCGCGTGACCCCGAGCCGTTGCGTGTTCGCGGCGAGGCCAT
This sequence comes from uncultured beta proteobacterium, assembly GCA_963810845.1. Lineage (GTDB taxonomy): Bacteria > Pseudomonadota > Gammaproteobacteria > Burkholderiales > Casimicrobiaceae > CAIWHR01. The sequence goes on along the minus strand of CAWEOX010000015.1, from coordinate 55,478 downwards.
GCAGAAGCTTGATCGTCCCGCGGCCGCCGTGCGTGCCTACATGTCGGCCGTGGCTCTTGGTCCCGATGTCCCGTCTGCATGGTACGGACTGGCGCTCGCCTACGCAGCCGTCGGTGATGCCGCGGCTTCGGAGCGCGCGCGATCGAGGCTTGCCGACCTCGATGGGGACCTCGCGGCTCGCCTCCACGAAGCGGTCGAACAGCTGCGCGTCTCCCCGTAGGCCGCCTTCGCCATGCTTTGGCGCCTCGCCTTCGCCCTCGTCGTCGCAACGGCATCGTTCGCCGGCTCGGGGCAGGCGGCTGATCCCAGCCAGTACTCTGTTGCCGAGAACCGGATATTCATTGACGACCATCTGCGAGGCCTTCCCGGACCCGCGACGCTGGAATACACGTATACGAAGCGGGGCTCACTCGAAAGCTCCGTCGACGACACCGCGCGGGTGATCGTCGGGCGCCCGTCGGCTGACGGCAGCCAGTCGGTCAGGGTCGAATACCTCACCGATACGCGCAAGCTGGAGCTATCGGACATCGATGCGGCCAACGCAAATCCGGTGATCCTCTTCTTTCTCGAGCGCGACGTGCGCGAGATGCATCGGCTGACCGGCGGCTCGGTCAACTATTACCGCAAGCGAATCCGCATGGCGCTGGCCGAGGGCGGGCAGGTCAAGCCGGTGACGGTCGACATCGGACCGCGCCGAATCGCGGCGACCGAAATCCGCATTGCGCCGTATCACGACGACCCGGCTCGCTCGCGCTACGAGCGATTCGCCGAAAAAATCTACCTGTTCACGCTGTCGGACGACGTGCCCGGCAAGGTCGTTGAATTGCGCAGCGAGTTGTCGGCCTCATCCGGCAGCGCGGGGGGTCCGCGCGAGATCGTCATCGCCGAAACCGTACGCTTCGCGCGCGAACGTTGAGGAGCGCCGGATGGACCGCTCGTGCAGGAGACCGCTGATGCGAACACGCTATGCGCTGTTGTTGGGTCTTTGCGCCGCGCCGCTCGGGTACGCGAATGACTTTCCGACCCGCGCCCGGGTCGAGTTCGTGCTGACCTGCATGAGGGAAAGCAAGACGCCGCTGCAGGAGGCAATGTACAAGTGCTCCTGTGCCATCGACGCGATCGCAGAGAAGGTCACCTACAGCACATGGGTCGACCTTTCGACCGTTGCGAATGGCATCACGATCGCGGGCGAACGCGGCGGCGTGATGCGCGACCTGAAGGATGGGCGCAAGCTGATCGCGTCGTACCGCGAACTGCAGGACAGCGCCAAGAAGGCGTGCTTCATCCGGAACGAGTAGATGAGCGGTTGCCGCGGTCGCCTTCCCGTCGCGCCGCGCCGGCGGTCACGGTCCCGGCGCGCATTCGTGCTGGCCCTCGCCGTCATCGCGTGGTCGCGGGCCGCCAGCGGGACGGTGCCGGAAATGCCCCAGCTCGCGCTGGAAAATCCGGCCCCGGGGGTGTACGTCCACTACGGCCAGCAAGCCGAGATGACCCCCGCCAATTTCGGCGACGTAGCCAATCTTGGCTTCGTCGTCGGCGCCCGGTGCGTGGCGGTCATCGACACCGGTGGAACCTTTGCGGTTGGTCGGGCGCTGCGCGAGGCGATCCGGCGCGTCGCAACGGTGCCGGTGTGCTATGTCATCAACACCCATGTACATCCCGATCATGTCTTCGGCAACGCGGCGTTCGTCGACGATCATCCGGAATTCATCGGTCATGTCCACCTCGCGGATGCGATGCGGCGGCGCGGCCCGAACTACCTCAATGCGTTGCAGCGCGACCTGGGCGACGTCGCGCAACGTAGTGCGATCGTCATCCCGACGCGCGCGGTCGCGACGACCGAAGAGGTCGATCTCGGCGGACGAGTCCTGAGCCTGCGTGCCTGGCCAACCGCGCACACCGATACGGACCTCACGATCTTCGACCCGGCGAGCGGCACGCTATGGCTCGGCGATTTGGCGTTCGTCGGTCACGTGCCGGTGCTCGACGGCAACTTGCGCGGCTTCCTGCGCGCGATCGAAGAGCTGAAGGGCATCCGTGCGAGTCTTGCCGTTCCCGGGCACGGTCGCGCAATCGCCTGGCCGGCGGCGATTGCACCGGAAGAGCGCTACCTCAACCGGCTGCTGGCCGACGTGCGCGCGGCGATCAAGGCGAAGCGCTCGCTGGCCGAAACCGTTGCGACCGTCGATGGCGAACGCGAACAATGGCTGCTGTTCGACCGGTTTCACCGCCGCAACGTCAGCGCGGCCTACGCCGAGCTCGAGTGGGACGAATGAGCACCGCGGCGTATATTGTCCGCATTTGCCGTCCACCCTGCCTTGAAGGGTGCAGTGCGCGGAGGCGGCGCGCGGAGGTCGACGTGATTCGAAGCGTCATCTGCCTGTTATTGGCGTTGGGATTCGCCGTCGCGGGGGCGGCGCGGGGGCAGGATGCGGGTCCCGCGGACAGTGTCGTCTGGAAAAAGGTGCACGCGAGCGTCTTCGGCAACGCCCCGCTCGAAGCTGCCGACAACGTGGTCACGCTCGACACACCCAAGCGGGCCGAGGACGCGGCAATCGTCCCGCTGGCAATCCGGGCGCAGTTCCCGCAGACCAAGGCCCGCTACATCGAGAAGATCTGGCTCGTCATCGACAACAATCCGTCGCCGATCGCAGCGGTGTTTCACTTCACGCTGGCAAGCGGCCGCGCCGACATCGAGACGCGGATCCGGATCGAGGAATACACCTATGTCCGCGCGGTGGTGATGACCAATGACGGAAAGCTGTACATGGCCGCCAATTACGTCAAGGCGTCGGGCGGTTGCTCGGCGCCGGCGGGCAAGGACGCGATCGCCGCTCGGGCCAACCTCGGCAAGATGCGCTTGCGCGTCAACGAGACGGTCGAAGCCGGCCGGCCGGCGCTCGCGCAGCTGATGATCAGCCATCCGAACGATTCCGGACTGGCGATGGACCAGGTCACCCGCAGCTATGCAACACCGCATTTCGTGCGGCGCGTCGAAATCCGTTATGACGGGAAACTGGTCATGAATGCCGACGTGGATTTCTCGATCAGCGAAAATCCGAACTTTCGCTTCTACTTTGTTCCGGAAGGCGCGGGCGAGCTCGACGCCAAGGTGGTCGACAATCAGGATCTCGAATTTGCCGCGCGCATGACGCTCGATTCGGCGCAACTGAGCGGCGTCGCGACGCAACGCTGAGGCACTCGTGACGTTCGCTGTCGCATCGCGAATTCCGAAAGCCGACGGGCCGCGGCAGGCCGGTGGTGCCTGGAGTAGTCCACGCGACCGCCGGCGTCGCGCAGGCGGGCGAGAATCTTGACATAGCGGCCGGAAGTTTGTCACAGTCCATCTGCTCTCATTTCTGTCACTGGAGGGAGAAAATCGTGGACGTTCGTGCTGCTGTCGCGCATGGCGCAGGCGCGCCACTGGTGGTGGAGACGGTGCAACTTGACGGACCGAAGGCGGGCGAGGTGCTGGTCGAGATCAAAGCGACTGGCATTTGCCACACCGACGAATTCACGCGTTCCGGCGCCGATCCGGAAGGCCTCTTCCCGGCGATCCTGGGTCACGAGGGTGCCGGTATCGTCGTTGATGTGGGTGCCGGGGTGACGAGCGTCAAGAAGGGTGATCACGTCATTCCGCTCTACACGCCCGAATGCCGGCAGTGCAAATCGTGCCTGTCACGCAAGACCAATCTCTGCACTGCCATTCGGGCCACGCAGGGCAAGGGCGTGATGCCCGACGGCACCAGCCGCTTTTCGCTCAACGGCAAGCCGCTCTATCACTACATGGGATGCTCGACCTTCGCGAACTTCACGGTGCTGCCCGAAATCGCCGTGGCCAAGATCCGTGACGACGCGCCATTCGAAAAGGTCTGCTATATCGGCTGCGGAGTGACCACCGGCATCGGCGCGGTGATCAATACCGCCAAGGTCGAGCCGGGAGCGAATGTCGTGGTGTTCGGGCTCGGCGGCATCGGTCTCAACGTGGTCCAGGGGGCCCGCATGGCGGGCGCCAACATCATCGCAGGGGTCGACACCAACCCGGCGCGCGAGGCGCTCGCCCGCAAATTCGGCATGACGCACTTCGTCAACCCCAAAGAGGTCAAGGACGATCTCGTGGCCCACCTCGTCGAATTGACGAAAGGCGGCGCCGACTACAGCTTCGAGTGCGTCGGCAACGTCGAATTGATGCGTCAGGCGCTCGAGTGCTGCCATCGGGGCTGGGGCGTGTCGGTCATCATCGGCGTTGCCGGTGCGGGACAGGAAATTCACACCCGTCCGTTTCAGCTGGTGACCGGCCGGGTCTGGAAGGGAACCGCCTTCGGCGGCGCGAGAGGTCGTACCGACGTGCCGAAGATCGTCGATTGGTACATGGACGGCAAGATCAATATCGACGATTTGATTACCCACGTTCTGCCGCTCGATCGGATCAACGAGGGATTCGAACTCATGCATGCAGGCAAATCGATCCGGGCGGTCGTCACGTACTGAAGCTCCGTACTCTGGCGCCGATTCGACCGCCGCGTGGCGCCCATTGCGTCGACGTTGTTTTTGGTTCACGATTTGCGGCGCAGGCGACGGCGCCGGTGGTTCGGCGGAACACATCTCACGAGGAGGAATTGACCATGGCAATTTCAATCCATCCTGCAGTCGATCAGGGGCTCAAGCCCGCGGCTCCCAACTTCGCTGGCGGTACGCTGTACTGCAAGTGTTCCAGCAACAAGGTTGCGGTGTCGATCAAGGGGCAGGCTGCGTTCAACCACGTTTGCGGCTGCACCAAGTGCTGGAAACCGGGCAACGCGCTGTTCTCCCAAGTTGCGGTCACGCCGCGCGCCAACCTCAGCGTAACGGCAAACCAGGACAAGCTGAAGATCGTAGATACGAACGCCGCAATTCAGCGCTACGCGTGCAAGGAATGCGGCGTGCACATGTACGGACGGATCGAAAACGCGAATCACCCGTTGTACGGCTTCGACTTCTTCCACACGGAGCTGTCATCCGAGCCCGGCTGGGCACCGGCGGAATTCGCAGCCTTCGTTTCCTCGATCATCGAATCCGGGGCCAACCCTGCCAACATGGGCGCGGTCAGGGCCAGGTTGAAGGAGCTTGGCCTCGAGCCCTACGATTGCCTGTCGCCGCAAATCATGGATCTCATTGCCACACACGCGGCGAAAGCCAAGGGTGTCGTCGCCCGCGCGTGACGTTCGCGTAATCCAAGGCGCAATGCGGCTCCGGCGGGGTCGCATTGCGATCGACTTCGGTCCCCCCGCGGCAGGCAGAATGCCAGCTGTTCGGCTTTCGCGATGACCATCACGAGCCTGTCCCGGAATCTCTGTTTCGGCGGCGTGCAGGCAACCTATGCGCACCAGTCGACCGAGGCGCGATGCACGATGCGCTTTGGCGTCTTCTTGCCGCCGCAGGCGACCGCGCGCCAGGTCCCGGTGGTCTACTGGCTTTCCGGATTGACCTGTTCCGAGGAAAATTTCATCGTCAAGGCCGGCGCTCAGCGCGTTGCCGCGGTACTTGGCATCGCGCTCGTCGTGCCGGATACAAGTCCCCGTGGTCTCGATATACCGGGGGATTCGGCGAGCTACGATTTCGGCGTCGGCGCCGGTTTCTACGTCGATGCGACCGAGGCGCCATGGTCGCACGGCTACCGCATGCATTCGTACGTCGTGAGGGAATTGCGCGAGGTCATCGCAACAAACTTTCCGGTGGATCCGTCGCGCGCCGGAATCTTTGGCCATTCGATGGGCGGGCACGGTGCGCTGACCATCGCGCTCAGGAACCCCGATTCCTACAAATCCGTCTCGGCCTTTGCGCCGATCTGCTCGCCGATGCGGTGTCCGTGGGGTGAAAAGGCCCTTGCCGGATATCTCGGGAACGACCGCACGCGATGGCGTGAATATGATGCCACGGCGCTGATCGAAGACCGTGGCTGGCGTGGGCCGCCGTTCCTGGTCGACCAGGGCACCAGCGACCAATTCCTGGATGTGCAGCTCAGACCCGATCTGCTGCGGACGACCTGCGGCGAGCGCAATGTCCCGCTCGAGTTGAGGATGCAGGAAGGGTACGACCACAGCTACTTCTTCATATCGAGTTTCATCGAGGACCATCTGCGGTTTCATGCGCGCCATCTTCAGACGCGCGTTGACGGCGGCAGCCCATGATGCTCAACATGCACTTTGCGCAGCGGGTGATGATCGACACCAACTGTCAGACTTGGCAACCGAGCCCTGTGGCAGGCGTCTGGCGAAAGCCGCTGGCACGCGAAGAGGCCGAGCACGGTCACGCCACCAGCATCGTTCGCTACGATCCTGGAAGCGCGTTTCCGCGGCATGGGCATCCATTGGGGGAAGAAATCCTGGTGCTGGAAGGGACTTTTTCGGATGAGCATGGCGATTTTGGCGCAGGCACCTACTTTCGCAATCCACCCGGATCGAGCCACGCGCCTTTCAGCAGCGACGGTTGCGTATTGCTGGTCAAACTGCACCAATTCCTGCCCGCCGATTCGGCGCAGGTATGCATCGATACTCGCCGCGCAGGCTGGCTGCCCGGGCAAGGAAACGTGAAGGTCATGCCGTTACACGAATTCGCCGGCGAACGTGTGGCGCTGCTGAAATGGCCGGCCGGCGAACACTCCCAACCGCATCGGCATGTCGGAGGCGAAGAGCTCTTCGTGGTGTCGGGTGAGTTGAAGGATGAGCACGGCGCCTACCCTCGTGGCACCTGGCTGCGCAACCCTGCCATGAGCGAGCACAGTCCGTACGCCGAACAGGAGACGGTCGTCTGGGTCAAGACGGGGCACCTGCCTGCCGTGGCGTGATTGCTCGCCGGTTGCCCGTACCGCGCTTCCGACCCGACTCGATTGTCGGTGGTGCCGACACCGAACCCGACGCGGCCCAAATCGCCGGGTCGCGCCGCCGTTCATTCCCGAAAAGCGAAGGCGCGCCGCCGACTTGTCATTGCAGCTCGAGGCCCGCCTTCTGCACGAGCTTCGCGTACTTGGCCTTCTCGCTGGGGAAGAACTGCGCCGCGTACTCGGGGGTGCTGACGTTGATCGTGTTGCCCTGCTTGGCCATGGCCTCGCGCACGTCGGGATCGGTGAAGGCCGCGCGCACGGCCTCGTTGATCCGCTTCACGTCGGCGGGCTGCATCTTGGCGGGACCGATGATCGCGAACCAGCCTTCGACCACGTAGCCCGGCAGGCCCTGCTCGGTCATCGTCGGGATCTCGGGCGCGGCCGCGAGGCGCGCCGTGGTACCCGTGCCGATGGCGCGCAGCGCGCCGCTCTTCAGGTGTTGCTGCACCGACGGCAACGACAGCGCGCCGATTTCCACCTGGCCGCCGAGGAGGTCGGTCAGCATCGGCCCCACACCCTTGTACGGGACGTGCGTCGCCTTGACGCCGGCCTCGTCCATGAACATTTCCGCGGCGAGATGCAGGATCGTGCCGTTGCCCGAGGAGCCGTAGTTGTAAACGCCCGGCTTGGCCTTGAGCAGCGCAATAAGCTCCTGCGCATTCTTTGCCGGCACCTTGGGATTCACCACCAGCACGATCGGCGTGGTCCCGATGACGGCGATCGGCGTGATGTCGGCGATCGGGTCGAACGGAACAGATTTGTAGACGGCCGGGTAGATCACGTGGTTGTTCGACACGATGGACAGCGTCATCCCGTCCGGCGGCGAGCGGACGAGTGCCGAGGTGCCGACGATGCCGCCGGCGCCCGGCTGGTTCTCGACCACGATCGGGTGTCCCAGCGCCTTCGACAGCGCCTGCTGTGATGCGCGCGTGATCGTGTCGACGCCGGAGGCCGTCGCCACCGGCAGGATGATCTTCACGGCCCGGTCGCTGGTCTGCGCAGCGGCCATTTCCGCGGCGCCGAGGGCGACGCCGATGATGACGAGGGTGGCGATCCGGGCCAGGTTCATGCGCCGCGCCGGCGCGGTGATGCATCGTTTCATGAGTGTCTCCTGCGGTGATCCGGTGGTCGTACGGGCGTCACGCAACGGCTGCCTCCGCGACCAGCTTGTCGATCTCGGCTGGGCCGTAGCCGAGCGCCGTCAGCAACTCGCGCGTGTGCTCGCCCATCTTCGGCGGATCGAGGCGCACGCCGAGACGATGGCCTTGCAGCGTGATCGGAAACAATGTCGTCTTCACCGTCTGCCCGGCCTTGGGGCCATCGGGCAGGCGGACGTCGGCGAGCCCGCCGGTCGCCTTGAGGTGCGGGTCGTCGTAGAGCTCCTCGGGCCTGCGGATCGGCGCGAACGGCAGCCCGACCTTTTCGAAGAGCGCCGAGAGCTCGTCGGCGGTCCTGTCGGCCAGCCGCTCGCGCAGCGTCTTGAGCAGCGCCGCACGAACCACGACACGCTGATTGTTGGTCGTGAGCGCGGGATCGGCCTTCAGATCCGCGAAGCCGAGCACGTCGCAGAAGGTCACCCACTGCGCATCGCTCACGGCGGCGAGGAAGATCTGCTCGCCGTTTTTGACCGTGAACACGTCGTACACGGCCCACGGATTGTCGCGTGCGGGCATGGGCGCCGGGTGCTTGCCGGTCACCGCGAACTGCAGCATGTGCTGGCCCATCAGGAACACGTTGTTCTCGAACAGCGCCGACTGCACTTCCATGCCCTCGCCGGTGATCCCGCGCTGGATCAGCGCGCCCAGGGCGCCGATCGCGCCGAACAGCCCGCCCATGATGTCGTTGACGCTGGTGCCGGCGCGCAGCGGGTCGCCGGGGCGGCCCGTCATGTACGCGAGCCCGCCCATCATCTGCACCACTTCGTCGAGCGCCGTGCGGTGGTCGTAGGGGCCGGGCAGGAAGCCCTTGCAGCTCACGTAGATAAGGCGCCCATTGAGCTTCGACAGCGCGTCGTAGTCGAGCCCGTACTTGCCCATCGTGTCGGGCTTGAAGTTCTCGGCCACGACGTCGGCGCTGGCGGCGAGCCTGCGCGCCACGTCGACGCCCAGCGGATGATGCAGGTCGATGGCGATGCTCTTCTTGTTGCGGTTGAACATTGGGAAGAAGCCCGCGCCCGCGCCCAACAGGCGGCGCGTGCGGTCCCCGTCGATGGGCTCGATCTTGATGACTTCCGCACCCATGTCCGCGAGCACCATGCCGCAGGTGGGGCCCATGACCATGTGCGTGAATTCGACGACGCGCAGGCCGGCGAGCGGCTGCGGGGCGAGGCCGCGGTCGGGGCTGTTCATGAGGAGGCTCGACCCTCCGTTAGCGTCTTGGGCAGGCCCGCGCGCCACAAGGTGCCGTGCAGCGTCTCGCCGTCGAGCCAGCTCGCCACCTTGGCGCGCAGCGCGACGAGGCGATCGAAATCCTGGCCCGTCGGCACACCCAGGCTGGCAAAGAGATAGGCGAGGTCTTCGGTCGCGACGTTGCCGCTCGCGCCGGGCGCGTGCGGGCAGCCGCCGATGCCGCCGAGGCAGGCGTCGAAGCGGCGGATGCCCGCTTCCCATGCCGCGTAGACGTTGGCCATGCCGAGGCCGCGCGTATCGTGGAAGTGCCCGCAGGACAGGCGCGCGCCGGCGATGGCGCGGCATTGCCGGAACAGGTCGCGCACCATCAGCGGATCGGCATAACCGACGGTGTCGGCGAGCCCGACCCGGTCCACGCCCGCGTCCAGGACCGCCTTGACGAGGCGCAGCACTTCGGCGGGCTCGACCCGGCCCTGGATCGTGCAGCCGAAGGCGGTGCTGATGCCGATCTCGATGATGCATTTCGACGCCGCCGCGTCGCGGGCGGCGCGGATGCTCTCGATTTCGCGCACCACGTCGTCGGGCGTCTTGCGCAGGTTCGCGAGGCTGTGGGCACGGCTCGCCGACAGCGGCAGCAGCATCACGTCGGCACCGGACGCGATCGCCCGCTCGGCGCCCTTGAGGTTCGGCACGAGGACCGATACGCAAAGACCTGGGAGAGTGCGGGCAAAGGCAAGCACCTCGTCGGTATCCGCGAGCTGCGGCAACAACCGCGCCGGAACGAACGAGCCGACTTCGATCTCGCGCTGACCGGCGGCGTACGCGTCGCGGACCCACTCCTGCTTCCGCGCGGTAGGCAGGACGCGGGCGATGCTCTGCAGGCCGTCACGCAGGCCCACTTCACGAACGACGACGGGATCGGACAGGTTATTCATCGCGCAGATCCAGCACTCTAGTCGTTCCGCCGCGCGTCATCAACGGCATCGATGATGATCGGGCTACCTGGCCGCGAGCATCGACTCGCGGGACAGCAGCCGCGCGACCAGCAGCAATGCGCCGAGGGTCAGGATCGCCGGCACCGCATACGACTGCGCGAGGTCCAGCGCCGGCAGCGCTTCGCCGCGCAGAGCCCGGGTCAAGAGCGCGTATTGTGACGATACCGGCACCCACGAGAGCCATGCCGGCTCCTTGCGCTGCAGGAACATCTGGAGCACGGGCAGAATCGAGATCGCGAACAACAGCAGCGAAACGTTCGATTGAGCTTCCTTGTAGCTCCGTCCCCGGCAGCCGAAGTAGACGAGAATGGCCGGCACGAGCAGGATCAGCGGCACGAGCACCGCGACGAAGCGCGCGAATTCCGCGAGGCCGAAGAGGAACGGGATGCCGACGGACGGCAGCGGCGCGAAGCGCAGCGTGAGATAGAACCCGGACAGCGTCACCAGCACGACCAGGGCGTTCAAGGCGCACACGGCGAGCCACTTGCCGGTGGCGAGCTCGAGCGGCAGCGCGGGTGTCGTCAGGAGCGGCTCGAGCGACGCGCGCTCGCGCTCGCCGGCAGTGGCGTCGAGCGCGGCCGCCATGCCGCCCACGACGGCGGCGAAGAGTCCGTAGAACGCCACCAGGAAGAGGACGAGCGAGCCCTGGCTCTGCGGTGTCGCGAGGTCGCGCGCCTCGACCGCGAGGGGCATGCCGACTTCGGGCGCGATGCCGCGCAGCAAGAGCCGCCCGCGGCCCCACTCGCGGCTGTACGCGCGCAACAGCGCTTCGGCCTGATCGATCGACGAACGCGCGCGGTCACGCGAGCGATCGTAGATGAGGCGCACCGTGCCGGCCTTGCCGTTGGCGACATCGGCATCGAATGCGGCGTCGATGTCGAGCACGACGTCGAGCTCGCCGCCCCGGACCTTTTCCTCGAAGTTTGCGGGCGCCGGCACCAGCGTCACCTGCTGCCGTTCGAGGAACGCGGCGAGTGCCGGCGCGTGTTCCCGCCCGGCGATGGGCAACCGCAGTTCGCGCGCCTTCTCGGCCTGGTTCGCGGCGAGATTGAGCACGAGCAACAGCAGCACGGGACCGGCGGCGATGGCGGTCATGAACATCACCAGGATCGTGCGCCGGTCGCGGAACGTGTCGACGATTTCCTTGCGCGCGATCGTGTGGATGCGCCGCGCCGAGGCAAGCCTCATAGCGCCAGTCCCTCGCCGGTGCCGAGCAGGCGCACGAATGCCTCCTCGAGCGTCGCTTCCCCGGAGCGCGCGATCAGTTCGCGCGCCGTCCCGATGGCGACCACCCGGCCGTGGCCGAGGATCACGATGCGCTCGCACAGCGCGGCGACTTCCTGCATCACGTGCGACGAAAACAGCAGGCACTTGCCTTCGGCCGCAAGTCCGGAAAGCAGCACCCGCAGCGCCCGCGTGCTCATGATGTCGAGGCCGTTGGTCGGCTCGTCGAGCAGGATCGCCGCCGGGTCGTGGACGAGCGCGCGCGCGATCGCCACCTTCATCCGCTCACCCTGCGAATAGCCCTGCGCCGGGCGGTCGGCGATGGCGGCGATGCCGAGCGTATCGAGCAACGCGTCGACGCGGCCGGCGAGCGCGGCACCGGCCAGGCCGTGCAGCGCGCCGTAGTAGCGGATGTTTTCGCGGCCGGTGAGGCGGAGATACAGCCCGCGGGCATCGGACAGCACGCCGATGCGCCGGCGCACCGCGTAGCGGTCGCGGGTGACGTCGAGGCCGTCGACGGTCGCCGTCCCGGCATCCGGCACGACCAGCGTCGCCAGCATGCGCAACAGCGTCGTCTTGCCGGCGCCGTTCGGTCCGAGGAGGCCGGTGATCGCGCCATCGTCGGCGGTGAACGATACGCCGTCCACGGCTTTCACTTCGCCGTGGCGGCCGAACGACTTGGCCACGCGGTCGACGACGATCACGGCGCGCCGCCCAGACGATTCGGCCACAGCGGCGGCCGTGCGCTCTTCTCGAAGTGCAGGACGCACGTCGGCGGAAGTCGGGCGGCGGCCGGGTCGTCGAGGAACGCGGCGATCATTCGCGGCGCGCACGCGTGCGGCGACACGATGTGGCCGTAGCCCGCGGCGACGACGTGCCGGCTGTTGGGCAGCGTCCTGGCGATGTCGGCGCCGTACGAAGGCGGCGTGACCGGATCGAGTCCGCCGGACAGGATCAGCACCGGGACGTTGCTCGCCACCGGCGTGGCCGCATCGGCCGGCGCCGTGCCGTGAGGCCAGACCGCGCAGACCGCGAGCAGGCGTTCGGCGATCGCGCGGGTGCGCGCGTCGGCGAGGAGATCTGCGAGGCGGGCGGGCGTCACCCGCGCCGCATCGTCCGCGCAAGTCACCGAAAAATGCAAGGCGGAATCGAGCTGTTCGGCGACGTCGGCGGCGAGCGGCGATACTGCGGCGAAGAGCGGTCCGAAATCGCCCGCCGCGGCACGCCCGATCACCTCCGGCAGCAGGCTCGAAAGCTCCGGCACATACAACAGCGCCTGCAGCGCGGCCAGGACGTGGTCGAACGACAGCCGCAGCGTGCGAGCCTCCCCGGTACGCGGATCGGTCAGCGTGACGTCCCGGCCGGTGGCGCCGAGGCGCTCGCCGATGGCGGTCAGCGTGGCGCCGAGATCGGGGTGCGCGGCGTGGCAGGCGGGCGTGCCGGCGCAGGCGGCGATCACCGCCGCGAGAGCGGCCTCGCGTGTCGCCCAGACATCGACGAGCGGTGTCATTCCCGGCGGAACGACGCCGTCGAGCACCATGCTGCGCACGTGCGCGGGCTGACGGCGCAGATATTCCTGCGCCGCCCGGGTCCCGTAGGAACCGCCCCAGAGATTGATCCGGTCGTAGCCCAGCGCAGCGCGGACCGCATCGAGGTCGGCGACGAATGCCGCCGTCGTGTATTGGGCCGTATCGATGCCGCGCGCCGACAGTTCCCCGGCGCACGCCTGCGCCTTCGGCACCGGATCGATCTCGATCACCGCTTCGATGCCGTCCTCGTGCCGCCACGCCTCGCAGTCGAGCGGCGCCGAACGGCCGGTGCCACGCTGGTCGACGAGCACGATGTCGCGGTCCCTGCGCACGTCGATGAGATGCGCGGCAAACGGCCCGAGCCGTGACGCCGCCTGGCCGGGGCCGCCGGCGAGGATGAACAAGGGATCCGGCCGGGGTGTGAGCGTATTGGCCGGCAGCACCGCGACGGCAAGCCTGATCGTGCGTCCCTGCGGCGCCGCGCGATTCTCGGGCACTTCCAGCTCGCCGCATTGCGCGGCGACGGCGAGCCGGGGCAGGCGGCATTCGGTAAGCGCGATGGCGCGCGCCGGGACACCGCCACGCTCGCCGCATCCCGCGACGATCGCGGCGAGCGCCGCGAGCAAGGCAGCGCCGCCAATGCGCGCGAGGGCGCCCGTGGCGAAAGCGCGAGTGGGCCGACGCATGGTGCCCGATGGTAACAAAGTCGATCGCGGCGGTTGCCGCTGCCCTCCGCCGCCGGGCGCCGCGCGCTCCCGGCGACCGCGTCTATACTCACGCCTTGGCAACGCCTGCCACCAGCGAACCACCCCGGCCATGACCCTGCGCGACCTCGAGCCCGGCCTCGTCACCGATCTCACCGATCGGCTGACCTACGCCGGCTACCTGCGGCTCGACCGGCTGTTGACGGCGCAGTCCCCGCTGTCGGGGACGGAAACGACGCCGCCGCGCCATGACGAGATGCTGTTCATCATCCAGCACCAGACCTCCGAGCTGTGGCTGAAGCTGATGATCCACGAGTTGAAGGCGTCCATCCGGTTCGTGCAGGACGACCGTCTCGAGGCGTGCTTCAAGATTCTCGCCCGCGTGAAACTGATCCAGAAGCAGCTGTTCGAACAGTGGGCGGTGCTGGAGACGCTGACGCCCTCGGAATACGAGGCGTTTCGCCCCGTGCTGGGCAGCTCGTCGGGATTCCAGTCGGCGCAATACCGCGCGGTCGAGTTCCTGCTGGGCAACAAGCAGCCGGCGATGATCGACGTGTTCCGCTACGACCCGGTGATCGCATTCGGAGCTGACCGCGCTCGCTGCACGCGCCGTCGCTGTACGACGAGTTCCTGCGCCATCTCGGGCGGCGCGGCCTGCCGGTCCCCGCGGCCAGCGTCGAGCGCGACTGGTCGCTGCCGCGCGCGAAAAGCGCCGAGGTCGTGCAGGTGTTCAAGATCATCTACGACGCGCCGGAAGCGTGGTGGGCTGCCTACGAGATGGCGGAAAAGCTGGTCGACATCGAGGAATCGTTCCAGCTCTGGCGGTTTCGCCACCTGAAGACGGTGGAACGGATCATCGGCTACAAGCCTGGCACCGGCGGCTCGTCGGGCGTGGGGTTCCTGAAGCGCGCGCTCGAACATCAGTTCTTCCCCGAGCTGATCGACGTGCGCACGATCATCGGGCGCACCGCGTAACCAAACGAGGCGATGCAACGACACGAATCTTCAATGGACGCCCGCAAACCCTCACCGATCGGAGCGACGCCCGCCGCGTGCCGGTCACGGTCGATACCCGCCGCAGGAGGCGGTCGCGGCGCTCCCGCCCGGGCCCTTGACCGAGGCCGGCGTGCGCGCCCATATCGCGCCGCTCTTCACGCGCGCGCTGGAGGCGCAGCGCGGGCGGATCTATCTCGCCAATCATTCGCTCGGGCGCCCGCTCGATGCCATGGACGACGACGTGCGCGAGGCGCTCGCGGCCTGGTATGCGCGGATGGGCGACGCGTGGGACGCGTGGCAGGCCGAGATCGCCGCCTACCGGGCGCGGCTCGCGGCGCTGATCGGCGCGCCGCGGCTCGATTGCATCGTGCCGAAAGGCAGCGCCGGGCAGGGGCTGCGCGCGGTGCTCAACGCGCATGACGGCGTGCCGCGCGTCGTCGCCACGCGCGGCGAGTTCGATTCGCTCGACGTCATCCTGCGCGAGTATGCGCGGCGGGGCCGGATCACCCTCGCGCTGGTGGAACCGCGCGACGACGGCCTGTTCGACGCCGCCGACGTGATCGCGGCCATCGGTCCCGGGACGGCACTGGTCGTCGTCTCGCAGGTGATGTTCCAGACGGGGCAGGCGCTGCCGAAGTTGTCGGCGATCGTGCGGCGAGCGCACGCGGCCGGCGCACGGGTGCTGCTCGACATCTACCATTCGCTCGGCGTGTTCCCGGTCGACATCGACGCGCTGAATGTCGATTTCGCCGTCGGCGGCAGCTACAAGTATCTGCGCGGCGGCCCCGGCGCGTGTTTCCTCTACGTCCATCCGCGCCTGCTCGACGGCGGGCTGCGCACGCTCGACACGGGCTGGTTCGCCAAGGAGGCGCCGTTCGACTATGCCCGGCCCGACCCGCCACGCTATGGCGAGGGCGGCGATGGATGGCTCGAATCGACGCCCGCGGTGCTGCCGTTCTACCAGGCGCGGGCGGGGCAGGTCCTCACGCTCGCGATCGGCGTCGCCCGCTTGCGCGACTATTCGCTGGCGCGGCAACGAACGCTGGTCGCGGCACTGGCCGAGCGCGGCGTGCACGCGCTGGGAGGCACCGAGGACCGCGGCGCGTTTGTCGTCGTGCCGTTCGCGCCGGAGTGAGGAGGGCGCGGCGACCCGCTGCGTCGCTGGCGCTCGCGGCGCGCGGCGTCGTGACCGACGCCCGCGGCCGCTGGCTCAGGCTGTGCCCCGATGTGCTGACCACCGAGGCGGAGCTCGTGCGCGCCGCCGCGATGCTGGCCGAGGTGCGGGCCGGCTGATTGCGCGCGGGTCTGAGGCATCGGCCTCGCTGGCGACCACCCCGGCAGGCAATGCCTGGCGTCAATCGGGTGCGTTACTTTTGATCGGCACCCGACTTGCCCCGTGTCCTCATGTTCTTGACGACCCCGGCAATGGCACCGACGGCCGCTCCTGCGGCAGGGCCAATTATCGGCAGAGGCATTGCCGCCAGAGCGCCAATGGCGGCACCCGCCGCCGCGTCCTTGACCATGTCGTGCTTCCCGGCTTCCTTCATCAACGTCCCGGCCTCATCTGCCGCCTTCGATACGAAGACCTTTGCCTTCGTGGCGGCGATCCTCGCATCTTCGTGATCGACTTTCCCATCGTCGTTCAGATCGCCAACAACGACGGCGGCTTCACTGATCTTCTTCCCGGCATATCTCGCGGCGATTGCGACCTGCTCGCCTGCGGCCTTGATGCGTTTCCTGGTCATGAATCACTCCTTCATCCACCGTGGCGGCGCGTGCGGCCGGACATCGGCAGGGTCGTGATCGGATCCGACCGGCAAGCAGTAGTGTACAACGATCAGTAGTGTACAATTCGACGCCGCGTCCTCAACGCTCAACCTTGGTCATCATCACGACAAGGAGCCCAAATGTACGCTCAACGCAAAGTACTCCGAGGTCTTGCAGCCACCCTCATCGCCACGGCCATCGCTGTTCCTGCCCTCGCACAGCCGACCGGGGGCGCGTCAGTCGCCACCGGGCCCGGCACCGCGACCGCGGCGCGCGTGGTGACCGCCACCGCGACCGTCACCGCCATCGACATGACCACGCGCCAAGTGACGCTGCGGCGCGCGGACGGCAGCACGTTCCTCGTCGTCGCCGACGAACAGATGCGCAACCTGCCGCAGCTGCGCGTCGGCGACACGGTGATCGTCGACTACTACGACAGGCTAACGCTCGACCTCAAGAAGGGCGGCACCGGCGAGGCGGCGGTCCGCACCGACAGCGTGAGCGGATCGCGGGCCGAGCTCGGCCAGCGGCCGGGCGGCTCGGCCACCCGCGAGACCGTGATCGTTGCCGACGTCATCGCCGTCAACCCGGCAGCCCAGACCATTTCGCTGCGCGGCCCGGGAGGCCGGGTCGTCGATCTGCCGGTCAAGGATCCGGAGCAGTTCAAGCGGATTGCCGTGGGCGACCAGGTGCAGGCGACCTACGTCGAGGCCGCCGCGCTTTCGATCACGCCCGCGGCAGCACCGGCGCCGGCACCGATCGCCGCCGCGTGGGGCAGGTGGATGGTCGGCGCGCGCGTGCTCGATGTCTATCCGAACGTCAGCTCCTCGAACTCGGGCTTCGATGTCAAGGATCAATGGACCGGCGAGCTCGACAGCACCTACTTCTTCACGCCGAACGTCGCGGTCGAGGGCAGCATTACCTGGGCGAAGCAGGACGTCACCTTCAACGGCACCGGCGTCGGCGCTCTCAAGATGATGCCGGTGACGTTCACGCTGCAATACCATTTCACCGACCTCGGCGCGTGGAAGCCGTACGTCGGCGGCGGCTTCAACTACACGTATTTCTACGAGAACGAACTCGGCAACAACGCCGGGGCCTCCGTCAATCGCGACAGCTGGGGCGGCGCGCTGCAGGCGGGCTTCGACTACCAATTCCAACGGAATTGGTACTTCAACGCCGACGTCAAGTACCTTTGGATCAACAACGACGTGCGCTTGAACAACTTCAATAACGGGAACATCAGCTCGCTCGACATCAACCCCTGGGTGTTCGGCGTCGGCCTCCGTTATCGCTTCTGATCCGGGGCCCAGCGGGCGCGTGCCTCGCGAGCAAACTATCCTACGTCCCGTCGACGGGAGGGTCAGCTATGGCACCACTGGTAGCGGAATTTCTCGGCACTTTCTGGCTCGTTCTCGGCGGTTGCGGAAGCGCGGTACATTGCCGCAGCGTTTCCCGAGTCGGGCATTGGTTTCACGGGCGTCTCGCTCGCGTTCGGCCTCACGGTACTGACCGGAGCCTACGCGCTCGGACCGATCTCGGGCGGTCACTTCAATCCGGCGGTATCAATTGGACTTTGGGCCGGCGGGCGCTTTCCCGGGTCGCGGCTACTGCCCTACGTCGCCTCGCAAGTGCTGGGTGCGATCCTCGCTGCTGGCGTGCTGTATCTCATCGCGAGCGGAAAGGCCGGCTTCGATCTGCAAGCCGGCTTCGCCTCGAACGGCTACGGCGAACACTCGCCGGGAAAGTACGGCCTCGGTTCCGCGCTTGTCTGCGAGGTCGTGATGACATTCATGTTTCTCGTTGTCATCCTGGGTGCGACCAACGGGCGGGCACCGACCGACTTCGCGGGGCTCGCGATCGGCCTGTGTCTCACGCTCATTCACCTCGTCAGCATCCCGGTGACGAACACGTCCGTGAATCCGGCGCGGAGCACTGGCCCGGCACTCTTCGTGGGCGGCTGGGCGCTCCAGCAGCTGTGGCTCTTCTGGGTGGCACCGATCGCCGGTGCCGTGCTCGCGGGGTGGCTCTCGCGCGTGGTGTCTCGTGGGAAGAATCTACCGCCGCTCGTCGGGAGTTGATCAATCTCGCGCTTGCCGTACGGGTTGGCAAACTCGACTTCAACGAGAGCCCGGTGCTACTGAAATCCGCACTTCCGGATCTAGTTTTTTGGCGCTTCTCCCGATCTGACGTCACGTGACTCCTGGCGGCCGCTCTGCTTGGTGTCGCGTTTATCCTGACGGCATTGGGCATTGTTCTTTTGGTCCGCCCTCTTGCAATCGACCTTCTCCTTCCGCGCATCCTGCCGAGAATCCTGTTTGGTGTCTCGCGCATCGCGACGTTCCTCTGCGTTCTCCGTCGCATATCCCGGAGCTGTCACCATCAAGAGACCCGATGCGATGACGACGGCCTTGGCAGCTGCCCAGAACCCACTCTTTCGTCTATTCATTGGTTACTCCATCTATAGATAGATCGGTAATCCGATAGCGCGGTGTCCCACCTTTGAAGTGCGGCCACTCGGCTGCAGTTTTTCCGCTCGCCGGTAAACAGCCGGCGGCGACCTTTTGCGCCGAACTCTGCGCGCTAGCGCTTCACCTTGCCTTCCTTTTGGGCCTGCGATTTGCCAATCGCCATCGGAACAACAGCTTCGACCGTGGCCTTGTGGTCGGCGTCCTGCCAGGGTGTTTTTGTACTATACACCACACCGAGGGGAATCAATCGCCCCCGGTTCGATTAGATTCGCGGCTCTTCAGCAACCCGAAGGCCGCTATGGCGGCTGAGGAGCAGGATCTGTCCGCCGCGCGCGGCCGCCATGATCCGCGTGGCGCGATTCAACGTTGCACCGAAGTAATCACAATCCCGAAAGTCGGCCGCGCCTCGTGCCTTGCGGACACGCCTCTTGGTCGTGCAACGCGTGCACGAAAGCAAGTCCGACAGGCTGCTAGCTGCCGCGCGTGATGAACTGGACCAGCGCGACCAGCGCCAGCACGAAGATCGCAGCCAGGACGACGCCGACGACGATGACGTGCTGCGGCTTGATGGTCACCGTGTCCCGTGACATCGCCGCGCGCTTCCTGATCCCGAAAAAACTCCAGGAGACCGCGCTCACCACCTGCGACCACGACGCGCGCCCGGGCTCGCCGGGCGGTTGTGCTGGAGGTTCGGGGTCGGACATGGCGTACGAGAGCGGCGCGATCACGGACATCGTAGCACGCGCGGCATTGGTCCCTGCCAGCGGAGACGCGGGCATCCGAGGCTTCGGCGCCGCGGCTCGCGGCGGCCCCGGAAAGCCGCGCCGACAACCTTGAAAACGCGCCGGCAAGACCCCAAGTCGACAATAGTCAATATCGGGGAATACCCATGCGCTTCGACAAGCTCACGACCAAGTTCCAGCAGGCGCTGGCCGATGCCCAGAGCATGGCGCTCGCCAACGACAACGGGTTCATCGAGCCGCAGCACCTGCTCTCGGCGCTGCTCGCGCAGGAAGACGGCGGCACGGCGTCGCTGCTCGCCCGCGCCGGCGTCGCGTTGCCGCGGCTCAAGACCGCGCTGACCCAGTCGATCGCGCGGCTGCCGAAGGTCGAAGGGCAGGGCGGCGAGATCACCGTTTCGCGCGACCTCAACCGGCTCCTCAATCTCACCGACAAGGAAGCAGTCAAGCGTGGCGACCAGTTCATCGCCAGCGAGCTCTTCCTGTTGGCGCTCGCCGACGACAAGAGCGACACCGGCCGGATCCTCAAGGAAAACGGGCTCGCACGCGCCGCGCTCGAATCCGCGGTCGACGCGGTCCGCGGCGGCGGCGGCGTCGATTCGCAGGAGGCCGAAGGCCAGCGCGAGGCGCTCGCCAAGTACACGATCGACCTCACCGCCCGCGCCCGCGAGGGCAAGCTCGACCCCGTCATCGGCCGCGACGACGAGATCCGGCGCACGATCCAGATCCTGCAACGCCGGACCAAGAACAATCCGGTGCTGATCGGCGAGCCCGGCGTGGGCAAGACCGCGATCGTCGAGGGCCTCGCGCAGCGGATCGTCAACGGCGAAGTGCCCGAGACGCTGAAGGACAAGCGCGTGCTCTCCCTCGACATGGCGGCGCTGCTCGCCGGCGCCAAGTACCGCGGCGAATTCGAGGAGCGCCTCAAAGCCGTGCTGAAGGACATCGCCGCCGACGCCGGCAAGACCATCGTCTTCATCGACGAGCTGCACACGATGGTAGGCGCGGGCAAGGCCGAGGGCGCGATCGACGCCGGCAACATGCTGAAGCCGGCGCTGGCGCGCGGCGAGCTCCACTGCGTCGGCGCGACCACGCTCGACGAATACCGCAAGTACGTCGAGAAAGACGCCGCGCTCGAGCGCCGCTTCCAGAAGGTCCTGGTCGACGAGCCCTCCGTCGAGAGCACGATCGCGATCCTGCGCGGCCTGCAGGAGCGCTACGAGATCCACCACGGCGTCGAGATCACCGACCCGGCGATCGTCGCCGCGGCGGAGCTCTCGCACCGCTACATCACCGATCGCTTCCTGCCGGACAAGGCGATCGACCTGATCGACGAAGCCGCGGCGCGGATCCGGATGGAGATCGACTCCAAGCCCGAGGCGATGGACCGGCTCGATCGCCGGCTGATCCAGTTGAAGATCGAGCGCGAGGCGGTGAAGAAGGAGAAGGACGAGGCGTCGAAGAAGCGGCTCGACCTGATCGAGCAGGAGATCGCCAAGCTCGAGCGCGAATACGCGGATCTCGACGAGGTGTGGAAGGCCGAGAAGGCGCAGCTCGAAGGCAGCAAGCACGTCAAGGAGGAGATCGACAAGATCAAGCTGCAGATGGAAGAGGCGAAGCGCCGCGGCGACTGGCAGCAGATGAGCGAGCTTCAGTACGGCAAGCTGCCGCAGCTCGAGGCGCAGCTCAAGAAAGCCGACAAGAAGCTCGCCGGCGAGCAGGCGAAAAAGCCGCAACTGCTGCGCACGCAGGTCGGCGCCGAGGAAATCGCCGAGGTCGTCTCGCGGTCCACCGGCATCCCGGTGTCGAAGATGATGCAGGGCGAGCGCGACAAGCTGCTGCACATGGAAGACGCGCTGCATCAGCGGGTCGTCGGGCAGGACGAGGCCGTGCGCCTCGTCGCGGATGCGATCCGCCGCTCGCGCTCGGGGCTCGCCGATCCCAACCGGCCGTACGGCTCGTTCCTGTTCCTCGGTCCGACCGGCGTCGGCAAGACCGAATTGTGCAAGGCGCTGGCCGAGTTCCTGTTCGACTCCGAGCAGCACCTGATCCGCATCGACATGTCCGAATTCATGGAAAAGCATTCGGTCGCGCGGCTGATCGGCGCGCCGCCCGGCTATGTCGGCTACGAGGAGGGCGGCCACCTGACCGAGGCCGTGCGCCGCAAGCCGTACAGCGTGATCCTGCTCGATGAAGTCGAGAAGGCGCACCCGGACGTGTTCAACGTGCTGCTGCAGGTGCTGGACGACGGCCGGATGACCGACGGGCACGGCCGCACCGTGGATTTCAAGAACACCGTGATCGTGATGACGTCGAACCTGGGGTCGCAGATGATCCAGCAGATGTCGGGCGACGACTACGGCGTGATCAAGCTCGCGGTGATGGCCGAGGTGAAGACCGCGTTCCGGCCCGAATTCGTCAACCGCATCGACGAGATCGTCGTGTTCCATGCGCTGTCGGAAACGAACATCGCGGCGATCGCCGCCATCCAGTTGAAGAGCCTCGAAGCGCGGCTGGCGAAGCTCGAGATCAAGCTCTCCGTATCCGCCGCGGCGCTGAAGCTGGTGGCGCAGGCGGGCTTCGATCCGGTCTACGGCGCCCGGCCGTTGAAGCGCGCGATCCAGCAGGAGATCGAGAACCCGCTGGCGCGCGAGATCCTGGCCGGCAGGTACGCCGCCGGCGACACGGTCAAGGTCGAGGTGGCCGGGAGCAAGATCGCGTTCGCCAAGCACTGACCGGCGGCGCCCGCTGGCGCGCGGCCGACCGGAATCCCGATTCGCGCCGCGCCCCTTCCGGCGCCCGCCCGCTGGCCGGCGCACGGGCTTGCGTGACCTCCGCGACGAAGCGTAACCTTCCAAGCCGTCGGACCGTGGTGTGACGACGTGGCGAGGAGGAGCGCACATGGACGAGCATCGCAGGATCATGGTCGCGCGGCGACGGCTGATCGGCGGCGTGGCCGGCGCCGGCGCCCTGGCGGCATTGGGTGCCGGACGCGCCCTGGCGGGACAGGTCGGCAGCACGGCGGCCCTGGGATACGCCGAGCTTCCCGACGGCGCGCTGGGCGAGCAGCGCCTGTCGACGCTGCCGGGCAAGGTTCCGCTCATCAAGAAGACCTGGCGGCCGCCCAATTTCGAGACGCCGACCGAGTACTTTCGCACCGTCATCACGCCCAACGACGCCTTCTTCGTGCGCTGGCACCTGGCCGGCATCCCGATGGTCGATGGCCGCGAATGGCGACTCGGCATTGCGGGCGAGAGCATCGAGCGGCCGGCGAGCTACTCGCTCGCGCAACTGCGCAAGGAGTTCGCGCAAGTCGAAATCACGGCGGTGTGCCAATGCTCGGGCAATCGCCGCGGCCTGTTCGAGCCGCACGTTGCCGGTGTCGAATGGGGCGTCGGGGCGATGGGCAATGCCGTCTGGCGCGGCGTTCGCCTCAAGGATCTGCTGGACAAGGCCGGGCTCAAGAGCAACGCCATCGAAATCGTGTTCGACGGCGCCGATCATCCGGCCATCGACAAGACCCCCGACTTCGTCAAGTCGATCCCGGTCGAGGTCGCCGCTGGACGCAAACACGCTGATCGCGTTCGACATGAACGGCGTTCCCCTGCCGCACTGGAACGGTTATCCGGCGCGGCTCATCGTGCCCGGCTGGACCGGAACCTACTGGGTGAAGCAGCTGACGACCATCAGGGCGGTGACGACGCCCGAGACGAATTTCTGGATGAAGACCGCCTACCGGATTCCCCGCGGCAAGTTTCCGGGCCCGTCATTCACGACGCAGGTCGCGGAAGCCAACGAGCCGATCACGACCATGGTGACGAACTCGCTCATCACGTCGCTCGCGTTCGGCGCGCGGCTCCCACGCGGCAAGCCCGTCGACATCAAGGGGATCGCCTGGGATGGCGGCGTCGGCATCGAGCGCGTCGACATCTCGACCGACGGCGGCGATTCCTGGAAGCCCGCCGGCCTCGGCCGCGACTACGGCCGCTTCTCGTTCCGCGAGTTTTCGCTGACCGTCCCGACCGCAGCGCCGGGCTCGATGGTGGTCATGGCGCGGGCGACGAGCCGAACCGGGCGGACGCAATCCGAGCGCCTCCTGCACAACCCCGCCGGCTATCACCACAATGTGATCCAGCGCCTGTACATCGAGATCGTGTGACGAGGAGACCTCCCATGCGCACCTTGATCGTGTTGCTCGCCGCGACCCTCGCCGCCGCCGCGGCGGCCCAGGAATCGACGGTGGCACTGAAGGAGGGTCCGGGCAAGGACAAGGCGAACGCGTGCATCGCCTGCCACAGTCTCGACTACATCGAGATGAACTCGCGGTTCATGGACAAGGCCGCCTGGACCGCGTCGGTGAACAAGATGATCAATGCCTTCGGCGCGCCGATCGACAAGGCCGACGTCGATATCATCGCCACGTATCTCGCCGTGAATTACGGCGTGCCCGGCCCGTAGACGCCGGCAGCGCAGCGCCAGGGAAGGCGTCCTCGACGCGCCGCGGCGTCACACGTACGGCGCCCACCGGCGCGCGATCCCGGCGTCGCCGAGCGCCGCGAGCGCTCGCCGCCACCGCGCCGCCAGCGGCGGCGTACCGGCGCTGATGCGCCGTTCGTCGACATGGTGCGCGAGCACGCAGACCGTGGCCTTGCCGTGCGCCTGGATCAGCGTCAGTCCGCCGCGGTCGATCATGAAGGTGTCGCCGGCGGTCAGCACCACGTCGCGGGTATCGTGCTCGAACGTGATCCACAGCGTGCCGCGGGTCACCCGCAGCGTCGTGCCGCGCCCGCCGTCGAGGCCGATCAATTCGTTGGGGGCCATTTCCCAGATTTTCGTGTAGCCGGAGCAGCTCATTTCACACCTCCTCAAACATGCGTAGAATGCATTTGAATCGCGGCCCCCTCCGGGGTTCACCGGCCCGGGCTGCCGGGCGATTTCAGGGATGCCGTGAGGTGAATTGTCGGCGTATCGGGGTCGCCGCTCAAACGCTATTTGGGAATCATTCGCATGAGTCGTACGCATGCATAAGACGCTGCGGAAGCTGCCGTCGCTCGACTTCCTCAAGGGCTTCGAAGCCGCGGGCCGGCGATTGTCGTTCACCCGTGCCGCGGAGGAGCTCTTCCTCACGCAGTCGGCGTTGTCGCGGCAGATCCAGGCGCTCGAGCAGGCACTGGGGATCGCCCTCTTCGAGCGCCGGCACCGCGCGCTGGTGTTGACGCCTGCCGGGGCGACGCTGCATCGCGAGGTCGCCGCGGCACTCGCCGCGCTCGCCGCCGCCGCCGACCGCGCACGGGCCGGGTCGCGCGAGCCGGGGCTCACGCTGACGACGACCGTCTCGTTCGCCTCGCTGTGGATCATCC
The DNA here is from genome assembly GCA_963810845.1 of uncultured beta proteobacterium. Lineage (GTDB taxonomy): Bacteria > Pseudomonadota > Gammaproteobacteria > Burkholderiales > Casimicrobiaceae > CAIWHR01. Next base: position 30,482 of record CAWEOX010000015.1, on the reverse strand, counting down.
CGCGGCTACCGGCCTTCCGCGCGCGGCACCCGGAGGTCGAGGTCTACGTGTCCGCCAACGACCGCACCGTGGATCTCGCGCGCGGTGACGTCGACGTCGCCATCCGCTATTGCGCGGAGGAAACGGCGCCGCGCGAAGGCCTGCGCCTGTTCGGCGAGCGGATGCTGCCGGTGGTGAGCCCGGCCGTCGCGCGCGACCCGCGCACGCCGCTTAAGCGTCCTGCCGATCTCGCGCGGCACGTGCTCCTCCACCTCGACGATCCCGAAGGCCGCACGCCATGGCTCGACTGGCGCGCGTGGCTCTCCGCCAACGGCGAGCCCGAGCTGAAGCCCGCCGGGTCGCTGCGCTTCACGCTCTACGACCAGGTGATCCAGGCTGCGGTCGGCGGTCAGGGCGTCGCCCTCGGGCGGCTGCCGATGATCGCGACGCTGCTGCGGGATGGCCGTCTGGTGGCGCCGTTTCCGAAGAAGTTCGACTCCGCGCGCGGTTACTATGTGCTGGTCGCGCCGCACGCCCGGGAGCGCGCCGACGTGCGCGCGTTCGTCGAATGGCTCGGCACCGAGGCGGCTGCCGCCACCCAGACGAGACCCGCCGCGGCGGCCCGTGGTCCCGATGCCGCGCGCCAGCAAGGCCGCAAGGCGTCAGTCACGAAAGCCGGTGCGCCGGCGAGGAGGTAGCGCGATGCCAAACATCGAAACCGCGGACACCCCCGAGGTCGGCGGCTGCGCGCACGGAGGCGACGCGCCTTCACCGTGGATCGCGCGCTTCGCACCGCTCGTGCTGCCGGGCGCGCGGGTACTGGACCTTGCCTGTGGCCGGGGCCGTCACGCGCGCTACTTCGCCGCGCGGGGGCACCACGTCGTGGCGGTGGACCGCGACGTCGCCACGCTGGCGGCACTTACCGGCGACGCGCGCATCGAGACGCGCGCGCTCGACCTCGAAACCCGGACGTGGCCGCTCGCCGGCGAGCGTTTCGACGCGATCATTGTCGCCAACTACCTGCATCGGCCGCTGTTTCCCCATCTTCTCGCGGCCCTCGCGGACGACGGCGTACTCCTTTACGAGACGTTCGCGCGCGGCAACGAAGCGTGTGGCCGGCCATCGAATCCGGAATTTCTGCTCGCGCCCGGCGAGCTGCTGGCGGTCGCGGCGCGTGGACTTGCAGTGGTCGCGTTCGAGCAGGGCTTCGTGCCCGCGCCCCCGCGCGGTGCCGTCATCGAACGTCTGGCTGCGGTGGGAACGCGCCGACCGTGGCCGCCGCCGCTGCCGTCGTAGCGAGTCCGACAGGGTCCCTGGGGAACGGATCCGGCCGGGCCGGTTCGAATGGGGTAAAATTAGCCCTTTTCGCGGTAGTCTCCATGTTGACCGGTAGCCTCGTCGCCATCGCGACGCCCATGCGGCAGGGCGGCGCGCTGGATTTTCCCGCCCTCGGCAAGCTCATCGATTTCCACGTCGAGAGCGGCACCGCGGGCATCGTCATCGTCGGCACCACCGGCGAATCGCCGACCGTCGATTTCGACGAGCACTGCGAGGTGATAAGAACGGCGATCGAGCTGACGCGCGGACGGTTGCCGGTCATCGCCGGAACGGGCGCCAATTCCACGAGCGAGGCCATCGAGCTCACGGCGTTTGCGAAGTCCGCCGGCGCGGCAAGCGCGCTGTCGGTGGTTCCGTACTACAACAAGCCGACGCAGGAAGGACTCTACCGGCACTTTCGTGAGATCGCGGAAAAGGTCGACCTGCCGCTGATCCTCTACAACGTTCCCGGCCGGACCGTCGCCGATCTGGCGAACGAGACGGCGCTCCGCCTTGCGCAGGTGCCGGGCATCGTCGGCATCAAGGATGCGACGGCGGACTTGGGCCGCGGCAGCGAGCTGATCCTCGGACTCGCGCGCGCCGGAAAGCATGACTTCGCCGTTTACAGCGGCGAGGACATCACCGCGTTGCCGCTGATCATGATGGGCGCCCACGGCGTGATCTCGGTGACCGCCAACGTCGCGCCGGCACTGATGGCGAAGATGTGCGCGGCAGCGCTCGCGGGCGATTTCGCGGCCGCGCGCGCCTGCAACGACCGGCTGCTCGCGCTCCACCGGAAGCTCTTCGTCGAAGCGAACCCGATCCCGGTCAAGTGGGCGCTGGCGGAAATGGGATACATTCAAAACGAGTTGCGGCTGCCGCTGGTCCCGCTGTCGCCGCAGTATCACGAGACGGTCCGCGCCGCGTTGCGCGACGCCGGCTGTCTCGGATGAACGTCAAGGTGTCACGCATGCACGCTGCTTTCCAATCTCCCCGCGCACGCGCGGCCGTTCTGGCCGCAGGCGTGATCTTCGCCCTCACCGGCTGCGAATCGTTGACCGGCTCGCTCGGCAAGAAGATCGATTACAAATCGGTGTCCAGCGCGCCGGCGCTGGAGGTTCCCCCGGACCTCACCACCCCGCAATACGACGACCGCTACAACGTCGCGACGGCGTCGGGGCTCGCCGCCCGCGACGCCACGCGGCCGCGCTCCGGCGGCGACATCGCGCCCAACGCCAACGCCGACGCGCGGATCATGAAATCAGGCACCGAGCGCTGGCTGGTCGTGAAGGCGACCCCCGACCAGGCGTGGAATGTCTGCCGCCAGTTCTGGGGCGAGAACGGCTTCGCGCTGGCGATCGAGCAGCCGAACCTCGGCATCATGGAAACCGACTGGGCGGAAAATCGGGCGGAGCTGCCGCCGGATTTCCTGCGCCAATCGATGGGCAAGCTGGGCGATGTTTTCTTCCAGACCTACAAGCGCGACAAGTTCCGCACCCGGATCGAGCGCGGCGCCGAGCCCGGCACCATGGAAGTCTATGTGTCCCAGCGGCGGATGGAGCAGGTGCCGACCGTCACGATCGACAAAGTCTCGCCGGCCGGATTCCAGTGGGCGGTGATGCCGCCCAATCCCGGCATCGAGGCCGAATTCCTGACGCGGCTGATGGTGAAATTCGGCACGTCGGATGCGGAGGCCGCGCGGGCGGTCGCGGCGACCACGACGCCGGGCGCGGTGCCGGATCATGCGCGGATCGACAAGGCCCCTGACGGCACGGCGCGGCTCTACGTCGACGACACGTTCGACCGCGTCTGGCGGCGCGTCGGCCTGGCGCTCGACCGCGTGGGCTTCACCGTCGTCGACCGCGACCGCTCGAAGGGCGTGTACTTCGTCCGCTACGCCGATCCCGATGCCACCACCAAGGATCCCGGCTGGCTCGCGAAGCTCATGTTCTGGAAAGACACCACCGAAAAGCCGGAACAGTACCGGATCCTCGTCGCCGAGTCGGCGCCGCCCGCGCTCGTCACGGTGCAGGACGTCAACGGCGCGCCGGACAAGACGCCGAACAGCGAAAAGATCCTCGCGCTGCTCAAGGACCAGCTCAAGTAATGGCCGCCGTGCGCGCGCGCGCAGCGCCTGGCGTCGCCGTGGCCCGGCGCGGCCCGCCGCCGGCACGCTGACGCGGCCGCCGATGCGCTTCGCGTCACTGGGCAGCGGCAGCGAGGGCAACGGCCTCGTCATCGAGGCGGACGGCACCCGGGTCATGATCGACTGCGGGTTTGGCGTCAACGACACGGCCACCCGGCTCGCGCGGCTCGGTATCACCCCGGATTCGCTGGCCGCGATTCTCGTCACCCACGAACACTCGGATCATATCGGCGGCGTGCCCAAGTTCGCGGCGCGCCACCGGATCGCGGTCTGGGCGACTTTCGGCACGCTGACGGCGGTCGCGGGGCGCCTCGGCAGCTTGGCCAATGTCTTCGGCTTCGACAGCCACGACTCGTTCGCGATCGGCGCGCTCACGATCTGCCCGTTTCCCGTCCCGCACGATGCGCGCGAACCAGTGCAGTTCGTCGTCGGCGACGGCGCGCACCGGCTCGGCGTGCTGACCGACATCGGCGCCTCGACCCCTTACGTCGAGGCGAGCCTGAGCGGGTGTGACGCGCTGGTGCTCGAGTGCAACCACGACCTCGACCTGCTCGCGCAAAGCACGTACCCGTTCCCGCTGAAGCAGCGGATCGCCGGGCCGTTCGGCCACCTGCACAACGAGGCGGCGGCGGAGATCCTGGCGCGGATCGACACGTCGAAGCTCCAGCACATCGTGGCCGCGCACCTGTCGCAGCAGAACAACACGCCGGCCAAGGCGCGCGCGGCGCTGTGCGCGGCGCTCGACTGCACGCCGGACTGGATCGGCGTGGCCGATCAGGCCGCCGGGTTCGGCTGGCGGGAACTCATCTAACGGAACCGGGCGCAACGTCCAGGGGAGAGCGCGGCATGGAAAAACGGCAGGAACTCTATCGCGGCAAGGCCAAGACCGTGTACGCGACCGACGATCCGCATCGGCTCGTCATGCATTATCGCGACGACGTCTCGGCGTTCGACGGGGTCAAGCTCGCGCAGCTCGCGCAAAAGGGCGAGACCAACAACCGGATCAACGCGTACGTGATGGGCAAGCTCGCCGCCGCCGGCGTGCCGACGCATTTCGTCGGCCTCCTGAACGAGCGCGAATCGCTCGTCAGGAAGATGAAAATGGTGCCGGTCGAATGCGTCGTGCGCAACATCTGCGCCGGCTCGATGGCCAAGCGCTACGGCCTCGACGAGGGGACCCGGCTCTCCGAGCCGATCTTCGAATTCTTCCTCAAGAGCGACGCGCTGCACGATCCGCTGGTCAACGACGACCACATCCGCGTGCTCGGTTGGGCGAGCGCCGCCGAGATCGGTGAAATGAAGGCGCTCACGCACAAGGTCAATGCGGTGCTGAAGCCGCTCTTCGCCGCCGCCGGCATCGATCTCGTCGATTACAAGCTCGAGTTCGGGCATCCGACCGATGACCCCGCCGGTGCTCTGGTGCTTGGCGACGAATTCACGCCCGACGGCTGCCGGCTATGGGACGCGAAGACCGGCGAGAAGCTGGACAAGGACCGCTTTCGTCGCGATCTCGGCAGCGTGATCGAGCACTACCGCGAAGTCGCCCAGCGGATCGGCGCGCCGCTGTAGCGACGGGCGGTGGCGGCCACGACGCGTCTCGCAACCCGCGCGCGGAAGCGTCACCGGAAATGGTAAAGGCCGACCCGCGGGTCGGCCTTTACGCGTCGGGATGGCCCGACTTACTTCTTGGGCGCGTCCTTCGGGGGTTCCGCGGCCGGAGCGGGAGCCATTGGCGCGGGGGCCGGGGCAGCGGCATCCTTCGCCGGTTCCGCGGGTGCGGGCGCGGGCGCCGGAGCGGGCGCGACGACAGGCGGAGCGGACGCAGCGGGCGGAGGGGGCGGCGGGGTCTTTTCGCCGCACGCCGTCACGGCGAGGGCCAGAGCAGCGGCGATGAAGAGCGACTTGTTCATTGGAGGTTCCCTTAGACGAGTGTCGATGAGAGTGGGTTAGCGCTATCGGCCGCCGCGCATGCCGGCGTGTCCACGACAACGCGCGCGCCACAGCGTTGCGACCGAACGTTGATCACTATAGCACAATTCCCCAATGATTCAATGGGATTGTGCGATGCGGCAAAGGCCTGGCCCCTGCGCATCCGCTCAAAGGCCCAGCACGTTGCCCTGCACGCCCGCTTCCCCGGTGGCCCAGATCTCGTCGAAACGATGGATCAGGGGCTTCAACGCCTGCGGCTGCAGGATCCCCAACGCCGCGCCCGGCCGGTCGATGTGGAAGCGATGCAGGTAATGGCGACCATCGACAATGACGAGCGGATCCATCGCGCCGCGTGCCTCCGGGCCGGTCCGCCGGACGACGACGGCCTCGCCGAACAGTCGCTGCAACGCGGTGAGCCGCGCGCATCGGCCTTCGATGTAGCGCGTGTCGTGGACGATGATCTCGAGCCGCGCGTGTCGCGACCGGCGCAGGAACGCGGCAAGTCGATCGATGCGTTCCGGCCGGTTCCAGCCCATCTCCGAGAGATCGATGTCGAACACGCGGACCGAGCGCTGCGCGAGGCCGATCAATTCGTCGATGGCCGCGACCTGGGCGGCGAGGGTGTCGAGGGTCTCCCGGCGGGGTGTCACCGGAGGAAGGGTGTCAATTGCTGCTGGAGTTGAGGTAGCCATGGCGATACCAGTCGTATAGCAGTGCCGCAACCGGCGGCGGAAGCGCTTCCGTGTCGCGCGGCGCAAGCGCCCTCGCGTTCGCGAGGCGGGCGAGCGCCGGCGCACCTGCCGCAGGCCACGGCACGGCAGCGCCGTTGACGAACAGATACCGATCATCGTAAAGCAGTTGGGTGCGCGGATTCAAGCGCAGGCCGTGCTTCAGCGCGGCCGCCGCGAAAGCCGGGCGCGAACGGGGACGTGCCGGCGGCTCGAAAAACACATTGGGCTTCGGCTCGGAGAGCCAGCAACCCACGAAGCGGGCGACGGTGGCAGCGTCCCACCGGATGGCGTTGATCGTCCGCGCGCATTGCCGGCGCATCGCGGCGCCGATCCTGGCCGGCGCGCGGGTCGGCGCGAGATCCGGGTCGGCGTAACGGCCGGGCAGATCGAGCTCGTCGCGCAGGAAATCGAGAAACGCCGTCGCCAGGTCGTTCGAGCTTGCCGCCCGGAACCCGATCGAGCAGGTGGTGCATTCGGTGACGGCAATGCCATCGTGCGCGTACTGCGGCGGCAGGTAGAGCATGTCCCCGGGATCGAGAACGGCGGTTTGTTCGGGCACGAAGCGCTTCAGGATCTTGAGCGGCAGGCCGTCCCGCAGCGCAAGATCGTCCTGGCGGCCGTATTTCCAGCGTCGCCGTCCGCTGCCTTGCAGCAGGAACACGTCGTACGAATCGACGTGCGGTCCGACGCCGCCGCCGGGCGCCGCGTAGCTGACCATCAGGTCGTCGAGCCGCGCGTAGGGGACGAACGAAAACCGGCGCAGCAGCGCGTCGGCGGTTTGGGAGTGGAGGTTGACGCCCTGCACCAGCAGCGTCCAGTTGCGCGCGGGCAGCCCCTTCCAGTCGCGGCGCGAAAACGGTCCATGAACGAGCGTCCAGCGCGCGCCGTCGCGCACCACGAGCCGCGACTCGACCTCGTCGCGCTCGGAGAGCGCCAGCAAGGCGGGCTTGTCGTAGAGTCCCGCGAAGCCCGGGATCGCGCGGCGGACGAGCAGCGCTTCCTTATGCCAGAACGCCGCGAGGAATGCGGCGGCGGTGCGGCCGCCGAGCAACGTCGCGGGCATGGCGGCCGGCGTCTCGATGGGTAGCGCCATCGTCCGATTATAGGATACCGGCTGCGCTACAATGGCCGCCGTGCCCCGCGGGCGGCCTTCGGCGCCGGGCATGCGCCACTCTCCCAACCATTCCGGTGTCGAGACCCCCGATGAACATTTTCGCGAACACGGTCGTCACGCTGACGTTCGATCTTTTTGACGCCGACAACACGCTGCTCGAATCCACCGATGACCCGGTCGTCTACCTTCACGGCGGCTTCTCGGGCATGCCGCCGAAGCTCGAGGAATCGCTCGTGCACAAGAAACCCGGCGAAACGGTTTCGGTGACGCTCGAGCCCGCCGACGCGTTTGGCGAATACGATCCGGACCTGGTCAAGATCGAAGCCGCGAGCCGGCTGCCGCCCGACGTCACCAAGGGCATGATGTTCGAGTCCTACGTCAACGACGGCGACGAGCAGGGCGAGGGCATCGTCTTCACGGTGACGGACATCGCCGACGGCAAGGTCGTGCTCGACGGCAATCACGCCTGGGCCGGAAAGCGCGTGCGTTTCGAATGCCGGATTCTCGATGTCCGCCCGGCGACCGCCGAAGAAGTCCAGCACGGCCACGCGCACGGCCCCGAGGGACATCACCACCACCACTGACGGGCCGCGCGCGATCTGCGGGTCCGTCGAGTTACGAATTGCTGAGCCGCTTGAGCTCGTAGAGCGCCGCCAGCGCGTCGCGCGGCGTCATCGCGTCGGGATCGAGCGCGGCGAGCGTTTCGGCCAGGATTCCGGCCTCCCCGATCGCCGGACCCGGTGATTCGTTCACGATCTCGCCGGCGGCACCGGACGAGGCGAAGAGGTCGGCCTGGCCCCCGCCGCCGGCGCTGAACTTGTCGAGGCGCGCGAGATAGCTCCGGGCGCGGCGGATCGTGTCGGCGGGCACGCCGGCGAGCTTCGCCACCTGCAACCCGTAGCTTTGGTTGGCCGGGCCGTCGGCGACCGCGTGCAGGAAGACGATGCCGTCGCCCTTGGCGCCCGCGTGCAGCACCGCGTCGAAATGGATATTGGCGCAACCGTCGATCTCGGCCGGCAGCGCCGTCAGCTCGAAATAGTGCGTCGCGAAGAGCGCGAGGCTGCGGTTCTTCTCCGCCAGTTGATGCGCGATCGCCCACGCCAGCGCCAGTCCGTCGAACGTCGATGTGCCACGGCCGATTTCGTCGATCAGAACGAGGCTCTGCGGCGTCGCGCGGTGCAGGATCGCGGCGGCTTCCGTCATTTCGACCATGAAGGTGGAACGGCCGCCGGCAAGATCGTCGGCGGCGCCGATCCGCGTGTGGATCGCGTCGATGGGTCCGATTTCGGCCGCCTCGGCCGGTACCCACGAGCCGCAGAACGCGAGCAGCACGATCACCGCCGCCTGCCGCATGTACGTCGACTTGCCGCCCATGTTGGGGCCGGTGACGATCAAAAGGCGCCGCTCGGGTGCGAGGGCGAGGTCGTTCGGGATGAACGCTTCGACCTGCCGCTCGACGACCGGATGGCGGCCGCCGCGGATGACGAGGCCGGTGGCGGCGACGAACGTGGGCCGGACCAGGCCGAGCGTTTCGGCGCGCTCGGCGAACGTGGTGAGCACATCGAGTGCCGCGAGCGCCGCCGCCGCCTTCGCGAGCGCGGGAATCGCCGGCGCGAGGTCGACGAGGAGTCGTTCGTAGAGCAGCTTTTCGCGCGCGAGTGCCCGTTCCTGCGCCGACAGCGCCTTGTCCTCGAAGGCCTTCAGCTCCGGCGTGATGTAGCGTTCGGCGCTCTTCAGCGTCTGCCGGCGGCGGTAATCATCCGGCACCCGCGCGGAATGGGCGTTGGTCACCTCGATGTAGAAGCCGTGGACGCGGTTGTACTCGACCTTGAGGTTGGCGATGCCGGTGCGCTCGCGCTCGCGCGTTTCCAGTGCGAGCAGGAATTCGCCGCAGTGGTCGTCGATCGCGCGCAATTCGTCGAGGTCGGCATCGAACCCGGCGGCGATGACGCCGCCGTCCCTGACCTGCGCGCCGGGCTCCGGCGCGATGGCGCGCGCCAGTAGTGCCGCCCATTGCGGGTCGGCGTCGAGATCAGCGGCGAGGGCCGCGAGCAATGGCGCCGCGTCGGCCGGGGCGGCCGCGATGACGGCATCTTTCAATGCCGGCAGTCGCGCCAGCGTGTCGCGGAGTCCGGACAGGTCGCGCGGCCGCGCCGACAGGAGCGCGACCCGTCCCGCGATGCGCTCGAGGTCGACCGTGCGGGCGAGCTCGCGCGCGAATTCGCGTCGCGCCGACGGGCGTTCCTGCCACGCCGCGACCGCGGCATGGCGAGCCGTGGCCGCCACCGGCGAGCGCAGCGGATGCGTGAGCCAATGCCGCAGCAGCCGGCTTCCGGCCGCGCTCGCGCAGGCGTCGAGGAGCGACAAGAGGGTCGGCGCGGGTTCGCCGCGCAGCGTGGCGGTGATTTCGAGATTGCGGCGCGTCGCGGCGTCGAGCTGCAGATATTCGCCGGCGCTTTCGACCGCGAGCGTGCGCACATGGGCGAGCGCCGCCGCCTGCGTGCCGGCGGCATACTCGAGCAGGGCGCCGGCGGCACCGACGGCGAGGTCGAGATCCTCGACGCCGAAAGCGGCGAGGTCGCGGGTGCCGAATTGCTTGGCCAGTGCCCGGGTTGCGGCCGCGTGGTCGAACCGCCAGGCGGGCAGCGCCCGCATCGGCACGGTCGCGCCCCGCAGCACGGGAATGGTCGCCCCGTCCGGGACCAGCAACTCGGCGACGTCGAGACGTTCGAGCGCGGCGGCGAACTCGGCGACGGGCACCTCCGCCAGCGTGAATTGCCCCGAGGCAAGGTTGAGCCAGGCGATGCCGGTGCGATGGCGGCCCGGATTCGCGGCGACCAGCAGGCTGTCGCGTTTGGCGTCGAGCAGGTTGGCATCGGTCACCGTGCCGGGCGTGATCACGCGCAGCACCTTGCGCTCGACCGGTCCCTTGCTGGTCGCCGGGTCGCCGATCTGCTCGCAGATCGCAACCGACTCGCCGACCTTCATCAGCTTCGCGAGATAGCCGTCGACGGCATGGAACGGCACCCCGGCCATCGGGATCGGCGAGCCCGCGGACTGGCCGCGCGCCGTGAGCGTGATGTCGAGCAGGCGCGCGGCGCGCTGCGCATCATCGTAGAACAGCTCGTAGAAGTCGCCCATCCGGTAGAACAAGAGCTTGTCCGGATGCTCCGCCTTGGCGCGCAGGTATTGCCGCATCATGGGCGTATGCTGGGCCAGTGCGTCTTTGGCGGTGCTCGAGTTCTCGTCGTTTTCCTGTCTCATCTTAAGCGCTTGCAGCATTGCGGCACCGTTAACCTAGTTTACCGGATTGCGTTCTGGCGAAGGCGTCGCCTGGCGCAGCGCCTTCCGGGCGTGGCGAAGGCGTGTCAAGCGGCAACGCGCGGCGCGCAAAGAGGAGCGGCTGGGCAGGCAAAACGCGGACGTTGACGCGATCGTGGCGAGCGCATGGGTGCGCAACGACGCCAGCGAATCGAGAGCCGCCTTGCGGATCGCGCCGGTGCGGCCGGGAATCGTCCCGCACGGGCGGCGTGAATTCCTGCCTTGCGAAGGCGCCCTGCCCTCGCTACGGAATTTGCGCGAACACTTCCTCGGCCAGTGCAAACGCGGAATTGGCGGCCGGCACACCGGCATAGATCGCGCACTGCAGGATGACTTCCTTGATCTCGTCCCTGGTGACGCCGTTGTTGAATGCGGCGCGCACGTGCATCTTGAATTCGTCGTGGTGGTGCAACGCGATCATCAGCGCCAGGGTGATGAGGCTTCGCGTATGCCGCGGCAAACCGGGGCGGGTCCAGATTTCGCCCCACGCATAGCGCGTAATCAGGTCCTGGAATTCCTCGTTGATTGGGCTCCGCCGGGCCAGCGAGCGGTCGACGTGCGCATCGCCCAACACCGCGCGGCGGACTTCCATCCCCTTCGCGTAACGCTCGCGGTCATCCATCGTCGGCTCCCTTACGCGGTGAGAAATTCGATGAGCGCGCGCGAAAATGCCGGCGCGGACTCGACATTGGACAGGTGCGCCGCGGCGAGCTCCACGTATCGGGCACCCTTGATGCGGTCGGCGAGGAAGCGGCCGTCCGCTGCCGGCGTGGCGACGTCGTACGTGCCGGCGATCACCAGCGTCGGCACGGCGATGCGGGCCGCGCTTGCGCGCAGGTCCATGTCGCGCACGGCGGCACACGAGGCCGTGTAACCGTCCGCCGGCGTGGCGAGCAGCATCGCGCGCGTCTGCGCGACGGCGTCCGTCGCCTGCGCGAGGAATCCGGCGGTGAACCACCGCGCCAGCACCGCGTCGACGATGGCGGCCATGCCACCGTTGCGCACGGCATCGATGCGCGCGTTCCACGCCTCGGGCGGCGCCGATGAGCGCCGCCGTGTTGCACAGCACCAGCTTGGCGAATCGCTGGGGCGCATTCGCGCCCAGCCACTGCCCTACCATGCCGCCCATCGACAGGCCGCAGAAGCGCGCGCGATCGATCCCGAGCGCGTCCATGACGTGGAGCGCGTCACGCGCCAGTTGCTCGATCGTATACGGTCCCCCGGTGACCTCCGATTGCCCGTGGCCGCGGCTGTCGTAGCGCAGCACGCGATGGGTGGCCGCCAGCGCCGCGATCTGCGGATCCCACATCGAGAGCGACGTGCCGAGGGAATTCGAGAGCATCACGACCGGTGCGCCCTCCGGGCCGTCGATTCGATAATGGAACCGGGCATCTGCGGCAGCGATCAGCGGCACGGGGAGGGTCCTCCTGTTGCAGCGCGCCGTGCGAGGTCCCGCGCGACGGTTATGCCGCCGCCGACAACGACAGCAGCCGTCGGGCCTCGGCGACCGACGCCGGGTGTCGGCCGTACTGCGGGCAGAGGTCGACGACCTGCTTCACCAGTGCCGCGTTCGACGGCGCCAGCGTGTCCTTGGTCAGGCGCACGTTGTCCTCGAAACCGGTCCGGCAATGGCCGCCTAGCTCCAGCGACCAGCGGACCAGCGTGACCTGGTCGCGGCCGATGCCCGCGCCCGTCCACGTCGCGATGGGGTCGAGCCGTTTCAATGTCTTCACATAGAACTCGAACACGTCGCGATCGACGGGCATCGCGTTCCTCACGCCCATGACGAACTGCACGTGCAGCGGTCCCTTGATCCTGCCGGACTTCTCCATCGCGGCTGCCTGGAAGATCATCGACAGGTCGAACGCCTCGACTTCGGGCTTGATGCCGTGGCGGAGCATTTCGCCGGCGAGCCAGTCGACGAGCTCGGGCGAGTTCTCGTAGACGCGCGTCGGGAAGTTGACCGACCCCGTGGCGAGCGACGCCATATCGGGCCGCAGCGATAGCATCGCGCCACGCTCGTGGCCCGCGCCGGAGCGCCCGCCGGTCGAGAGCTGCGTGATCATCCCGGGACAATGCTTGCGAATCCCCGCGAGCAGCTGGTCGAACCGGCCCGGGTCCGACGTCGGCGATTCGTCGTCGTTGCGCACGTGCAGATGAGCGAGCGTTGCGCCGGCCTCGAATGCTTCCTGCGTCGATTCGATCTGTTCCGCAACGGCGATGGGAACCGCCGGATTGTCCTTTTTCTTCGGCACCGAGCCCGTGATGGCGACGGTGATGATGCACGGTGTTGTCATTGACCGAAACCTCTGCAATGCCCATTGCGTTCAACTCGGGAAAGGATCCCGTGACCGCCGCGGCCGACTCCCGCGCCGGACGCGGACCCGATCACGCCGGCGGTCCATGCGTCAGCCGCTGCGCGCCTTGAACCAGTCGGCCATCGTGGGCGCGAGGATCTTCTGTGCCTTGCCGCCGACGAACGTGCCGATGTGGCCGCCGGGCACCGCGACCTCCGTGTAATCGTCGGTGCCGAAATGCTCGCGCACACCCTGCGAGCACGACACGGGGATGACCGTGTCGCCGGTCGCGTAGATGTTGAGCACGGGCATCGTGATGTTGCGCAAGTCGACCGTGCGCCCGCCCAGCACCAGCTCGTTCCTGATGAGCTTGTTCCCCTGGTAGAGGTCCTTGAACCATTGCCGGACGACTTCGCCCGGGTGGTCGGGGCGATCGGCGATCCACCGCTCCATGCGCAGGAAATTGAGGAGCTTCGCGTCGTCGTCGAGGACGTCGATCAGGTCGATCGTGTACTTGGTGAGGTTCGAGACCGGGTTCATCATCAGGAACGCCAAGCCCACCATGCTGCCGGGCGCCGCGCCGTACGCATCGACCAGGTCGTCGATGTCCTCCGGCGTGAGCGCGCGCGCCCACTGGTTCATGTACCCCGAGCCGGGTTGCGGCTGGTCGATGTCACCGTGAAAGTCGATGGGCGTCACCGCGAACGCGACATTGCGCACCTTCGTCGGGAAAAAGCGCGGCGTAGCATGCGGTGAATACGCCGCCCTGGCAGATCCCCAGCATGTTGATCCTGTCGACGTCGTCGCGCTCGCAGATGTAGTCGACGCAGCGATCGAGATAGCCCGAGACGTAGTCGTCGATCGTGAGCCAGCGCTGCGCGCGCGACGGCAGGCCCCAGTCGATGAAATAGACGTCGAAGCCCTGGGCGAGCAGCTTGCGCACGAGCGAGCGATCGGCTTCGAGGTCGATCATCTGGAAGCGGCCCACCAGCGCGTACGTGATGAGGATCGGGACCGGATGCGGATTGTCGACGACAGGGTTGCAGCGGTAGAGGCGGACCATGTCCTCGCGCCAGACTTCCTCGCGCGGGACCGTGGCGATCGCGAGATCGTCGTCCGAAATCTCCGACATGCGGGCGAGGCCGCGCGTGATCTTGTCCCGCGCCGAGTCGATCTCGGCCGCAAGGGAGGACGGAGTGATCGCCACGGCCGCCGCCGCGCGTGCCGCGAGCATGGCCCTTTCAGTCGCATTCATCATGTCGGAATCCTCCGCTAGGCATGGGTGCGCGCCTTGCGCGGCCCGCCTCGCGCCCTCGCCGGCTCTCGCATCTTGCGCAATTCGCGCTTCAGTTCCTGGATCTCGCGGAACGCCTCGTCGAGGTCGCGGCGCGTTGCCATGTCGAGTCCGTCGGCGATGATGCCGGCCATATGCTGGAGGTGGCGGCGATGGGCGAGCCCGGCGCGCGCGACAGCGGCGGTCGCGGCCAATCCTTCCTCGGATTGGAGCACCTCGTGGACGGCCCGCTCCGTATTCACCGCCCACAGCCGCAGCAGTGCCAGCACGCTGTCGAGGCGCTCGCCGGCTTCCGCCATTTCGGCGAGTCGTTTCAACAGGCCCTCGAGCCCCGCCGAAAGCGCGCCTTGGACGAGCATCGCATAATGCGCGTGCGCCTGATTCTGCGCCATCGAGGCAGCGAGCAGATCCTGCCACGCCGCCTGCAACTTGCGCAGCGGGCCGAAGCCCAGTGCGTCGGTCAGCGCGCCGAACGTACGATCGAAGCTGCTGGTGAAGGCCTGCGGCATGACACTCGCCATCTGCGTGCCGTAATCGCGCCACGCCTGCTGCATCGTCTGGAACGGCACCATGCCAAGGTTCGTCATGGAGCGTCCGACATCCCCCGTACCCGCCTGGGCGCCGGCGTTGAACGGCAGCATCGCGATCCATGCGCCCGGCAGATTCATCGCCGCAACGGCCGCCTTGGCGGCTTCGCCCATTTGCGCCTGTGCGCCCGGGACCATCGACAATGCTGCCGCCCAGGGCCCGAACATGCCTGGTGCTGCGGGTATCGCTGCGGCGGCGGGTGCGGGTCTCGCCTCACCGCCGGGCGGGAACGACATCGCGGCCGCCCACGGGTTGAACATGCCCGCCTGACCGGGTGCGGCGCCACCGTCACCCGCGGTGCCTTGCGCGCCGGAGAAGAACGGCATCGCCGTCGCCCACTGGCCGAGCAGGCCCGGCGCGCCCGCGGCCTGCAGCATCGGCGTGTAGGCACGCGCGATGCTTTGCAGCGCCTCCTGCGTCATCGTGGCGGCGCGGGCGACCTGATCGGCCGGAAACGACAACCCGGGGATGGGCGATGCCGCGGTCCGGGTGCCCGCCGGCATGGCCGCCCCCAATTGCCCGAAGAACTGCGGGATGAGTCCGAGCCAGAAGTCGTAGATCCCCCGGACGCCGCCGTCGTTTGCGGATGTGCTCATGCCGTGATCATAGCGTGTTGACCACGTGGCCGCCGTCGACCGCCAGCACGGCGCCGGTCGTATACGATCCCGCATCGGAGGCGAGCAGCAGCAATGCGCCGTCGAGCTCTTCCGGTTTTCCGATGCGGCGCTGCGGAATCCGCTTGATCAGTGCCTGGCCGGGCTCACTCGCGAAGAACTCGCGGTTGATCCCGGTTTCGACATAGCCGGGTGCCAGCGCGTTCACGCGGATCCGGTGCCGCGCGAGCTCGAGCGCCATCGCCTTGGTCAGCTGGATCAGCGCCGCCTTCGATGCCGCGTAGCTTGGCACCTGTGCGGAGACGCGCAAACCCAGGATCGACGCAATGTTCACGATGCTGCCCCCTTGCGCGTGCTTGACCATGTGGCGGGCAGCCGCCTGCGCGACCCGCCAGGCGCCATTGAGGTTCACCTCGATCACCTGCTGCCAATCGTCTTCCGTGTGGTCGAGCAGCGGCTTCGTGATCGCGATGCCGGCATTGTTGACGACGACGGTGACGGGGCCAAGCGCGGCGGCTGCCGCATCGAACGCGTCGGCGACGCTCTGCGGGCTGGTCACGTCGAGCGCCACCGGCACGGCGCGCCCGCCCGTGCCTTCGATCGCCTTCTGCACGGCCGCGAGCGAGTCGAGCCGCCGCGCCGCCACGGCGACACGGGCACCGGCGCCGGCAAGCGTCTGCGCGAAATGGCTGCCGAGTCCACCGTTCGCTCCGGTGACGAGCGCGGTGCGTCCTTCCAGCGTAAGGTTCATGTTCGCGTCCCCGTCGTCGATGTCGCAGGTCAGCCGGCGGCGAGCGCGCGGTCGATGAAGACACCGGTCGAGCCCAGATAGTTGACCGGATCGAACAGGCGCGCGAGCGCGCTGTCGTCGACCACGGCGCGCACGCGCGCGTCCTCGCTCAGCAGGTCTTTGAGGTGCCTGCCGTCGCGCGTCGCGCGCTTCGACGCGTCGCCGACGAGCTGGTGCGCAACGTCGCGGCCGAGCTTCGGCGCGAGCGCCATCTGGACGGCTTCGGCGAGGATCTGGCCCCGCGAAAGCTCGAGGTTCGCGCGCATCCGCTGCGCGTCGACCTCGAGGCCGCCCACGGTCTCGGCCATCGCGTCGAGCGAACCCGCGGCAAGGCACATGATCTCCGGCAGCGTATCCCATTCGGCCGGCCAGTTGCCGAGCCCGCGCTCGTGCTCCTGCACGGCGGCCGACAGCATCGTGCCGACGAGCGCGGGAACGCGCACCGCGGCCCCGATCGCGATCGAGGCGCCGACCGGATTGCGCTTCTGCGGCATCGTCGACGAGCCGCCGCGTCCGGGCGCGGCCGGCTCGAATGCTTCGCCGACTTCCGTCTGCGCGAGCAGCGCGAGATCGCGCGCAAGCTTGCCCAGCGTTGCCGTGAGGATGCCGACCGCGGCGGCGAGCTCGCACAGCCGGTCGCGCTGCGTGTGCCAGGGCGTGGGCGCGACGTCGAGCGAGAGCGCATCGGCAAGCGCGCGCTCGACCGCCGGGCCCCGTTCGCCCAGCGACGCGAGCGTGCCCGCCGCACCGCCGAATTGCAGCACCATGAGCCGCGGGTGCAGCGCCGCGAGCCGCGCACGGTCGCGCGATAGCGCGCAGAGAATGCCCGCGAGCTTCAATCCGAGCGTGATCGGCAGGCCCTGCTGCAGCCAGGTGCGGCCGGGCATTACCGTCAGCCGGTGGCGGGCGATCTGGATGCGCAGCGCGGCGCCGAGCCGCTCGACGTCGCGCTCGATCGAGCGCCAGCGCGTCACGGAGCTGCAGCACGAGACCGGTATCGATGATGTCCTGGCTGGTCGCGCCCCAGTGCACGTAGCCCTTGGCGGCGCTGCCGTCCTCGCCGACCTTGCGCGTGAGCGCCGACACCAGCGGAATCGCGAGGTTGCCGGCGTTGCGAGCCGCCGCGGCGAGCGCGTCGAGGTCGTAGCATTCGGCGCGGCAGCACGCGGCGATCGCGGGCGCCGCATCGGCCGGAATCACGCCCGCGCGCGCTTCCGCGGCCGCGAGCGCGGCCTCGACGTCCAGCATGCGCTGAACGCGTGCGCGATCGGCGAAGATCGCGCGCATCGCGTCGGTCGTGAACAGCGTCGTCAGCACGGCGTGCGCGTCAGACGTCGAAGAACACCGTTTCCTCCGGACCCTGCAGGTGAATGTCGAAGCGGTAGACGGCCTTGCCGCCCTTGCTCACCTTGCTGCCGATCAGCGTCTTGCGCCGCACTTCCCATTCGATCAGGTTCAGCACGGGATCGGCGGCGTTGGCCTTTTCCTCGTCGGAGAAATACATCCGCGTGTTGAGGCCGATGTTGATGCCGCGGGCGACGATCCAGAGGTTGACGTGCGGCGCCATCGGCCGGCCGTTGCGCCCTTCGACCGCGCCCGGCTTGATCGTCTCGAACGCCCACACGCCGGTCTCGAAGTCGGAGCAGGCGCGCCCCCAGCCGCGAAACGACGGGTCGAGCGCCTTCTTCTGCCTGTCGGCCGGATGGTTGTACTTGCCGGCGGCATTGGCCTGCCACAATTCGAGCAGCACGTCGCGCACGGGCGTTCCCGACCCGTCGATCACGCGTCCCTCGATGCGGATCTTCTCGCCCTTGGTCTTCGGCCCGGCCAGCACGTTGGAGAAGTTCCGGTCGAAGATGTCGAAGCCCGCCTGCTTGGGCGCGAGGCCGATGTGAACGTACGGGCCCGCCGTCTGCGACGCCGATTCCTTGAGGTAGTTCAACTCGTTCACCATGGTCGTCACTCGCTTTGCATCGCGCCGTCGGTCTGGAGGCGGTTCTCGAACCACGTGGCGCGCGTGCCGCGCAGCACGATGTCGAACCGGTAGGCGAGGCTGTCGAGCGGAACGGCCACGTTCTTGTCGAGCGGGGCGATCAGCTGGCGGATCGCCGCCTCGCTCGGGATCGTCTTCACGATCGGGCACTGGGCGATCAGCGGGTCGCCTTCGAAATACATCTGCGTGATGAGCCGCTGCACCCAGGCGGTTCCCGAGATCGAGTAGTGGATGTGCGCGGGCCGCCAGTCGTTGACGCTGTTGCGCCACGGATAGGGCCCCGGCTTGATCGTCCGGTAGACGTAGTGCCCGTCGCGGTCGGTGAGGACGCGGCCGCAGCCGCCGAAGTTCGGGTCGATCGGCGCGATGTAGCTGTCCTTCTTGTGCCGGTAGCGGCCACCCGCATTGGCCTGCCACACCTCGACCAGCGCATTGGGCACGCCGCGCCCGAACTCGTCCAGCACATGGCCGTGGACGACGATGCGCTCGCCCACCGGCAGGCCGTCCTTCGCGTAGTTCATGATGAGGTCGTGATCGAGCGGACCCAGCTCGTCGGCGCGCGAAGACGGGCGCGGTGATCTCGGACAGCGAGTTCTGCAGCGAGATCAGCGCATTGCGCGGCGAGCGCAGCACGCTGGTCTTGTAGGTGGGCGTATAGGCCGGCGGATGGACGCGCCGGTCCCGCTGGCAGATCTCGCCTTGCTGTGGCGCCGCTGCGTTCGTTCTCTTGTCCATGACTCCCCCATTTGACTCCTACTTTTCGTTGCCGACGGGCGCGTTCAGGGTTTCTTCCTCGATCGGAACCTTCAACGCGTTGAGCACGCGCGGCACCATCGCGTAGAAGCCCGCCGTCAACGCCAGCTCGATGATCTCGCTCGAACTGAAATGCTTCGCCAGCTCGGCGAAATCCTCGTCGGACACGTCGCCGTGCATCATCGCCTCGGTCAGCGCGAGCGCGGCGCACTCGGCGGGCTGAAGCGCGGCGATTCGCGCCAGAAGAAGAGGTCCTCGATCTGCTCCGGCGGCACGCCCTGCGCCCGCGCCCAGCGCCGGTGCTGGTGCCATTCGTACGCGGAGCCCTCGAGCTGGGCGCCGCGCAGGATCATGAGCTCGCGCAGCGTGCGCGCCGTCTTGCAGTCGCGCCGCAGCGTGTACGCGAATTCGATCCACGCCGACAGCAGGTTCGCATGGTGGCCGAGCACGCGGTAGAGGTTGAGGAACTCGCCGTTCAGCTCGACGATGCGCTTCTTGTTCTTGTCGTCGATTTCCTTCAGCGGAAGACGGGGCTTCGTCTTCCTGGCTCGCGCTTCCATGGCATCTCCTGTCTCGAAAAGTTGCTGGCGCTACGCCGCGCGCAATTGGTCGCGCAAGCACCTTCTTCTGCACCTTGCCCGTCGACGTCTTGGGCAGCGGCCCGAAAATGACGCGCTTCGGGGCCTTGAACCGCGCGAGCCGGCTGCGCACGTGCTCGATCAGCTCGGCGTCGGTGCAGGCCGCGCCTTCCTTCAGCGTGACGAACGCGATCGGAACCTCGCCCCATTTCTCGTCGGGCGCCGCGACCACGGCCACTTCCAGCACCGCGGCGTGGCTCGTCAGCGCGTCCTCGATCTCGACCGAGGAAATGTTCTCGCCGCCGGAGATGATGATGTCCTTGGCCCGGTCGCGCAGCGCGACGTAGCCGTCCGGGAACATGACGCCGAGGTCGCCGGTGCGGAACCAGCCGTCGGGCACGCTCTTGCGCGTGGTCTCGTCGTCCTTGTAATAGCCCAGCATCACGTTGTTGCCGCGGACGGCGATCTCGCCCATCGTCGTCGCGTCGGCGGGCACGTCGGCGCCGTTGGCGTCGACGACGCGCACGCGCTGGCTGACCACGTTCCCCACCCCTTGCCGGGACTTGAGCTTCGCCTGCTCGGGAATGGGCAGCTGGTTCCATTCGCTGCGCCAATCGCAGAGCACGATCGGCCCGTAGGTTTCGGTGAGGCCGTACAGGTGCGTGATGTCCATCCCCAGCTCGGCGAGACGCTCGAGCAGGGCAGGGGTCGGCGGCGCGCCGCCGGTGCCGATGCGCACCGGCCGCGGCAGCTTCTCCTTGCCCGCGCCGGGATCCCAGATCGTCATGGTCAGCACGGTCGGTGCGGCGCAGAAGTGGCTGACGCCCGAGTGCCGCATGTGCCGCCAGATCGCGGAGGCCTCGAGCTTGGGCAGGCACAGATGCACGCCGCCCATCGCGGTGACCGCCCACGGGAAGCACCAGCCGTTGCAGTGGAACATCGGCAGCGTCCACAGGTAGACGGAATCGCTGTCGAGCTTCATGTGCAGCGCCATCGCCAGCGCCTGCAGGTACGCGCCGCGATGGTGGTACATGACGCCCTTGGGCCGCGCGGTCGTGCCGCTCGTGTAGTTGAGCGCGAGCAGCGAACGCTCGTCCGTCACCGGCAGGAAATGCGGTTCGGCGGCCGCGATCATCGCCTCCAGCTCGTCGCCATCGCCGCCGACACGGACGAGCCGCAGCCCCGGCCCGACCTCGCGCGCAGCCTGCATCGCCGCGGTCGCATACTCCTGGTCGTAGAGCAGGACCTTGGCGCCGGCATGGCCCAGGATGTAGGCCATGTCGGCGGGCGTGATCCGCGTATTGAGCGCGGCGAGCACCGCGCCGGCGAACGGCACGGCATAGTGCGCGGCCAGCATCACGTGCGTGTTGCCGGCGAGAACCGCGACGCGATCGCCCGGCGCGACGCCCAGGCTCTTCAACGCGCCGGAGAGCTTGAGCGATCGCGCGAGAAATTCGGCGTACGTGAACTTGACGTCGTCCTGCACGACGCCGACACGATCGGGAAAGACGTGCGCGGCGCGCCACAGGAATGCCGAGGGCGTCAGAGGCTCGAAATTGAATCCGGGTTCCATCGCTCCTCCTCGAACTGGGTTTTCGCTACGCCGGCGTGCGCGGGCGGCCGATCCCGGTGCGCCATGTGCGGCATGCGCCCGCCGCGTGCGCAGCGCCCTCTGTGCTCGCGCCCTCGCGGGCGTTCTCGTCATCGAAATACCATGTTTGCAGCGCGGACAAAATTCTGTTGCATTGTTACTAACCGTTTCGTACATTTCGTGGAATCATGGTAGGCACTCCCGTTGATGTCAAGAACAGAAATGCATTGCCGGCCGGCGACGCCGGTCGTCCGGCGGCGCGGCAGGCAATGCGCCGGACGACGCGCCCATGTTCTCGCAGCTAGCGTTGCTGCAGCAGATGAACGATGAAATCGGCGACCAGCTTCCTGTGTGTCCGCCGCACCTGCGGCGACAGGAAATCGCGGCGGAAGATCGCGCCGAACGTATGCAGGTTGGACACGTGAAAAAAGCACAGCGCGCTCATCATCATGTGCACGTCGACCGCGCTCAGGCGGGAATGGAATATCCGTTCCTTGCGGCCGCGCTCGATGATGGCGGCGATCGTGTCGATGACGGTGACGTTGACGCGGCGGATCACCTTCGACTTGACGAGGTGCCGCGCGCCGTGGATGTTCTCGATGGCCACCAGGCGCACGAAATCGGGGTGCGCATGATCGTAGTCGAACGTGAATTCGGTCAGCGCGCGGATCGCCTGCTCGGGATCGAGCTGCTCGAGGTGCAGCGCCTGCTCGTGGGCGCGGATCTTCGCGTATTCCTGCTCCAGCACGGCAATGTACAGCAGCTCCTTGCCGCCGAAGTAATAGTAGATCATCCGCTTGGTCGTCGCGGTGCGCGCGGCGATCGCGTCGATCCTCGCGCCGTTGAACCCGTTCTTCGCGAACTCCCTGGTCGCCGTCGCCAGGATGTCCCGCTTGGTCTTTTCGGCGTCGTACGTTCGCGGCCTCGCCGGTCGCTTGGCGGCCGTCGGCGTTGTTGGTCTTTGCGTCATGTGAGCCGCTCGTCAACGCGCATTGGTGCGACAGATCATAGACGGGCATTCCGCCCTGTCAACTGTTGAAGTGAAAACCCGGCCGACCGGAGGGCTGTCATGATCAGCGGAAAGACCACGTTGATAGCGCACATCGGTTATCCCACCGAATCGTTCAAGGCGCCGATGATCTACAACCCGCACTTTGCGCAGGCGGGGATCGATGCCGTCGTGATGCCGATGGGCGTGCGGGCGGAGGACTTCGCGGCATTCCTGCGCCCGCTGTTCCGGCTCACGAACATCCGCGGCGCGCTGGTGACGATGCCGCACAAGGTCGCGGTCGTCGCGCTGCTCGACGAGGTCACGCCGACGGTCAGGATCGCCGGCTCGTGCAATGCGATCCTGAAGCGCCCCGACGGGTCGCTGCTGGGCGACATGTTCGACGGCGCCGGATTCGTCCGCGGCGTCATGCGCCAGGGCTGCAAGCTCGCGGGCGCGCGGGCGCTGGTCGTCGGCGCCGGCGGCGTGGGGTCGGCGATTGCGGCGTCGCTGGCAGCCGCCGGCATTGCCGGCATCGGGCTCTACGACGCGAATGCAGCGGCCGCTGCGGCGCTCGGCGGGCGCCTTTCCGAGCACTATCCGAAGCTCAAAGTCACCACCGGCTCGAACGACCCGGCCGGATACGACGTCGTCGTCAACGCCACGCCGCTCGGCATGAAGGAAGGCGACCCGCTGCCGATGGACGTGGCGCGGATCGCGCCGGGAACCTTCGTCGGCGAAGTCGTCATGAAGCAGGAATACACGCCGTTCCTGAGCGCCGCGATGAAGAAGGGTTGTCCCGTCGCGATCGGAACGGACATGCTGTTCGAGATGATTCCGGCGTACCTCGAATTCTTCGGCTACGAGACGACGACGCCCGACCATCTGCGCGCCGTGTCGGAGATCAAGTATTAGCGAGGCGGCAAGGCGCGTAGACAACGGGGAGCGCGGAGGGGTGATGCGTCGGTCGATAGCCACCGTTTCGATGAGCGGGACGCTGCGGGAAAAGCTCGAAGCGATCGCGGCCGCGCGCTTCGACGGCTACGAGCTGTTCGAGAACGACCTCACCTATTACAACGGCTCGCCGGCCGCCGTGGGCCGCATCGCCGCCGATCTCGGGCTCACCTGCGAGCTCTACCAGCCGTTCCGCGATTTCGAAGGCGCGCCCGATGCCGCGTTCCGGCGCAGCCTCGACCGCGCCGAGCGCAAGTTCGACGTGATGCAGGCGCTGGGCGCGCAACTGATGCTCGTGTGCTCGAACACGTCGCCGGATGTCATCGCCGGAGAGGAGCGGGCGGCGGCCCAGCTCCACGAGCTCGCCGAGCGTGCGGCCAGGCGCAACCTGCGCATCGGCTACGAGGCGCTGGCCTGGGGGAGGGCGGTCAACCGCTACGGCGAGGCGTGGTCGATCGTCAAGCGCGCCAATCATCCGCACCTCGGCCTGATCCTCGACAGCTTTCACACGCTGTCGCTGCGCGACGATCCGGCCGGCATCGCGCGCATTCCGGGCGACAAGATGTTCTTCGTGCAGCTGGCCGATGCGCCGCTGCTGGTCATGGACGTGCTGCAATGGGCGCGGCACTTCCGGAGCTTCCCCGGTCAGGGCCAGTTCGACCTCGAGAATTTCTACGCGCAGACGCTCATTGCCGGCTACGCCGGGCCGCTGTCGCTCGAGATCTTCAACGACATCTTCCGCGAGACGCCGAACCGGCGCACGGCCAAGGACGCGATGCGCTCGCTGCTCTACCTCGAAGGGCAGGTGCGCGCGCGCTTCGAGGCGTCCGCGAAGGCGGGCGGCGAAACCGCGAAGGCGAGCGCGCGGGCGCTCGAGCGGACCGAGTTGTTCCGACCTGCCGGCGGCGACCAACCTCCTCGGCATCGCGTTTCTCGAATTCGGCGTCGACGAGGTGTCCGGTCCGGCGCTGGGCGCGGTGCTGGAGCAGCTCGGCTTTCGGCGCGCGGGAAAGCATCGCACCAAGGACCTCACGCTGTACCGGCAGGGCGGCATCAACCTGATTCTCAACGCCGATCCTTCATCGTTTGCGCGCACGCATCTGATCGAATACGGCCCGTCGGTCTGCGCGATCGGCCTCGCCACCGACGATCCGCTGCGCGCGCTCGATCGCGCGACGGCGCTGCAGGCGGCACGATTCGACGGCGCGGTGGGGCTGGAGGAGCCGCCACTGCCCGCGATCACCGCGCCCGACGGCAGCGTGATCTACTTCGTCGATGCGGCGCTCGGCCCGAACGGGATATTCGAAGGCGGATTCGACCTCACCGAGCGAGGCAGCGGGACCGGACGTAGATTCGCCGCTCGGCCTCATCGACCACATCGCCCTCGGATTGCCGACGGACGCACTCGACACGTGGGTGCTGTTCTGCCGCGCAGTGCTCGGCATGCAGCCGGGCGCGAGCCTCGAGCTGTCGGATCCGAACGGTCTCATCCGCAGCGCCGGGATGGCGAGCGCCAACCGCAGCGTGCGCTTCGTCCTCAACGTCTCGCTCAGCCAGCGGACGGGCACGGCGCGCACGATCGACACGCTCGGCGGACGCAGCGTCCACCATATCGGCATCAGCTGCGCGGACATCATCGAGACCGTCTCGCGCGTGCGCGCGGCGGGCGCCCGGTTCGTGCCGATCTCGCCCAATTACTACGACGATCTGCTGGCCCGCGTCGACATCGATCCGCGTGTCGTCGCGCGCATGCGCGACCTCGGCATCGTCTACGACGCGTCGCCGGGCGGCGAATTCTTTCATGCCTACGGCACGAGCTTCGCCGACCGCTTCTTCTTCGAGATCGTGCAGCGCATCGGGACCTACGATGGCTACGGCGCGCTGAACGCGCCCGCCCGGATGGCGTCGCAGGCGCAGGCATCGCAAATGAAGGATGGGTGACGGCGATGTCGGCGCGCACAGGCTTTACGGTGGGGCTGGACCCGCAGGCTGCAGCCCAATTCGATCAATCAACACGGGAGAACGCAAATGGCTAGCCCCATGGAACATGAGCCGCACGGTGCGCACCAGACCAAGAAGGCGACCGCCAGCGGCTGGATCGGCTCGGCGCTGGAGTACTACGACTTCTTCATCTACGCCACGGCGGCGTCGCTGATCTTCCCGCAGATCTTCTTTCCCTCGACGGACCCGAAGGTCGCCATCGTCGCGTCACTGGCGACCTACGGCGTCGGCTATGTCGCCCGGCCCATCGGCGCCTTCTTCCTCGGGCACTGGGGCGACACCCACGGCCGCAAGACGGTGCTGCTCGTGTGCATGTTCCTCATGGGCTTCTCGACGATGGCGGTCGGGACTGCTGCCGACGTACCAGCAGATCGGCTGGTACGCCCCGATGCTGCTGGTCGTTCTGCGTCTGATCCAGGGCTTCGCGGTGGCCGGGGAGATCTCCGGCGCCAGCTCGATGATTCTCGAGCACGCGCCGTTCGGCCGCCGCGGCTTCTTCGCGAGCTTCACGCTCCAGGGCGTGCAGGCCGGGCAGATCCTCGCCGCGGCGGTCTTCCTGCCGCTCGCGCACTACCTGCCCGAGGACGTGTTCAACTCGTGGGGCTGGCGGATTCCGTTCCTGCTGAGCTTCTTCGTCATCGTCGCCGGGCTACATCATCCGCCGCGAGGTCGAGGAAACGCCCGCCTTCGCCGAAGAGGGCGAGCACGGCGAGGTTCCGAAGGCGCCGATCATCCAGGCCGTTCACGCACAGCTGGCGGGACATGCTGCGGGTCGTGTGCATGGCCCTGATGAACGTCATCCCGGTCGTCACCGCGATATTCGGCGCGGCCTACGCGGTCCAGCCGGGGTACGGCATCGGCTTTTCAGCAAGGACGTCTACCTGTGGATTCCGGTGCTGGGCAACATCGTGGCGGTGCTCGTCATCCCCATTGTCGGCAACCTGTCGGACAAGATCGGCCGCAAGCCCCCGATCGTCGTCGGCGCGCTGCTTTCGGGGCTCCTGTCGTTCGGCTATCTCTACGCCATCAGCATCCACAACGTGCGCGCTGGCGATCACCATGTCGCTGCTCATGTGGGGCGTCGTCTATCAGGGCTACAACGCCATCTTCCCGAGCTTCTACCCCGAGCTCTTCCCGACGCGCAGCCGGGTCTCGGCGATGGCCATCTCGCAGAACCTCGGGACACTGGTGACCGCCCTTCTGCCCGCGCTCTTCGCAACCGTGGCGCCGCCCGGCTCGACCAACATCCCGATGACGATCGGGGCGATCACCTTCGGCATCACGATCGTCGCGGCGATCGCGGCGCTGAGCGCGCGGGAGACCTACCGGATCCACCTCAACGATCTCGGCAACCCCGACGCCGTTCCTGTTCCGAAGGCGGAGTACGACCGGATGCGGGAGCAGACCATTGCCGATGCGGCGATGGCGAAGGCGGCTGCCTGAGCAGCGGCGTTCGAAAGACCCTACCTCGACGTCGCGGCGCGACCACGAGCGGATCGCAACGCGTCGAGAGCGTTGCGCACGCTCCGGACGCCACCGAGCGTCAGATAAATTGCCAAATGCTTTTTCGGATGCCAAGCATCGGGCAGCGCAATGGCCGCATCGGCACGCCGACCGACGCCACGACCAAGAACGTCGGTTCAGCCACGCGAATCGTGGAGCTGGCGCAGGATCTCGTTCGTCTCCCGCATCCGCTGCGACATGATACGGGCCAGATTGCCCATGATCGCGGATTTGACGCGTGACGGCCGGCGTGCCGGGCGAGGGGCGCGTTTGCGCATTCGGTAACACCGAACGGCCGCGAACCCGGCGGCAAAGCCATTCGCGATGGCCGATCGACGGCGATGTGCGGCACAATGGCTGGACGCCGGTCCGCCAAAGAATGCCACGGGCCGGGTTCGAGGATGAGGAAAACCCGCCGATGAGCTTGCCGTTCACGCTGTATCCGGGCGCGCTTGTGCTCGCCGATCTGCGGAAGTTGTGGTCGGCGCCGGCGCCGCTCGCGCTCGACCCGCGGGCACGCCCCGGCGTCGAGGCCGCCGCGGCCTGCGTGGACCGCGTGATCGCATCGGGCGAGACCGTGTACGGCGTCAACACCGGGTTCGGCCTGCTGGCGCGCACGCGGATCGACGATGCGCGACTCGCCGAACTGCAGCGCGCGCTCGTGCTGTCGCATTCGGCCGGCACCGGCGCGCTCCTCGACGATGCGGTGGTCCTGCTCGTCATCGCGCTCAAGGCGGCTTCGCTCGCGCGGGGTCATTCCGGCGTGCGCTGGCGCGTGATCGAGGCGCTCGTCGCGCTCGCGAACGCGGGCATCGTGCCCTGCATCCCGGCGCAGGGTTCGGTCGGCGCATCGGGCGATCTCGCCCCGCTCGCGCATCTCGCGGCGGTGCTGATCGGCGAAGGTGAGGCGAAGGTTGCCGGCCGCATCGTTCCGGCGCGCGACGCGCTCGCGGCACAGGGGCTGGAGCCGGTGGCGCTGGGCCCCAAGGAAGGCCTGGCGCTCCTCAACGGCACGCAGGTGTCGACGGCGCTCGCCCTCGCCGGCCTGTTCGCCGCCGAGCGCGCGATGGCGGGGGCCTTCGTCGCCGGCGCGCTGGCGGTGGACGCCTGTCTTGGCAGCGACACGCCATTCGATCCGCGCATCCACGCAGTGCGCCAGCATCGGGGGCAGGGCGACGCGGCGATGATCTATCGCACATTGCTCGCGGACAGTTCCATCCGCGCCTCGCACAAGGACTGTCATCGGGTCCAGGATCCGTACAGCCTGCGCTGCCAGCCGCAGGTGATGGGCGCGTGCCTCGACCAGATGCGGCACGCGGCCGGCGTGCTGCTGCAAGAGGCGAACGCCGTCTCCGACAATCCGCTGGTGTTCGCCGGCGCGAAGGCCGGCGACGGCGACATTCTCTCGGGCGGCAATTTCCACGCCGAGCCGGTGGCCTTCGCGGCGGACAACCTCGCGCTCGCGATCGCGGAAACGGGCGCGCTGTCCGAACGCCGCACCGCGCTGCTGATGGACACGCACATGTCGGGCTTGCCGCCGTTTCTGGTCACCGACGGCGGCGTCAATTCCGGGTTCATGATCGCGCAGGTTACGGCGGCCGCGCTCGCCTCGGAGAACAAGTCGCTCGCGCATCCCGGCGAGCGTCGATTCGCTGCCGACGTCGGCGAATCAGGAGGATCATGTGAGCATGGCGACCTTTGCTGCGCGCCGCCTCGGGCCGATGGCCGCCAATACCGCCGGCATCGTCGCGATCGAACTGCTCGCCGCCGCGCAGGGCGTCGACCTGCGCAAGCCGCTGGCGACGTCGCCCCGGCTTGCCGAAGCGATGACGCTGATCCGCGGGCGGGTGCCGTTCTGGGAACGCGATCGCGCCTTTGCGCCCGACCTCGCCGCCGCGCGCGCACTGGTCGAAGGCGGTGCGTTCCTGCCGTTCGTGGGCGCGCCGCAGGTTCTCGTCTGACCGGCCACCGGCGGTGACGCCGACCGCATATCGCGCGAGAATTCGCAGTACGATTGAAGGAGCTGCCATGCACCGAGACGATCCCCGACGCCTGTCCGACGCGCGCTTCTCCGACCGCGTGATTCGCGCGCCGCGCGGCTCGACGCGCACCGCCAAGAGCTGGCTCACCGAGGCGCCGCTGCGGATGCTGATGAACAACCTCGACCCGGAGGTCGCCGAACGCCCGCACGAGCTGGTCGTCTACGGCGGCATCGGGCGCGCCGCGCGCAATTGGGCGTGCTTTGATGCGATCGTCGCGGCGCTGACGGCACTCGAGGACGACGAGTCGCTGCTGGTCCAGTCGGGCAAGCCGGTGGGCGTGTTCAAGACCCATCCCGACGCGCCGCGGGTGCTGATCGCCAATTCGAATCTGGTGCCGAAGTGGGCAACGTGGGAGCACTTCAACGAGCTCGATCGCAAGGGCCTCATGATGTTCGGCCAGATGACGGCGGGCTCGTGGATCTACATCGGCAGCCAGGGCATCGTGCAGGGCACGTACGAAACGTTCGCCGAGGCCGGGCGCCAGCATTGCGGCGGCGACCTCGCGGACAAGTGGATCCTGACCGCCGGCCTGGGCGGAATGGGCGGCGCGCAGCCACTCGCGGCGACGATGGCGGGCGCGTCGATGCTGGCGATCGAATGCGAGCCGTCGCGGATCGCCATGCGCCTGAAGACCCGCTACCTCGACCGCCAGGCCGCCACACTCGACGAAGCGCTGGCGATGCTGCGCGACGCCACCGCGGCGCGCAAGCCGGTGTCGATCGGCCTCCTCGGCAACGCCGCCGATATTGTGCCGGAGCTGGTCCGCCGTGGCGTGCGCCCCGACATGGTCACCGACCAGACCTCGGCGCACGATCT
Source organism: uncultured beta proteobacterium (assembly GCA_963810845.1). Taxonomy (GTDB): domain Bacteria; phylum Pseudomonadota; class Gammaproteobacteria; order Burkholderiales; family Casimicrobiaceae; genus CAIWHR01. The sequence continues at coordinate 1,143 of CAWEOX010000015.1, read as the reverse complement.
GATCCACGGCTACCTGCCTGCCGGCTGGAGCCTGGAACGATGGACCGCCGCGCAGGCCGATCCCGCGCGACATGCCGAGCTCACGGCTGCCGCGAAGCAATCGATCAAGGCGCATGTGGCCGCGATGCTCGCGTTCCACGCGCAGGGCGTCCCGACGTTCGACTACGGCAACAACATTCGCCAGGTTGCGTTCGATGAGGGCGTCGCCGACGCGTTCGCGTTTCCCGGCTTCGTGCCTGCCTACATCCGGCCGCTGTTCTGCGAAGGCAAGGGGCCGTTCCGCTGGGTCGCGCTGTCCGGCGACCCGGAGGACATCGCCGCGACCGACCGCAAGGTGAAGGAACTCTTTCCCGGCAACGCGCACCTCGTTCGCTGGCTCGACATGGCGCGCGAGCGCATCGCGTTCCAGGGCCTGCCCGCGCGGATTTGCTGGCTGGGTCTCGGCGAGCGGCATCTCGCCGGTCTCGCGTTCAACGAGATGGTGAGAAGCGGCGAGCTGAAGGCACCGATCGTCATCGGCCGCGATCACCTCGACACGGGCAGCGTCGCGAGTCCGAACCGGGAGACCGAAGCGATGCAGGACGGCTCCGACGCCGTGTCCGACTGGCCGCTGCTGAACGCGCTGCTCAACACCGCCGGCGGCGCAACGTGGGTTTCGTTCCACCACGGCGGTGGCGTCGGAATGGGATACGCGCAGCACGCCGGCGTGGTCATCGTCTGCGATGGGACCGAGGCGGCAGCCAGACGCATTGCGCGCGTGCTGTGGAACGACCCGGCCACCGGCGTCATGCGCCACGCCGATGCGGGCTACGCGAAGGCGATCGAGGTGGCGAAGGCCAAGGGGCTCAACCTGCCGATGCTGCGCGGCGATTAGGGCTACGCTCAAGGCACTCGTCTGGCGGCCGAAGGATAGTCTTGAGACTCCGTCCGCAGGGACGCAACGGGCGGTGCTGCCCGTGACTCAGCCAACTTGCTCAGGCGTGTGACCTAGGCCGTGGCGATGGGATGGCTACCGGCGGACTCGGCCGGCTCGGCACGGCGGCGCGTTGGACCCGCCGGCGCCCATGCTCACGTCCACGGGCGGTTGATCGGGCCGGGCGAAGCGTACGTCCTCCGGCGCCAGGCCTTGCCGAGCGAGCTTCG
>CAWEOX010000014.1:0-91352 GCA_963810845.1 uncultured beta proteobacterium | reverse complement strand
GCCTTTGCGCGCGCGGCGGCCGAGTGGCGCGAGAGGGTGGAAGGCACGGCGGGCAGCGGGTAGCCCGGGTTCAGCGGACAGGCTTCGTCACTATTTCGGACGGAAATGCCCCCAAACGAATGAGGCCGCCGAATCCGCCGCTCACAAGAGTCCGTCAAGGGCGTTGAGCGCGCTCGCGCCGCGCCTCCCGTACAAGCGACGAGATGAACTGGGTCCAAATCGCCTGGATCATGATGTCCGCGGCGAGCCTGACGCTCGGCGTCATCCATCTTTTCGTCTGGTTCAAGCAGAGATCGCAATACGCCCACCTGCTGTTTTTCGCGCTCGCGGTCTCGGCCGCCGCCTTCGGCGCCTTCGAGTTGGCGATGATGCGGGCGCAATCCCCTGCCGGCTATGCCGCCGCGCTGCGCTGGGCCCACGTGCCTGCTCGCCATGTTCGTGCTGTCGATTGTCTGGTTCGTGCATTTCTATTTCGACGCCGGAAGACTCTGGCTCGCCTACATGACCTCCGGGCTCAGGTTGCTCGCGCTCGGGCTGAATTTCGTGACCGGCGTGAACATCAACTTTCGCGAGGTTTCCTCGCTGGACCAGGTGATGCTGTGGGGGGGCGCCGTCGTTTCCGGGCCGGTCGGTGTCGCCAATCCATGGGCGATCGTGCCCCAAATCGGCAACGTGCTCCTGGTCGCGTTCGTCGTCGATGCCTCCGTCACGCTCTGGCGTCGTGGCGGCCCCGATGCGCGCCGCCGCGCGGCCGTCGTCGGCGGCAGTCTCGTGGTCTGCATCACCGCCGTCGCCGGTTTCGCGGCCTTGATTACTCTCGGGGCTGGTCCATGCCCCCACGATCGTCATGCCGGGAGTCTTCATCGTCGTCCTGGCGATGGGCTACGAGCTCGGCTGGGACATGATTGCGGCGGCGCAACTTGCGGCACAGCTCCGCGCAAGCGAGCAGCGCTTCCGTGCGGTCGTCGAAGCGGTTCCGAGCGCGATCCTTCTGGTGGACGACAAAGGCATGATCACGCTCGCCAATGCGCAGGCGGAGACCGTGTTCGGCTACCAGCGCGCGGAGCTCATCGCGAAGCCGGTCGAAATGCTGATTCCGGAACGCTTTCGCTCGCCGCACGCGGGACTGCGGGACGCCTACGCCAGAGACCCGACGGCGCGGGCGATGGGGGCGGGACGCGAGCTGTTCGCATGCCGCAAGGACGGCGGCGAAATCCCGGTGGAAGTCGCGCTCAGTCCGATGCCGACCGACGATGGATTGTTCGTACTGGTGTCGGTCGTCGACATCACCGAGCGCAGGCGCGTCGAGCGGGCAACGGCCCGCCAGCGCGACGAGCTCGCGCACCTGTCGCGGGTCGCGATGCTGGGCGAGCTGTCCGGATCGCTCGCGCACGAGCTCAACCAGCCGCTGACGGCCATTCTGAGCAATGCGCAGGCGGCGCAGCGCTTTCTCGCGCACAGCCCGCCGCGCGTCGACAAGCTCGCGGAAATCCTCACCGACATCGTGAAGAGCGATCACCGCGCCGGAGCAGTGATTCAGCGGCTTCGATCCCTGCTGAGGAAGGAAGAGGCGCAGCGTCATCCGCTCGACCTCAACGACGTGGTCGAGGAATCGCTGCGCCTGATGCGCAGTGACTTGCTGAACCGGCACGTAGTGGTCAGCACCGACCTCGCCGGCGCGCTGCCGGCCGTGAGCGGCGACCGGAACCAACTGCAGCAGGTGTTGCTCAACTTCGTGATCAACGGATGCGACGCCATGGACGGCCGGGAAGCGGACCGCCGGCTGCTGGTGCGAACGCAAACGACCGCGCACGGCAGCGTCGAGGTCTCCGTCGCCGACCGGGGCGCGGGAATACCCTTGGCGGATCTCGAACGCATTTTCGAGCCGTTCGTGACCACCAAGTCGCAACGGCCTGGGTCTGGGTCTGGCCATCTGCCGATCGATCGTCGAGGCCCATGGCGGCCGCCTGTGGGCGACCAACAATGCGGACCGCGGGCGCTACGCTGCATTGCGAATTGCCGGCCAGGAGGGATTAGCGTCGATGCGAGAGCCGCGCCAACGGTATACGTGGTCGACGACGATCCCGACGTGTTGAGGGCGATCGAGCGGCTGCTCCAATCGGTTGGACTGAACGTTGCAACGTTCTCGTCGCCGCACCAGTTTCTCGAGCGGCTACGACCGGGAACGCTCCGGGCTGCCTCGTGCTCGACCTCGCGCTGCCGGGTTTGAGCGGTCTCGAGCTGCAGCGGGTGCTGGAGCAGCAGGCGAGCTTCCTGCCGATCGTCTTTCTCACCGGACGCGGCGACATCGCGACGAGCGTCCAGGCGATGAAGCATGGCGCGGCGGACTTCCTCACCAAGCCGGTCGACGACACCGAGCTGATTGCCGCGATTCACGAGGCGTTGGCCAGGGATCAGGCGCTGCGCCGCGCGCACCGTGGAGCGAGAGCGCGTTGCGAAATGCCTTGCAACGCTTACCGAGCGCGAACGGCAGGTTCTCGAGCTGATCGTCGCCGGAAGGTTGAACAAGCAGATCGCCGCCGAGCTCGGCACGGCCGAGAAGACGATCAAGTTCCATCGCGCCAACCTGATGCGCAAGATGGGTGTGCGTGTCGTTGCCGATCTGGTGAAGCTGGCGGAACGCGCGGGCGTTGGCTCGACGCCCAGGACCTGAGGCAGCGCTACCTCGCCTGCGGCGCGCCCGATACCTGGACCAAGGTCCAGTTGGATCGGCCGCCCCGCTTGATACCGTGGGATCACGATGACGAAGGACGTGCCGCTGCTGGCTGTGGTGGACGACGATGCGGACGTGCGCGTTGCGTTGACGCGACTCGTTTCCTCCGCGGGTTTCGCGGTCGAGACGTTCGCGTCGGGCGCAGAGTTCCTGCGCTCCGTCGAGGACCACGAACCGGACTGCGTCGTGCTCGACCTGCACATGCCGGAAATGAGCGGATTCGACGTTCAAGGCGCGCTCGCCGTCGATCACGCGGCCGTGCCGGTCGTTGTCATCACAGGACACGACACTGCCGAATCGCGCGCGCGGGCCATGCAAATGGGCGCGAAGGCCTATCTCTGCAAGCCCGTCGACGACGAGGCGTTGCTTGCGGCGATCGGCGCCGCCATCGGTGGCGGGTCGCCTTGAGGCAGGGTCATCGGGCGGTCTTGGCAGCACGCGAACGCATTGGAATGAGGAGAAGCGCAATGAGCGTCAAGAAATGCTTGCAGCGGTTGCGGTATCCGTGTGCCTGGTTTCGCCGCCGATCGCGGCGCAGATGTTTTCGTGGGATCCGCTGAAGGACGTGCAGGAAGCGCTCCCCGAAGGGGTGCCGAACGAAGGCAAGATCATTCAGGCCAGGACGCAGGTGCGGGAGATGGCGCAGGACGCGCTCGCCTCGCTCTACGAGATCGCTCCCGGCACCCGCCGGGTCATCGAGCGCTCAGCCGGCTACGCCGTGTTCAGCACATTCGGGGTCAAGCTCTTCTTCGCCGGCGGCACCACCGGCAAGGGGATGGTCGTCAACCACCGCACGAATCGCCAGACCTTCATGAAGATGGTGCAGGTGCAGGGCGGCCTGGGGTTCGGCGTGAACCAGAATCGTCTGATCTTCGTCTTCACCAACGAGCCAGCGCTGCAGAATTTCATCAACCAGGGCTGGGAGTTCGGCGGCCAGGCCAACCTGTCCGCCATGGCCGGCGGCCAGGGCACGCAGTTCAGCGGCGCGGCCGCAGTGTCGCCCGGCGTGTACCTCTACCAGCTGACGCAGACCGGCCTTTCGGCAACGCTGACCGTCGGCGGCACGAAATTCTTCAAGGATGGCGATCTGAATTGACGATCTCGCTGTCGATGACCCGATCACTCGACCGAACCCGACGTAACGCACAGGAAGAGACACTTTTGGGAGAGACGCGATGAATGTCACGCCATGCGTTCAAATTGCTGGCCTCCGTGGCCGCAGTCGCCTCGTGCCTGGGATCGGCCTCGGCGCAACAGGTCACCGGCGTGCTGGGTTCGCCGAGCGCCACCACGACCCTCGACGGCAAGCAGCTGCCGCCGCCCGATCCGAAGTTCGGCGGGGTGATCAAGGAAAAGGCCTCGGAGTCGAAAGCCTGGTGGGCGCCACGCGTCGTGCCGCCGAAAGGCGCGCCCAACGTGCTGCTGATCATGACCGACGACAGCGGGTTCGGCGCGCCGGGCACCTTCGGCGGCGTCGTTCCGACCCCGGCGATGGATCGCATCGCGAAGAGCGGGCTGCGCTACACGAACTTCCACTCCACGTCGCTCTGCTCGCCCTCGCGCGCGGCCTTGATCACCGGGCGCAACCACCATGTCGCCGGCTTCGGCGTGGTGGGCGAAATCGCGACGGGGTTCCCGGGCTACGACTCGGTCATCCGGAAGGAGAACGGCACCATCGGCGCCATCCTGAGGGACAACGGCTACGCGACCTCGTGGTTCGGCAAGAATCACAACACGCCCTTCTATCAGGCGACCCAGGCCGGGCCCTTCGACCAGTGGCCGAACGGCATGGGCTTCGAGTACTTCTACGGCTTCGTCGGCGGCGACGCCAGCCAGTGGCAGCCCAACCTGTTCCGCAACACGACGGCCATCTACCCCTTCGAGGGCAAGCCGGGCTGGAACCTCACCACGGCCATGGCCGACGAGGCGATCCAGTACATGAAGCAGATCAAGGAGATCGCGCCCGAGAAGCCGTTCCTCGTCTACTACGTGCCGGGCGGCACGCACTCGCCGCATCATCCGACGCCGGAGTGGATCAAGAAGATCGGCGACATGCACCTGTTCGACCAGGGCTGGAACAAGGTCCGCGAGACCATCTTCGCCAACCAGAAGCGGCTGGGCATCATGCCCGCCAACGCCCAGCTGACCCCCTGGCCGAAGGAACTGCCGGAGTGGGATTCGCTCGGGTTCGTGGAGAAGAAGCTCTTCATCAAGCAGGCCGACGTCTTCGGGGCCTACCTTGCCTACACCGACCACGAGATCGGCCGCGTCATCCAGGCGGTCGAGGACATGGGCCAGCTCGACAACACGCTGATCATCTACATCGCCGGCGACAACGGCGCGAGCCCCGAAGGCATGCTCAACGGCACGCCGAACGAATTCACCACCTTCAATGGCGTTCCCGTGCCGGTCGACGCCCAGATGCTCTGGTACCCGTTCTGGGGATCCGACAAGACCTTCCCGCACTTTGCCGCACCCTGGGCCTGGGCGATGGACACGCCGTTCAAGTGGACGAAGCAGGTGGCGTCGCACTACGGCGGCACGGCCCAGGGCATGGCCATGTCGTGGCCCGGCCACATCAACGACGTGGGCGGCATCCGCCGCCAGTTTCACCATCTCATCGACATCGCTCCGACCATCCTCGAAGCGACCGGCATCCCGTTGCCGGACATGGTCGACGGCATCAAGCAGCGCCCGATGGACGGCGTGAGCATGGCCTACACCTGGGACAAGGCGAACGCCAACGCGCCCTCCCGGCACACCACGCAGTATTTCGAGATGCTCGGCAACCGCGCCATCTACCACGACGGCTGGATCGCGGCGACGACCCCGGCGACGCTCCCGTGGGAACTGAGCACCAAGCCGGCGCCCGACGTGATCACCGGGTACAAGTGGGAGCTCTACAACGTCGGCGATCTGCAAGCGGGGGATCCTACCGAGTCCAACGATCTGGCGGCCACGATGCCGGACAAGCTGAAGCAGATGCAGGACCTGTTCTACGCCGAGGCGGCGAAGCATGACGTGCTGCCGCTCGACAACACGTCGCTGACGCGGTGGAACGCGCCGAAGCCGAACCTCACCGGGGGACGAAAGGTCTTCACCTACTCGGGCGTGCTGACCGGCGTGCCCAACAGCGGCGCGCCGAGCATCCTGAACAAGGCGTACACGATCACCGCCGAGGTCACGATCCCCAAAGGTGGCGCGGAAGGCATGATCGTCACCGACGGCGGGCGCTTCGGCGGCTATGGACTCTTCCTGAGCAAGGGCGTGGCGGGCGTTCGCCGGGGCAAGCCGGTGTTCCTCTACAACCTGCTCAACCTCAAGCGCACGGTGTGGGCAGGGCCCGAGTTGGGCGCCGGCAAGCACACCATCGTCTTCGACTACAAGCCCGATAGCCCGGGGCTGGGCAAGGGCGGGACGGGCGTGCTCTCCGTGGACGGCAAGGAAGTGGCCAGGAATTCCATGGAACACAGCACCCCGATCACGTTCCCGGAGGACGAAACCTTCGACATCGGCCAGGACACGCGCACCGGCGTCGCGATGCTGGAGTATCGCTACGATGTTCCGTTCAAGTTCACCGGCACGATCAACAAGCTCACCTTCGACCTCGGGCCGGAGCAGGTGACGGCAGAGGAACGCGAGCGGATGCAAAAGACCGTCGCCGGGGCGCGCGATTAGCGGTGGATGCGCAACGCCGATCCGGAGCGCGAAGGACTGGAGACAGGCGATGAGAAGGGTGCTTGTTCTCGCTGCGGTCGGCGAAGCCGCGACCGGGGTGGCGTTGCTGATCGTCCCGTCGCTCGTCGGGCAGTTGTTGCTCGGCGCGGAGCTGACCGGCGTGGCCGTGACCATGGCGCGCGTGGCCGGCATCGCCCTGATCGGATTGGGCGTCGCCTGCTGGCCGGGCCCGCCGCGGGTCGGCATGTTGACCTACGGCGCGGTCGTCACGCTGTATCTCGCCTACGTCGGCTTCGCGGGCGGTTTGGCCGGCATTCTGCTGTGGCCGGCGGTCGTGGTGCACGTGATCCTGACGGTACTCTTGACTCGGGCATCAGCAAGCGGCAACGAAACGAAAACATAGCGGGAACGCAGGAATGCCTGCGTCCAGAGCGTCCGTGGACGATGGCAGTGCTTCTGCGCAATCGAACCGGACGCCAACGCATGTTCAAAGGAGCTGAAATGACCAAACGATTCTGGTTGATCCCGGTAGTGGCGAGTCTCGCAGCGGGTATTGCCTATGCGCAGTATCCGATCCTGGACATGGTGGCCGGCAAGGTCGTCCAGAAATACCAGAGCTCGTCGTGCGAGCAGCTGTGGCAGAAGAAGGGTGAGCCGAAGTCTGCCGGAAGAGCAGCGCATCATCGGCCTCCTGCAAAACGACCCGCAGATGCGTACCGCGTTCATCGACAAGGTCGCCGCGCCGATCGCGAACAAGATGTTCGAATGCGGAATGATCCCCTGATGGGGCATCGGCCGGGAGGCGAATCATGGTGAACGAAAGCATTCGATCGGGCCGGCGCGGCTGCGATGGTGGGCGCTCGGCTGGTCTGTCGTCCTCGCCGCCACCCATGTTGCGGCGCCAGTCGGCGTCTCCGGCGGCGAAGCCGGCGCCGCCGGCGAAGGCGACGAAGTCAGCGAAGAAGCCGGCAGCGCCCGAGTTCAAGATGGTGCTCGAGCCGCGTGCGATGGACCTGCTCAAGGCGACGAGCGCGCGCCTCGCGGCGGCGAAGTCGATGTCGTTCACCGCCACCGTGAGCTACGAGTATCCGAGCAAGCTCGGGCCGCCGATCGCGTACACGATGCGCTACGACGTGACGATGCAGCGGCCGGACAAGCTCAAGGTCGTCATGCCCGGCGACGGGCCGGCGTCCGAGTTCTACTACGACGGCAAGGCGATGATGGCCTACGCGCCGGCCGAGAACCTGGTCGCGGTGGCCGACGCGCCCGCCGACCATCGACGCGGCGCTGAAGGCGGCCGTACGACACGGCGGCGATCTACTTTCCGTTCACCGATCTTGTCGTCGCCGATCCCTATGCCGCGCTGACCGACGGGGCGATTCTCGCCTTCTACATCGGCCCGTCGGGAGTGGTCGGCGGCACGAAGACCGACATGGTGGCGTGGGCCAACGACGACGTGTTCCTGCAGATCTGGATCGGCGTCGACGACAAGCTGCCGCGGCGGATCCGCGCGATCTATCGCCGCGGACCCGCTGGAGCTGCGCCACGAGATGGAGCTGTCGAACTGGCAGCTCGACGGGCCGATCGCGCCGGACGCGTTCGCCTCGCAGAAGGCGCAGGCGGCCAAGCGCATCGCGTTCTCAAGTCCTGTTGCCGCGCCACCGCCAGGCGTCAAGCCGATGACCAAGGCGAAGGCGGCCAAGGCAGCGCCCGCCAAGGCCCAACCGAAGTCGCAATGACGAGGTGACGCACCATGAAGACGATAGCTTCGCATCGTAACCGCGGCGCTGGCCGCGACGCTGTGGGCCGGCCAGGCGCAGGGCTGGGCGAGCGCCAATCGCTACGGCGGCAGCACGAGCCACAGCTACGGCTCGACCAGTCACTCCAACGCCTATGGCGGCAGCTCGACGCCACACCTGGGGTGAAGGGCACCGCGCACACCAACGCGTACGGCGGCAGCACGTCGCACACGCTACGGCGGCGGGACCGCGCACACCAACGTATACGGCGGCACCACCTCCGGCGCCTACGGCGCAGGGTGGGTACGCACACGCTATCCTTCGGGTGCGACCGCCTATCATCCGCCGGGCTATCCGGCCTACGGCTATCGCCCTGCCTATCCCGTCTACCCGACCTATCCGGTCTACCACCCGCCGGTCGCGGTGCCGTACTACTCGTCCGGCTGCTACGGCTGCGCGGCGGCCGCCGGCGCGATCGCGGGTGTCGCCGTCGGCGCGGCAGCCGCGTCGGCTAACACGGCGGCCGCGACTTCGAGCGCGTACTCGGCGGGTGTTGCCGCCGGCAGCGCCAGCACGGCCGCCGCGACCAGCGCGGCCTACAGCGCTGGCGTTGCCACCGGGGCCGCATGGCAGGCGCACCGGCGTCGGGCACCTACGTGATGGGTGTCAACTATGCGAGTCTGCCCGCGGGCGCGATGACCATCGACAAGAACGGCGGGACCTACTATCTGAGCGGCAACACCGTGGTTCCAGCCGTCGTACGGCGCGAACGGCGTCTTCTACAAGGTCGTGCCGGCGCCCTGAAGTTCGAGCACATAGCCAGCGTCGAAGCAGCTGCAGGACGTTGCAGCTCGACATTCTGATTCGACGATTCGCTCGGGTGCGATGTCGAGGTCACATCCGACGCTATCGGGGACAATCCGAGCGCCATGAACAGATTGCGCATGTTGCTTCCGACGGCGCTTGCCGCGCTGCTCGGCCTCGGCGGCTGCGCAACGGCACCGATCAATCCGCCGATCACCCATGCGGATCCGACTGCCGGATACCGCTTCGAGACCCGGGCGCAGTATGCGCGCGACAAGGAGGACATCGTCGTTCTGGCGTTCTCGGGCGGCGGAACGCGCGCCGCCGCGTTCTCGTACGGGGTCCTCGAAGCGCTGCAGAGACACCGAGGTGATCGGGCGCAATGGCCAACGAGAGCGGCTGCTCGACTCGGTCGATGTCATCACCGGGGTTTCCGGCGGCAGCTTCACCGCGCTGGCCTACGGCCTGTATGGCGACCGGCTGTTCAGCGAATACGAGCAGCGCTTTCTCAAGCGCAATGTTCAAGGCGAGCTGATCGGCCGGGCCTTGAATCCCGTCTACTGGGGGCCGCTGAGTTCGCCGTACTGGGGCCGCTCCGAGCTCGCCGCCGATCTCTATGACGAAATCCTGTTCAACGGCGCAACGTTCGCCGATCTGCAGCGCGGCTCGGGGCCCATGATCGTCGCGTCGGCGACCGACTTGAGCTCCGGTGCACGGTTCTACTTCACGCAGAAGATGTTCGACATTCTGTGCTCGGATCTGAGCGCCGTCCGGCTGTCGCGCGCGGCGGCATCGTCGTCGGGCGTGCCGGTCGTGCTGTCACCGGTGACGATCGACAACTACGCCGGCACCTGCGGTTACAAGGAGCCGCCGTTCCTCGCACGCATCGAGAAATCGGCCGACGTGGCGCGCCCGGCCGCCCGCACTATTCAGGACTTGAAGGAGCTCCGGTACTACGAAGACGGCAAGCAGCGCCCCTATCTTCATCTCGTTGACGGCGGCGTCTCGGACAATCTCGCCATGCGCGAAATTCTCGCCATTCTCGAGGAGCTCGAGGCATTGCACCTGGAGGGCCTGCCCACGCCGCTCGATCATGCGCGCAGGCTCGCCGTGTTCGTCGTCAACTCGCTGTCTACGCCCCCGCTCGATTGGGATCAAAAACGGAGCGCCCCGGGCACGGTGGACGTTCTGCTGCAGGCGACCGGGGTGCCGATCGACCATTATTCGTACGAAGCGGTCGAGCTTCTGCGCGACACCGCGGCGCGCTGGAAGATGTTGCGGAGCATCCGCGATTCGGGGGCAATCATCGACAATGGCAACCCGGCTCTGGCAGAGGTGATGCGGGTCCCGAACCTCGAGGTCTATGTCATCAACGTGTCGTTCGCCGAGCTCAAGGATGCGACGGAACGCGCGTATCTCAACGAGCAGCCGACGTCGTTCGTGCTGCCACCCGAAGCGGTCGACCGGCTGCGCGCGGCAGCCGGAAAGATTGTGCTCGAATCGCCGGACTTCCAGCGGTATCTGAAAGACTTGGGCGATCGAGTCGTCAAGACGCCAACGCCTGCCAGTAAGCTGGCGCCCGTGCCGTAGTGCACTCTCCTGATGCGAGTGCTCCAATATGAAACGATTGCGCTAAGAGGAGGGAATATGGCGAAGGAAAGACCAACGACCGGCACCGACGGGCGCCCGCTGCCGATATTGCCGCCGGAACGCGACGCGCGCGTTTGGGCGCGATTGGTCCGCGTGATGTTCTACACGCCGGGTTTCCTGGCGCTGCTGCTGCTCAAGGCGGGCGAGCCGACGAGCTTCGGCATCACGGTGGAGCTGTTGATGCTGTCCAGTGCGGCGGCCATCGTCGCGCGGCCTCTTCATCGGCACCGAGTCCGGAGGCAGCGGCGCCGATCATTCGTCCAGGATCGGCGTCTGGAGCGGGTCGCTGGTGCTCGAGCTGCTCGCCGTGGTGCCCTTCCTGTGCGCGGTGCCGCCGCTGTTCCATGAACTCGCGCACAGCACGCTGCTGCACGCCAGAGCGCCCGACGCTGTCAATGTCTCGCTCGGCGCCTCCGAGCTGCTGCCGATGATGGCGATCCTGCCGTTCATGCTCTACCAGCTCGCCGGCTTCGGCACCCTGCACTTCGTCGTGTCCGAAGCCGGTGAACTGGGTCATCAACATCGGCATTCTCTGCTTGATCATCGCGAGCTATGTCGCCAACCGCCAAGGCGCCTATGGCGTGGAAAAGATATTGGCCGGACTTCTGGTCCTCGGCATGGGCGATTACCGTGTTCTACGGCGTGCTCAAGCTCAGGCAGATGCAGGTCGGACTACGACCTGCGCTGCCCGCCCAAAGAACGTCAGAAATAGGCGCGACCGCAGAAGCGCCCTGACCAGCAAAGGAAGCACATCGTGTGGTGGATCAGCTATCGAGGTGAAGGCAAGGCCGGCGTCGAGAACATCGGCGTCTTCGAGGATGACGGCACTCCGCGCAAGCAGCATCCGCTGCTGCTCGACCCGTCGCCCGATGCGCACCCGCTGCACATTGCCCGCGGCTTCGCGCTGGTCGGCGACGATCTCTACATTGCCAACGCCTGGCGCAAGGACAGCCATGTCGCCCGATACCGCCGCCACGGCGACACGTTCCACTTCGCCGAGGTGGTGGTAACCACCAAGCAAATCGCGGCGATGGTCCACCCGTTCGACGTGGAGTTCGGCGACGACGGCCGCCTCTACGTCTCCTGCCAGGACACCAACACCGTCCTCGCCATCCTGCCCAAGACACGCAAGCCGGCGCCGGTGGCCTCGCACCTTCGCAAGAGCTTCCCCAACGGCAACTTCCTCCCCGGCACGCTCGTCGCCTCCAGCCAGGGCCGGCTTCCCGAATGCGGCGACCGCGCGCCGGGGGACGTACCGTCGCCGCAGGGCCTCAAGGTGGTGCTCGACGTGCACGGCAAGCCCCGGCACTCCGTGCGCGGCATCATCGTGCATCGCAAGCATCTCTACGTGGCGGGCGAAGCGGGGAACGTCGTCAAGGTCTACGAGCTGAAGACCGGGCGGCTCGTGGCGCGCATCCAGGGGAAGAAGCTCGCGAAACCCGTGCATCTCATTCTGCACGGCGACACGCTCTACATCGGCGCCGCCGGCACCGGCAGCATCCTCGCCTACGACATCCCCAAAGCGGCTCCGCGCGGCAAGCTCAAGGCGCGGGTAGTGATCGACGGCAAGCTCAAGGCCCCGTCCGGCTTTGCGATCGGCCCGGACGGCGATCTCTACGTGGCCGAACGGTTCGATCAGCGGGTCCGGCGCTTCTCCATCAAGGGGAAGAAGAAGGGCACGTTCATTGACGGGCTCCCGGACATGCCGGAGTTCCTGGTGCACATACCGGATCCGGCGTAAGGCAATTCAAACGATCGAGGTTCGAGAGGAGAGCGTGATGTCGACTTACGTCATCTCACTCGACGAGGCGATGTGGGGCAGCCTCCTGGTGGCGATCACCATGGCGATCCACGGCACCGGCATGTTTGGAATCTTGAGAATCATCGATTTGCTGAAGGAACGCTTTGCGCCCGTGGAGTCCTTCCTGGGTGGCCTTGGCCTCGTCATCCTCGCGAGCCTGCTGATTGTCGTCACCAACGTCGTCGAGGTGATCGTGTGGGCGTCGTTCTTCCTCTTGCAGGGCGCGCAGCCTAACCACAGCGTCGCGATGTACAACGCCTTGCTGAACTACACGACCCTGCAGGCAGGCTACCTGCCGCAGCACTGGCACCTGCTCGAAGCACTGCTCGGCATGGCCGGGCTGCTCACCGTCGCCTGGTCGACCGGCATCCTGTACATGCTCGCGCAGGACTTCCAGGACACCCAGCTCCGCAAACGCAGGCGCAAGCGTGAACAGCAGGGTGAGACGACCCGTAAATCGGAGCGCGACGCACCGCGATGCTAGTGACGATCTTCGCTACGGCCGTGATCGCGCTACAAGCCAGTGCGGTAGAGGCGCCGGGCGCGACGGGAACGCAGGCCGAAATTCAGATCGGACTTTGCGCGCCTGCCGACCAGATCGTGCAGGCGCTTGATCTGCGCCCGCGCGGCACCCCGATCAAGGTCTGGCAGTTCGATGATGCGGCGCTTAGCCTTCTTGGGCGCGGGCTGCGCCTTCGCCTTCGGATGGCCGCGGACGGTCGCTCCGAATTCACGCTAAAGGTGGCCGACCAGGACTGTGCACGGGTTGACGCCGAGCTCATACCGCGGGGTGAGGGCAAGTGCGAATACGACGTGTACGGCACGAACACGGCCGGCGCTGTGTCAATTACCCGTAGCCTGGACGCAAAGAGCACGGACGATCTGCTTGTGGGTCGCATAGCGCTCGCGCAGGCGCTCAGCGTGCCGCAGATCAGATACCTGCGCGAAATGGTGGGAATCTGGCCGCTGCCACCCGGAATTCGCGCGCTGGGTCCGATGCAAGTCCGGACATACCGCACCAAAGGCAAGCTCTACGACATCGATATTTCGCAACTTCCTGGTGGCGAGCAATATGCCGAGATCTCGCGCAAAGTGCCGGCGGCAGATGCCGCTCGGACAATGGCGGCTATGAAAGCGGACCTCGCGCGAGCGGGCGTCGAGATGTGCGCTGATCAATCGTCGCAGGCCGCTAACAAGCTACGTGCCCTGTTACGTTAGCGGGCGCCTCAGGGCATATAGCGTATGATTATCAGCAGCAGCGTACAACCGAACTTTGGCTTCCGAAGCCAAAGGTCACAGGTTCGACTCCTGTCGGGCGCGCCAGATTTCAAGCACTCCAGGGAGCCGCGCGGGATGCCCGGCGATCCGGTCCCGACGTGCTCGGGCCGCGATGCGGGGGCGCGTTCCGTCTATTTCCGGGTCTGCATTTCGTAGCGCCGACTGCGGCCCGCCAGATCGGCCAGTGCGGCCAATGGCGAGGCGAGCTGCGGCAGCAGGTCGTCAACGCTGACGATACCCTCGAGGACGCCGACGGCGTTCACCACCGGCAGCCGGCGAACGCCGTGCAATGCCATGATCCGGATCGTCTCCGCGTAGCTCAGCGTATCGGCGGCGGTGACCAGCCGCCCGACCAGCATGTCGCGGAGCTTGAGCACATTGGGATCCAGTCCGGCCGCCACGACTTCGACGACGATGTCGCGGTCGGTCACGACGCCGAGCGGCCTGCGGTCGCCGTCGATCCGGTCGACGACCACCACGTTGCCGATGTGATGCTGGCGCATCAGCTGGGCCGCATCGACCGCGCTCATGTCACTCGTGGCACAGACGACGCTGCGATTGCATATCTCCCGAATCGACATATCGAATCCTTTGGCCCTGGTGGCGGGGCCGCACGCGCATCATACGTCAGGCACCCGGAGCCCCCTTGATTTCGGTCAACCGACGCCGAGCGCAGCGCAGCCGCGCCGCGGCTGCCACACGGGGCGGCGAGGAACGCGATCAGGAGAATGCCTGCTCCAGCCGGCGCAGAAATTCCGGCAGCTTCTCTTTGGGAAGGTGATTGATGCCGGCAGCCGCGGCACGCCCGCCGCCCGTCGCGAACTGGCGGCAGAACGCGTCCGCGCCGGCGCGGGTCGCGAGCGGCGTGCGCAGGCTGACGGTGTAGCCGTCCTGCGCGTTGGGCGTGAGGATCGCGTGTGCCAGCGCCGGGTAAGCGTTGGCGAGATGATTGCCGAAGGCGCCGCGGACGCGGCGACTCCATCCGGCATCGGGCAGCACATGGACGCGGGCACGCGGCAGCGCGCAATCGGGGGGCAGCGCGAGCGCCCGCGCGAGATCGTCGCGCCGGATGGCGCTGATGTGCGCGACGATCGTTTCGTCGCGCCGGAACCGCAACGGATCGTCGTAGGGGGAGAGCCGTCGATACAGCGTCGCGGGATGCATGATGAGGTCGTCCTCGCTGTCGCCGTAGGCGTTGTACGCCAGCGCGTCGCCGACCTCCTGCAACGCGGCGACGTCGGCGGCCGCAAGTCCGCGCCGCGCCGCGAGCGCGCGGGCCGCGTCGCCCAGGTTGTCGCCGAACGCCGCGACGATCGCCCAGGCCTGCCGCTTGCCGCCGAGACGGCGATCGACCAGCATGCTGGTGCAGACCTCCCGCGTCGGTATCGATCGTCGCGTCGAGCGCCGGATGAACCGGCAGCTCGCCGGCGAAATGGTGATCGAAATACTGCACGCCCACGCCGCGGGCAAGAAGCGCGACCAGCGCGTCGTGATTGGTGGCCGCGGAAATGTCCAGCACGGTCACCGTGTCGCCCGCCTGCGCCGGCACGCGTTGCAGCAGCGCGATGTCGCGCTTGATTCCGGTCACCAGCACCGCGGCACGCGGCTCTTCGAGACGAAGCTGATGCAGCGCGCAGATGCCGTCGGCGTCGCCGTTGAAGACGTCGTAGTGCGTCATGGCAACCCAGCATACGCGTGGGACCCTGACCCGGATTGACGTGCGTCAAGCGGCGCCTGGCGGAAGGGCCGCGACGGGCCGGCCGTCCGGCAACGGGCCGCGCTCCCGCCGGAGGCGACGGCTCAATGCGGCGGGCGCGGTGTTCGGAAAACCGGCGCGGGCGAAGCGTCGGTACCCTACAATCGCGCTGCGGCCGCCGTGTGGCCACTCGCCTTGCCGGATGGGCCGGGCGCCGGTACGCTACGGGAAGAAGTGCGGCACACCGCGCCATCGGACCCGACCTCATGCCCCATCAGG
This sequence comes from uncultured beta proteobacterium, assembly GCA_963810845.1. GTDB lineage: Bacteria > Pseudomonadota > Gammaproteobacteria > Burkholderiales > Casimicrobiaceae > CAIWHR01. The sequence goes on along the minus strand of CAWEOX010000014.1, from coordinate 75,693 downwards.
ACCTGATCTTCAACACCGCGCTCTTCGCGGTCGCGGGACTGCTGCTCGCGCTCGTCACGATCTGGCTCGCCCCCGGTCAGCGCAAGGCAATGCTGATCATGACGCTGATCATGGTCGCGGGCATGCTCGGGCTCGCCGCGTGGTCCCAAGCCGGCGGCGCGCTCGCCGGCACGATGATCGTGGCGGTACTGCGCGAGCTCGCGGTGGTGCTGGTCGCGGTCGGCTTCGCGCTGGCGCTGCTCGCGTTCCTGTTCCAGGGAGTGTTCGCGCGCAAGGCGGTGCCGCGCATCCTCGCCGACGTGATGCTCGTGCTGCTGCTGATCGCGTTCGTGCTCTACCGGATGAAAGCGGTCGGCGTGAATCTCGCGAGCATCATCACGACCTCGGCGGTGCTCACGGGCGTGATCGCCTTTTCGCTGCAGGAGACGCTCGGCAACCTGTGGGGCGGCATCGCACTGCAGCTCGACAACACCTGCCGTCTCGGCGACTGGATCAGGATTCAGGGGGTCACCGGGCAGATCGTCAGCATTCGCTGGCGCTATCTGGCGGTGGCCACCAACAACGGCGAAACGGTGATCATCCCGAACGCGCAGCTCATGAAGAACCAGGTCATGGTCCTTGCGCGCCGCGGCGATGCAAGGATCCCGTTGCGGCGGCAGGTCGATTTTGCCGTTGCCTACGATGTCGCGCCGTCGAAGGTGATAGCGGCCGTGGACGCGGCGTTCGCGCGGGTCGAGATTCCTTGTGTCGCGGCCGAACCGCCGCCGATATGCACGTGCATCGAGTTCGGCGACCAATCCATCAAGTACGGCGTCCTCTACTGGCTCGCCGACCTCGTGCAGGATCTTCAGACGGACTCGCAGGTCCGGGCCCACGTGTTCGCGACCCTCGCACGCCACGACATGGAAATGCCGCTGCCGCGGCGCGTGCTGCTCACCCAGCGAAATGTCGATGCCAAGCGCACGGCGGCGGCGCGACGCGAGCTCGCCGCGCGCATCGACGTCCTGTCCCACCTGCCGCTGTTCGCCTCGCTGACCGACGGCGAGCGCGCGGCGTTGGCCGCCGAGCTCACGGAAGCACCTTACCTCGCCGGCGACATCATTTCGCAGGAGGGCGATGTCTCGGATTCGATGTTCGTGCTCGCCGGCGGAACGGTCGCCGTGTATCGCGGCGGCAAGGCAAGGGGGAAGCGCGCAAGCTCCTGACGGAGCTAAACGCGCCCGACTATTTCGGCGAGATGGGGCTTCTGACCGACCAGGCGCGCTCGGCCACCATCATGGCCCGCGGCGACGTTCGCTGCTACCGGCTGGAGCGCCAGGGCTTCGACGCGATCCTGCGTGCCCGCCCCGAGCTCGCGCAGGCGTTGTCGCAGACAGTCGTCGAGCGCCAGGCCGCCAACGACGCGACGCTGAAGGCGCTCTCGGACGAGGCGCGGGCGAAGCAGACCAAGGGACGCGCGGCGGACCTCGTCCGGCGCATGCAGGCGTTGTTCGGGCTCGCGCGGTAGGATTGGTCGCGGCGGCGGTTCACTCGAACGACCGGTTGTACTGGATGCCGACGCCGCTGACGATGCCCGTTTCGGCGCGCAGCGTCACATTGCGGGTGAGCGAGTATTCGATCTTGAGCGCGCTGTTGGCGACGGTAAGCCCCTGCTCGTAGACGAGTGTCAGCTTGTCCGACAGCCGCTTGCCGACCGCGACGACGCGGCTCTCGGCGTCGGGGCTGCTGCCGTTGCGCGCGCCGCGCGCCGTGGCGCCTCCGCTCTTGATCGCGATGTCGTCGAGTCCGAAGCTCTCGGCGATGGTGGCGGTGACCGATTTGCTGTTGCGGCCGAGCAGCAAGGCCGAGGCCGCCTGCAGCGCGGCGAAATCGGTGCCGGACGTGCGGTCGAGGCCTTGCCCCAGCACGAGCCACGACAGCTTCTCCGAATCGGGAACCGGCGGGTTGGACGTGAGCTGAATGATCGGAACCTTGACCGTTCCCGTCACGGTGACGCCGGCCTCGACCGCGAGGTTCTTGCGCACGGCGACGAAGTCGAGCCCCGGATTGTCGAGCGGTCCGTCGAAGACGAGGCGCCCGCGGTCGATGACGAGCTTCTGGCCGAACGCGCGGTAGGTGCCGTTCACCGCGGTGATCGAACCCCGGCCGACCAGCCCGCGCGGTCCGGTCGTGACGCGCACGGTCCCCGAAAGGCCGGTATCGAGGCCCTCGCTCGCGAACGTGAGCCGGTCGCCGAAATCGAGCGCGAGGTCGAGGACCAGCGGCAGGTCGGACGCGCGCAGCGCGGGCGTCGATTGGCGCGGCCAGCCCTTCACGACCACGTCGTCGCCGAGCGTTGCCTCGGGGTCCGAGACGTAGACGATGCGTCCTTCGGCGGCCTTGAGCGTGCCGGCCAGGGCGAGCTTGCCGCGGACGATCGCGACGGTGCCGTCGCCGTCGACCACGAGGCGCAGATCCGGCCTGTTGAAGAGGCGGAAATTGCTGGCGTGCCAGCCGATGCGCGCCGCGGTTCCAGCGTCGGCCGCCATCGCCGACGTGACGGTCCCGGACGCGCGAAACTGACCGGCACCGGCGGTGAGCACAATCTCGTCGAGCACGACGTTGCCATCGCTCAAGTGCGCGATCGCCCGTCCGTCGGTGAAATGCACGCCGTATTGCGGGGCATCGACGCGCACTGCGTCGGCGCGCAGCGTGCCGGCGAGCGCCATCCGGCCCACCGTTCCCCGCCCGGTGACTTCGGCCCGCGCGTGGCCGTCGACGACGGCGGTCGTGCCGATCCACGGCTGCAGCAGCACGAGCGTGGGCAATTCCGCGGTGGCGTCGAGCGTCAGCGGGGCCGCGGCGACGATCCGTCCGGCCGGTGCGCCGGCGACGGCGCCGATCGCGAGTCTGGCGTTGGCCGAACCGCCGCGCGTCGAGGCGAAGGTCGCCGAGGCATCGATCGCGTCGTCGGTGAAGCGGGCCGCGAGCTCGAGCGAGGTGATGCCCATGGCGCCGCTCGCCGGGTTGACGATCGCTTCGCTGCGCAGCTGCAGGTCGCCACCTTCGCGCCGGATCGTCGCCGTGCCATTCAATCGCGGCGTCGCCGCGAGCGACCACGCGCCGCCGAGCGTCAGCGTCGAGGCCATCGGCAGCGGCACGCCGGCGATGCGCGCCGCGGTCGCGAGCGGGATCGCGGTGAAGCTGCCGTGGGTCGTGATCCGGCCGTCGTCCCACGCGAACTCGGCGATCTGCATCGTGCCGTCCGCCACGGCCAGCCGCGTTTCGCCGACGTGAACGCGACCGCGCGCGTAGGCCACGGTGGCGGGTGCCACGAGCCGGAGGGCGAGCTGGCCGCGGCCTTCCAGCGTATCGACGGTGCCGGACCAGCCCCATCCCGAATCGGCACCCGCGCGCGCCGCCTGATCGAGGCCGCCATGGGCCGCCGCCTCGACGGCCATGTCCTCGCTTTCGAGGGCGACGCTCAACGCGTGCCGGGCAAGGGTTCCGTCGAGGCGCGCGCGCGCCGCGCTGAACGTGCCCTGCGGCCCCACGACGTTGGCCGCCCTGCCGTCGAAGCGGATGCCGCGCGCCGCCAGATCGCCGGCGCCCGGCTGCGACGCGCCGGCCGCGAGCGCGAAGGTGACGTCGAGCGTGCCGATGGTGAGGGTCCGGCCCAGCTGCAAGTCCACTTTCAATGCGGTGCCGTGCGCGTCGACGTCGATCGCGCCGCCGCGCAGCGGGCCGCGCCACTGTGCCGTGGCGTGCAAGCCGCCCGTCAGCGACCGCGGAATCGCGGCCGGGAGGAGAGGAACGAGCTCCGCGAGATGCGGCGCGTCGAGCGTGGCCGCGACGACATCGTCGCCGCGATCGAGACTGCCGCTGCCGCTCGCGACGAGCCGGGCCGAGCCCGCCGCGAGAGCGATGTTCACGTTGCGCAGCGCATCGCGGGTGACGGTGCCGGCGGCGGTACCGGACAACGCGATGCCGGCAAGCCTGCTGGATGGCGCCAGCGCGACGTCCACGACGGCGCGCCACGCGGGCGTGAGTGCGCCGGTCGCCGCCACGTGCGCGTCGAGAGCGCCGGCAGGAAAGGCGCCGAAGCGCGCGGGGTCGAAGCGGCTGGCCTTCGCGTCGAGCGCGAAGGCGCGCTCTCCGGCAAGCCCGATGCGACCACGCCCCGCGAGCTCGCTCCCCGCCGCGGTGAGGCGAAAGTGTTCGACGTCGATCGTGCCGTCGGCAACGGCCGCGGCGAAGCGCAGCGCGATGCCGCCCGCCATGGTGCGATCGGTGATGTCGCCGCTGATCTTCTGGCGGCTGCGGTCGAGGTCGGCGCTGATCGTTCCGGAGAGCCGGGTGACCACGAGCGGCGCGTAGATCGCTTTCAGATCGACGTTGGCGACGGCGAGCGACCACGTGCCCGCGCTGCCCTCGCCAAGCGGAATGCGGGCCCGGCCGCTCGCACGGCTGCCGCCCGCGAGCTCCGCCGCGAGGTCGTCGAGCACGAGCGCGTCGGCGCGCCACGAAAAGCGCGTCGACAGCGCGCGCAGGGGAAGCTTGCCGGCGTCGAGCGTGCCGGCCAGGGCATTGGTCGCGGCGACGCTGCCCGCGAGGCCGCCGCCGCTCAGCGGCTCCGCGCGCGCGACCACGTCGAGCCGCGTCGACGGCAGCGTCTTGTCCCAGGCCGCGAGATCGAGATCGGCGGCATCGACGGCGATCGCGACCAGCGGCACCACCGCCAACGGCGCCAGCGTTGCCTGCGCCGTGAACCGCGCGCCGCCCGCCTTGCCGCCACCGGCCACCTCGAGCGCCGCGAGCGTGCCGGAAAGGGCGAGCGCCGCGTCGGCGTCCTTGAGCGCGGCATCGCCCGTGAGCGCGAGGCGTCCGTCGATCGGAAACGGCGGTTTCGCGCCGATCGCCGCGCCGCCGGTCAGCGACCAGGTATCCGTGCCGAGCGTCACGTCGGTCACCCGGCTGCCGGCCGCGCCACCGACATAGCGCAACGCGAGGCCGCGGATCGCACCGCTGTTCGGGCCGACGCGCCAATCGAGACGGGAGACGGCGAGATGCTCGATCGCGAGCTCGAACGGCAAGGCGAGGCTCGCGGGCAGCGCGACGGCGGTATTCGACGCTTCGAGATCGATCTCGAGATGCTGCGCGCCGAGCGTCTGCACGACGACGCCGCGCGACCACAGCGCCGTCGGGCTCCACGTCAGCGTGACATCGGTGGCGATGACTTGCACCGCGGGGCCGCGCCAGACGATGCGACGCGCGCGCAGGGCATGGACGAGCGAGCCCGACGCGCCCTCGATGACAAGGCGGCCCCCGCTGCGCAGCGCGAGCTCGCGCACGGCGAATTCGACGCCGGTGTCGCCGGCGAAGAAGACGTAGCCGGCGAGCGCCAGCGTCGCGACCAGCGCGGCCACGAACAGCGAGGTCCGCGCGCCGCGCCGCCGCCGCGGTGCGGGAGGCGTGCGGCCGGTGCCGGTGTGCGGCGCGGGATCGGTCATGTCAGAACGTCAAGCCGACGGAAAAATGCACGCGCACCTTGTGCACGTCCTCGCCATAGGCAACATCGAGGCGGAACGGGCCGAGCGGCGTGCGTACCCTTGCCCCGACGCCATACCCCAGCGCCAGGTGGAAGTCGGTCAGCGAGTCCGTGGCATTCCCCGCATCGGCGAAGACCGCGAGCCCCCACGCTGCGCCGATCCAGCGGATGGCATCGATATTGGCCACCGCGTAGTAGCGTCCCGGCACCACCGCGTCGCCTTCCTGCACGCCGAGGCTGTCGAACGCGTAACCGCGCACCGTGTTGTCGCCGCCGGTCCGGAACAGCAGCGTCGACGGAATGCCGTCGCGGGTGGGTGCGAGGACCGCGCCGCCCTCGGCGCGGATCTGCAGCTCGCTGATCCGGTCGAGCGGCACCCACGTCGAGAAGCGCCCCAGCACCCGGCCGAAGCCGCGCGTCGACACGCCCGGAATGCCGCCTCCCGCCTGCGCGACCGCCATCCATCCCGTCGTCGGCGCGATGAGATTGTCGACGCGGCGCCAGTAGCGCTCGTATTCGGGATAGAGCGCGTGCGCCGATTGCGAGGGCGCGCCGGAAGGCTCCTGCTGGTCGACATAGAAGGTTGCCGACACCGCCTGCTCGGTGCGCTCCTCGATCGTGTGCCAGCGCGTGCCGGCGAACGCCGTGCGGGTGACGAGTCCCTCGATGTCGGTGCGCTCCACGCCGGCGCTGAACGTACCGATCCAGCCGGCGTCGTTCGGCGGCCGCGCGAAGCGCAGCGTTCCGGTCTGGGCCTTCGATTCGAGCCGCGCTTCGGTGAACATCTGCAGACCGTTGCCGTCGATGTTGACGTCGCGATAGCTCGCGTTGGCGCGGAATTCCACGTCGGTCGAGTACCCGACGCCGCCTTCGAATCGGCGCGTCGGCCCTTCGATCACCGCCACGTTGACCGTCGCGTCGTCCGGGTGGGTCGTGTCGCGATCGATGGCCGCCTGGACACTCGCGAAATAGCCCGAGGCATTGAGACGCCGGATGTAGCGTTCGAGTTCGGGCTCGCTGTAAGGTTCGCCCGGCCGAATGGTGTTGAAATTGCGCACGAGCGACGGCTGGTATTTGGCGAGCCCCGTGATATCGAGGCTGCCGAAGCGAAACGGCGGCCCGCTGTCGAGATCGACGGTGAGGTCCGCGCTGCGCTTCTCGGGGTCGATCGCCGCTTCGGTATGCGTGATTTTCGCCGCCGCGTAGGGACTTGCCGCCAGCGTGGCCACGGCCTTTGCCTTGGCCGCGGTCCATGCGGGCTGGCGGAAGACGTCGCCTTGCGCGAGTCCCCAGTCGCGGGTGAGCCTGGCGATGGCGTCGGTCCCGAGCGGGGCGTCGGTCGTGGCCGGGCCCGTTACGGTGATGTGCACCGAGGTGATGCGTGTGGGTTCGCCGGGGACGACCTTCAACGTGACCACCGCCGGATCCGCTTGGCGATCGATCGTCACCGTGATCGTCGCCGCAAAAAAGCCTTCGGCTGCGGCGGCGTTGCGGGCCTCGTCGGTCGCCTCGCGCATCAACCGGTCGAGCAGTTCCTCGGTCATCTCGGCATAGTTCTGCCACCGGGCGACGCCGACGTCGCGCAGGAGAACTTCCTTGAGCGGCGACGGCGCCTCGACGTCGACCCGGTACTTGAGGGTTGCCTGACTGGCGGCACTTTCGCTCGGTGACGGCGGCACGTCCGGCGCCGGAGCTCCTTCCGCCGCGCCGGCCGATCGGCCGCCGGCCGCCAGCGACAGCGCGAGAACACACGAGACCAGGAACCGGAAGGGGGGCGCGGCGGAGGGCACGGGCGTGATTATCGTTCATCGCGGCCGCCGACCTGCGAGAACGTCGGCGGCCTCTGCGGCGCGGGGCGAGCCGCGGGGCGCTGTCAGCCGAAAAACGCGAGGTCGGCGGGCGTGAACCGCGCGAGATTGGGAAACACTGCGGCGAGCTCCGGCGGTCCGGCGCCAAACCAGCGCGCGAGCGTCGCGCCGTACTGGTCGACGGCGGTGGTCGGAATCCAGCGGCCTTCCTTTTGCGCGTCGTCGGGGCCGCCGAGGACCAGTTGCGGGTATTGACCATAGAGCCTGCCCCCGCGTACGGCACCACCCATGATCAGGTGATGGTTGCCCCACGCGTGATCGCTGCCGCCGCCCGCCGCGGGCTGGAAGGTGCGGCCGAAATCGGACAGCGTGAACGTCGTCACCTGGTTGGCGATACCGAGCGCGGTCGTCGCGTCGTAGAAAGCCTTGAGCGCCGGCGACAGGTCGCCGAACAGATTCCGGTGGGTGGCGATTTCATTGGTGTGCGTGTCGAAGCCGCCGAGCGACACGAAAAAGACCTGGCGCGTGGCACCCGTCACGGCGCGCGCCTCGATGATCTTGGCGACGGCAAGGAGTTCCTTGGCGATGCTCGACGTGAGACCGTTGAAGGCGCTGGTGAGCGTCGGACTGGTCGTCGTCAGGATCGGGTTCACCGTCGCGGACAGCGAGAGCGCCTGTTGCGTGATGTCGGCCGCCGCGGCGACCAGGGTATTGCCACGATCGACGCCGAGCAGCGTGGTGAGCGCGGCCTCTCGCGCCTTGCTCGCGGCGCTTGCCCCGAAGCCCGACAGACCGAAGCCGCCGCTCGTCGGGATCGCCAGCGGACGAGTCGTCGCGCCGGTGACGTAGAGCGTGACACCCGCGGTCGACGTGATCACCGGGAAAGTCTGGCCGGACAGCGGCGCGATCGCATCGGCGAGCCGTCCGCCCCAACCCGTGCGCGAGCCGCCGCCCGCCATCGACGTCTGCCATTGCGCCTGCTGATCCGAATGCGAATAGAGGTTCTCGGGTCGAACGCCGGTCTTGTACTGCGCCGGTGAAGTGGGCTGCGTCAGCGTTCCGACATTGGCGAGCAGCGCCAGTCGCCCGCTCGTGAACAACGTCTGCAGCTCGCCGAGCGACGGGTGCAGTCCGAACGGCGTCCCGAGATTCGCCGGCGCGATCGGCAGAAGCTCAGCTTGCGTGAGTCCTATGCCGGAGCTCGCGCCGCGCACTTTGGCGTATTGGGCGTAACCCGCGGTGTCGAGCGGGACGAGCACGTTGTTGCCGTCGACGCCGCCGAACAGGAAGACGCAGACGAGCGCCTTGTAATCACTGACCGCGGCTTGGGCGGCGAGCGAAACGAGACCGAGATCGCCGGCAAGCCCGGCGGCGCAGAGCGCGCTGCTGCGACGGAGGAAACCGCGGCGGTCCATCATCAGCGCTCCACTTGATAATGCGGCGACGAGGCCACGAGGTAGAACGCGGTCCTGGCCCGGGCCAGGGGGTCCGCCGCGGAGACGGCGTTCACCGCCGTCACGATGGCATCCTGTGCGGTGGCCGACAGCGTGCCGTGCGTCAGCAGGCGGTTCAGCTTGACCACGAGCGCCCTGGGATCGCCCGCGAGCGAGGTGAGCGGGGCCCAGTCAACTTGCGTGCCGGTGGCGCCGTATACCGCTTGATCGGGACCGATCGCAGGGCCGAACACCAGCGCGTTCACGTAGTTGATGCGCGCGAAGGCCGTGGTCGTGTTCTGCAGGGCGAACTCGGGGCCCAGCACTGCCGCGCCGGGGATCACGTAGTCCGGCGGGTAGAAATTGAACACCGACGGCGCGACGAACACCGGCTGCCCCATGGCGGCCGTCTGTGCGCGGAAAAAGACGCCGTCGGTCGTGGCATCGAGCGCGCGCGCCACGGCGACGACGAACTGGACGGGCTCGCGCAGCCGGCCGTACGTCGCGTCACCCGGCGCCGGCGCGCGGGCTTCGGGATCGAGCAAAATGGCGCGGACCACTGCCTTCAGGTCGCCGCGCACGCCGGCACCGTTGTTGTTGAACACGGCCGCGACGCGGGCAACGTAGGCCGGGGACGGATTGCCGGTGACGAGCTTCTGGATCAGCTGCCGGCCGAGAAACGGTCCGACGTTGGGGTGCATGAAGATGCTGTTGATCGCATGGGCGAGGTCGGCGTTCATCGTGAGGTTTGCCGGCGCCGTCGCGCCGTCGAGCAGCGACTTCGCCGCGAAATCGTGGAATTGCGAGCGCTGCTCCATCGGTCCGTCGAAGTATTGCGGGTTGTTGCCGGCGCGCGGCGCGGCACCGTACGCCGCCGCGGTCGGATAGGTCCAGCCGGTGAAGACGCGGGCGTAGCCCTCGACCTCGTCCTGGTCGTAGGTCGCGACGTGCTTGCCACCCGCGTCGGTCAACGCCGTTCCATCGGGCCCGAGTTCGACGGTACCGATCGCGAACAGTTGCATCACCTCGCGCGCGTAGTTCTCGTTGGGCTCGACACCGGTGGCCGCGTTCGGCTGCGCGTTGTTGACCATGTCGAGATATTTCCCCATCGCCGGCGACAGCGTCACCTGCGTCAGCACGTTGCGGAAATTGTCGAACGCGAGGTCGGCGAGCATCTGCTGGTAGCGCTGCATCGCGTAGGCCTGGTTGATCTCGGTTCCGGAGACGACCAGGATCTGCGACAGCGCGAAGGCGACGCGCTGGCGCAGCTGATCCGGTGCCATGACCGCGTTGCGGAAGAACTCGCGCTGCAGTTGGAACAGCGTGTAGTTGTCGCGCGCGCAGTAGCTCGCGGGCGTAACGGGTGGCGTCCGGTCGTCGACGCAGGTGTCGGGACGGTTCGCCGGCACCGGCGCGAACGCAGTGTACTTCGTCTGCGGCATCGCGAACTGCTCGTCGAGAAACGCCGCCGCACCGACCTTCCTCACGTGCGCTAGCAGCGCGTCGTTCGGTCCCCACGTGGCTTGCTCGAGCAAGCGCACGGCGTCGACCTCGGCTTCGCGCCGGCGTGATCCGTTTCGCGACGTATGGGGTCGGGATTTCGGCCGTGCCGGACGTGGCCGGCAAGTGACCGCTCCAACCGGTGCCCGGGACGAGCACCAGTGCCGCCGCGAACAGCGTGGGGAGGGACGCGCGGGTGCCGGCACGCAGGTCCAATCTCATCGCAAATCTCCTGTCGGGCCGCAAGTCTACCCCGTCCGGCATGAGCGATGCGGTACCGATCCTGCGTCCAATGGACTCCACCGAACGAACGTACGACTGCGACCGCCATGAAGTGGCCGATTCTTCGCACTTTACTTTCGGTTTTTGCTCTAAGTATATGTTTAACATGGCAGAAAATGGTTATACAACAATTCCGCCTAAGTCCTTGATGGAGCAACGAAAAACCGTTGACCCAGCGCCGGCAGTTCCTTATAGTTCGTCATGGTGTCGAGAAGTGGGAAAAAGTGGGGTGAACGAGAGAGCACTCGCAGCCGGTAACTGAGTGCTCACCTTTCCCCGGGGCGAGGAGGGGGCGCGGTGACACAGGGAGCGACGGGGTTGGCGGCCAATGGCCCGGTATTCCGGGGTGTCACGCATCTTTCCCTCGATGCCAAAGGCCGGTTGGCGATTCCCGCAAAGTACCGCGATGCGCTCCAGTCGGCATCGATGGCGTCCTCCGAAACCGGCCGGGGCTCGCTGATCCTGACGGTCGACCCCAGCGGCTGTCTGCTGCTTTACCCGCGCGTCGAGTGGGAACCGATCCAGGCGAACCTCATGCGCCTGTCGTCGTTCAACGAGCGGATTCGCGGCCTCCAGCGGCTCCTCGTCGGGCACGCCGACGACGTCGAACTCGATGGCGCCGGCCGCATCCTCGTGTCCCCCGAACTGCGGCAGTACGCCGGGCTCGATCATCGCGTCGTGCTGGTGGGCCAGGGCAACAAATTCGAGTTGTGGAACGAGCCGCGCTGGCTCGAGCTGACGGCGCAGACGATCACGTTCTCCGCGGGAGAACTGCCGCCGGAACTCGACGGTTTCTCGCTCTGATGGGCGATGGCGGTCACGCACCCGTCATGGTCGACGAAGTCATCGCGGCACTCTCGATCCGACCCGACGGCACCTACGTCGACGGCACGTACGGCCGCGGTGGACATAGCCGCGCCATTCTCGCCGCGCTGGGCGCCTCCGGCCGGCTGGTGGCGCTCGACCGCGACCCCGCGGCCGCGGCGGCGGCACAGGCAATCGATGATCGCCGCTTCACGTTCCGGCGCGCGTGGTTTTCCGAGATGCCCGAGGTCCTGCGCGAGGTCGACGTGGCCGGCGCCGACGGCGTGCTGCTCGACATCGGCGTTTCCTCGCCGCAGATCGACGATCCCGAGCGCGGATTCTCGTTTCGCACCGACGGCCCGCTCGACATGCGGATGGACCCGACGCGCGGCGAATCCGCCGCCGCATTTCTCGCGCGTGCCGACGCACGCGAATTGACGGAGGTGATACGCGACTATGGCGAAGAACGGTTTGCTCAATCGATTGCAGGAGCGATTGTTGCGGCTCGCGCGGTCGCGCCCATCCTCAGGACCGGGCAGCTTGCGGCGCTCGTGGCCAAAGCCGTCCGCACGCGCCCGCGGGGTGATTGGGGTCAGGATCCGGCAACGCGGACCTTCCAGGCTCTCCGGATTTTCGTGAATCGTGAGCTCGCCGAGCTTGCGCTCGCCTTGCCGCGGATCGTGTCGTTGATGAATGCCGGCGGACGGCTCGCCGTCATCAGCTTCCACTCGCTCGAGGACCGGATCGTCAAACGCTTTTTCGCGCGCGCGTCGCAGCCGTTCGGCGGCGATCCGCGGCTCGCGCGTCTGGCGATCCGCACGGACGCGCTGCCGGGCGCCCCGCTCGCGATCATCGGCCGCGCGGTGCGCCCGTCGGCGCGCGAAGTGGCCGCGAATCCGCGCGCGCGGAGCGCGACGCTGCGGGTGGCCGAGCGCACCAGGGATCCGGTACCGCCGGGCTTCGCCGACGCGGCGGCGGCGGCTTAGGGCGTGACGGACTCGACGATGGTGCGCCTCAACCTCCTGCTCCTCGCCGTGCTCGTCGGCTGCGCGCTGTCGCTCGTCACGTCGCGGCACCAGGCACGGAAGCTCTTCGTCGAGCTCGAGCGCGAGCAGGCCGCCACGCGCGGGTATGAAACCGAATACGGCCAGCTGCAGCTCGAGCAGTCGACGTGGGCGATGCCCGCGCGGACGGACAAGATCGCGCGCGAGCAGCTGCGGATGCAGTTGCCTGGCCCGGGTCGGGTCGAGATCGTCTCGGCAGGCAGCGCGCGATGAGGCTCGCCACGACCGGTCCCGGCATCGCGCGCGGGCGCGCCGTCCCTGCGCCGCCGCCGCTGCCGCGCGTTCGCGCCTCGCTGCTGTTCACGTTCATCGTGCTGCTGTTCTTCGGTCTCGCCGGCCGCTCGCTGTATCTGCAATGGATCGACAACGAATTCCTGCAGGAGCAGGGCAGCTCGCGCTACAGCCGCGAGATCGAATTGCCGGCGCATCGCGGCCGCATCGTCGATCGCTATGGCGACGCGCTGGCCATCTCGACGCCGATGAAGTCGATCTGGGCCTTCCCGGCGAAGGTCGACGCCACGCCGGAGCAGATGGCGGCACTCGCCCGACTGCTCGAGACCTCGCCGCCGGCGCTCGGGAAGCGGCTCGCCGACGCCGGCGATTTCCTGTTTCTCGCGCGGCAGGTGCCGCCGGAAGTCGCGGAGCGGATCGCGCGCCTGGAGATCAAGGGCATCCACGACCAGAACGAGTACCGGCGGTTCTATCCGGGCGGCGACACCATCAGCCACGTGCTGGGGTTCACCGGCGACCACGACGCCGGGCAGGAAGGGATCGAGCTCGCGCAGCAGGAGTGGCTGGGCGGAAAGCCCGGCAGCCGCCGCGTGCTCATCAATCGGCGCGGCGACGCGGTCGAGGACGTCGAGGCCATCCGCGCGCCGCAGGCCGGCCGCGATCTCGCGCTCGCCATCGACACCCGCCTCCAGTACCTCGCGTTTCGCGAACTGAAGGCAGCCGTCGAGGTCAACAAGGCCAAGGCGGGCGGGCTCGTGATCGTCGACGTCGAAAGCGGCGAAATCCTGGCGCTCGCCAACTGGCCCACGTACAACCCGAATGCGCGCAACCGGATCACGCGGGAAAAGATGCGCAATCGCGCGCTGACCGACGTCTTCGAGCCCGGCTCGACGATGAAGCCGTTCACGATCGCCGCCGCCCTCGAGGTCGGCAAGGTGCGGCCGGACACGATCATCGAGACCGCTCCCGGAACGCTGACGATCGGCCCCAACACGATCCACGACGCTCACCACAACGGCGCGTTGACGGTCGAGCAGGTGATCCAGAAATCGTCGAATGTCGGCGCGGCCAAGATCGCGCTGTCCCTGCCGTCGGAAACGATGTGGAAGATGCTCTCCGAGTCCGGGTTCGGCACGCCGCCGAAGACCGGCTTTCCCGGCGAGGTCGCCGGGCGCCTGCGCCCCGCCAAGACGTGGAAGCCGATCGAGCAGGCGACGATGGCGTACGGCCACGGCATCTCGGTCAACCTCGTGCAGCTCGCCCGCGCCTACACGGTGTTCGCGACCGACGGCGAGCTGAAGTCGGTGACGCTCTTCAAGGCGAACGGCCCGACGGCGGGCCGCCCGGTGGTCAAGCCGGAAACGGCGCACGCGGTGCGCCGGATGCTCGAAATGGCGGTGCAGGCCGGCGGCACGGCGCCGCGCGCGCAGGTCGCGGGCTACCGCGTCGGCGGCAAGACCGGCACCGCCCACAAGCTCGAAGGCCGCGGCTACGGGAACAAGTACGTGTCGTCGTTTGTCGGCTTCGCCCCGGCGTCGCATCCGCGTCTCGTGGTCGCGGTGATGCTGGACGAGCCCTCGGCGGGCCAGTACTACGGCGGCACCGTCGCGGCGCCCGTGTTCTCGACGGTGATGGGCGGGGCGCTGCGCATGCTGGGCGTGCCGACCGATGCGCCGGTCGACAACGTGATCCTGCCGGCCGCCGGGACCGAAGTCCGCGAGGAAACCTGATGACGGTCGCGCTCGCGTCACCGGTCGACGTGCCGGCGCTGTTCGCCCGGCTGGGGGTCATGCCGACGCGAATCACCGCGGACAGCCGCAAGGTCCGCACCGGCGACGCGTTCGCGGCGTTCCCGGGGACGAAGACCGACGGCCGCGCGTTCATCGCCGACGCGCTCCGCGCCGGCGCCTCCGCCGTGCTGTGGGAAGCCGCGGGCTTCCACTGGAATCCGGCGTGGCACGCGGCGAACCAGGCGGTCGACGGGCTCAATGCGGCGCTGGGCGCCATCGCCGACCTGATCTACGGGCGGCCGTCGCAGTCGCTGTGGATCGTCGGCGTCACCGGCACCAACGGCAAGACGTCGTGCGCGCAGTGGATCGCCCAGTGCCTCGACCTGTGCGGGCGGCGGACCGCGATCATCGGCACGCTTGGCCACGGCCTTCCCGGCGCGCTCGCGCCCGCCGAAGGCACGACGCCCGATGCCGCGCAGGTGCACGAGATGCTGGCGCGATTCAAGGCGGCCGGCGTGACGGCGGTCGCCATGGAGGCCTCGTCGCACGGTCTCGACCAGGGCCGCGTCAACGCGGTGGGCTTCGACGTGGCGCTGTTCACCAATCTGACGCGCGACCATCTCGACTACCACGGCACGATGGCGGCCTACGGCGCGGCGAAAGCGCGCCTCTTCGCCTGGCCCGGTCTTTCCACGTGCGTGATCAACGCCGACGACCCGTTCGGCCAGAGCCTGATCGACGTTTGCCGGAAAGGGAGCCCCCGGCTCCTCACGTACGGTTTCGCCGGCGCCGACATCACGGCGACGAGCGTCGCGACGACGACCGCCGGCTTGGCGATGACCGTCGCGACCCCGTGGGGCAGGGGTGAAGTGCGGGCGCCGGTCATCGGCGCGTTCAACGCGGCGAACGTGCTGGGCGTGCTGGGCGTGCTGCTCGCGAGCGACGTGCCGCTCGACGCGGCGCTGCGCGCGCTCGCGCGCATCGAGCCGCCTCCGGGCCGCATGCAGCGGCAGGGCGGGGAGGCGCTGCCGCTGGTCGTCGTCGACTACGCGCACTCGCCGGATGCGTTGCAGAAGGTGCTGACGGCATTGCGACCGGCCGTCGCGTCCGCGCGCGAGCTCGTTTGCGTGTTCGGCTGCGGCGGCGATCGCGACAAGGGCAAGCGCCCCGAGATGGGCGCGGCTGCCGGGCGTCTCGCCGACCGCATCGTCGTCACCAGCGACAATCCGCGCACCGAGGACCCCGCCGCCATCGCGAGCGCCGTGCTGGCCGGCGTCGCGGCTTCGTCCAACCAGCGGTGGAGCGTGGAGCTCGATCGCGCCAAGGCGATCCGGATGGCGATTGCCACGGCGCAGCCGGGCGACGTCGTGCTGGTCGCCGGCAAAGGCCACGAGGATTACCAGGAGAAGAACGGCGTCCGCCACCACTTCTCCGACGCGCGCGTCGTCGCCGCCGCGCTGGCCGCCTGGAGCGGCGCATGATGGACACGGCGACCGCCGCCCGGGCCGTAGAGGGACGCGTGATCGGCGGCAACGTGCCTTTCCAGCGCGTGACCACCGACACGCGCACGCTGGTGCCGGGGGATCTGTACGTGGCGCTCGCGGGCGAGCGCTTCGACGGCCATGACTTCGTCGCCGCGGCGTTCGAACGCGGCGCCGCGGCGGCGCTGGTCGCGGCCGATCGCGCGCCCGCTCTCGCCGGCGACCTCGTCGCGGTGGCCGATCCGCTGGCGGCGCTCGGGCGCCTCGCCGCGCACTGGCGCGGCCAATTCGCGATTCCGGTCATCGTCGTGGTCGGCAGCAATGGCAAGACGACGGTGAAGGAAATGCTCGCGGGCGTGCTGCGCGCGCATTTCGGCGCCGATGCCGTGCACGTGACGCGCGGCAATCTCAACAATGCGATCGGACTGCCGCTGACGCTGCTCGCCTTGCGCGCGCAGCACCGGGTCGCCGTCGTCGAGCTCGGCATGAACCATCCGGGCGAAACGGCCGAGCTCGCGCGCATCGCGCAGCCGACGGTCGCGTTGATCAACAACGCCCAGCGCGAGCACCAGGAATTCATGCGCAGCACCGCCGAGGTCGCGGCGGAGCACGCGGCGCTCGTGCGCGCGTTGCCTGCCGACGGCGTCGCCGTGCTCAACGCCGACGACGTGCACGTCGCCGTGTGGCGCAAGGCCGCCCGCGGGCACGGACGCGTCGTCGAATTCGCGCTCGACCATGATGCCGGCGTGCACGGGCGCTTCGTGCCGGCCGCCGGCGCGGGCATGCTCACCGTCGCGACGCTGGCAGGCGAGGCGACCATCCGCCTGGCAGTGCCGGGGCGCCACAACGCCGCCAACGCGCTGGCGGCGACGGCGGCGGCGATGGCGGTGGGCGCGCCGCTCGCCGCGGTGGTGCGCGGCCTCGAAGCGTTCCGTCCGGTGGCCGGCCGGCTGGTCGCCCGGCAGACGGAGCACGGCGTCGTCGTCATCGACGACACGTACAACGCGAATCCGGACTCGGTGCGGGCGGCGATCGACGTCCTGGCCGGGATGCCGGGTCCGAAATGGCTCGTGCTGGGCGACATGGGCGAGGTCGGCGATGAGGGGCCGGCTTTCCATCGCGAGATCGGCGAATACGCGCGCGCGCGCGGCATCGACCGCCTGCTGACCGCCGGCGCGCTGGCGGCGGAGAGTGCCGCGGCATTCGGGGCGGCGGCGGAGCCGTTCGCGACCGTCGAGGCGCTGCGGGAGCGGCTCGCCGAGAGCGCGCCCGCCGGCGCGACGGTGCTGGTCAAGGGCTCGCGCTTCATGCGCATGGAGCGCGTCGTCGGCGTGCTCACCGGCGAGACCGCGGCGGGAGGCGCGCACTGATGCTCCTCTGGATCACCGAGCTGCTCGCGAAGGACGTCCGTACGTTCAATGTCTTCGGCTACATCACGCTGCGCGCGGTGCTGGCGACGATGACGGCGCTCGTGATCTCGTTCGTCGTCGGCCCGAAGATGATCACCTGGCTCACCCGGATGAAGATCGGGCAGTCGGTCAGGGACGACGGACCGCAGACGCACCTCGCCAAGGCCGGCACGCCGACGATGGGCGGCGCGTTGATCCTCGTGTCCATCGGCGTGACCACGCTGCTGTGGGGCGATCTCACGAACCGCTTCGTCTGGGCCGTGCTGCTCGTCACCGTCGGTTTCGGCGCCGTCGGCTGGATCGACGACTATCGCAAGGTCGTCTACCGCAATCCGAAAGGCCTGTCGGCGCGCACGAAGCTCCTCTGGCAGTCATTGATCGGCCTCGTCGCCGCCGTCTATCTCGCCTTCTCGGTGTCGGCGCCGGACAACACGCGCTTCGTCCAGTTGTTCGTCGCCTGGGTGCAAAGCGGCTTCAACGTCGACCTGCCGCCGAAAGCGGACCTGATCGTCCCGTTCTTCAAGACCGTCACCTACCCGCTGGGCGTCTGGGGATTCATCGCGCTTACCTATTGCGTGATCGTCGGCACCAGCAACGCCGTCAATCTGACCGACGGCCTCGACGGCCTGGCGATCATGCCAGCCGTCATGATCGCCGGGGCGCTCGGCATCTTCGCGTACGTGAGCGGCAACACGATCTTCGCGCGCTACCTGCAGTTTCCCTATATCCCGGGCGCCGGTGAGCTCGCCGTGATCTGCGGCGCGCTGGCGGGAGCCGGTCTCGGCTTTCTCTGGTTCAACGCCTATCCGGCCGAGGTGTTCATGGGCGATGTCGGCGCGCTCGCGCTGGGCGCCACGCTCGGCACGATCGCCGTCATCGTCCGCCAGGAGATCGTGCTGTTCATCATGGGCGGCGTGTTCGTCGTCGAGACGCTGTCGGTGATGATCCAGGTGGCCTCGTTCAAACTGACCGGCCGGCGCGTGTTCCGGATGGCGCCGATCCATCACCATTACGAGCTCAAGGGCTGGAAGGAGAACCAGGTCGTCGTCCGCTTCTGGATCATCACGATGCTGCTCGTCCTGTTCGGCCTGTCGACGCTGAAGCTGCGCTGATGGCCACCCTCTATACAGGGCGCAACGTCGTGGTGCTGGGACTCGGTCTCACCGGGTTCTCGCTCGCGCGCCATCTCGCTGCCCGCGGCGCGCGGGTCACGGTCGCCGATACGCGAAGCGCGCCGCCATTCGCCCATGCGCTGCGCGAGGCGCTGCCGAAGGTGCCGCTCGTGACCGGTGCGCTCACGGCGGCGACCTTCGAGGACGTCGACCTGATCGCGATCAGCCCGGGCGTGCGCCGCGACGAGCCGGCGATCGCCGCGGCCACCGCGCGCGGCGTCGAGCTCGCCGGCGACATCGAGCTGTTCGCCTGGGCGCTGCCGCCCGAGCAGAAGGTGCTCGCGGTCACGGGTTCCAACGGCAAGACGACGGTCACCGCGCTGACCGGCGCACTGTGCCGCGCCGCCGGTCTCGTCACGATCGTCGCCGGCAACATCGGCAATGCCGTGCTCGACGTGCTGGAGCCCATCGTCGCCGGCACGCGCGGCCGCCTGTGGCCGGACGTGTTCGTGCTCGAACTGTCGAGCTTTCAGCTGGAGACGACCGCGAGCCTCAAGCCGGTCGCGGCCGCCATGCTCAACATCACCGACAACCACCTCGACCGCTACGCCGGCATCGACGATTACGCCGCGGCCAAGCAGCGCATCTTTGCCGGCGGCGGGATGCAGGTGTTGAATCGCGACGATCCGCGCACGCTGGCGATGGCGATCCCGGGCCGGGTGGTGGAAACGTTCGGCGCCAGCGTGCCGGCCTCCGAGAACGAATGGGGCTTCGTCACCCGCGGCGGCGACGGGGGCGACGTGTGGCTCGCGCGCGGCGGGGCGCTGCTCGCTCCCGTCGCCGACCTGGCGCTGCTCGGGCGCCACAACGGGCAGAATGCGCTGGCGGCGCTGGCGCTCGTGTCCTCGGTGGCGAAAATCTCGCGCCCGGTCCTCGCCGCCCTGACCCGCTTCGAAGGCCTGCCGCACCGGATGCAGCGGATCGGCGAAGCGGGTGGCGTGCTGTACGTCAACGATTCCAAGGGCACCACGATCGCGGCCACACGGGTTGCGCTCGAGGGCCTCGGCCGGCCGGTCGTCCTCATCGCCGGCGGTGACGGCAAGGGGCAGGACTTCGCGCCGTTGAAGCCGGTCGTGGACGCGCACTGCCGCGCGGCGCTGCTGATCGGCCGCGACGCGGCGCGCATCGAGCGCGCCCTCGCGGGCGCCAGGGTGCCGGTCGAAATGCACGGCACGCTCGACGCCGCGGTGGCGCGCGCCGTGAAGCTCGCGCTGCCGGGCGACGCGGTCGTGCTGTCGCCCGCCTGCGCGAGCCTCGACCAGTTTTCCAATTATGTCGAGCGCGGTGAACGCTTCGCGACGCAGGTGCGCGCGCACATGAGCATGGTGAATGCGCATGCGTAAGGACATCGCCGCGACCGCGACGCTGCGCCCCTTCGGCATGCTGAGGGCGGTCGGATCGATCGGCGCGCTGCCGCGCAACGCGCGCACGATGCTGACCTACGACGCGACGCTCGCGTGGTCGACGCTGCTGCTGCTCGCGATCGGCCTCGTCATGGTCTATTCGGCCTCCATCGCGATGGCCGAAGCGTCCGGGCACACCGGGTACCGCGCGTGGTACTTCCTGGTCCGCCACGCGATGTTCGTCATCGCCGGGCTCGCCGCCGCCGCCGTCGCCTTCCAGGTGCCGATGAAAGCGTGGCAGCGCCTCGCGCCGTGGCTGTTCGGCGTCGGCGCGCTGCTGCTCGTGCTGGTGCTGGTCCCGGGGGTCGGCAGGTCGGTCAATGGGTCGCGCCGCTGGCTGTCGCTGTTCGTGATCAACCTGCAGCCGTCGGAATTCATGAAGCTCGCCGTCGTGCTCTACGCCGCGAGCTACGCGGTGCGCAAGGCGGCGTCGCTGCACGGCAAGCAGCCGCTCAGGCAGACGCTCGTCAGGGGCTTCCTGCCGCTGTTCGCGGTGATGTCCGTCACCGGCGGCCTGCTGCTGCTCGAGCCGGACTTCGGCGCGCTGGTCGTGATCGTCGCGCTCGCGTTCGGAATCCTGTTCATCGGCGGGCTCGACTGGCGGCTCTTCGTCGGGCTTGCGCTCATGCTGCCGGTGGCGCTCTCCGCCGTGCTGGTCGCCGCCCCGTATCGCCTGCAGCGGCTGGTGGCCTTTCTCGATCCGTGGTCCGATCCGTTCGGCAAGGGCTATCAGCTCTCGCACTCGCTCATCGCGTTTGGCCGCGGCGAGTGGTTCGGCGTCGGACTGGGCTCGAGCGTCGAGAAGCTGCTCTATCTTCCCGAGGCGCACACCGACTTCCTGCTCGCGGTGATCGCCGAGGAGCTTGGCTTCGCCGGCGTGGTCGCGGTGATCGCGCTGTTCGTCTGGGTCATCTTCCGTTCCTATGCCATCGGCCGCCAGGCGGCGGGTCTCGGGCGACCGTTCGCGGCGCTGGCCGCGCAGGGCGTGGGCATCTGGATCGGCGCGCAGGCGTTCATCAACATCGGCGTCAACATGGGCGTGCTGCCGACCAAGGGCTTGACGCTGCCGCTCCTGTCGTTCGGTGGCAGCGGCATCGTCGCGAATTGCATCGCGCTGGCGATCGTGATGCGCGTCGATTACGAAAATCGCAGGCTGCTGAGCGGGTTCACGGTATGACGACCCCGCGGCCCAGGTCGGCGGAGGTCCCGCGATGACGGGCACCGTGATGATCACGACCGGCGGCACCGGCGGTCACGTGTTCCCGGGACTCGCCGTCGCCGCCACGCTGGTCGCCCGCGGCGCCCGCGTCTTCTGGCTCGGCACCCGCGACGGGATGGAAGCCACCCTGGTGCCGCGACACGGCGTCGAGTTCGAAGCGGTGTCGTTCGCGGGCGTGCGCGGCAAGGGATGGAAACGGGTGCTGTTCGGGCCCTATGCGCTTCTCGTCGCCTGCATTGCGGCGCTCGGCGTGATCCGCCGGCGCGCGCCCGACGTCGTGCTCGGCTTCGGCGGCTTCGCCTCGTTTCCGGGCGCGTTGATGGGCGTCGCGCGCGGCAAGCGCCTCGTCATCCACGATGCCAACGCCGTCGCGGGGCTCGCCAACCGCGTGCTCGCCTACGGCGCCGATCGCATCCTCCTCGGGTTCCCGGATGCGCTGCGCGGCCGGCATGCGCGCAAGGTTCTGTGGACCGGCAATCCGCTGCGCGCGGCGATCGCCGGCGTGCCGCCGCCGGAGGTCCGGTTCGCCGGACGCGAAGGGCCGCTCCAGCTTCTCGTCGTCGGCGGCAGCCTCGGCGCCGCGGCGTTGAATCAGTGCGTTCCCGCGGCGCTCGCGCTGCTGCCCGCGGACGCGCGCCCGCAGGTCGTCCACCAGGCCGGCGAAAAGCACATCGACGCGCTGCGCGCGGCGTATGCGACGGCCGGCGTGGCCGCCGAATGCGTGCCGTTCATCGCCGACATGGCGGCCCGGTACGCGGCGGCCGACCTCGTCCTCTGCCGGGGCGGCGCGCTGACCGTGTCCGAGCTCGCCGCCGTGGGCATTGGCTCGATCATCGTGCCGCTGCCGGGCGCGATCGCCGACGAGCAGAGCGCCAACGCGCGCTTCCTGGTCGCCGCGGGCGCCGCGCGCCTGATCCCGCAGGGCGAACTCTCGGCCGCCGGCCTCGCCGATGCGCTGCGCCATTGCACGCGCGACCAGCTCTTCGCCATGGCGCAGGCGGCGCGCAAGCAGGGGCGCGCCGACGCCTCCGATCGCGTCGCCGACGCGTGCATTGCCCTCATGCCCCCGCGATGAAGCACAAGGTCAAGCGCATCCATTTCGTCGGCATCGGCGGCGCCGGCATGAGCGGCATCGCCGAGGTGCTGGCGACGCAGGGTTACCAGGTGTCGGGCTCCGATCTCGCCGCGAGCGCGGTGACGAGAAGGCTCTCGACGCTGGGCGTGACGGTGGCCATCGGTCATCAGGCCGCGAACATCGCCGGCGCCGACGCCGTCGTCGTGTCGACCGCGGTGGCCGCCGACAACCCCGAAGTGATGGCGGCGCGCGACAAGGGCATCCCCGTCGTGCCGCGCGCGCTGATGCTGGCCGAGCTGATGCGGCTGAAGCAGGGCATCGCGGTCGCCGGCACGCACGGCAAGACGACGACGACGAGCCTCATCGCCTCGGTGCTGGCCGAGGGCGGCCTCGACCCGACGTTCGTGATCGGGGGCCGGCTCCTGTCCGCCGACGCTAATGCGCGGCTCGGCAAGGGTGATTTCCTGGTCGCCGAGGCCGACGAATCCGACGCCTCGTTCCTCTATCTGCAGCCGGTGCTGGCGGTCATCACCAACATCGATGCCGACCACATGGAGACCTACGGTCACGACTTCGGCCGCCTGAAGCGCGCCTTCGTCGATTTCGCGCAGCGGCTGCCGTTCTATGGCGTGGCGGTCGTCTCCGCCGACGACGCCAACGTGCGCGAGCTGGTGCCGGCGATCGCCAAGACGATCGTCACCTACGGCCTCGCGGAAGATGCCCATTTGCGCGCGACCGAGGTCGTCAATGTCGGCGGCCGGATGCATTTCGTGGCCCGCTCGGCCGGTGCGAAGGATCTCGCCGTCGAGCTCAACCTCGCGGGGGTCCACAACGTCCTGAACGCGCTGGCGGCGATCGCGGTCGGCCGCGAGGTCGGCGTCGCGGACGCCGCCATCGCGCGGGCGCTGGCCGAGTTCCGTGGCGTCGCCCGACGGTTCCAGCGCCACCCCGATGTCGCGCTCGAGGGCGGCGCGTCGTTCACGCTGATCGACGATTACGGACATCACCCGGTGGAGATGGCGGCCACGATCGCCGCCGCGCGCGCGAGCTTCCCCGGCCGGCGGCTCGTGCTGGCGTTCCAGCCGCATCGCTACACCCGCACGCGCGACCTGTTCGAGGACTTCGTCAGCGTGTTGTCGACGGCCGACGCGCTGGTGCTCTGCGATGTCTACCCCGCCGGCGAGGCCCCGCTCGTCGCCGCCGACGGGCGGGCGCTCGCGCGCGCGGTGCGCGTGGCAGGCAAGGTGGAGCCCGTGTTCGTCGACGACATCGCCGGCATCGCCGCGGCCATTCGCACGGTGGCCCGCGACGGCGACGTGGTGGTGACGATGGGCGCCGGTTCGATCGGCCAGGTGCCGGCGCAGCTGGGGGACAGATGATGGCCGCGCAAGAGCCGCAATTCGACGCGCTGCGCGGACGGTTGCAGCACGACGTTGCGCTGGCGCGCTACACGAGCTGGCGCTGCGGCGGGCGCGCGGATCGCCTTTATGTCCCCGCCGACCGCGAGGACCTGGCGGCACTGGTGCGCCAGCTGCCGCCGGCCGAGCCGCTGACGGTGATCGGACTGGGGAGCAACCTGCTGGTGCGCGACGGCGGCGTCCGCGGCACCGTGATCGTCATGCACGCGGCGCTCAACGTGCTGGAGATCCGCGCCGGCCTCATCTACGCCGAGGCCGGCGTCGCGTCGCCGAAGGTCGCGCGCTTCGCGGCGCTGCAGCGCCGCGCGGAGGCGGAATTTTTCTCCGGCATCCCGGGCACGACCGGCGGCGCCTTGGCGATGAACGCCGGCTGCTACGGCGGCGAGACCTGGCGCTACGTCGCGCGCGTCGAAGTGCTGACGCGCGCCGGCGCGTTCGAGTTGCGGCTGCCATCCGACTACGTCATCGGGTATCGCTCGGTGCGGCGCGCCGAACCGTGCACGCCGGCGAGCCTGTTCACCGCGGCGTGGTTCGCCTTTCCGCCGGGGGATACCAACCTCGCGCGCCGGCGGATCAAGAAGCTGCTCGAAGCGCGGATCGCCACGCAGCCGCTGCAAGTGCCCAACGCGGGCAGCGTCTTCCGTAATCCGGAGAACGACCACGCCGCGCGGCTGATCGAGGACTGCGGGCTCAAGGGCTGCGCCATCGGCGGCGCGCACGTGTCGGAAAAGCACGCGAATTTCATCGTCAATCCGGGCGGCCGCGCGACGGCCGCCGACATCGAGGCGCTGATCGTGCACGTCCGCGACGTGGTCCAGGCGCAAACCGGCGTTCTGCTCAGTACGGAAATCGAGATCATCGGCGAACCATGAGCGAATTCGGAAAAGTGGCGGTGCTCCTGGGTGGCCCGTCGTCGGAGCGGGAGATTTCGCTCCTGTCGGGCAACGCGGTGCTCGCGGCGCTCAAGGAACGCGGAATCGACGCACACGCGTTCGACCCGAAGGAGCGGCCGCTCCACGACCTGCCGGCCGCGGGCTTCGACCGCGTGTTCATCGCGCTGCACGGCCGTTTCGGCGAGGACGGCACGGTCCAGGGTGCGCTCGAAGTGATGGGCATTCCGTACACCGGGAGCGGCGTCATGGCTTCGGCGCTGGCGATGGACAAGTGGCGCACCAAGCTCGTCTGGCTCGCGAGCGGGATCCCGACGCCGCGCTTTGCCGTGGTCGATGCCGGGACGGACTGGGCGGGGGTCGTCGCCGACCTCGGCTTGCCGCTGATCGTGAAGCCGGCGCGCGAAGGTTCGACGATCGGGATCACCAAGGTCACCTCCGGGGATCGCGACGTGCTCGCGCGCGCCTACGCGGGCGCCGCGCAGCACGACGATCTCGTGCTGGTCGAGGAATTCGTCGACGGGGCGGAGCTCACCGTATCGATCCTCGACGATCGCGCA
Source organism: uncultured beta proteobacterium (assembly GCA_963810845.1). Taxonomy (GTDB): domain Bacteria; phylum Pseudomonadota; class Gammaproteobacteria; order Burkholderiales; family Casimicrobiaceae; genus CAIWHR01. The sequence continues at coordinate 50,687 of CAWEOX010000014.1, read as the reverse complement.
CTCCCGCTGATCCGGATCGAAGCGCCGCAGGGCAACTACGATTATCACAACAAGTATTTCTCCGACGCGACCCAATATTTCTGCCCCTGCGGCCTGCCGGACGCGAAGGAGCGCGAGATCCAGGCGAAGTCGATCGAGGCGTTTCGCGTGGTCGGGTGCGCGGGCTGGGGCCGGCTCGACCTGATCCTGCGGGCCGATGGCTCGTATCCCTTTCTCGAAGTGAACACGTCGCCGGGCATGACCGGGCATTCGCTGGTGCCGATGGCGGCGCGACAGGCGGGAATCCCGTTCGGCGAGCTTTGCATCGAGATCCTGAGGGGGGCCCATGTGGGATGACGCGCGGCGGCTCAACGCGGTCGCGACGGGCCTCGCCGTGCTCGCCGCCGCGCTGCTGGCCTGGGGCGCCGTGGCCTGGCTCGTGCGCCAGCCCGCGTTCGCGTTCCGGGAGGTCGTGGTCCGCGGTCCGCTCCAGCGCGTGAACGCGGCCCATGTCGAGGCCGTGGTCCGCGACGAGCTGTCGGGCACGTTCTTCACCATGAGCCTCGACCGCAGCCGCGTGGCGCTCGCGCGCGTGCCATGGGTGCGCAAGGTCGCGCTGCGCCGGCAGTGGCCGCAGCGGCTCGAGGTGGAGATCGAGGAACACGCGCCGCTCGCGCGCTGGAACGATGCCGCGCTCGTCAACACCGACGGCGAAGTGTTCGTCGCCGACTACGATGGCGAGCTGCCGCTGTTCGCGGGGCCCGACGGCCGCGCGCCGGAGATCGCCGGGCGCTATCGCGAGTGGGGCGAAGCACTGGCGCCGCTCGGACTCGTCATCCGCGAGCTCGCGCTCTCGCCGCGCGGCGGATGGCGACTGACGGCGAGCGCTGCCGGCAACCCGCTGACGATCGAAATCGGCCGCGACGAGCCGGCGGCGCGGCTCTCGCGGTTCATCGCCACGTATGGACGGACGATCGCCGTGCTCGCGCGAAGCGGCACCAGGATCGCGCACGTGGATCTGCGCTACCGCAACGGTTTCGCGGCGCAGGTTCCGGGTTTCAAGGAACGCCCGCCGAAGAGGGCGACATGAGCGCGCCGGGCCGCCCCAAGCGCGAATTGCTCCCCCTCGGGGGGACGGCGCGCAGCGCCAAGGGGGCACGCATGAGCGCGCCGGGCGCAGAAGGCGCGAAGGGCGCGCCGAACCAAGGGGATGTGAGCGGATGGTGAAGGACAACAAGAATCTGATCGTGGGCCTCGACATCGGGACGTCGAAGATCGTCGCGATCGTCGCCGAGGTCGCGCCCGACGGCGCCCTCAACATCATCGGCCTCGGCACGCAGCCTTCGCGCGGCTTGAAGAAGGGCGTGGTCGTCAACATCGAGGCGACGATGGCGTCGATCCAGCGGGTGCTGGAGGAAGCCGAGCTGATGGCCGATTGCCGGATCACCGAGGTGTACACGGGTGTGGCCGGCAGCCATATCCGGAGCCTCAATTCGAGCGGCATGGTCGCGATCAAGGAGAAGGAGGTCACGCAGGCCGACATCGACCGCGTCGTGGAGACTGCCAAGGCCGTCGCCATCCCCAACGACCAGCAGATCCTGCACATCCTGCCCCAGGAATTCATCATCGACGGCCAGGAAGACGTGCGCGAGCCGCTCGGCATGAGCGGCGTGCGGCTGGAAGTGAAGGTGCACATCGTCACCGGCGCCGTGTCGGCGGTCGAGAACATCACCAAGTGCGTGCGCCGCTGCGGGCTCGAGGTGAAGGACGTCATCCTGCAGCCGCTCGCCTCCGCGATCGCCGTGCTGAACGACGACGAAAAGGAGCTCGGCGTGTGCCTGATGGACATCGGCGGCGGCACCACCGACGTCGCCGTGTTCGCCGGCGGGGCGATCCGGCATACGGCGGTGATCCCGATCGCCGGCGACCAGGTGACCAACGATATCGCGATGACGCTGCGCACGCCGACCAAGGAGGCGGAGGAGTTGAAGGTCCGCTACGGCTGCGCGCTGCGCCAGTTGGCGGACGCGAAGGACGTGGTCGAGGTCCCGGGCGTGGGCGAGCGCCCGCCGCGCAAGCTCTCGCGGCAGACGCTCGCCGAAGTGATCGAGCCGCGGATCGAGGAGCTCTACACGTTAGTCCAAAGCGAACTGCGCCGGAGCGGCTTCGAGGAGCTCCTGTCGTCGGGGATCGTGCTGACCGGCGGCTCGGCGCTGCTGCAGGGCATGGCCGAGCTCGGCGAGGAAGTCTTCCATCTGCCGGTGCGCGTGGGCGTGCCGGCCTACGTCGGCGGGCTGGCCGACGTCGTCCGGAGTCCCCGTTACGCGACCGCGGTGGGACTCCTGCTCGAAGGTCGCGATCAATACCTGCGCGCGGAGGCCTCGCGCGAGCAAACCGCGGGCATCTCGGGCGTCGCGGAACGGATGAAGCAATGGTTCAAGGCCAATTTCTAGTGGGCACGGGCATCAGGGGTCGTACAACAAGGGCGAATTTTCATCGCCGGGCGCAGCAGCATCTTGGACAGGAAAAAGGAGATCACCATGTTTGAAATCATCGATCAGACGTCGCAGGAAGGCGCTGTCATCAAAGTCATCGGCGTGGGCGGATGCGGCGGCAACGCCGTCGAGCACATGATCGTGAAGGGCTTGGGCGGCGTCGAGTTCATTTGTGCCAACACCGACGCGCAGGCGTTGAAGCGCTCGACCGCGGGTGCGCAGATCCAGCTCGGGAGCAACCTGACGCGGGGCTTGGGCGCCGGCGCCAAGCCCGAGATCGGGCGCGACGCGGCGATGGAGGACCGCGAGCGCATCGGCGAGATGATCGACGGCGCCGACATGCTGTTCATCACCGCGGGCATGGGCGGCGGCACCGGCACCGGCGCCGCGCCGGTCATCGCCGACATCGCCAAGAGCCTGGGAATCCTGACCGTCGCCGTGGTCACGCGGCCGTTCTCGTTCGAAGGCAAGCGCCAGCGGGTCGCGCAGGCCGGGATCGAGGAGCTCGCGAAAAAGGTCGACTCGCTGATCATCATCCCGAACAACAAGCTGATGGAGGTGCTGGGCGAGGACGTGTCGCTGCTCGACGCCTACGCCGCCGCCAACGAAGTGCTGCACAGCGCGGTTTCGGGGATCGCCGAAGTCATCAACAATGCCGGCCTCGTCAATGTGGACTTCGCCGACGTGCGCACGGTGATGGGCGAAGTCGGGATGGCGATGATGGGTTCGGCCACTGCGGCCGGATCTGAGCGCGCCCGCACCGCGGCGGGCGCCGCCGTGAAGAGCCCGCTGCTGGAGGACGTCAACCTGCTTGGCGCGCGCGGCGTGCTCGTCAACATCACCGCTTCGGCGGGCCTCAAGATGCGCGAATACCACGAGGTGATGAACACGATCAAGGAATTCACCGCCGAGGATGCGATGGTGATCGTCGGCACCGTGATCGATGAAGCGATGGAGGACCGGCTGCGCGTGACCATGGTCGCCACCGGCCTCGGCGGGACGGTGGCGAAGCAGCAGCGCGCGCCGAACATCCAGCTGGTCGAGCCCATGGCCCGGACCGGGACGGACAACGTGGGAATGCCGGCCGACCGCATCAACTACGAGGATCTCGACCAGCCCGCGGTGGTTCGCCGCGGCCGGGCGGGACCTTCGGGAAGCGCGGCGGCGCCGGCGTTCGACGCGGCGGACATTCCGGCGTTCCTGCGCAAACAGGCGGATTGAGCGACACCGCAAACGCGGCAGCCGGGGGTGGTCCGACCACCCCCGGCCCCGGTGATGTGCTACGATTCTGCCTAATAAACCCTTGAACCGGCGCGCAATTGGCTGGTTTCCGCGGGCGCGCCCGGCACCGACGGACATCACCCACGCCATGCTTCTGCAACGCACGCTAAAAACTGCGATCAAGACCACCGGCGTTGGCCTCCACACCGGCGTGCGGGTCGATTTGACCCTGCGGCCGGCCGCGGTGGACAGCGGCGTCGTCTTCCATCGTGTCGATCTCGTGCCGCCGGTCGCCATCCCGGCCGATGCACGGCATGTCGGCGACACGCGGCTGTCGTCGACGCTGAAGCAGGACGGCGCCAGCATCTCGACGGTCGAGCACATCCTGTCGGCGCTCGCGGGCCTCGGCATCGACAACCTGCACATCGACATCGCCGGCCCCGAAATCCCGATCATGGACGGCAGCGCCGCCCCGTTCGTGTTCCTGCTGCAATCGGCGGGCATCGTCGAGCAGGACGCTCCCAAGCGCTTTTTGCGGATCCTGGCGCCGGTCGAGGTGAAGGACGGCGACAAGTGGGCCCGCTTCGACCCGTTCAACGGTTTCAAGCTCGACTTCACGATCGATTTTCCGCACCCGGTATTCGGGTCGGAAAACCGCCACGTCGTCATCGATTTCGCCGAGCACTCCTATGTGAAGGAGGTGGCCCGCGCCCGCACCTTCGGGTTCATGCAGGACGTCGAGGCGATGCGCTCCGCCGGCCTGGCCCTGGGCGGCAGCCTCCAGAACGCGGTCGTGCTGGACGAATTCCGGGTGCTGAACGCCGAGGGCCTGCGCTACGACAACGAGTTCGTCAAGCACAAGGTGTTAGACGCGATCGGCGACCTGTACCTGCTCGGCCGGCCGATGATCGGACAATACACGGCCTTCAAGTCGGGGCACGGCCTCAACAACGCTCTCGCGCGCGCGCTCCTCTCCCGTCCGGACGCATTCGAGCTGACCGCGTTCCGGAAGGCCGACGAGGTGCCGTCGGCGTTTCAGGACTGGCAGCTCGCGCCGGTTTGATACTCGTTCGGCTGCTGTTCTTCCTGGCCGTCGCCGGCATCGCGGTGGCGGGGCTTCTCTACCTCTACAGCAAGGACCGGCGCTACCTGCGCTTTATCGGCAAGGTGATCCAGTTCACGATCATCCTGCTGGTCGTGGTCATGGTCGGGTTCTTCTTCGAGCGTCTCGTCGGGCCGATGTTGTAACGCGCGTCTTGGCGCCCGGTCAGCGATCCGACCCGCCGCAGGAAGCGCGCCAACGCAGTCTTGAGCGGGCCCTCCGGCAAGTTGCGCGCCAGTCCGGCCAGCGGCCGCAGCGATTCAATATCCGGTTGATTTATATCAATTTTGTGCGGAATGTCCGGCGCGATTCGAACTTGCACCCGGACCCGGATTCCAGTAAATTGCCACCCATCGCGCTGCAACGCGGCGACGAGGTCCGGAGTACGTTGGCGGACGATGGCGGCGATGGCGCCCGCTTCGACCGCGAGTTGTAGTTCGCAGCCTTCGGCATCGGCGACGCGTACGCGCAGAGCGAGTGGGCGCGGGACATGCCGGCGGACGAGGTTGGTGAGCGCCTCTTCGCGGCGGCGGCGGGCGTCCCAGGCGGCCACCGTCGGGTCGGCGTCCAGAATTCGGCAAAGAAGTTGCGGCGATCGCGGCACAGCCCAGAGTCCGGTATGCGCCGCGCCAGGCGAAGGCCCGGCGCGCGCAGTGGAGGAAACGCATTTGAACATCATACTGGTCTCGAGCGCCACGGCGCGCGCACGAACGCTGACGCTGGACTGGCGCCACTTCGCGCTCGGGAGTTTCGGCATCCTGGTTGTCTTCCTCGGTTTCACCGTCCTGTTCAATTTCATCGCGCTGCGTTACACCGCGGCCACGCAAAATCCCTGGCTGCAGACCATCGTGCTCGCCGACCAGCGCCAGGAGGCGATGCGCACCCAGGAGCTCGTCCAGGGCCACCTCAACGCGATGGCGATCCGTCTCGGCGAATTGCAGGCGCAGATGCTGCGGCTCGACGGACTGGGCGAGCGCCTCGCGAGCATCGCCGGTTTGAAGCCGCAGGAGCTCCCGTCGCTGCGTTCGCGCGAGGTGCCGGGTCGCGGCGGGGCCGAGTCGACGATGCCGTCGCGGCCGTTGTCGGTGCCGGAATTCACCGATCTCATGGACAAGCTCTCGCATCAGATCGACGAGCGCACCGACCAGCTCGGGGTGCTCGAGGCGCTGCTGGTGCAGAGCTCGGCCAACCGCAAGTTCATGCCGACGCTGGCGCCGATCATCGACGGCTGGTTTTCGTCGAATTTCGGCTACCGGATCGACCCCTTCAACGGCCAGAACTCGTTCCACGAAGGCATCGATTTTCCGGCCGAGCCGGGCACGCCGATCATGGCCGCGGCGAGCGGCAAGGTGGTGACGGCGGAGTGGCACCCCCAGTATGGTAAGATGATCGAGATTGACCACGGCAACGGCCTCTTGAGCCGGTATGCCCACACGTCGCGAATGCTGGTCAAGGTTGGCGATCTCGTGGTGCGCGGGCAGCAGGTGGGTACCGTGGGATCGACCGGCCGTTCGACCGGTCCGCACCTGCACTTCGAGGTTCGGCTGAACGGCGTCCCGCAAAATCCGGCGCGGTTCCTGCAAGCCACCGGCTGATCATCGCCGGTCGCGCCCGGCCGAGCGCAGAAGGCATCAGGGGTGAGGCGGTCCTCACCCCTTGTTTTTTCCTGCGCCGGCCTCCATACCTCTCTTCCCCATGATTTCGAACATCCTCACCCGCATCTTCGGCAGCCGCAACGAGCGCTTGCTGAAGGAGTATGCGCAGACGGTCCGGCAGATCAACGCGCTCGAGCCCGGAATCGCCGCGCTGTCGGACGACGACCTGAAAGCGAAGACCGAGGCGTTCAAGGCGCGCGTCGCCGCCGGCGAGACGCTCGACGCGATTCTTCCCGAGGCGTTCGCGGTCGTCCGCGAGGCCGCCAAGCGCGTGCTGCAGATGCGCCATTTCGACGTCCAGCTGATCGGCGGCATCGTGCTGCACAACGGCAAGATCGCCGAAATGCGCACCGGCGAGGGCAAGACGCTCGTCGCCACGCTGCCCGCCTATCTCAATGCGTTGGCGGGCAAGGGCGTGCACGTGGTGACGGTCAACGATTATCTCGCCCAGCGCGATGCCGACTGGATGGGACGGATCTACCGTTTCCTCGGCCTGACGGTCGGCGTCAACCTGTCGCAGATGGGGCACGACGAGAAGCAGGTCGCCTACGCCGCCGACATCACCTACGGCACCAACAACGAATACGGCTTCGACTACCTGCGCGACAACATGGTCTACCAGGCGAGCGAGCGCGTGCAGCGGGAGCAGGGCTTCGCGATCGTCGACGAGGTGGACTCGATCCTGATCGACGAGGCGCGCACGCCGCTCATCATCTCGGGCCAGGCCGAGGACGACGTCACGCTCTACTACCGGCTGAACGACCTCGTGCCGAAGCTCACGCGCCAGGCCGACGAGAAGGGCGCCGGCGATTTCTGGGTCGACGAAAAGGCGCACCAGGTGCTCCTGTCCGAGGACGGCCACGAGCACGCCGAGAACATCCTCTCTGCCGCCGGGCTGCTCCCGCACGGCTCGAGCCTGTACGACGCGCACAACATTTCGCTGATGCACCACCTCTATGCGGCGCTGCGCGCCCACTCGCTGTTCCATCGCGACCAGCACTACGTGGTGCAGAACGGCGAGGTGATCATCGTCGACGAGTTCACGGGACGGCTGATGCCGGGCCGGCGCTGGTCGGACGGGCTGCACCAGGCGGTCGAGGCGAAGGAAGGCGTGCCCATCCAGCGCGAGAACCAGACGCTCGCGTCGATCACGTTCCAGAACTACTTCCGGATGTACGACAAGCTCGCCGGCATGACCGGCACGGCGGACACCGAGGCGTTCGAGTTCCAGCAGATCTACCACCTGGAAGTCGTCGTCATCCCGACGCACCAGCCCATGATCCGCAAGGACGAGAACGATCAGGTGTTCCGCACGTTCCAGGAGAAGGTCGACGCGATCATCACCGACATCAAGGATTGCCACGAGCGCGCGCAGCCGGTGCTGGTCGGCACCACGTCGATCGAGAATTCCGAGCTGCTCGCGCAATACCTCGAGAAGGAAAAGCTGCCGCACCAGGTGCTGAACGCCAAGCAGCATGCGCGCGAGGCCGAGATCGTCGCGCAGGCGGGCCGGCCGAAGATGATCACCATCGCGACCAACATGGCGGGCCGCGGCACCGACATCGTGCTGGGCGGCACGCTCGAGCCGCTGATCCTCGCCCGTGCGCGACGACGAAACGCTGACCCCCGAGCAGAAGGACGCGCAGATCAAGACGATGCGCGACGAATGGCAGGTCCGCCACAACGCGGTGATCGCCGCGGGCGGGCTGCACATCATCGGCACCGAGCGCCACGAGTCGCGGCGGATCGACAACCAGCTGCGCGGCCGCTCCGGCCGCCAGGGCGACCCGGGGTCCTCGCGCTTCTACCTGTCGCTCGAGGATCCGCTGCTGCGCATCTTCGGCGGCGAGCGCCTGGGCGCGATCATGCAGCGGCTCAAGATGCCGGAGGGCGAGCCGATCGAGCACCCGATCGTCAACCGCTCGATCGCCAAGGCGCAGAACCGCGTCGAGACGCGCAACTTCGACATCCGCAAGCAGCTGCTCGAATACGACGACGTCGCCAACGACCAGCGGCGCGTCATTTACCAGCAGCGCAACGAGCTGATGGAAAGCGACGACATCGCCGACACGATCCGCAACATGATCACCGGGCTGATCGACGAGACGGTCAAGCGCTACGTGCCGCCGGAATCGGTCGAGGAGCAATGGGACATCGCCGGGCTGACCAATGCGCTCGCGTCCGAGTTCCAGATGCAGGCGCCGATCGACGAGTGGATGAAGAGCGACCCGGAGCTCACCGACCACACGCTGCGCGAGCGGCTCGCTGCGGCGGGGCTCGCGCAGTACGCGCAGAAGGAAGAGCAGGTCGGCCCCGAGCTCATGCGCCAGTTCGAGCGCAGCCTGATGCTGCAGACGCTCGACTCGCAGTGGCGCGACCATCTCGCCGCGCTCGATCACCTGCGCCAGGGGATCCACCTGCGCGGCTATGCGCAGAAGAATCCGAAGCAGGAATACAAGCGCGAGTCCTTCGAGCTCTTTTCCGACATGCTCGACCGGATCAAGCACGACGTCGTCAAGATCGTGCTGACGGTCCAGGTGCGTACGCAGGAAGACGTCCAGGCGGTCGAAGAGGCTCCCGCCGTCACCAACGTCCGCTACCAGCACGCCGACTACGAGGAGGCGCTCGCCACCAATGCGGCCGACGAAGCGGCGCTGAAGCCCGCGCCGGCACCGTTCGTCCGCGCCAGCGAGAAGGTCGGCCGCAACGACCCGTGCCCGTGCGGCTCGGGGAAGAAATACAAGCAGTGCCACGGCCGGATCTGACGGCGAGACGATTCGCGGTTGGGCCGCAACGGCCTGATCCCCATCCCCGGCCACGCTGACCATGCCTGTCCGCTATGTCCCGCCAACCCCGGCGGAGCTGCTGCCGGTCCCCGGGGTCCTGCTCGGCACCGCCGCCGCCGCGATCAAGAACTGGCAACGCGACGATGTGCTGCTGGTCGCCTTCGATCCGGGCACCACGGCCGCCGGCGTCTTCACGCAAAACCGCTTCTGCGCGGCACCGGTGACGGTCTGCCGCCGCCATCTCGCCGCTGACGGCATTGCGGCCCGCGACCTCAGGGCGCTGATCGTCAATGCCGGCAATGCCAATGCCGGCACCGGCGGGCCCGGAATCGCCGCGGCGGAGGCCACGTGTGCGGCAGTGGCGGGCGCGCTCGGTTGCACGTCCGGCGCGATCCTGCCGTTTTCGACCGGCGTGATCATGGAGCCGCTGCCGGTCGCGAAGATCGTCGCGGCGCTGCCGGCGGCGAAGGCGGCGCTCGCGCCGGATCGCTGGTTCGCCGCGGTGTCGGCGATCATGACCACGGACACGGTGCCGAAGGGCGCGTCGCGCCGGGTGACGGTCGACGGCGTTCCGGTGACCGTCACCGGCATCGCCAAGGGCTCCGGGATGATTCATCCGGACATGGCGACGATGCTCGCCTTCGTCGCCACCGATGCGCCGGTGGCGGCGGCCGTGCTGGCGACGCTCGCGCGCGAAATCGCCGACGTGTCGTTCAACTGCGCGACCGTCGACGGCGACACCTCCACCAACGACAGCTTCGTGATCGCCGCCAGCGGCAAGGCAGCGATGGCGCGGATCGAGCGCGCGGATGATCCGCGTCTCGCGCCGATTCGCGCGGCGTTGACCGCCGTCGCGACGGCGCTCGCCCAGGCGATCGTGCGCGACGGCGAAGGCGCGACCAAGTTCATCACCATCGCCGTCGAGGGCGGCCGCGACGCCGCCGAATGCCGCGCGGTCGCGCTGGGCATCGCCCATTCGCCGCTCGTCAAGACCGCGTTCTTCGCCTCCGATCCGAACCTCGGCCGCATCGTTTGCGCGATCGGCAATGCCGCCGCGCGCGACCTCGATCCGGACGGCGTTTCGTTCTGGCTCGACGACGTGCTGGTCGTCGACGACGGCGGCCGCGCGCCGTCGTATCGCGAGGAGGACGGGCAGCGCGTCATGAAGCAGGACGAGATCACCGTCCGCGTTGCGCTTGGCCGCGGCAGCGCCCGGGCGACCGTGTGGACCTGCGATTTTTCGCACGATTACGTCAGCATCAACGCCGACTACCGGAGCTAGGTCAAAGCGGATTCCGGACCGTCGCGCCGAGCCTCCACAAGAACCCAATGCAACCTCTGCGTACGATCATCACGCATGCGTATCACGATTCGGAATGCTCTCCGAATTCCAATGGTACGAATCGGCGGGTCTGTTGAATAACCATCAGGTTCCCGGAAAGGACTGCTATGCGTGGCACTGCTTGGTACTCTCAGTTCGCGAAAACGGCGGCGCACTTCTGCGGCCGTCCCAGAGTATTCACGTTAGCTGTTGGTGTCATCGTCGTCTGGATCGTCACAGGTCCTGTGTTTCATTACAGCGACACGTGGCAACTGGTCATAAATACGGGCACTACGATCATCACGTTCCTCATGGTATTTCTCATTCAAAACACCCAGAACAGAGACACTGAGGCAATCCAGGTGAAACTCGACGAACTGATCCGAGCCACGAAGGGCGCTCATAACGCTCTTCTCGATCTGGAAGAACTCGAGGAGGAAAACCTCGATGCCTTCCGAACCAAGTATCAAGCCCTGGCGGCAGCGGCACGCGCCGAGTTAAGCCGCGGCGACATAGACACAGGAACGCCGGAGCCGTAAGCGATCAGTGATGGATCGCTCCGGGTCGTTCGTGGCGAGGAGAACGCAATGGTAGTGGCCACCGGCATGGCGAGCACGGCGCTCGAGCTTCGTTCCCTCGTGAGAAGAAGCGGCGAACTCGAGCTCTCGCTCGCAAGCGTCGCGATCCCCGCCCCCGGGCCCGACGAGGTGGTGGTCCGCGTCGAAGCCTCCCCGATCAACCCTTCGGACATCGGGCTTCTGTTCGGGGCCGCGGACATGAGCACCGCGAGGCAATCGGGTACCGCCGCGAATCCGGTGGTCACCGCGAGCATCCCGGAAGGCCTGATGAAGAGCATGGCGGGCCGCCTCGACCAGTCGATGCCGGTCGGCAACGAAGGGGCGGGCGTGGTCGTCAGCGCCGGTTCTTCCGATGATGCGCTGGCGCTTCTGGGCAAGACGGTCGCCATCTTCGGCGGCGCGATGTACGCGCAGTACCGTTGCATCAAGGTCGAGCAATGCCTCGTCCTGCCCGAAGGCACGACCCCGGCCGAAGGGGCCTCCTGCTTCATCAATCCCCTTACGTCGCTGGGCATGGTCGAGACGATGCGGCGGGAGGGCCACACGGCGCTCGTGCACACCGCGGCCGCCTCCAATCTGGGTCAGATGCTCAACCGCATTTGCATCGCGGACAACGTCGGTCTCGTGAACATCGTGCGCAATCGGCAGCAGGAAGCTTTTCTCCGGACAGCCGGTGCGCGCCACGTGTGCAATTCGAGCGCCCCGACGTTCATCCAGGACCTCACCGAGGCCGTGGTCGCTACCGGCGCGACCATGGCCTTCGACGCCATCGGTGGCGGCACGCTGGCCGGACAGATACTGACCTGCATGGAGACTGCGCTGAACAGGTCGGCGACCGAGTACAGCCGGTACGGGTCCCCGACCCATAAACAGGTCTACATCTATGGCGGGCTCGACACCGGCCCGACCGTGCTCAATCGCAGCTTTGGCTTTGCCTGGGGTGTCGGCGGCTGGCTGCTGTGGCCGTTCCTCCAGAACATCGGGCCCGCGGCGGCCCGGAAGCTGCGCCTGCGGGTGATCGCCGAGCTGAAGACCACGTTCGCCAGCCACTACACCAAAGAGGTCTCGCTGTCCGAGGCGTTGCGACTGGAAGAGATCGCCGTGTATCGCCAACGTGCCACGGGCGCGAAGTACCTCATCAACCCGAACAAGGATTGATGATCATCGCGGGCGGCCCGCAGCATCACCCGGCGGTGCGCGTGTAGGCGGCAATCTCCCAATCCCCGCTGGCGTCGTCCTGGCGCAGGACGTACAGATTGCCGTCGTCGGCATCGACCCTGAACCAGCGCTGCCGTGGCGCGAACCAGCGATCGACGACGGCGCGCACGGCGAGCCGGCGCTCCCCGAGCCAGAACGCGAGCGGCTCCTGTTCGCCACGATATCCGGCGTAGCACTCTACGCGAATCGCCATGCGGTAACGATAACGCTATTTCTTCGCGGATTCCGCGACCACCGCCCGGATCGCCGAGATCGTTTCCTTCTTGACGCGCGATGCCATCTCGTCCTGGACCGGGAGCATCGCCTTCACCCAGAGGGCTTTCTCGGCGGGTGTCGGCGTGTAGATCTCGCTCTTGCCTGACGCCTTGATGCCGGCGATCGCGGCGGCCTCGTCCTTCGAGGACATCTGGTCGTTGAGCGCGGTCGCATCCTTGATCGCGCCTTCGAGGGTCGTCCGGATGTCGGGCGGAAGCTTGTCCCAGAACGGCTTGTTGGCCACGACCACATAGTTGCTGATCGTGTGGAAGGTGAGCGCGACCTGCTTCTGCACTTCGTACTGTTTCTGCGTGTAGAGGTTGGACAGCGGCCCTTCGGTGCCGTCGATCACGCCCGTCTGCAGCGCCTGATAGACCTCCGAAAACGCCATCGTCTGGGGAACGGCGCCGATCGACTTCATGATCGCGGCATTCACCTTCGACGAATTGATGCGCATCTTGAGGCCTTTCGCGTCGGCAGGCACGTGCAGTGGCCGGTTCGCGCTCAGGACGCGAAAGCCGTTGTTCCAGAACGCGAGGCCGACCATCCCCTTCGTCTCGAGCTTCTTCAGCAGTCCGAGACCCGCGGGGCTGCGGTAGACGCGCCCCAAGGTCTCCAGATCGGGGAACATGTACGGAAGGTCGAACACTTCGAACTCCGGCAATCCAACGGGCCCGAACTTGCCCGGCACCGGCGCCAGCATCTGCACCGAGCCCAGTTGCAAGGCGTCGAGCTCTTCCGCATCCTTGAACAGCATGCTGTTCGGATAGACCTCGACCTTCACTCTGCCCTTGGTGCGTTCCTCGGCCAGCCGCTTGAACTCGTTCGCCGCCTGTCCTTTCGGCGTGTCGGGCGCGGCGACGTGGCTGAACTTGATGACGATCGGCTGTTGTGCGTGCGCGGTTGCGCCGAACAGCAGAACGAACGCGGTAAGGGTGGCGGCTAGCAGTTTCATGGGACTCCTCCTGGTTTGGGTGTCGTGTCTCGATGGCCGGGTCGCCACGGTCGATCCGCGACGACCCGGCTCTCATTCCTCGGTCAGCACGAGCGGGTTGGGCTCTCGCTTCTCGATCGCCCACTTGAGCAGCGCCGCGCTGCGGTAGACGCCGTGCGCGAACTTGCCATAGGGTAGCGTGACAAAGAGCGCCATGACCGCGCCCAGATGTACCGCAAGCAGCGCCGCCATGGCACCGGTGTCGCGCCAGGCGAGCAGCGCGAGGCCCGTCAGGCTGACCAGGAACAACAGCGCGATGAACCCGCGATCCATCGGATTCTGCGTCAGCATCGCCATGCAGCGGAGCACGGTGCAGGTTGAGCCACAGCAGACCTGCCGGGCCGATCAGGAGCCCGATCCCGCCCGCGGTGCCAAGCAGCACGGGAAGGCTCACCAAAGTGTAGGGCGCCTCCTGCCCGAGCAGATAGTGGTAGAGCGTCGCGACGGCGGTGGCCGCGAAGCAAAGCAGGAAGCCATAGAAGGTCAGGTGGTGGAAGCGCCGGCGCGAGAGCGTGAACGCATCATCGGCGTTGTTGCAGCCTTCACCGTGCCCGCCATCGAGGTACTTGAGGCGCAGCGCGTCGCGCACGGCCTCGCTTACCGCAGGCCCCGACGCCGATCCCGGCGCAATATCGCGCCAGAACTGCCTCACGCCCACGGTGAGGGCGACCAGCGCGAACGCGAATACGACGCCGAACATCAGCGCCATCATGTTGTGCGGAAAGACGGCGTAGAAGTTGCCGGCCAGCGGCGCGTGCCGCAGCGTTCCCGTCATTGCCAGCGCGAGCACAACGAAGAGCGCGAGTCCGCCCGCGAGGGCGACCGCGAGCGTCAGGCCGTTGCGCCGATAGAGCGCGCCCAACGCGGGCGGCCACGCGTACCCGGCGTAGGTTTCGACGCGCACGGTGGCCATCGCCTTTGGCACGTTCACGTCGAACTCGTGCGGCGGCGCGTACTGACAGGCGTGCAGGCACGCGCCGCAGCCATGGCACAGATTGGCGAGGTAGTGCACATCCGCCCGGCCGAATTCGAGCCGGCGGGTCATCGCCGGGAACACCGCGCAGAAGCCTTCGCAATAACGGCAGGCGTTGCAGATCTGCATCACGCGCGCGCCTTCGGCCTCGGCCGCACTCGGCGCGGCACCCGCCCCCAGCGCGCCCGCCTCGCGGGTCAGCGCGTCAAGCGGCTGCATGATGCAACCCTTGTTGCGCCAGCGCCGCCGCCGCGGCCTGCGCGCCGGCGATGCGCCCGAAGGCCGTGCCGATCGACATGCCCACGCCTGCGGTGTAACCCTTGCCCAGCACGTTGCCCGCCATCATTTCGCCGGCGACGAACAGGTTGGCGCTGGGCTTGCCTGCGAAGTGGACGGCAGCCCGCTCGTCCGTCCTGAGGCCGAGATAGGTGAACGTGATGCCCGGCCGCAACGGGTATCCGTAGAACGGTGGCGTGTCGAGCGGACGCGCCCAGTGCGTCTTGGCGGGTGCGATCCCTTCGGTGCGGCAATCGTCGAGCGTGGTGTGGTCGAACGTACCTGTCCGGCACGCGGCGTTGTACGCGCTCGCGGTGCGAACGAACGCGGCTTCGGGCAGCCCGAGGCCGCGCGCAAGCGCCGGCAGCGAATCGGCCTTCGTGCCCGGGAACACCGGCGGCATGAAGCGGCCGATCGCCTTGCTGTCGATGATGGAATAGCCGATCTGTCCCGGCTGCTGCGCCACCAGCCGGCCCCAGATGGCGTAGCGCTTGGGCCAGAAGTCCTCGCCCTCGTCGTAGAAGCGCTCCGCATCGCGGTTCACCACGATACCCAGCGACACGCAGTCGATGCGCGTGCAGATCCCGCCGTCGTACAGCGGCGCGCGGGCGTCGATGGCGACGCAGTGCGATTGCGAGGGGTCACCGACGGCGTCGGCCCCGGCGTCCAACATCGACTTCAGCACCACGCCCATGTTGAACCGCGTGCCGCGGATCAGGAAATTGTCGGCGACCCACTCGCCGTTCACCTGCCCCCAGGCATCGCGCAGCCAGGCGCGGTTGGATTCGAAGCCGCCGGCCGCCAGAACGCAGGCCCGCGCCGCGATGCGCTCCGCGCCGATCCGGGCGGCGACGAAGCGGCCGTCGGCAAGCTCCAGCGCGTCGACCGGCGCGTCGTAGCGGATCGCCACACCCAACCGCCCGGCGCTGCGGTAGTAGGCGTTGACCAGCGCCTTGCCGCCGCCCATGAAGAACGCGTTGGTGCGCGCGACGTGCAGCGCGCCGGAGAGCGGCGGCTGGAAATGCACGCCGTGCGCGCGCATCCAGTCGCGGCAGGTCGACGACGCGCGGATCACGAGGCGCGCCAGCTTTTCGTCGGTAAGGCCGCCGGTGACCTTCTGCAGATCCTGCCAGAACTCTTCCTCCGGATAGGCGTCCACCAGCACATCCTGTGGCGCATCATGCATGCAGCGCAGGTTGCGCGTGTGCTGCGAATTGCCGCCGCGCCACTCGCGCGGCGAGGCTTCGAGCAGCAGCACGGACGCGCCCGCTTCGCGCGCCATCAGCGCTGCGCACAATGCGGCGTTGCCGCCGCCGATCACCAGTACGTCGATCATCGTCCGGATCTGCCCTTGCCCGGGACCGTCAGGCCGCCCCGGCCATGTTCGCACGGATGCGCCCGCGTGGCGAGATTGCGCTCGCGGCTGGCGCCGGCCGCCCGCACCGGTCGCGCAGGCGGTCAGCGGGACTCGAGGCCGGCGAGAACGCGGTCCACCATCACGCCGGCCTGGCCGAGATAGTTGGCGGGATCGCAGAGCTTCGCCAGCGCGGCGCGATCGAGGTGGCGGTTGATCTCCGGGTGCTCGGCCAGCAGGTCGAGCAGCGGCCGGCTCTTCGCCGATCGCCTCGCGGCAGATGTCGTAGACGAGGTCGTGCGCGTACTCGCGGCCGATGTGGCGGCCCGAGCCCCATCATCACCGCCTCCGACATCACGAGGCCGTTGGTGAGATCGATGTTGGCGCGCATCTTCGCGGCGTCGACTTCCAGCCCTTCGAGGACGAAGCGCGTCTGCTTCAGCGCGCCCGCCGTCAGGCAGAACGCCTCGGGCAGCGACGATCCACTCGATCTCCCACGGCCCGGTCGAGCGCTCGTGGTCGGCGATCATCGCGTCCATCAGCGCCGCCGCATGCTGGCGCACGACCGACACCGCCGCGTGGATGTAGCAGGACGAGATCGGATTGCGCTTCTGCGGCATCGTGCTGCTCGAGCCGCGGCCGTGCGCGAACGGCTCGTACACTTCGCCGACCTCGGTCTGCATCATCAGCTTGACGTCCATCGCGATCTTGCCGAGCGTGCCGCCGACGAGCCCGAGGAAGCAGCCGACCTCGGCGATGTTGTCGCGCACCGTGTGCCAGGCGATCGCCGGCTGTCCCAGCCCGAGCTCGGCCATCAGGCCCGCCTGCGTTTCCATCGCGCCCGCGTTCGATCGACGCCAGCGTGCCGCAGGCGCCGCCGAACTCGCCGACCAGCACGCGCGGCTTCAACTGCGCGAGGCGCTCGCGATGGCGCTCGACCGCGGCGAGGATCGTCGCCATCTTGTAGCCGAAGGTCACGGGAATCGCCTGCTGCAGGTTGCTGCGGCCGACGATCGGCGTGTCGCGATAGCGCCGCGCCAGGTCCGCCGAGCGCCGTCGAGATGGCGGCGAGATCCGCGTCGACGATGTCCAGGCCTTCGCGGATCTGCATCACCGTCGCGGTGTCGGTGATGTCCTGCGTGGTGGCGCCCCAGTGGCAGTATTCGCCGAGCTTGTCGCGGCACAGCGCGTTCAGCTGCGACACGACGCCGAGGATCGGATAGCCGATGCGCTCGGTCTGCGCCCGCAGCTTGTCCATGTCGATCCTGCCGATGTCGCAGTTGCGCACGATCTCGTCGGCGGCCTCCTGCGGAATGATGCCGAGGCGGCCCTGGACGATGGCCAGCGCGCGCTCGATCGCGAGGTACTTGGCCGTGCGGTTCTCGTCCGACCACACGCGGCGCATCGCGTCGCTGCTGAAGATGTTGCCGAAGATGCGTGAATCGATGATGGTGGCGCCCATGGCGTCGGTCTCCTGGTCGTAGATGGTGTTCGTGTCGGTCGGCGTGCGCGGCGGTGGTCAGCCGCGGCCCGGTCGAGGATGGCGCGGGCCTTGAGCAGCACGGGGCGATCGACCATCTTGCCGTCGACCTGCACCGCGCCTTCGCGTGCCCTCGGCCGCCGCGAGCACGCGCTTCGCCCAGTCGACCTCGGCGGCGGTCGGCAGCAGCGCCTTGTGGATGACGGCCACCTGCTTCGGATGGATGCACAGCTTGGCGCCGAAGCCGAAGGCGCGGGCGAACGCGAGGTCGGCCAGCAGCCGCTCGTCGTCGTCGATGGCCGGCGTGACGCCCGCCACCGGCGAGGCGATGCCCGCGCAGCGCGAGGCGATGCGCGATCCGCGCCGACGGGGTAGATCAGCCCGCGTCGTCGCCCGACAGATCGAGATCGACGGCGTAGTCGAGCGTGCCGAACACGAGGCGCTGCGACACCCGGCGCCGCGGCGACGGCCTCGACGTTGTGCAGGCCGCGCGCGGTCTCGATCAGCGGCAGCACCTGGCCGTCCGGTGGCAGCGCGGCGCGCAACGCGTCGACACCTGCGCCGGCGCTTCCGCCTTGGGCAGCATCGCCGCGGCGAACGCCGGTCTGCGGAGCAGGTCGAGGTCGGCCGCGAACCATGGCGTGGAGGCGTCGTTGATGCGCACGACGACGCGCGTCGCGCGCGTCGCGGATGCGCCGCGAGCCACTCGCCCACGTTGGCGCGCGCGGCGTCCTTGTCGCGCGGCGCCACCGCATCCTCGAGATCGAGGATGACGGCGTCCGCGCCCGCGGCCAGCGCCTTGTCGAAGCGTTCGGGCCGGTTGCCGGGAACGAACAGGTAGGTGATCGGGAGTTTCATGGTGGCGTCCTCGTGACGCGATCGCGTCAGATGGCCTTCTCGGCGCGCAGCTCGGCGATGCGCGTCGGCCGAGTAGCCGAGGCTGGCCGAGGATCGCGTCCGTTGCTCGCCGAGCGCGGGCACCGGGTCCATGCGCGGCTCGCCTTCTTCCCACGAGCCGGGCGGCAGCAGCGCCGGCACCGGCGCCCGCCGGCGTGTCGACCTCGCGCCAGCGGTTGCGCGCGCGCAACTGCGGATGCTCCCAGACGTCGTGCATCGTCGTTGACCCGCGCGTTGGCGATCTGCGCGTCGTCGAGCCGCGCCACGACCTGCTCGGCCGTCAGCGCCGCGAACGCGGCGACGATCAGCGCGCGCAACTCCTCGCGCGCGGCGCTGCGCTTCGAGTTGGTCGAGAACCGCTCCTCGCGTCGCGAGCGCCGGCTGCAGCAGCACCTTGTCGCAGAAGGCCGCCCACTCGCGCTCGTTCTGCAAGCCCAGCATCACCACCTTGCCGTCGCCGGCGGGGAACGGGCCGTACGGATAGATCGTCGCGTGGCTCGCGCCGGTGCGCGCCGGCGGCGCGGCGCCGTCGAACGCGTAGTAGAGCGGGTAGTTCATCCACTCGACCAGCGATTCCAGCATCGAGATGTCGATGTGCTGGCCGCGCCCGGTCTGCTGCCGGTGCAGCAGCGCGGCGAGGATGTTCGAGTACGCGTACATGCCGGCGGCGATGTCGGCGATCGACGGGCCCGGCCTTCGACGGCTCCTGCTCGGTGCCGGTGACCGACACGAAACCCGGACTCGCTCTGGATCAGCAGGTCGTAGGCCTTCTTGTCGCGATAGGGGCCGTCGTCGCCGTAGCCGGAGATGTCGCAGACGATGATGCCGGGCTTCGTCCGCCGCCAGCGCCGCGTACGACAGCCCGAGCCGCGCGGCCGCGCCCGGCGCCAGGTTCTGCACGACGACGTCGGCCTGCTCGTGGATCAGCCGCTTCAGGATCACCTGCGCCTCCGGATGCTTGACGTCGAGCGTCAGGCTTTCCTTCGAGCGGTTGGTCCAGACGAAGTGCGACGCGAGGCCGCGCACGCGCTCGTCGTAGCCGCGCGCGAAATCGCCGACGCCCGGGCGCTCGATCTTGATGACGCGCGCGCCGAGATCGGCCAGCTGCCGCGTCGCGAACGGCGCGGCGATCGCGTGCTCGAGCGTGACGACGGTGATGCCGTCGAGGGGTCTCATCGGCGGCTCCTCAGCTCGATCACCGCCGTGGCGTCCATCGTCAGCCAGCCTTCGTGGTCCTTGCGCCCACAGGTGGAACGTCTTGCCGTCGGGCTGCGGCTCGCCGCAGACGAAGAAGGGGTTGATGTCGAACACCGGGCGCACGGCGCGGAACTCGTAGCGCGCCACCTCCGCGTCCGGCAGCTGGTGGCGCAGCAGGTCGAGCAGCAGCGTGGCGATCAGCGGGCCGTGCACGATCAGGCCCGGGTAGCCCTCGACCTCGGTCACGTAGCGGCGGTCGTAGTGGATGCGGTGGCCGTTGAACGTCAGCGCCGAATAGCGGAACAGCAGCACGTCGTCGGGGACCCACTTGCGCTCCCACGTCGCGCTCGCCGGCGCGGCCTTCGGCGGCGGCGCGACGTCGTCCGGGCTTCGGCCGCCTCGCGGTAGACGATGTCGTGGAACTCGGTGAGCGCGATGTCCGCCTCGTCGCCGCGACGGATCTCGTGCCGGACCTTGACGAACACCAGCGGGCCGGTGCGCCCGCTCTTCTCGGTCACGTCGTCGATCGTCGAGACGCGCGTGATCGCGTCGCCGACCCGCAGCGGCTTGTGGAACTCGAACTGGCTGCCCGCCCACATGCGCCGCGGCAGCGGCACCGGCGGCAGGAAGCCGCCGCGCTTCGCGTGGCCGTCGGGACCGATGTCGGACTGGCCGGTGCAGCGGCAGGAAGTAGAGCCAGTGCCACAGTGCCGGCAGCGGCGTGCCCGCAGGCGGACGCTCCGCGGGACGGTCCAGCGTCGCCGAAAGCGCGGCATAGGGCGTCGCCGTGGCGACATCGGAGACGGTCTCCGTTTTTCCGATCCAATCCTTGAGGTCCATGTCGTGCTCCTCCGGTTGCGTGAATCGATGTTGATGGAGCGGACCGGCTAGCTCGCGGCCGTGAATATCTGCTCGCGGACCAGCACGCGTCCGGTGAACAGCGGCCGTGCGGTGGTGATCACGCTGGCGCTCGAGATCGACCGGCAGGCCGTCGGCGGCGCGGGCGTCGAGATCGACAGCGCGCTCTCCACGATGCCGCTCGGATGCTCGATGACGACGCGCTCCAGGTCGCACCGCCGCCGGATTGGCGATGCGCGCGGCGACGCTGCCCGGAATGTTGCACGCCGCCACGACGCACAGCGCGCCGGTCAGCGCGTGGGCGGCGTGACAGGTCGTCGGCGCGAAGTAGCGCGAGGCGATGGTGCCGCCGTGGCGCGGCGCGGCCAGCATCACCATCTTGGGCAGCCCGGTGCCGGTCACGTCGCCCATGCCCATGCGCCACGCGGCATCGACTCGCAAGCGCTCCAGTTGCGCCAGCCAGCTCCTTGTCCGCGTCGAGCTCCTGCCTTGCTCTCGTGCCCGGTCCTGTCGACGTCCGCGGCCGCGACCATCACGATCGGATTGGCGAAATCGACGCAGGACACGGCCACTCCGTTCGACGCAGTCGACTGCGCGCCCGGTGGGCAGCAGGCGCCCGGTCTTGCCGCCGGCCGGCTCGAAGAAGCGCAGGAGGATCGGCGCGCTCGTTCCCGGCACGCCGTCCAGGTGGCGCTCGCCCTGATAGCTCACCCTGCCGGCCGGGGTGCGCACTCGCGCCTCGACGACCCTTCCGGTGTTCACGTCGTGGATCCGCACCACGGTCGACGGATCGCGCGCCTCGACCAGGCCGCGCTCGATGGCGAAGGGCGCCACACCGGAGAGCATGTTGCCGCTGTTGGGAGAAACGTCGACCAGGTTGCGGCTCACCGACACCTGGGCGAACAGGTATTCGACGTCGATGCCGCGCCGCGCCGACGTCGACACGAGCACGACCTTGCTGCTCTGGTCGTCACCGCCGCCTAGCCCGTCGATCTGCCGCAGGTCGGGTGACCCCATCGCCGCAAGCAGCACGCGGTCGCGGGTCGCCGGGTCGGACGGTAGGTCCGACGCGAGGAAGAAAAGCCCCTTGGAGGAGCCGCCGCGCATCAGAACGCAGGGAATGCCGCGCAACATGGAGTAGTCTCGTCTCGGCCAGTGCTCAAGTGTTGGAACGAGTGTGCCCGAGACGGACCGGCATTGGAAATGCAATAATTAATGACATTGATGCACAATACGCATGAAACTGCCGCGTCGCAGCCGCCGCTTCGGAGCGCACGGACGCTACCTCTTCTGCCCCTTTTCGCCCGCGGGCGCTGATTCGCCTGTCGCGAGCATCTCGTAGAACGCCTCCGCCGCCGGCGAGAGCGTCGCCTTGCCCTTGCGAACCAACGAAATCGTGCGCGCTACCGAGGGACGCACGAGCGGAATGCGACGCACGTTCGGGTGCGTTCCTTCCTGGATGATCGACAGCGGCAGAATCGCCACCCCGACGCCCGCGACGACTAGCCCCAGCGCCGTCGACGGGTGGTGCACCTCGTAGTTGCCATTGACGTCGATGCGATGGCGCGCGAGCTGATAGTCGAGCAGCGCGCGGTTGCCCGAAGCGCTGCTGACGACAATCAGCTCCGCTTCGCGCACGTCGCGCCACGACACCGACTTCTCGCGGGCCAGCGGATGGTCGTCGCGGCAGAACAGCGCGAACGGCTCCCGCAGGATCGGCTGTTCCGCGATCTCGGGGTTCTTCGTCATCACGATCGTGATGCCCAGTTCGGCCTGGCCGTGCAACACCGCCGTCGAGCACCGGGCCCGCCGAGAGGTCGAGGATGCGGATGCGGTTGCCCGGATACCGTTGCGCGTAGCGGCGAATGTACGCCGGCAGCCACTGGTACGCCATCGACGGGATGCAGGCGATGGCGAGATCGCCCCGCTTGCTGCGCGACGCGTCACGCAGCCGGCTGACCATCGAGGTGAGATCGCCGACGAGGCGCTGGGCCTGAGGCAGGAAATCGCTCCCCACAGGCGTGAGTGTGACGCTGCGCGTCGTCCGGTCGAACAGCCGCACCCCGAGGTAGCCCTCGATCTTCTGAACCCGCCGCGTGAGCGCAGTCTGCGTGAGGTTGAGGTAATGCGAGGCCTTGCCGAAGCCGCCCAGCTCGGCTACCGCAACGAATGCCTGCACGCCATCGAAATCGATCTTCATCTGCACTCTCCGCGTCCGATCGCCGTCGAGAAGCTCATGCCGCAAACGCAATGATAGGCACTATCGATGCCGCGCGCAGCAAGACAGCAGGCCCCGCACATCCGGACGTCTGCGGACTGCACAGCGCGGCCGACGGCTATCGAAAGCGCCGATGGCGCGGGCGACGCCGCGTTGCGAACGCTGATCGACGGGTTCGCCTGGACCGCCGCGCGTATCAGGTTGCCGAGGTCTACGCGTTCCGGCAGCAGGTCGATAACGCGTTCGAATGGCTCGAGCGGGCTTATGTGCAGCGCGACCCCGGCGTGACGCACTCGGCGACCGACTCGTTCCTGCTGCCGCTGCACGGCGACCCGCGCTGGCGGCCGTTCGTGCAAAGACTGGGCTTCGCGTGAACGAACGCGAGCCGATGGTGTGCGCCGCTCCGTGCGTGACTCAGGAGTCTTGCAGGATCTGCAACGCCGTATTGGCTTCCGCCAGCGAGTCCACCGCGACGTAGGCGACGAACTGTTTGCCGACCACCGAGGCGGAGAAGCCGCGCAGATTGATCCCTCCGTCAGCGAGCTTCTGCGTCAATTCGGCGGCGGCGCCCGGTCGGTCCCGACCCGTGACGCGAACCGAGTGCAGGGTTTGGGCGACGTTGAAACCGACCTCCGCGGCGGCGGCGATTTCCCGATCACCCTGCAGCGGCGTGACGAACACCACGCCCTTGCCGGGTTCCTGCGGGGCACGCCGCGCAATGATGAATTGCAGGTCGGCCCCCACGTCCCGCAACGCTGCCAACACCCCGGCGAGGCCTCCGGGTCTGTCTTCGATAGTCGCCGCCCAGACATCGACATGCTCGACGATGGATTCCATGACCGATTCTCCTTGGCCGTTATCGCTGCGTACAATTGGAAGTCTAGGCCGTGAAGGTTGCGGCAAGCAACTTCCAGCGTTCGTCCCGCCCGCTCCGGGCTTGCCCCTAGTAGAATCAATGCGCTGCACAACGAGCACGGACTATCGGAGCGACAGGTGAGCACGCAGGACGCATTGTCGAGGTTGCTCGGCCGGGTCGAAGGCATCCTCGCCCGCGTCGAGGCCGTGTTGCCGCCGGCACCGGCGCCGATCGACTGGCAGGCGACGGCGTTCCGCTGGCGCAAGCGCGCGGGCCGCGGCTATCTGCAGGCGGTCCGGCATCCGCATTCGATCCGTCTCGACGATCTGGTCGCGATCGACGAGCAGAAGCAGGCGATCGACGCCAACACGCGGCAGTTCGTCGCCGGACTCCCCGCGAACAACGTCCTCCTCACGGGCTCGCGCGGCACCGGCAAGTCGTCGCTCGTGAAGGCGATGCTGGTCAAGTATGCGGCGAAGAGCCTGCGCCTCATCGAGGTGGACAAGGCCGATCTCGTCGACCTGCCCGACATCGCCGATGCGGTCGACGGCCGCCGCGAGCGGTTCATCGTGTTCTGCGACGACCTCACGTTCGACGCCGGCGAACCCGGCTACAAGGCGCTCAAGGTGATGCTCGACGGCACCGTCGCCGCGTCGGCGCCCAACATGCTGATCTACGCGACGTCGAACCGACGGCATCTGCTGCCCGAGTATTTCAGCGAGAATCTCGAGACGAAACACATCGGCGAGGAAGTCCATCCCGGCGAATCGGTCGAGGAAAAGATTTCGCTGTCCGAGCGCTTCGGGCTGTGGATCTCGTTCTATCCGTTCAGTCAGGACGATTACCTGGCCGCCGTCGCCGGCTGGCTCGACGCCTTCGGTGTCGGCGCGCCGAAGTCGGCGCGCGAGCGGGAAAACCGCACCCGCGAGGCGCTGCAGTTCGCGCTGCAACGCGGTTCGCGGAGCGGCCGCATCGCCTGGCAGTTCGCCAAGAGCTACGCGGGCGCCGCGGCGCTCCGGCGGCGCTAGGAGCCTGTCGGACTTGATTTCGCGTACGCGTTGCACGGCCAAAAAGCGCGTCCGCAAGGCGCGCCCCGCGTGAGCGACACCATCGTCCGCGTCGCCGCCGCGGTCATCCTGCGCGGCGACGGGCAGGTGCTGCTGGCGCAACGTCCCGCGGGCAAGGCTTACGCCGGTTACTGGGAGTTTCCGGGCGGCAAGCTCGAGCCCGGGGAATCGCCGCGCGCCGCCCTGGACCGCGAGCTGCGCGAGGAACTGGGGCTGTCGGTGCGCCGCGCGGCGCCCTGGCTCGTGCAGCGTTACGTGTATCCGCACGCGCACGTCGAGCTCAACTTCTTTCGCGTGTTCGCGTGGGATGGCGAGCCCGTCGGTCACGACGGGCAGGCGTTCGCCTGGCAGACGCCCGGCCGGTTCGACGTCGCGCCCCTGCTGCCGGCCAACACCGTGGTGCTGCGCGCGCTGGTGTTGCCGCCCGTCTACGCGATCACGATGGCCGGCGACCTCGGGGAGGAAGCGTTCCTTGGTCGTGCGCGTACCGCGCTCGATCGCGGGTTGAAGCTCATCCAGCTGCGGGAAAAGGATTGGCATCGTCGAGCGGCAGCATGCGCTGTGCGACGCGTTGCTCGAGCTGGCGGCACCCCACGGTGCGCAGGTGTTGCTGAACGGCGATGCCGAACGGGCGCGGGCATGGGGTTGCGCCGGCGTGCACTGGACCGCCGCTGCGCTGGCCGCCGCGGCGGCACGGCCGGGCGACCTGCTGTGCGCGGCGTCATGCCATACGCGCGACGAGGTCGAGAAAGCCGGCGCGCTGGGCCTCGATTTCGTGGTCCTCGGCCCGGTGCTGCCGACGCCGACGCATCCGCATGCGGCGGCTTTGGGGTGGACTGGCTTCGAAGCCATCGCCGGGACGACACCGCTTCCGGTCTATGCGTTGGGCGGGCTCGCCCGCGGCGACCTCGACACGGCGATCATGCATGGTGCCCACGGGGTTGCGATGCGGCGCGCGGCGTGGGCGGGCTGAGCCCGGGGCAGGGGCCGCCATCGCCGGGTTGGTACGAAGAGGCTAACGCTCGGGGTCGTCCTTCTCCGCTTGGTCGTCCGGTTCGGGCGATTCCGCGACCGGCACCCGATAGGTCTCCGCCGCCCAGGCCCCGAGGTCGATGGTCTTGCAGCGCGCCGAACAGAAAGGTCGCCAGCGCGAGGTCGCCGCCCATTCGACCGGGCGCCCGCACTGCGGGCAGGGAACGAAGCGCGGCGCGGCCATCAGCGTCCGACGATCTCCGGCAATTCGGCGAGCGACGCGATCTCGGCGTCGGGTGCCTCGGGAATGCGTTCGGGCGCCTGGCCGAAACGATTGCACCACAGCACCCGATAGCCGTTCGCTTTCGCCGCGTAGGCGTCCCAGCCGTTGGACGAGAGAAAGCACATGCGCTCGGGCGCGAGGCCGAATCGGTCCACCGGCAGCCGGTACACGGACGGGTGCGGCTTGAAGATGCCGACGCTTTCCACCGACAGCACATCGTCGAGGATGCCGGCAAGTCCGGAGCTCTCGCAGGCCGCCGCCAGCATCGCCGGCGCGCCGTTCGACAGGATCGCGAGCTTCATTCCCCCGGCCTTGAGACGCGTGAGCGTGTCCTTGACGTCGGGATACGCATCGAGGCGCAGATAGAGCCCCATGAGGCGCTCGCGCAGTCCGGCGTCGGTGATCTTCAGGCTGGCCAGCGCGTAATCGAGCGCGTCGCCGGTCACCTGCCAGAAATCGGCATGCCGGCCCATCAGCGAGCGCAACCACGAGTATTGCAGCTGTTTCATTCGCCACAGCTCGGCGAGCGGCTGCCGCTTGTCGCCGAGCGTGTCGGACGCGTGCGCCGCCGCGCTGGCGACGTCGAACAGGGTTCCGTACGCATCGAAGATGCAGGCCTCGATGCCGGCAAGCCGAACCATGGCGATGGTTCCCCTCTAGGCGACCGCGTCGAGCTCGCGCGTCGCGCGCAGCACGCGCATCACCTCGACGCAATTGCCGCGGATCCGGTAGAAGATCACGTAACGCTGGAACAACAGGCTGCGAATGCCTTCCTGCAGCATGCTGCGCCGCGGGCCGATCTCGGGATGCAGCGTCATCAGGTGGCAGAGCTGCTCCAGCTTTTCGGCAAAGCTGCGCGCGGCGGCGAGATGCTCGGCATTGGTCGATCCCCAGAGATCGCTGGGCATGGCGATCGACTCCCAGATGTTGTTGAGATCAGCGCACGCCTGGAACGTGAACTGCATGCGGCTCGCCGCTTCCATCAGCCGGGCTCGCTCGCCTTGTTGCGCAGGCGCCGGAACACCTCGAGGCCATCCACCATCTGGCGGTCGTTGGCCTGATCGATGCCGATCGCGAGCTCGCGCAAGAGCCGCTCCTGGCGCAGCGCGCGCGTCCGGTCGCGCTCGTCGAGCAGGATCAGCGCTTCGCGGATGACTTGCGTCCGCGAGTCGTAGAGACCCGAGGCCACCTTCGCCCGGATCATGTCGTCGAGGTCGCCCGGAAGCGCGATGTTCGTGGACAGAGTCATTGGCGAGCCGGCGATCGGCGTCAGGCCGCTTCCTCGACGCCGGTGGTCATCTTGAGCGGCCCCAGCCGGCGCTCGATTTCATCGTACGATGGCGGCGGACCTTTGGGCCGGCTCGCGAGCGCGGCGACGATGCTCCGGATGTGCGCCGGCGTGGTGCCGCAGCATCCGCCGATGATGCGCGCACCGGCGTCGCGGGCCATGCAGGCATAGGTGGCGAGCACCTCCGGCGTGCCGTTGTAACCGACGCGCATTTCGTCATCCAGCACCGGAATCCCGCAGTTGCTCTTGGCGACGACGATCGCCTGCTGGTCGGCGCCCCGCACCAATCCGATCACCGAATCCATGAGCTGCGCCGGACCGACGCCGCAGTTGGCGCCGAACGCGACGGGCGTGCCATTGAAACGTGCGGCTGCGACGCATCGCGTCCTCCGGGCGCACGCCCATCATGGTCCTGCCGCCGCTGTCGAACGTCATCGTCGCGACGTAATCGAGACCGGCCCGGTGCACGGCGCGCACCGCGGCGTCCAGCTCGTCGTCGGCGAACATCGTCTCGATCCAGGCGATGTCGACGCCGCCTTCCTTGAGTGCCTGCGCCTGCTCGAAAAACGCATGCTCCGCCTCGTCCACGCTGCGCGTCCCCAGCGGCTCCAGCACGTCGCCGATCGGTCCGATATCCCCGGCCACGACGACGGCACGGCCGGCGCCGTCGGCGACTTCGCGCGCGATGCGCGCCCCGGCAATGTTGAGCTCGCGCGCGCGGTCTTCCAGATGGTGGAGGGCGAGGCGGATGCGATTCGCGCCGAACGTGTTGGTGAGCAGGATGTCGGAGCCGGCGTCGACGAAGCCCTGATGGACGCTCTTCACGGCCTCCGGGCGCTCGACGTTCCACGCCGCGCCGTTGTCGCCTTTGCCGAGGCCGAGCGTGAAGAGACTGGTGCCCATCGCCCCGTCGGCGACGATGACCTCCTTTTGTTCGAGGAGCCGGCTCAGCAGATTGCTCATCGGGATTTCCCCAACGGTGGATCGATTCTCGATTGTACTATCGATGTGCGGGAAAAATAAGGCGGAAGCCGTCCGCGTTCGGCGCCGCCGGAATCGGCTAATATATGAGGCGCATATCAACGGGGGACGCCGATGGCGCAGAAAGAATACAAGAAACGGACGATCACCGAGATCCGGGACTCCAAGCGCACCGGCGAAAAAATGGTGTACATGTCGGTGCCGGACTACACCTCCGCGAAATGGGCCGAGACGGCGCACGTCGACGTCGCGGTCGTGGGCGACAGCCTGGCGATGGTCGCGCACGGTTATCCGAGCACGATCCCGGCGACGATGGACATGATGGTGATGCACGCGCTCGCGGTGCGGCGCGGCGCTCCCGACACCTTCGTGCTTGGCTGCATGCCGTACCAGAGCTACAGCACGATCGACCGCGCGCTCACCAATGCCACCCGCTTCATGCAGGAGGCACTGTCCGATGCGGTGAAGCCCCAGGGTGGCAAATCCCAGGCGCACATTCTGAAGGCGCTGGTCGATGCCGGCATCCCCACCGCGTCGCACATCGGCCTCACGCCGCATACCATCGCCATGTTCGGCGGCTTCCGGATCCAGGGCCGTACCGCCGACGCCGCGATGAAGATCCTCGAGGATGCGCTCGCGATCCAGGACGCCGGCTGCTTCATGCTCGAATTCGAGGCCGTGCCGGCGAAGATCGCCCAGGTGATCAGCGCGCAGCTCGAGATCCCGACCATCGGCATCGGCGCGGGCGTGGGTACCGATGGCCAGATCCTGCTCTGCTACGACCTGCTGGGCGTGTTCACCGATTTCAAGCCCAAGTTCACCAAGCGCTATGCCAACCTCACCGAAGTGGCGGTGCAGGGCATCGAGGCCTACGTCCGCGATGTGAAGGCAGGCACTTTCCCCGACGCCGATCATAGCTACGGCGTCGACGACAAGGAGTACGAACGATTCCTCGGCATGGTGCAAAAAAGACGGCAGCTCTGAAGGCCCGCGGCGGCGCGCCGTCCGGCGATCGCGGTCAGCCCGCAGACGCTGACCGAGAAGGCGTATACCGACCTCGAGGAGCTGATCGTCACGCTGCAGCTGCCCCCGGGGTCGGCCGTCTCCGAGGGCGCGCTGTCGCAGCGCCTCGGCATCGGGCGAACGCCCATTCGCGAGGCATTGCAGCGCCTCGCGCGCGAGCGCCTGGTGCAGATCCTGCCGCGGCGCGGGGTGATCGTCTCCGATATCAACATCAACAGCCAGCTGCGCGTGCTGGAGCTGCGGCGCGAGGTGGAGCGGCTGCTGGCGCGCAGCGCCGCGCGCCGGGCGACGCCGGAGCACCGCGCGCGCTTCGAGGAGCTCGCCTCGCAGTTCGAAAAAAGCGCCCGCAGGAACGACGACATCGCCTTCATGCGCGTGGATCGCGCGTTCAACGAGCTTTGCCTCGCCGCCGCGCGCAATGAATTCACGGTCAGCGCGATGGGGCTCACGCAATCGCTGTCACGCCGCTTCTGGTATCACCACTACAAGCAGGCCCCGGACATGCCGGAGACGGCCAAGCTGCATGCCGACATCGCGCGCGCGATCGCCGCCGCCGACGAGGACGGCGCCGCCGCCGCGACCGATCGCCTGATCGACAAGATCGACGCCTTCACCCGCGCCACGATCAGCATCGATTCCTGAGGCGCGTCATGGCCGGCGCGCGAGCGCCCGCCGGCGACCGCCCTCGGCGCGAACTTGATCCACGTCAAGAGCCGGTGGACGAGTCCTAGACAACCGGCAGCCACGCGTCGAATATGCCTCGCAGGCGGGCCTGACTCGCCCGGGGCGCGCTCGGCCTGTCGAAGCGCGCGAGGAGGAGCGATGTACACTCACAAGTCCCGCGTGCTCGCGGCGCTGCGCGGCGAGATGGTGGACCGGCTGCCCTATGTGCCGCGGCTGGATCTCTGGTATCTCGCCAATTCGACGGCGGGGACCTTGCCGAAGCAGTACGTCGGCACGCCGATGAACGAGATCGCCCGCGCCGAGGGCTGGGCCTTCCATCACCGGTTTTGCGACGACCAGCTCGACCCCGCGTACCAGCCGCTGTACCTGCATCGCGGCATCAACGTCTTCTACAGCCGCGACACGTTGTTCGACGTCGTGCTGCCGAAGGACGTCGAGGTCAAGGTGCACCGCGACGGGCCGCGCACCCGCGTCGAGTACCACACGCCGCTGGGGATGGTCAGCACGACCACCCATTACGACGTCGACTCGCAGCGGCACGGGATCACCATTCCGGCGCTGGTCGAGCACCTCATCAAGACGCCGGCCGATTACGCCCCGGCCGGTTACCTGTTCGAGCACATGGACGTGGTCGCCAATTTCGAGCGCTTCCGGCGCTGGGCTGCCGACGACATGGGCGAGAACGGGCAACCGATCGCCATTGGCTCGCTCGACGCGTCGCCGTTCCACCTGATCCAGCGCGACCTCTCGAACGCGACGCAATTCTTCATCCACTACAAGGACCACTACCGCGAGATGCGCGGGCTCGCCGAGCGGATCGCGCCGCTGATGGACAAGCAACTCGAAATCCTGTGCCAGTCGCCGGCCGAGGTGGTCTGGTGGGGCGCGAATTTCGACGACATGCTCACGTTCCCGCCCTATTTCGCGCAGGAGATAGCGCCGTGGATCCGCAAGGCGGCGACGCGCCTCGGCGCGGCCGGCAAGCTCGTGCTGTGCCACACCGACGGCGAGAACCGCGGGCTCATGGACCTGATCCGCGATTCGGGCATGCACGTCGCCGAGTCGTTCTGTCCGGCGCCGATGACCAAGGTGACGCTGGCGGAGTACTACCGGCACTGGAGCGGAAACCTGACGTTGTTCGGCGGCATTCCGTCGACCGTCGTGATGCCCGGCACCAGCGAGGCCGATTTCGAGGCCTACATGGATGAGCTGTTCCGCGCGGTCGCGCCCGGACAGCGGATCGTCATCGGTGTCGCCGACGAGGTTCCGCCCTCGGCGGTTTTCTCGCGGCTGCAGCGCATCGGCGAGCGGATCGAGAAGGAGGGCCGGCTGCCGCTGCAGGCCGGGGCGTTCCGGCCGGCGCCGTCGCTCCCGCCGCCGCCAGGCCCGCCGCCGAGGCCGCAGCGGCGCCTGCCGGCGACGCGTACGACCAGGTCCGGCACGACGTCTTCAAGGGCAAGCATCTCGACATCACGGCGCACGTCCAGGCGCTGCTCGATCGCGGCGTGCCGGCCCGTGACATCCTGGAGCACGGCCTCATCGCGGCCATCACGGTGGTGGGCGATCGCATGGCCGCCGGCGATGCGTTCATTCCCGAAGTCCTGCTGGCCGCCCGTGCCATGGGCATCGCCGTCAATGTGCTGGCGCCGGGGCTCGCCGCCAGCGGCGAGCAGCAGCGCGGCAAAGTGCTGATCGGCACCGTCAGCGGCGACATGCACGATATCGGCAAGAACCTGGTGGTGACGATGCTGAAGGGCGTCGGCTTCGAGGTGCGCGACCTCGGGATCAACGTGCCCCGGGAGAAGTTCTACGCCGAGATCGCCGATTTCCGGCCGGACGTCCTCGGACTCTCCTCGCTGCTGACGACGACCATGACGGAAATGCGCGCGATCGTCGCCGGGGTGAAGGAGCGCGGGTTGCACGAGCACTGCAAGATCATGGTCGGCGGGGCGCCGGTCAGTGCGCAGTACGCGGTCCAGATCGGTGCCGACGGCTACGCGGCGAACGCCGTCGAGGCGGTGCGGCTCGCGAAGCGGCTGACGGTCGAGGGAGCGACGGTGCCGGCGGCATGATACCGCGCCCTCAACCGATGCGACCCTGTTGCCAGGACGTGGAGAGCGCCGGCGAGCCAGCCGTCACCCCGGCGGTTGTCATGCGGGCGAAAAGGAGTGACAATCGCTGATCAATATACGTCTGATATGTCAGACGTGGGCTCCCCGGCGTGCGGGCGCCCTTCCCGATTGATCGAACGCTGGGAGCAGGCTATGGCACGGCTAGGCGACGTCCTCCTCGAGCGCCACGCGATGGGCGAGCGGCAGAAGCAGTTTCGCGCGGCCTACATGGCGGAGGTCTCCCGTTTCTACAACGGCCCCGTGCACATCGGCGTGATCTACATCGTCGGCATCGCGGCGATCTCCTGGTGCGTCGCCCGGCTGCACGGCGCGACCTGGGAATGGCTGCTCGTCGTCCCGGTGTTCGTCCTCTCCAACCTGTTCGAGTGGTGGATCCACAAGAACGTGATGCACCGCCTGGTCGACGTATGGGCGCTGCGCGCGATCTACGACCGCCACTCGCGGCAGCACCACCAGTACTTTACCGACAACGAGATGACCGTGGACTCGACCCGGGAGTGGCGCATCATCTTCTTCCCGTGGCGGGCGCTGTTCACGTTCATGGGACTCGGCGTCCCGTTCGCGCTGCTGCTGGCGTGGCTCGTGAACCCGAACGCCGGCTACATCCTCATGGTGACCATCGTCGGTCAGTACCTGATCTACGAGACGTTCCATTACTGTTGCCACGTGCACGACAACGGGTTCGTGCGCTACACGCCGTTCATCAACACGATCCGGCGCCATCACACGATGCATCACAACAAGGGGCTCATGATGGACGTCAACATGAACCTCACCTTCCCGATCGCCGACTGGATGATGGGCACCAGCGATCTCGACCGCGGACTTGTCGGCCATGTGTTCAACGGCTACAGCATGCAACACGTGAAGCCCGCGCTGCGGGCCAAAGTGGAGAAATATCTCAACGAGGAGCAGGGCACGACCGGCGAGCACAGGGCGATGGAACCAACGGCTTGACCGCGCACCGATCAATCAACGGAGGAGCAACAGATGAGGAAGCGTGAGTTCTTGAAGGCAGGCGCGATGACGGCCGCGGCCGCGGTGACGGCAGCTGCTGCGACCGCGGCGCGCGCGCAAGGCGCGCAGAGCTACAACTGGAAAATGGCGACCGGCTGGCCGAGCGGGCCGCTGATGGATATCGGGGCCAAGCTCTATGCGCAGCGCATCGAGCAGTTCACGACCGGCCGGATCAAGATCCAGGTGTTCCCGGGCGGCGCCCTCGGCAATGCGCTGAAGGTGCCGGAAACGGTCAAGAACGGCGTCGCCGAGCTGGGCCACACGTGGATGGGCTACGACTGGGGCAAGGATCCGACGACCGTGCTCTTCGGCGGCTACGCCGGCTCGTTCGATACCGAGCTCATGCTGCACTGGATCTATGAAGACGGCGGCATTC
This sequence comes from uncultured beta proteobacterium, assembly GCA_963810845.1. Taxonomy (GTDB): domain Bacteria; phylum Pseudomonadota; class Gammaproteobacteria; order Burkholderiales; family Casimicrobiaceae; genus CAIWHR01. The sequence continues at coordinate 17,151 of CAWEOX010000014.1, read as the reverse complement.
AGCTGCAACGCCAATATCGGGACGAGAAGGACGGCATCATCTCCATCCCGCTGTTCATCCGCACCGCCGAAGTGTTCCTGCATTCGCGCAAGCCGGTGAAGACGCTCGCCGACTTGAAGGGCCTCAAGATCCGCACCGCCGGGGCGTGGCTGGAAATGGCCAAGGATCTCGGCGCCGCACCGGTGACCACCGCCGGCGGCGACGTGTATCCGATGCTGGAGCGCGGGGCGATCGACGCCACGGAGTGGGGCACCCTCTGGGAAAACATTTCGCCGGGCTTCTACAAGGTGGCGAAGTACCTCATTTATCCCGGCGTGCATCAGCCGACCGCGCCGTTCGAGCTGTGCATCAACAAGGAGACGTGGGCCAAGGTGTCCCCGGCGGATCGCAGCCTGATGGAGCTGGTCGCGCAGCTCGTGACCTTCGAGAGCTGGCTTCGCATCGGCCAGGAGGACGCCAAGGCGCTCGAGTTCTATCGCAAGGCGGGCAACGTCATCATCGAGCTCGATCCGGAGGTGCAATACGCCGCGCGCAAGATCGGCCTCGACTGGGCGGCGAAGACGGCCAAGGACAACGCCTGGTTCGCCAAGGTGTTCAAGAGCCAGCAGGAGTTCGAGGTGCTGTGGCATGGCGCCGACCACTGGCGCAAGGTGAAGATCAAGGACGCGTAAGCGAGGTCGTGCATCAGGTTCGTCGGTGAATCGAAGCGGGCGTGTCGTGCCCTTGGGTAACGCCACGCCCGCCATCACTTCCGCGCGGTGGGGAGCTTGTCGTCCGGACACGCTCACTCCCCGGCCCGTTTCCAGCTCTCTGATTCCGAGGTGTCATGAACTCGCTGATCCGCGCGATCGAGCGGCTGACCGGCAGCGTCGGCGTGTTCGCTGCCCTGCTCATCATTCCGCTCATCCTTGCGACCTCTTACGAAGTCTTCGCGCGCTACCTTTTCGGCGCGCCGACGGTGTGGGCCTACGAAATCGGCTACACGCTGACGGGATCGCATTTCATGCTGGCGATGGCGTTTGCGCTGCGCGAGGGGCAGCACATCCGGATCGATATCTTCAGCGAGAAATTCTCGCCGCGCACACGAGCCATCATCGACCTCGTCTGCTTTTCGGTGGTGCTGCCGCTCACGATCTGGGTGACGCTGGCCTTGCTCCGCCACCTGTGGAGGGGCTACGAGCAGAACGAGCGCAGCGGACAATCCGCGCTCAACATGCCGGTCTGGCCGTTTCGCGTGGTGTTCGTCGTGGCCTTCATCCTGCTCACGCTGCAGGTCTTCGCGGAGATGGTGAAGCTGACGCGGCAATTGCGGTCGAAGCCCCCGGGTAAGACAGGCGTGGCGGCCGAAGCGGGAGCTGCCTGATGGAGTACCTCCCGTTCTGGATGCTTCCCGTGGCCTTCGTGCTGATGTTCCTCGGGTTTCCCGTGGCCTTTTGCATGATGATCACGGCGGTGCTGTTCGGCCTCAACGTGTTCGGCGACAAGGTCGTCTTCCAGTTCATCGAGAAGATCGAGGACATGGCGTCGAACTTCGTGCTGGCGGCCGTGCCGCTGTTCGTGTTCATGGGCGCCATGCTCGAGCGCTCCGGCATCGCCGACCGGCTGTTCGAGGCGATCCACATCTGGACGCGGCGCCTGCCCGGCGGGCTCGCGCTCGCCACCGTCCTCATGTGCGTCTTCTTCGCCGCGTCGTCGGGCGTGATCGGCGCGACCGAATCGGTGGTCGGACTGCTCACCATTCCGGTCATGCTGCGCTACGGGTACGACAAGGGCCTGATCTCGGGCACGATCTGCGCCGGCGGCTCGCTCGGCACGATCATCCCGCCGTCGGTGGTCGCGGTGGTCATCGGCCCGCTGGCCGATGTATCGGTCGGCGACATCCTTTACGGCATGAGCTTGCCCGGGCTGGTGATGGCCGGGTTGTACATCGTCTACATCTTCACCCTGTGCGTCTTGAAACCCAGCGCGGGGCCGCGGATTCCCAAGGAGCCCGGCGAGCCCAGCATTGCGCAGAAGCTGTGGATCACGCTGCGCAACCTCGTGCCGCCGGTGTTCATGATCTTTGCCGTGCTGGGCTCGATCCTGCTCGGCTGGTCCTCGCCCACCGAAGCGGCGGCGATCGGAGCGCTGTGCTCGGTCGGGTTGACGGTGCTCTACCGCACGTTCACCTGGGGTGGGTTTTTCGAGGCCATGGTCAAGACGGTGAAGATCACGACGATGATCATGACCGTGCTGCTCGCCGGCACGCTCTTCACCGGCGTGTTCATCGGCGCGGGCGGCATCGCGACCGCCAGTCGGCTGATCGCGGAGCAGCACCTGACGCCGTGGATGCTGCTCATGCTGCTGATGACGATCATCTTCATCGCCGGGTTCTTTCTCGACTGGATCTCGATCGTGCTGATCTTCGTGCCGATCTTTACACCCCTCGTCAGGCTTGCCGGGTTCGACCCGGTCTGGTTCTGCGTGCTCGTCCTGGTGCTGATCCAGACGAGCTATCTCACGCCGCCGATGGCGCCGGCGATTTTCTATCTGCGCGCGGTGGCGCCGCCGTCGATCACCATCCGCCACATGTACGCGGGCGTCGTGCCATTCATCACGTTGCAGGTCGTGACGCTGGGGATCGTGCTGGCGTTCCCGATCCTGGTGACCTGGCTGCCGAGCGTGATGCTGCAGATGCGGTAGCCACGGGACGAGCGAGACGCTAATGCCGCCGACTACGCTGCGCGAGCGCCTCCTCGAGCCGCTGCGCTTCCTCGGGCTTCATCCCGTACGAGTGCTCGGCGTCGGGGAACGCGCCGGTGCGCACCTCACTCGCGAATTCCTTGAGCGCGGCGACCGCGATCTCGGAGATCTGTGCGTAGCGCTTGGTGAACTTCGGCTTGAACTGATCGAACACGCCGAGGAGGTCGAACGCGAGAAGCAGCTGGCCGCAGGACGCGGGTCCTGCACCGATCGCGAACGTGAAGATGCCGACCGCGGCGTCGACGGCTTTCGCGACTGGCGCCGGCACCGCCTCGATCTCGAAGCCGCAGGCGCCCGCTTCTTCGATCGCGATGCCGTCGTCGATGATCCTGAGCGCCTCTTCGGCGGTGCGGCCCTGCAGCTTGAAGCCGCCGTACTGGTGCACGAAGTGCGGGCACATGCCGACGTGGCTCATCACCGGCACGCCGGCGTCGGCGATCGCGCGGATGATCGGCGCTTTTTCGCGGCCGCCCTGCATCTTGACGACGTCGGCGCCGCCTTCCTTCATCAGCCGCAGCGCGTTGACGACGCCGATGTCCGGCGTCGCGTAAGAGCCGTACGGCATCGACACCATGATCATGCAATTGGGCGCGCCGCGGCGCACCGCCTGCGCGTGCTGGATCATCATGTCGACGGTGACCGGCAGTGTGTTCGGGTGGCCGTAGCTCACCATGCCGAGCGAATCGCCGACCGCGGCGATGTCGATGCCGGCGCGCTCCGCCCACGTCGCCGACGGGTAGTCCGGAATCGACGCCATCACGACCTTTTCGCCGGCCGCCTTGCGCAGCCGCAGGTCGGGTACCGTCAGTTTCTTGCGCTCTTCGGGCATGGCAATCCTTTCGGTGCGCGGCGCGCGCAAAACGCGCGTGCGTCAGGCGCGAAATTGCTTCTTGTCGGTGCCCTGGTACAGCGCGGCGACCTGGCGGTTGACGGCCTCGGTGTGCGCGGCGAGCGCCGCCTCGTCGAGGTCCTGGCGCGGCCGCGGCTCGGGATCGAAGTGGCGATAGGTGTCGACGCCGCGCACCAGCATCGCCGAATCGCGCACCTTCGTCTGGCGCACGTGCGTCGGGATGTAGCGGAGCGCATAGCCGATGCGCCGGTCGGCCGAGCGGTTCGGCGCCGAGCCGTGCACGAGCTTGATGTGATGGAGCGAGATCTCGCCGGGCGCGAGCAGCAGGTCGACCGCCTGCTTCTCGTCGACCTCGACGGCGATCTCCTGGCCGCGCGAGAGCAGGTTGTCGCGGTGGAACGTGTCGACGTGCGGCAGCTGCGTCTCGCTTGTGGGCCGGGGATCACGCGCATGCAGCCGCTTTCGAGGTCGCTCTTCGTGAACGCGACCCAGGCGGTGACGACGTCGTCGGGCTCGAGCCCCCAGTACGTCGCGTCCTGGTGCCACGAGACGAAGCCGGGGCTGTTCGGCCTCCTTGATGAAGAAATTCGTCGTCCAGCACAGGATGTTCGGGCCGATCACGTCCTCGACCGCGTCGAGGATCGTCGGGTGATGGACGAGCTCGTCGGCCCAGGTGAACAGCAGGTGCGTCTTGTGCCGCCAGTTGCCCTGCAGCGGACCGCCGGTGCGCGCCTCGTGCGCTTCGAGCCGCCGGCGATAGCCCGCAGCGTCGGCCGCCGACATCGCGCGCAGCGGAAAATAGAAGCCGTCGCGGTGGTAAGCCGTCCACCGCCGCCGGCGACAGGATCTTGGGCACGGCGTGTCTCCTCGCTGGGGTGAGGCGACTAACATATCACACGTATGTCGGCGCGCAAGCCGGCGCTTTCGGCGTCAATCGACGCAGCAGTCAGGACAGGAGGAGCAAGCGATGAGCAATTCGACGAGACGGCAATTCCTCAAGACCACAGGGCTCGCGGCGGCCGGCACGGCGGCGCTCGCGGCACCCGCAGTATTGCGCGCGCAGGAACCGACCCGCTGGCGCTGCCAGTCGATGTGGAGCTCGTCCGAGCTCACGTACAAGGCGTTCGTCGATTTCTGCGACCGGGTCAAGACGAACACCAACGGCCGGCTGGTGATCGAGCCGTTCGCCGCCGGCGCGGTGACCGGCGTGTTCGAGACGCTCGACGCGGTGACCGCCGGCGTGCTGCAGGCGCAGTCGACCGCCCCGGTCTACTTCACCGGCAAGGACGCCGGCCTCGCCGTCATCGGCGACCTGAGCTTCGGCTACACGCACCCGTACCAGGCCGAGGCGTGGTTCTACTACAAGGGCGGCCTCGACATGCTGCGGCAGGCCTACGCCAAGTACAACGCGTACCCGGTCGGCGTGAGCTGGTGGGGCGTGGAATCGATCGTGTCGAAGAAGCCGATCACCACGATGGGCGACTTCAAGGGCAGCAAGTTCCGCACGCCGCAGGGCATCGTCGCCGAGATCGTCACCAAGCTCGGCGCCTCGCCGATCGTCATCCCGGGCGGCGAGGTGTTCTCGGCGCTCGACAAGGGTGTCGTCGACAGCGCCGACTGGGCGACGATCTCGATGAACCAGCGGATGGGCTTCTTCGACGTCGCGAAGTACTCGATCAAGTGGTACCACTCGATGCCGGTGCAGGAGCTCACCGTCAACATGGACGCGTGGAAGAAGCTCCCCGACGACGTCAAGGGGATCCTGCTCTCGCACGACGCGCGAGTGGACGTGGGACCAGGTGCAGCGCGTCGCGGTCGACGACGTGCGCGCGCTGCAAGGAGGTCGGGCCGAAGGGCGTCAAGCAGATCGTCTGGACCGACGTCGAGATGGTCAAGGTCCGCGACCTCGCGCACAAGACGTGGGAGGAGTGGTCGAAGAAGACGCCGCTCGCGAAGCAGGCCTACGACTCGCAGGTCGCGTGGCTGAAGGACCTCGGCGTGCTCGCCTGAGCGCCGGCGCCGGCGTTCATCGATGAGCGAAGAGATCCGCAAGACGTCGATCCGGGCGGCGGCGTACCGCTGCCGCCCGGATCGTTCGCCGCGCGCTATTGCGCGACGGTCGACCGCGTCAACGAATGGATGGGACGCGTCTGGGGCGCCACCATCCTGGTGGTGACGTTCGCGGTCCTCTACGAGGTCGTGGCGCGCGGCGTCTTCGGCGCAGGGAACGCTGTGGGCGAACGAGACCACGGTCTACGTCTCGGCGGTCGCCTACCTGCTCGCCGGCGGCTACGCGCTGCTCCATCGGCGCCACGTGCGCATCGACGTCGTCTACGCGCTGTTCTCGCCGCGCACCCGCGCGCGCGTCGACCTCGTCATGTTCGTGTTCTTCGTGATCTACGTCGGCGCGCTCGTCTGGGTCGGCGGCACGATGGCGTGGACGTCGTTCCTGCAGGGCGAGACGACCGGCTCGCCGTGGAGTCCGCCGATCTGGCCGGTCAAGGCGGCGATCCCGCTCGCCGGGCTGCTGCTGCTGCTGCAGGGCATTGCCAACCTGCTGCGCGAGTGGTACGAGGGCGCGAGCGGACGGCACCGCGATGAGCATCGAGCTGCTGAGCCTGCTGTTCGTCGGCGTCTTCATCGTCATCCTGCTGCTCGGGATGCCGCTCGCGTTCGCGACCGGCGCGGTCGCGGTCGTGTTCACGTTTGTTCCTGTTCGGCGTGCCGGGGCTGACGCTCGTCGTGAGCCGCGTGTTCACGCTGATGGGCAACTACGTGCTCGTGTCGGTGCCGCTGTTCATCTTCATGGCGTGCATCCTCGAGCGGGCCGGCGTCGCCGAGTCGATCTTCCGCGCCGTGCACGTCTGGTCGGGCCGGCTGCCGGGCGGGCTCGCCGTCGCGGTCGTCATCTCCTGCGCGCTGATGGCGGCGATGGTCGGCGTGATCGGCGCCGAGATCGTCACGATGGGCGTGGTCGCGCTGCCGGCGATGCTCGGGCGCAAGTACGACAAGAACCTCGCGCTCGGCTGCATCTGCGCCGGCGGAGGCCTCGCGACGCTGATCCCGCCGAGCGTCGTCTTCATCATGTACGGCCTGACCGCGGGCGTCTCGATCGGCCAGCTCTACATGGCCGGCGTCGTTCCCGGCCTGCTGCTCGCCGGCGTCTACATCGTCTACATTCTCGCGCGCACGTCGCTCGCGCCCGGGCTCGCGCCGCCGGCGCCGCCGGAGGAGCTCGCGATGCCGCTCGCCGAGAAGTTCGCGCTGCTGCGCGAGCTCGTCCTGCCGTCGGCGGTGGCCTTTTCAGCGTGCTCGGGTCGCTCTATTTCGGCATCGCCACGCCGACCGAGGCGGCCGGCGTCGGCGTGGCCGGCGCGTTTGTCGCGATGCTGCGTGAACCGGCGCTTCGACTGGCGCGCGGTGATGGGCGCGATCCAGGACACCACCAAAGTCACCGTCATGCTGTACTGGCTGTTCTTCGGCTCCTCCGCGCTGATCGGCGTCTATACGCTCGCCGGCGGCACGAAGCTCATCCAGAACGTGATGACCGAGCTGCCGTTCGGCGCGCTCGGGCGTCGTGCTGCTGATCCAGCTCATCTGGATCATCCTCGGCTGCTTCATCGACTGGATCGGCATCCTGCTGCTGACCGCGCCGATCTTCGTGCCGGTCGCCGAGAAGCTCGGCTTCGACCCGGTCTGGCTGGGCGTGCTGTTCTGCCTCAACATGCAGATCTCGTACATCTCGCCGCCGTTCGGCCCCGCCGCGTTCTACCTGAAAGGCGTCACGCCGCCCGACATCACGCTGGGCCAGATCTTCGGGTCGGTCGTGGCCCTACCTGATCATGCAGGTCGTCGTGCTCGGGCTCGTGATCGCCTTTCCGCAGATCGCGCTGTGGCTGCCGGGCCGGATGAGCCAGTGAGCATCCGTTTCGGGGGTGGCGCGGAATGCGTCTCGCGGCGGCGACTGGTGTTTGCGGAGCGGGAAAGGGCCTAGCCTGCGTCACGGCACAACGGGGCGCCCACACGCAAGCAGAGGAGCGCATTTTCCTTGATGCGGGTTAAAGCCGGGCCAGAAAGCCGTTGACATCCGGCCGACGGCTCGTACCATATCGGTGACATATCAGCCGGTGGGGCGCTTCTGATCACCATCCGCCACATGTACGCGGGCGTCGTGCCATTCATCACGTTGCAGGTCGTGACGCTGGGGATCGTGCTGGCGTTCCCGATCCTGGTGACGCTGGCTGCCGAGCGTGATGCTGCAGATGCGATAGCATGAATCCCGTCGATCGGCGTCCGACGCTCGCGGCCAATGTCGACGTGCTGGTGGCGGGCGGCGGCGCGGCCGGCGTCGCGGCGGCCGTCACGGCGGCCCGCCAGGGGCTGCAGGTGGCCTTGCTCGAGCGCTACGGGTTCTGCGGTGGCGGCGCCGTGGCGGGCATGTCGGGAACGGTGTGCGGGCTGTACGCGGCGAGCGCCGATTCGACCGCGCCGCCCGAGCAGGTCGTATTCGGCTTTGCCGACGAATTCGTGCGGCTGCTCGCTTCTCGCGGTGGACTCACGCCGCCGGTGCGCTACGGCAAGACCTGGACCCGCGTGCACGATCCGCTGATGTGGCGCGAGGCGGCCGACCACTTGTTGCGCGAAGCGGGGGTGCAGGTCTTCTACCACAGCACCGTCACGCGCGCGCTGCTCAGGACGGCGATCGAGTCGGCGGCATCGTTGCGTACACGAAGCAGGGCGAGCTTCGCGTGCACGCGAAAGTCACCATCGATGCGAGCGGCGATGCCGACGTGGTCGCGATGGCGGGCTTGCCGTCCTTCGTCGGCGACGACGGCAAGGTGCAGAACCCGACGATGATCTTTCGCCTGGGAGGCGTCGACACCGAGCGATTTCTCGCCGCCTACGGCTCGGACACGATCATGCCCGAGCAGGTATCGGAGCTTCTGCGGCGGCATAACGGCTCGGGCTACGACCTCCCGCGCGCGAAGATCTGGCTGTTCACGACCACGCGACCCAACGAGCTCTTGTGCAATTGCACGCGCGTCATCGGGCCCGACCGGCGCGAGCTCAACACCCTCTTCGCGGCCGATTTCACCGATGCCGAGATCGAAGGACGGCGCCAGGTGCGCGAATACGCACGCTTTTTCCGCGACCACCTCGCCGGATGCGAAGCGAGCTTCGTCAACGACACCGGCGTGCAGGTGGGGGTGCGCCAGACGCGCCAGGCGCGCGGCACGACGATGTTGCGCAACGAGGCGGTCGTGCGCGGCACGAAATGCGCCGACGGCATCGCCCGCTCGCCATGGCCGATCGAGCTTCACGCCGGGGCCAAGCCGCGCGTCGAGTGGCTGCTCGACGATTATTACGAAGTGCCGTACGGCTGCTTCGTGCCGGAGCGCGGGGAAGGGCTGCTCGTCGCCGGGCGGTGTCTATCGGCGCAGCACGAAGCCGTCGCGTCGGCGCGGGTCACGGCGCAGTGCTTCTCGTATGGCCAGGCGATCGGCCATGCCGCGGCCATGGGTATCGAAGCGGGTTGCCAGCCGCGGGCGCTGCGCGGCGAGGATGTGCGCGACCGCCTGAACCGCGACGGCGCGCGGCTGGGCACGTTTCCTTGATGCCGATCAAACCGCCCGCGAATCGCGTTGACACCCGGTAGCGCCACTCATAATATATCAGCGGAATATCAGGAGCCGCGCGAAACGGCAGAGAGCGCGTGGCGCACGGCGACACAACCGGAGCGAGGCGAGCATGGCGGACGAGATCGAGGCCATCAGGAACTGGGTCATCGCGGGCAAGCGCAAGGAAGCGCTGGAAGCGACGCAGCAAGGCGCTCGCCGCGGGCGTGGACCCCGGCACGATCATGAAGGACAGCCTCATCGGCGCGATGTCGATCGTGGGCCAGAAGTTCTCCAGCGGCGAGTTCTTCCTGCCGCAGATGATGATTGCCGCGCGCGCGATGACCGAGGCGGTGAACCGTGATCAAGCCGCATCTGGTCGGCGCCGCCGCCGAGAAGAAGGGCAAGGCGGTGATCGGGACGGTGGCCGGCGACTTCCACGACATCGGCAAGAACATCGTCAAGATGATGATGGAAGGCGCGGGCTACGAGGTGGTCGACCTCGGCGTCGACGTCGGCGCCGAGAAGTTCGTCGACGCGGTGCGCAAGGAGTCGCCGCGACTTCGTGCTGATGAGCGCGCTGATCACGCTCACCATGGAGAGCATGCGCAGGACCATCGAGGCGCTGAGCGCCGCGGGCGTGCGCGGCAGCGTGCTGATCGGCGTCGGCGGCGCGCCGCTCACCCAGAAGTTCGCCGACGAGATCGGCGCCGACTTCTACGGCGCCGATGCCTATGACTGCGTCCAGGCCTGCAACCGCTGGTGCATTGAGCCGCTGCGAGCCACTCGTCACCGAACGAGGACAACGAGATGACCCCGAGAGAACGCGTGCTGACCGCGTTGCGCGCGGACAGCCGGACCAGGTGCCCTGGATCGAGAACGACGTCGAGGAGGAGATCCAGATCGCGCTCATGGGCGGGCGCACCGACTTCACCCCCGGCGAATTCTGCCGCGCGCTCGGCATGGACGGCTTCGGCTACCACTTTCCGACCGGGCAGAAGGCGAGCGCCGGCCAGGCGCTGCAGACGAGCGGCAGCGCCAGCGCCAAGGAGGCCTGGTATCACCCGCGGCGCGTGACCTTCGACTTCGTGCCGCCGTGGATCGCGGACATGGGGGTCGACTCGACGTCGGGCCGCACGTACGTCAAGCACGGCCTGCTCACCGACCGGGATTCGCTGAAGCTCTTCGACGAATTCCTGCCCGACCCGGACCATCCGGCGCGTTACGACCAGATCGCCGACTGGCTGGCGAAGTATCGCGAGGATTACGCGGTGTTCGCGCGCATCCGCCTCGGCAGCGCCAGCACCTTCGAGAGCATGGGCCTCGACGTGTTCTCGCTGATGATGTACGACGACCCCGACCTCGTGAAGGAGATCCACCGCCGCTTCTCCGAGTGGTCGGCACGCGTGGTACAGCATCTCAACAAGATGGATTTCGATTTCATCTGGGCCAACGACGACCACGCCGACAACAAGGCGCCGTGGGTGAACATGGAGATGTACGAGGAGTTCATGAAGCCGAGCCAGATGATCGTGGCGAACGAGATCAAGAAGCCGTGGATCTTCCACAGCGACGGCAACCTGTTCCCGATCCTCGACGGGCTGGTGACGCTCGGCATGAACGCGCGTGCACCCGGTGCAGCCCTCGGCGATGGACATCAACAAGCTCAAGGCCAAGTACGGCGACCGCGTCTGCATCGTCGGCAACATCGATCTCGACTACACGCTGACGCGCGGCACGCCCGAGGAGGTCGACGCCGAGGTCAAGGATCGCATCGAGAAGATCGGCAAGGGCGGCGGCTACATGATCTCCAGCGCCAACAGCGTCACCGACTACTGCAAGGTCGAGAACGTCTGGGCGATGTCGCGGGCCGTGAAGAAATACGGCCGGTACGCTTGATCTTGCGGGTCGGGCCATGGCCTGACCCCTGCGGAGGAATGCCATGCTGATTGTCGCCGAGCGCATCAATGCGTCGCGCAAGGCCATACGCGCTGCGCTGGAGAGCATGGACGCCGCATCGATCCAGCAGGAGGCGCGGGCGCAGGACGCGGCGGGCGCCGACTACATCGACGTCAACGGCGGCACCTTTCCCGGCCGCGAAGCCGAGCTCCTGACATGGCTCGTGGAGACGGTACAGGCGGTGACGGACAAGCCGCTGTGCCTCGACTCGCCCGATGCGGCGGCGCTCGCCGCGGCGCTGCCCAAGGTGAAGACCGCGGCGCCGATGCTCAACTCGATCAACCTCGAGCGCGACCGCTACGATCGTGTTCTGCCGCTCGCGCTCGAGCACCGCACCAAGCTGATCGCGCTGTGCCAGGGCGAAGGCGTGCCCGCGGCGACCGCCGCGCACAAGGTCGAGCTCGCCTCCGAGTTGGTCGAGCGCCTTACCCGCGCCGGCGTTCCGCTCGACGACATCTACGTCGATCCGCTGGTATTTCCGCTGGGCACCGATTCGCAGTCGGCGCAGGCCACCCTCGAAGCGATCGGCACGATCATGCAGCGCTTTCCCGGCGTGCACACCATCTGCGGCCTGACCAACGTGTCGCACGGGCTGCCGCTGCGCAAGCTCATCAACCGCACCTTCCTCGTCGGCGCGATGAGCCGCGGGATGGACGCGGCGATCGTCGATCCCACCGATCCCCAGCTCGTGTCGGCGATGTACGCGGCGCGCGCGGTGTTCGGGCGCGACGACTACTGCATGGGCCTGATCGACGCGTTTCGCGAGGGCGTTGTCACCGCGTAGGGGCCGACCCCGCCCCGACACCGTCGCCCGTTCGGACCCTGCCATGCCGCGCGTCACCTTTCATCCCGATTTGCGCAGCGTCGAGGTGCGCGGCGGCGAGCGGCTGCTGGCCGCTGCCTGGAAGGCGGGCGTCGGCATCAAGTCGGTGTGCGGCGGGCATGGCAAGTGCGGCAGTTGTCTCGTCGAAGTCGACCAGTCGGCGACGGACGCCGCCGCGCTGACGCCGCTGTCCGCCGCCGAGCGCGAATTGCTGCCGCCGGAGCCCGAGCAACGCGGCTATCGATTGGCCTGCCTGTGCGACGTGCACGGCGACCTCACGTTGTCGGTGCCGCCGGAAAGCCAGGCGGTGCGCAATGCGCCGCGCAAACCTTACACGGTCACCGAAGTGGCGCCGCGGCCGATGGTGACCCGGGCGTGCGTGCAGGTGCCCGGGCCCTACGACGCCCCGCTGCGCCCGCTCACCGAGCGCCTCCGCGTTGCGATCGGGGAAACCCTCGGCCGCAAGTCGGTCACGCTGCCGCTCGCGGTCATGGCCGAGTATTCGACCCGCCCCGATTTCGATGCCGCGCGCGACGTCACGGCGACCGTGTACGCCGAGCGCCAAGTGCTCGCGTTGCGGGCCGGACGCTCCACGGCGCTCTACGGCGTGGCGATCGACATCGGCACGACCTCGGTGGTCGTGTTCCTGTGCGATCTCGTGAGCGGCCGGATCGCGGCGATGCGCACCGCCGGAAATCCGCAGGCGATCTACGGCGAGGACGTGATCTCGCGGATGACCCACATCCAGCAGGACATCGGCGCGCTCGCGGAAATGCGCCGCGTGCTGGTCGACGAGCTCAACCGCCTGATCCACGAAGCGGCGGACGAGGCGGGGGTCGGAGAGGACGATATCGTCGACGCGGTGGTGGTCGGCAATCCGACGATGCAGCACATCCTGCTCGGCATCAATCCGGAGCCGCTCGGCCGCGGGCCGTATCTGCCGGTATGGGCGGACGGCGTGGAAGTCGACGCGCGCCGAGCTCGCGCTCGACGTTCTGCCGCGGCGCGAAGGTGTTCGTGTTTCCGTCGATCGCCGGTTACATCGGCGGCGATACGCTGGCGGCGCTCCTCACCCGCGGGCCCGAGTTCTATCGCGGCACCCAGCTCCTGATCGACATCGGCACCAACGGCGAAGTCGTGCTCGCGCACAACGGCGAGCTCATCGCCACCTCATGCGCCACCGGTCCCGTGTATGAAGGCGCGCACATCCGGTGCGGCATGCGTGCGGTGCCCGGCGCGATCGAGCGGGTCTGGGTGGAGGGGAGCGGCAAGATCCGCTGCGCGGCGATCAAGGACGGTGACGGCAAAGGCGATCCGCGTCCGGTGGGCCTGTGCGGCTCGGGCGTGATCGCCAGTGTCGCCGCGTTCGTCGGGTCCGGTCTCATCGGCGAGGATGGCGCACTCGCGCCGCAGGAGCGCCATCCCGCGCTGCGCGGCAGCGCGTTCGGACGCGCGCAGGAGATCGTGCTCGTCAACGGGCCGTTCGCGCGCACCGGTCGCGACATCGTCCTGACGCAGCAGGACGTGCGCAGCGTGCAGCTCGGCAAGTCCGCGTTGCGGGCCGGGATCGAGATCCTGCTGGCCGAGCGCGGCATCACCCGCGTCGACCGCATCCATCTCGCCGGCACGTTCGGCAATCACCTCGAGCCGGAAGACATCCTCAAGATCGGACTGGTGCCGCCGGTGCCGGTCGAGCACATCCGCTCCATCGGCAATGCCGCCGGCGACGGCGCGCGGATGGCGCTGTTCAATCGCCACCATCGCCGGCGCGCGGCGCTACTGGCCCGCCGCGTGCGGGTGCTCGAGCTGTCGCTGCGCCCGGACTTTGCCGACCTGTTCGTCACCCACACCGCGCTCGCGCCGGCGGCCCCGGCGCTCGCGACGGCCTGATGCGGAGATGACGCGATGCTGATCGTGAGACGCTGGGCGGTCCGGCACGCTGCCTTGATGGAGCGCGCCTACGGGGCGATGCTGGGCGGCATGCGGATGCTGCGGCCGCTCGCGCACGCGATCGGCATCAAGCGCCTGCAGAAGCCCGTGACCGGCGTCGAGCGTGCCGTCAAGGGCTTGCTCTTCGACTGCCAGATGTGCGGCAACTGCGTGCTGTCGGCGAACGGCATGTCCTGTCCCATGAACTGTCCGAAGAACGTGCGCAACGGCCCGTGCGGCGGCGTGCGTCCCGACGGCACCTGCGAAGCCAAGCCGGACATGCTCTGCGTCGGCCTGGAAGGCTTTCGCGGAGCCGGGCGCATGGCGGCAGGGCATTTGCCCCTCGCGCCGACCGCGCCCGCCGAGCATAATCTCGCGGGCAAATCGACGTGGCTGCCGCTCATCAACGACGCGGACAAGACGGCGCCGTGCGTCGCGTTCGAGGCGCCGCCGCGGCCGTCCGGCAGCCGGCTCGAGGCGTTGCTCGCGAGCGGCGCGTTCGTCGTCACCGCGGAATTTGCGCCGCCGGATTCGGCGGATCCCGCCGACGCTCTCGCCCGGCTCGAGCCGTTTCGCGGCTGCGTCGACGCGCTCAACGTCACCGATGCGTCCGGCGCCAACTGCCACATGTCGAGCCTCGCCGTTTCGGTGCTGCTGGCGCAGGCGGGCTGCGAGCCGGTGCTGCAGATCGCCTGCCGCGATCGCAACCGCATCGCGATCCAGGGCGATATCCTGGGCGCCGCGGCGCTCGGCATCCGCAATGTGCTGTGCCTCACCGGCGATCACGTCTCCAATGGCGATCATCCCGGCGCCAAGCACGTCGGCGATCTCGACAGCGTCACGCTCCTCGCCACCGCGCGCAAGATGCGCGACGCCGGCGAGTTCCTGTCGGGCAGGAAGCTCACCCAGGCCCCGCGCCTGTTCCTCGGTGCCGCCGGCAATCCGTTCGCGGCATCGGCCGAGGTCCGGATCGCCCGTCTGCGGCGCAAGATCGCCGCCGGTGCGCAATTCGTGCAGACGCAGTACTGCTTCGATCTCGAGCGGCTCGAGCACTTCATGCGCCTCGCGCGCGCCGAAGGGTTGCACGAAGACGCGGCCCTCCTGATCGGCGTCGGACCGGTCGCCTCCGCCAAGACCGCGCGCTGGCTGCGCACGAACGTGCCCGGCGTGCATATTCCGGACGCGATCGTCGCGCGGCTGGAGCAGGCGTCGGATCCCCGCGAGGAGGGCAGGCGCATCTGCATCGAGCTCATCCGCGCCATCCGCGAGATCCCCGGGGTCGCGGGGATACACCTCATGGCCCACCGGCAGGAATCGATGGTGCGATCGATCGTCGCCGAATCCGGCGTGCTCGGTGGGCGAGCGCCGCTGACCGCCGCTGCGCCACCGCTGCCCGCCGTGGCCTAGGAGCCCGTCCATGGTTGCCACCCCAACGCCGCGCCCGATCGTGGTGATCTCCTGCAAGGTGCTGGAGGATCTGCTCGGCAAACGGCTGCCCGCCGGCGTGCCGGCCGTCTGGCTCGACGTCATGCTGCACAATTCGCCGAAGAAGCTCGGCGCCGCGTTGCAGGAGCAGATCGACGCCATCGCCCTGCCCAGCTTCATCATCGTCGGCTACGGCCTTTGCGGCAACGGACTGGTCGGCGTGAAGGCGCGCGCGCACACGCTCGTCATTCCGCGCACCCACGATTGCGTGGCGATCTTCCTCGGCTCGCACCAGCGCTACGTGCAGCGGTTTTTCGCGAATCCCGGCACCTATTACCTCACCAAGGGCTGGATCGACGCGCGCGACGAGCCGCTGTCCGACTATCACGACTACGTGAAGGAATTCGACGAGGAGACCGCCGATTACCTGTTCGAGATGAAGTACAAGCACTACCGCAGGATCTGCCTCGTCGGCTTCTCGCAGGAGGAGCTCGACGCCTACCGCGAGCAGGCGCGAGCCGTCGCCGAATTCATGGACCGGCGCTTCGGCGGCGTCGTCTACGAGGAGACGCTGGGCTCGACCGGGCTGATCGAGACGCTGGTGCGCATCGGCGGCGAGCCGGGCGATGCGGACGAGGAATTCGTGGTGGTGAAGCCCGGCGGCGAGATTTCGCAGGACATGTTCATGCGCGCCGGCGAGCAGGCGCCCCAGCCGATGGGGCGCGACGAAAAGGCCGCATGACGCGCGAAGCGGGGCGGTGGCGGCCGACGCCAACGCGCTCGCCCCTGAAAAAATCCTGCGCGCCGGCGCCGCAACGCCGCTATCATTTGCGCTTACCGCCTCCGGCCAGGAGTCCCGAAATGACCCCCGAACAAGTGCTCTCCCTTCCGCCCCGCGTATTGACCCAGGCGCAGCGCGAGTTCTATTTCAGCGACGGCTACCTGCTGCTGCCGAAGATACTGCCCGGCGAGTGGATCGAGCGCCTGCGGGCCGCGACCGACGAGCTCATCGAGCGCAGCCGCAAGGTCACCGAGTCCGACGCCATCTGGGATCTCGAGCCGGGCCATCGTGCCGATGCGCCGCGCCTGCGCCGGGTGTCGGCGCCGGTGGATCAGCATCCGGCCTACTGGGATTACATCTCCCAGTCGCTGGTGGGGGACATCGTCGCCGACCTGGTCGGGCCCCGACGTCAAGTTTCACCACTCCAAGCTCAACTTCAAGTGGGCGCGGGGCGGTGAAGAAGTGAAGTGGCACTACGACATCTCGTTCTGGCCGCACACCAACTACTCGCCGCTCACCATCGGCACGTATCTGTACGATTGCGGCCTGGACCAGGGTCCGTTGCAGGTGCTGCCGAAGAGCCACCTCATCGATCCGATGTTCTCCCAGTACGACGAGAACGGGCGCTGGACCGGCTGCCTGCGCGACGCCGACGTGGCCAAGCTCGATATCGCCAAGGCGGTGGCGTTGCCCGGCCCGGCGGGCTCGCTCACGCTGCACAATTGCCGGACGCTGCATTACTCGGCCAAGAACTTCTCCGACCTCGGCCGCCCGCTGCTGCTCTATGCGCTGTCGTCGGCGGATGCGTTCCCGTACACGGTGAATCCGATCCGGTCGAGCCGGGACCAGTCGATCATCCGCGGGGAGCGCGCGCAATGGGCGCACCACGATCCGCGGCCCTGCCTCATGCCGCCGGATTGGTCGCGCGGCTACTCGTCGATCTTCGCGCTGCAGCAGCGGGAAGAGCGCATGGCGATGTGAGGGTGCGGAACAGCGACGTCAGTCTCTCTCTTCCAGCCTCCGACTG
>CAWEOX010000013.1:0-139866 GCA_963810845.1 uncultured beta proteobacterium | reverse complement strand
CAACGGCGCCGCCGGCAACCCCACCCTGCTTTCGCCCGCCAACCCGCTGACGCCGTTCGTCGGCCCGGTCGACGGCGCCAAGGCGCAGGAATACCAGGACGTCCTCAGCGCGCCGATCGGCGTCATCGACGCCCGGGGCAGCAACCGCGCGATGTACCTGCGCGCGTTCGGCGAGGAGTTCGGCCGCGACGACCAGTTCATCAACATCGTCGGCGGCGGCTGGGGCGTGTGGAAGGCCTCGCTCTACAACAACAACATCCCGCACAACTACTCGTTCAACGCGCTCTCGCCGCTGACCGGTGCCGACGGCGGCCTGGTGCAGGTCGGGCCCGGCGGCACCTATCCCAACGCGCCGAACCCGTCGATCTGGTACCCGTTCAACTACAGCACCCAGCGCAACACCTGGGGCGGCAACGGCGAGTTCTCGGGCAAGACGCCGTGGTTCATCCGGGCGGACTACAACGAGGTCAAGACGACCGGCGTCAAGCCCAGCAGCGGCCAGCTCGGCACCGGCTCGGGCAACGGGCTGATCGAGCTCGGCGCGCCGGTCGACTACAAGACGCAGAACACGACGATCGAGGGCGGCTACAACAGCAGGCAGTACGGCTTCAAGCTCGCCTACCTCGAGTCGAAGTTCACCGACGGCAACGACTCGTTCCAGTGGACGAACTTCTTCATGCGGAGCGCCCTCGACACGACGCTGCTGCCGCCCGACAACGACCTCAAGAAGTGGAGCTTCAACGGCTACATCAAGCAGCTGCCCTGGGACTCGGCGATCATCGCCCGCTTCACGCAGAGCAAGCTGGAGAACAGCTTCGGCATCGTGGGCTCGGGCCTCAAGCCCACGGGCAACGTGGCAACCACGAACCCGGCGATCCCGCCGGGCGCGGCCTACCTGCTCACGCAGCCGTTCGCCTGGACGGTCTCGACGACCAGCCCCGCGGGCCCGAACCTGTCGAACTTCGACGGCGACATCAAGAAGACGTCGGCGAACGTCGCGTGGAACGCGAGCCCGATGGCGCAGCTCGACACCCGCGTCTACTACAACTACTACGACCTGGACAACCAGTCGACCGCCGTGTCGTACCGGCAGGGCAGCCAAGGCACGAACTGCGCGACGCCGCCCGTCGAACAGCGCGACGTGCTACCAGCTCGCGGCGCTGACCGAGGAGACCGGCGAGTTGTTCAGCTACACGAAGAACGCGGCCGGCTTTGACGCGTCGTGGGCGTTCAACCGGACCAACAAGCTGCTCGGCGGGTTCGACTGGGAGGGCATCAAGCGCCACTCCGAGGAGACGGAGGCGCCGAACACCGACGACTACCGCTACTGGATCGAGTACCGCAACAGCGGCTGGCAGAGCCTGAGCGGCCGGCTGAAGTACGAATTCCTGCAGCGGCGGTCCGACCTGATCATCCCGCCGACGGTGACGTCCGTCACCCACTACTACGCGGCCTACGACGTCAACAACTTCGACGCCAACGTGGTCAAGCTGAACCTCGACTGGACGCCGGGGCCGCTGTGGTTCGTCGGCTTCGGCGCGACGTGGCGCGACCGTCGACTACAAGGACAACCTGTACGGCCGCACGAAGGACAAGACCGAGCAGTACGACGTGACCGTGTCGTGGGGCGACGCCGAGAAGGTTCGTGTCACCGGCATCGGCAACTGGGGCAGGGTCGAGTTCAACCAGGCGTACCTGAACGGCAACTATCCGCCGCCGGTACCGAACACCTCCGCGAACTTCGAGTGGGGCAGCGAGAACACCCAGGACGCCTGGATGCTTGCCGCGCTGGTCGATTGGGCGGCGACCGACAAGCTGATGCTGACCGCGTCGTACAGCTACCAGAAGACCAACGGCGGCATCGACTTCAACTCGGGCAACACGCAGGCCGGCGGCGGTTTCCTCGGCGGCCCGCTCGTCAACTACGACACCGACAACACCAAGCTGCAGCGCTTCCAGATCAAGGGCACCTACAACATCAACGCGCGCTGGGCGGTGAACGGTGGCTACGCGTACGAGAAATACGAGTACGGCGACGGCCAGATGGCAGGCTACGGCGGCTACTACCCGTACTTCGCGAACTACAACACGGCGGCGGTCGGCTCGGGCTTCGCGTGGTACTCGGGCGCGTTCGCCAACCCGGGCTACACGAACAACATGGTCTGGCTGACGGCGACCTACAAGTTCGACCCGCCGCCGCAGGTGTACGTGGCGCCGAAGGTGGCGCAAGCGCCCGCCCCGGCTCCGGTCGTGGCACCGCCGCCGCCGCCGGCACCCGCGCCGGCACCCGCCCCGCAGGTGCAGAAGATCACGCTCGACTCGAAGGTGCTGTTCGACTTCGACAAGGCGGTTCTGAAGCCCGAAGGGAAAGCGGCGATCGACAGCCAGGTGGTGGGCAAGCTCGCGCAGATGCAGACGCTCGAAGTGGTCCTGGTCACCGGCCACACCGACCGTCTCGGCAGCGATGCCTACAACCAGAAGCTGTCGGAGCGGCGCGCCGATGCGGTGCGCAACTACCTCGTCAGCAAGGGTGTGGACAAGGCCAAGATCGAGACCATCGGCCTGGGCGAGAAGCAACCGGTGGTGCAGTGCGATCAGAAGAACCGCAAGGAGCTGATCGCCTGCCTGCAGCCCAACCGCCGCGTGGAAGTGCAGGTCAAGGGCGAGGCGAAGAAGTAGTCAACGCCACCCCGCGTCAAGAAAAGCCCCGCCTCGCGCGGGGCTTTTTCGTTGGGCCGGCGATTTCGCTGCCTGACGCCCCGCGAAAGGACACGGCAGGCTGAACCAATCCAAAACGACTCGCATCCAACTGTGCACCACGCCAGGAGCATCCACATGAAATCCCTTCGCGCCGTGCGCTGCCTGCTCGCTGCCGCGGTGCTTTGCCTGTCGTCCCCGCTCCTGGCTGCGATCCAGCTCGTCCCCGTGGTCTCGAGCGGTCTGTCGAGCCCGGTCTTCGCCGGCAACGCGGGCGACGGCACCAATCGCCTCTTTATCGTGGAACAGGGCGGCGTCATCCGCGTGCTGCAGCCCGGATCTTCGACGCCGACCGCGTTTCTGGACCTTCACGCGAAGGTCGTCGCCGGCGGTGAGCAAGGGCTGCTCGGCCTCGCGTTCCATCCGCAGTACGCGGCCAACGGACGCTTCTTCGTCTATTACACCCGTGCCGGCGACGGCGCGATCGTCATCGCCGAGTACAAGGTTTCCGGCAATCCGAACGTCGCAGACCCGGCGGAGACCGTGCTCCTGACGATCCCGCACCCCGATTAACACGAATCACAACGGCGGCATGCTGGCCTTCGGTCCCGACGGCTATCTCTACGTCGGCGTCGGCGACGGCGGCGGCGGCAACGACGTGCCGAACAACGCGCAGAACCTCGATCTCTTGCTCGGGAAGATTCTGCGGATCGACGTCAGCGTGCCGCTCACCTATTCGTCGCCGCCGACGAATCCGTTCCATGGCGCGACCCCCGGCCGCGACGAGATCTTCGCCTACGGGATGCGCAACCCATGGCGATTCAGCTTCGATCGCATTACCGGTGCGCAATGGGTCGCCGACGTCGGACAGGGCGCGCGCGAAGAGGTGGACACGCCGATCGTGAGCGGCGGCAACTACGGGTGGCGCGTCTTCGAGGGATCCGCCTGCACCAATAACGACCCCGCGCTCTGCGCCAGCCCGCAGAACTACGTCTTTCCGGTCTTCGACTACCTCCATGCGGGAGGTCGCTGCTCGATCACCGGTGGCTACGTCTATCGGGGCGCGCAGGGGGCGGTGCCGGGCGGCACCTACATCTACGGCGACTTCTGCTCCGGCGAGATCCTGATGTGGGACGGCACCGCGCAGAGCGTCCTGCTCGACACGCTGCAGAACATCTCCTCGTTCGGCGAGGACGAGGAAGGCGAGCTTTACGTCGTGAATCTGGGCGGCACCGTAAGCAAGATCGTATCGACAACGGCCTGCACGTACGGCATCGCGCCGGCGAGCGAGAATGTCGTCGCGGGCGGCGCAAGCGGCAGCGTGGCGGTTACGGCCGGCGCAGGCCGCTCGTGGACGGCGGTCTCGGGCGCGCCCTGGGTGCACGTCACGTCAGGGGCCAGCGGCAGCGGCAACGGCAACGTCGGCTACTCGGTCGACGCCAACGCTTCGTCATCGCCACGCTCGGGCACGATGACGATCGCGGGGCAGACCTTCACCGTCACGCAGGCCGGGACCGGCAACCCCGCCGTGCCGCTGTACCGGTTCAACACCGGCGGCTTTCACTTCTATACCAGTTCCGAGGCGGAGAAGAATTACATCCTGCAGAACATCCCGACCTGGGTGCTGGAGGGCATCGCGTATTACGTCTTCGTCGGCCCGAGCCCCAATACGCAGCCGGTCTATCGCTTCAATACCGGGTCCCACTACTTCTACACGATCTCCGAAGCGGAAAAGGATTACGTCCTGCAGAATTTCACGAGCTGGGTATTGGAGGGGGTGGCGTTTCGCACCTACCCCGGCAACACGCCGCAGACCTCGCCGGTGTACCGCTTCAATACCGGCGGCTACCACTTCTACACGATCTCCGAGGCGGAGAAGAATTACGTCCTGCAAAACTTTCCTTCGTGGACGCTCGAAGGGATTGCCTATTTCGCGCGGACGGGACCCTGAGACGCCGCGTCAGGCGCGCGCATAACCTGATCGCGGAACGGGGTCAGCGCCTCACCCCATCCGTCGTGAACGCCTAGACTTCGCAGCTCGCGCTGCTCACCGGCTCGAAAAGGCGACCCCGTCGCGCCGGAAGATCCGCGGAATGGTCTTACGCCTCCCTGCGCCGGTTTCAGCTTGCCGGCGCGCATCGCCCACGCGCGGTTGATCGGGCTTTCCGGCTTCCATGACAGCCGCTCGGCAACGAACGTGTCGGCGAGTGCCCGGTCACCGAGGCGGATCGCGGCTTCGGTCAGCGTCCACGAGAACACGTCGCGCTGCGCGTGACTGCCGCCAAAGCGATTGGCCTTGGCGCGCAGCGGCAACAGCAACTCGATCGTCCGCGCGTACTCGCCACGACCGAACGCGGCGAGGCCTTCGCACGCCGGCGTGCCGATCTCGCGGCTCATCATCGCATTGGTTCCGGTCCCCGCGGCGGCCCGCCTCACGGTTTCGATCTGCCGCTGCTGCGCCTCGCTGTTGCCGGCGCCGACGAACGCCAGCATCGCGTTCACGTCGTTGAAGGCGTAGTACGCATCGTCGATGCGCGTCCGCCATTTTTCGGTCAGATCGTCCCACCGGTCGCCGACATCATGGCCGAGGAGTGAAATCCGCCACAGCAGCGACGATCCGTCGAGGAGTTCAAGCGCTTGACCAAAACCTGCGGCAGAAATCTTTTCGTCGAACAGCTTCAACGCCGAAGCCGCGTCATCGGCATCAAGATGGAATAGCGCCTTGTGCCACCACAGGTGGAACGCGAACAGGCTGTTCGGCGCCCATCCATCGACGCTGGCCGCCAGGAAGTCCGTTCCTTCTGCCGCCCGGCCTTGCATCTCCATGACGTGCGTCACCGCATGAACGGCCCAGCCGTCCTGCTTGTTCAAGGCGATCGCCTCTCGGCCGCGCGCCTCCGCCTGGTCGTAGTCGCCAGCCTCTTCGAGGCCGAACGCATACATTCCTTGGATGAAGCCATAGCCCGGCACGCTGCGATTCCAGTGCGGCAGCACACGGGCGACGCGATCGCGCAACATGTGCGAATAGCCGAGGAAGAAGTCGCCGACGTGCGCATACTGAAGCGCCAGCAGATCGCGTGGATACGCGATCGACGCGCGGCCCCACAGGTCGGTCGCCCGTTCCCAATCGCCGTCGAGCCACGCGCGCACCGCGGCAATGTGCGTCCGCTCGCGGTCGTTGGCGTTCGGCGCCAGCGCTTCGGCGCGCCGCCACGCTCTTCATCAATTCCGGCTCGAACGCCTTGTCGGTCGCGGTCGCCAGCATGCCGGCGCGAAAGGCATGCGCCATCGCAAAGTCCGGATGGTCGGCGATGATCCGGTCGACCTCGGCCACGGGATCGGCCTGATAGGCGTGCAGCAGATCGAACGCATGATCGAGCGTGTCGATCGCCTGCTGCCCGCCAAATGAAATCGGGTTGCCCCGCTGGTCGAACCTGGCCATGGTCTGCTCGCAGTCTCGGCAGTGCCGTCCCCGGCGTCTCGCGCTGTGGAAAGCCGCCAGTGCGCCAATCGTACACATCTCGTGAATTGAATGACAGGCTTGCACAATACCTGGCTCTACGGTGCACCGCCCGGCCTTGACAGCGGTTTTCCGCCGGCGGAACATTGACGGCCCGCAACCCTGCAAGGAGAACGCCATGCGCACTACCCTCTCCGCTGCATTGGCCATCGTGGCATGCGTAGCCGCCGGCGCGGCTTTCGCCTGTGAAGACGAGGCCGGATCCGACGACTCCATCGCGTTTGCCAAGCCCAACGCGTCGCAGAAGCCGGTGGTGATTGCGGTCGACAGTCGTGGGTCTGCGGTGGCCGACAGGCCGTCCGTAAGCACCAAGAAGACCGCGAACAAGCCAGACACCGCGGTCGCCACCCGGAAGACCGCGATGAAACGCGCCGCGATGGAGTGCGCCGGCAGCGACTGCTAGCCCTCTGTCCGCCCCACGAGAGAGCCCGCCGCGCGCGGGCTCTTTTGCGAATCGCCTGCGGCGAAGCGCAGCCGTTTTGCGCGCCAGGGCGCAGCGCTGTATCGTGGCGTAGGTGTCGGCGCGACGCCGGCATTGGTGCCGGCGTCGAGCGCTCGGCCACGCAGAGGTCAACCATGGATATCCGTCAACCGGTGCACAGCGACCACGCGAGAACGCTGGATACCGCGGGCCTGCGTCACCACTTCCTGATCGAACGGGTGTTCGTGCCGGGCGCGATCACGCTCACCTACAGCCAGATCGACCGGATCATCGTCGGCGGCATCTGCCCGACGTCCGGCGCCGCTCGAATTCGCGCCGGAGCTCGGCAAGCACACCGGAACCGATTTCTTCCTGGAACGGCGCGAGCTCGGCCTCATCAACATCGGCGGCGACGCCATCGTGACCGTCGACGGCGCTCGCTTCGACGTGAAGGCGGAGGAGGCGCTCTACGTCGGCAAGGGCGCCCGCGCGGTTCGCTTCGCCAGCGTGGATCCGGCGCGCCCCGCGAAGCTCTACTTCAACAGCGCGCCGGCCCACGCGGCGCATCCGCACCGCCGCATCACGATGGCGGAGGCGTCCCCCGAGTCGCTGGGCGATCCGCGCACCGGCAACCGGCGCACGATCCACAAATACATCGTGCCGACGGTGCTGCCGTCGTGCCAGCTCGTCATGGGCATGACCCGGCTCGCCGAGGGCAGCCTGTGGAACACGATGCCCTGCCACACGCACGACCGGCGCATGGAGGTGTATTTCTACTTCAACCTGCCGCCGGACGGCGTGGTGTTCCACATGATGGGACAGCCGCACGAAACGCGGCACCTCGTCGTGCGCAACGAGCAGGCGGTGATCAGCCCGAGCTGGTCGATCCACAGCGGCGTCGGCACGCAGGCGTACACGTTCATCTGGGGCATGATCGGCGAGAACCAGGTGTTCCCGGACATGGATCACGTGCCCGCGGCGGACCTGCGCTGACGGCGCCGATTTACGAGCAGCGGCAACCGGAGGCGCGAACGATGCATCGGCTCTTCGACCTGTCCGGGAAGACGGCGATCGTCACCGGCTGCAACACCGGCCTCGGCCAAGGCATGGCCCTGGCGCTGGCGGAGGCCGGCGCCGACATCGTCGGCGTAAATCGCAGCGACGCCAGCGCGACGCGGGCCGGCGTCGAAGCGGCGGGCCGCCGGTACGTCGACGTGGCGGCCGATCTCTCCTCGAACAAGGACATTCCCGCGATCGTGGCCAAGGCCGTGGCCGCGCTCGGCCGGATCGACATCCTGGTCAACAATGCCGGCATCATCCGCCGCGCGGACGCGCTCGACTTCACGGAGCGCGATTGGGATGACGTCATCGGCGTCAACCTCAAGACGGTGTTCTTCCTGTCGCAGGCGGTGGCGAAGCAGTTCGTCGAGCAAGGCGACGGCGGCAAGATCATCAACATCGCGTCGCTGCTCTCCTTCCAGGGCGGCATCCGCGTGCCCTCGTACACGGCGTCGAAGAGCGGCGTCGTCGGCCTGACGCGCCTCCTCGCCTGCGAATGGGCGAAGCGCGGCATCAACGTCAACGCCATCGCCCCGGGCTACATGGAAACGAACAACACCACCGCGCTGCGCGCCGACCCCGAGCGCAATCGCGCGATCCAGGAGCGCATTCCGGCCGAGCGCTGGGGCACGCCCGCGGATCTCGCGGGCGCCGTCGTGTTCCTCGCCGCGCCCGCGTCCGACTACGTTCACGGGCATACGCTGGCCGTCGACGGCGGGTGGCTGGCGCGATAGCAAGCGCATGGGTACGCGGCACCGGCACGTCGGGCACGTAGCAGCCTGCCCATACGTACGCGCGGGATCCGACCCCTACGCTCGCGAGGCGGCGCAATGACCGGCAAGATCATCCTGGTCAATGGTCCGTCGAGCTCGGGCAAGTCGACGCTCTGCCGCTGCGCCGTTCGGACTGCGCCCTGAGTCATGGCTCGACTGCTTGCTGCTCGCATACTCCTGCTCGCCGTCATCGTGCTCTGGCTCGGTCCACGCCGAGTCGGACGCGGCGGGTGCCCCGAATCGGCCTTCTCGTTCCGGGGACATCGGAGAGCATGGCGTCGCAGCTATCGGGCCTGCGCGAAGGGTTGCGCGAGCAGGGCTACGTGGAAGGCACCAACATCACGATCGAATCGCGGTTCGCCAACAATCAGTTCGACAGGCTGCCCGGTCTTGCGCGCGAACTGATCGCGTTGCCGGTCGACGTTCTGGTCACGTCGGTTACCCAGGCCTCCCTTGCGGCCAAGGAAAGTACGAAGACCATTCCGATCGTCATGATCGGCGTGTCGGACCCGGTTGCCTCGGGACTTGTCTCCAGCCTTGCGCATCCCGGCGGGAACGTCACCGGGACGTCGGGCATGTTTGGGGAAGCGGCCGGCAAACGCCTCGAACTGTTGAACGAAGCGGTCCCCGGCATCCGGCGCGTAGCCGTACTGTGGAATCCGGCCAATCGCGTCTTCCAGCTGCAGGTGTTGCGGGAAACCGAGGCCGCGGCGCGACTGTTAGGCATCGAGCTTCGGATGCTCGAAGCGCGTGACCTGGCGTCGATCGAGCGGGTGTTCGCAAGCCTCTCGGCCGCGCGTGTTTCGGGTCTGGATGTGCTTCCCGATCCGACGTTTGGCGCGCACGCCCGCGCGATCGCGGCATTGGCAGAGAAGTCACGCCTGCCGTCCGTAGGCGGGGGCGGGGCCTACGCAGAGGCCGGCGGCCTCATGGGTTACGGTGCGAGTTTCCACGACCTCGCCCGCAACGCAGGCGGCTATGTCGCCAGGATTCTCAAGGGCGCGAAGCCCGCGGACCTTCCCGTAGCGCAGCCGACGACATTCGAGCTCGTGATCAACATGAAGACCGCCGCGCGGCTTGGGGTAACGATTCCGCAATCGCTCAAACTTCGGGCAGACCGGCTGATCGAGTGATGTATCCCACCCCGATGATCGCGAACCCACCGATGCCCGCGGCAGTGCGCGTCGGACCCGGGTCGCGCGCGCGGCGTCGATGAGCACGCCCGCGCGCGGACCCGCACTGTTTGCCACGGGCGCCTATCGCGCCATCGAGCTGTTCGCGGGTGACGTCCCCGAACTGCAACGTTTCTTCGACCTCAATCCCGAGTATTTCCTTGCCGTGGGCGGGCAGCGCGCGACGCCGGCCGAAGCGCATCAGGAGATTCTTGGGGCGCTGCCCGCCGGTTGGCCGTATACGAGGAAATGGAGCATCGGCTTCGTCGACGAAACCGGCACCCTCATCGGCATGGCGGATGTCGTGTCGGACCTTCTGGCAACCGGTGTCTGGCATATCGGTCTGTTCATCGTCGCCGGCCCCCTGCACGGCAGCGGCGTGGCACAAGCGCTTTACCGGCAGCTCGAGCAGTGGGCGTGCGACCAGGGTGCGCGGTGGCTGCGCCTCGGTGTCATCGAGGGGAACACGCGAGCCGAGCGCTTCTGGGAACGATGCGCGTATGTCGACGTCAGAAAGCGTGGTGGCGTGGAAATCGGCAAGCTGGTGCGCACGGTGCGGGTGATGGCAAAACCCCTCGCCGGGGGAACGCTGGCCGAGTACCTGGCGTTGGTGGCACGCGACCGGCCTGAGTCATCCTAAGTCTGGCGGCACGACGCGGCGCTTTCCTACGCGCGCCCGCCTGTGCAAGGGCCGTCGGGTATGGCAACCTTTGCGCACTGCCCGGCGTTTGGTCGGGCGCACCAGGCAACTGCGCGACGGGCAGTCTTCAGGACAGACCGACATCGGATGGCGGTGAGCGAAACGTACGCGGTGAGCGAGCCGACACGCGCGGACATCGATGTCCTTGCGGGGCCGGCGGTGATCGAGTTCGGCAGCCCGTGGTGCGGGCATTGTCGCGCCGCCCAACCGCTGCTCGCCGCCGCCCTTGCCAATCATCCGCGCGTGCGTCACGTCAAGATCGCCGACGGCAGCGGACAGCCGCTGGGGCGTTCGTTCGCGGTGAAGCTTTGGCCTACGCTCATCTTCCTGCGCGAGGGCAAGGAGGTCGCGCGCCTGGTTCGGCCCCGCGATGCCGGCGCGATCCGGCAAGCGCTCGCGCAGATCGATGTCGCCGGCGACCCGTGAATATTCCGCCCGTGGCCGAGACCTGCGCGCATTTCGCCGACATCCGGCGCGTGACGCCGCGCACGAACGGCTGCGAGGAATGCCTCGCGCTGGGCACGCCGTGGAACGAGCTGCGCGTCTGCCTCACCTGCGGCCACGTCGGCTGTTGCGAGGATTCGGCGCATGCGCACGCGCTCGCGCATTTCAACGCGACCGGGCACGCGATGATCGCGTCGCTGGAAAAAGGCGAGCGCTGGGGCTGGTGCTACGTCGATCGCCGCTACTTCGATCCGATGCCGGGGCCGCTGCCGAAACGGCGGTCCGCGCTGGCGGCATTCTTCGCACGCCTCCTGGGCCGATGATGCTGACACCCGCTTCGCTCAACGAGCGCATGGCCTCGTTGTTCCCCGGGCTCCTGGGCATCGGCATTACCGAGGTGAGCCCGGAGCGCGTCGCGGCAACGCTCGTCGTGCGCCCGGACCTCTGCACCGTCGGCGGGATGCTTCATGGCGGCGCGCTGATGGCCTTTGCCGACACCCTCGGCGCGGTCGGAACATTCGCCAACCTGGCCGAGGGCAAGCGCACGACGACCATCGACTCCAGCACCAAGTTCATCGCCGGCGCGCGCGTGCACTCGACGGTCACCGCCGAATGCGTGGCCCTGCACAGAGGGCGAACGACCATGGTCTGGCAGACGTCGATCCGATCGGCGGAAGGTCGGTTATGCGCGGTCGTGACCCAGACCCAGCTCGTGCTTGACGGATGACGGAATCGACGCCGGAACCCGAGGACCCGATCATTCAGGTTGTCGCGTATCCCAACCCGAGACCATCATGGCGATTCGTATCGTCCGGCTGGGCGAGCCTCGCGGACAGAATGAGGGCCTGCGCCTGGGCACGGTGCGGCGCCCGCCGCGCGGCGTGCCCAAGAGCGAGTTCGCCGTGCGCGACTGGTACGACGTCTGGTTTCCCAATCTCGCGCCCAGCGTCGCGACGATGAAGCTCGCCCAGCAGGCCGCGACGGCGCAACAGTGGGCCCGTTTCGTCAAGCGATACCGGGCCGAGATGGCGGCGCCGGACGTCCGCCGCACGCTCGACCTGTTGGCGGCGCTGTCGCATCGTGCCGATTTTTCAGTAGGCTGCTACTGCGCCGATGAAGCGCGCTGTCATCGGTCGGTGCTGCGCGCGCTGCTCGTGGAACGCGGCGCGTCGATCAGCCCGGTCGCGTCGCCGGACAGCCATGCGGTCATGGTCAAGCGGCGCACCTGAGCGAGGCGCCATCGTGATCCGCGCCTGCGCGCGTCCTCCGTCCCGCCCGCCATCCCCCTCGTGCGCGAAATTGCGCTCCCGCCTCGCGCCGGGTTATCGTTTACGTTGGCGACCTCACCAGGGGCCGGGACATGCAGCCCAAAGCGAACCACGTCTGCCCGCTTTGCGGCGGACCGAACGATTGCGCGCCCGCGCGCAGCGGCTCGTTCGACACGCGCTGCTGGTGCTCCGCGATCACGATCGACGCCAAGGTGATCGCCCGGGTTCGTCCGGCCCGGCGCAACGAGTCATGCATTTGCCGGCGATGCGCGGAATCGGCGGCAACGCCAAGGCTGTCATGATCCGTATTCGCGACATCGATCATCTCGTGCTGCGCGTGACCGACGTCGAGGCGATGA
Organism: uncultured beta proteobacterium; assembly: GCA_963810845.1. Classification (GTDB taxonomy): domain Bacteria; phylum Pseudomonadota; class Gammaproteobacteria; order Burkholderiales; family Casimicrobiaceae; genus CAIWHR01. Next base: position 127,453 of record CAWEOX010000013.1, on the reverse strand, counting down.
TCGGGTTCTATTGCGCCGTCCTCGGCTGCACGGTCGAACGCCGGCGCGACGACATCGGGCTCGTGCAGCTCCGCGCCGGCCGGTCGCTGCTCGATCTCGTCACCGTTTCCGGCACGCTGGGTGCGGCGGGCGGCGCCGCGCCGGGAGTCGAAGGCCGGAACCTCGATCACTTTTGCTTCCGCCTCGACACCTTCGACGAGGCCGCGATCCGCCGGCAACTCGCGTCCGCGGGCATCACCGCCGGCGCCGTCGCGTCGCGCTACGGCGCCGAAGGCGAAGGCCCGTCGCTCTACGTCACGGACCCGGAAGGCAACACGGTCGAGCTCAAAGGGCCGCCGTGGCCGGACTCGCCCGCCCGCGACAGCAAGGCGGCGAGTGGCGAGCCTCCTCTGCTCGCCATCGTCAGCGAACTCGCGCGCGTGCTCACGCGGGCCAGGCAATCGCTCGACGAGGAAATTCGCGGCTACCCGACGCCGATTCCCCGCTGCGACGCCCAGTTCAATTTCCTCTACGAGCAGCGGAGCCGGCTCGCCCGCGCGCTCAAGGATATCGACGACCTCGAGAACGGCGCAGCGACCGCCGCGTCCTGCCGGCGCGTGCTCGCGGAATTCCTGAGCGCGCCGCCGTTTTCGGATCTGCCGGCCGAGCAGGCGTTGCGCGCGCGGACGGCGGAGGCGCTAGCGTCCGATGCTCGTTGAGCGCCGGCACCCGGTCGAGTACGCATCGATCGGGACCATCGCGGCGGGCGAGCCGCCACGGGCCCCCCGACCATGAACCGCCTGCTGGCGTTCCACGCGGGCAGCGGGCCCGATCATCGCGGCCGATACGTCCGCGACATCGTGCGGCAGGACGACCGGTGGCTGGAGACGACGCACGATTACGTGCAATGGCTGTTCCCGCTGCACGAGCCGAGCAGCGTGCTGCCTTCGGCGCCGACCATCGATGCCGACGTGATCGCGGCATTCGCGGCGGACGAGCGGCTGCGGCAGACGCTGCACGCGAGTTTTCTGCGGATGCTTTCGTTCTACGGGCTCGCCGACCGCGATGGCCGGATCGTCAAAGGGGCCAACTGGGCGCAGCGGAAGACCAACTGGTTCACCAGCCCCACGCACAACAATCTGCGGATCACGCGGATCCTCAAATGTCTGTGCGCGCTCGGCCTGCGGGCGGACGCGGAACGCCTGGTAGCCGGTCTCGAAGCGCTGCGGACCGCGGAACCGGATTGCGGCGTCGGCGCGACGACCTTCGATTACTGGCGCGGGGCCGTGGACACGCGAACGCCCTGAGCGGCGCGCCAGGGTCCGCCGCAAGGACGGCGCCGGAATGCCGACGGCGCGGGAATGCCGGCGGCGCGGTTAAGTGGTAAGGTTGCGGTTCATCGTCGCCACGCGCGACCCCAGGCGGCGCGCGGCGCGCAAAACGGGCCTTCGTGAGGCGCCATGCGGCAACTGGAGCCGTTTGTCGTTCTGTTCCTGCTACCGGTGACGATCGGCATCGTGTCCGGCCTTTGCCTGCGCGAGACGAAAACCGCCGCGCTCGTCGCGACGCTCGGATCCGTGCTCGCCGTGTACCTCTGCCTCGAGGTACGCGACCCCAGCGGCACCTGGACCTGGCTCGCGGCGTTTCTGGTGCTGCCGCTGCCCATCGCCTTCGCGCTGGCCGCCGTGCTCATCTGCGGCGGGCGCACCCACGCCCGCAGGCGGGACGGCCGGCATGGGCACTGATCGGCGCACGGCGGGTGCGCGGCCCTCGCCGTGCTGGTCCCCGAGCGGCCGGTGATCGAGGCGTACATCGAGCGCATGGGCGCGCGCCCTTCGGTCGCGAACGTGAAGGCGAACGACGCCCTGCTCGCCGCTGCACGGGATGGCTGAGCGGGGCCTGCCTGCGCGCATGACGGGCTTCATCGCGACGGCGACGCTGCGGCTCGAACCGCTCGCCGCCGACCACGCCGAGCCGATGTTCGCGCCGATGTCGGCCCCGGAAATCTACGCGCACATTCCCGGAAAACCCCCGGCGTCGGTGTCGGCGTTGCGGGAGCGCTATGCGGTGCTGGAAAAGGGCCGCTCGCCCAGCGGGCGCGATCGCTGGCTCAACTGGGTGGTGCGCCTGCCCACGGGCCAATGTGCCGGGTATGTGCAGGCGACGATCCATCCGGAGCGCACCGGGGATTTCGGGTTCGTGTTCGCGCCCGAGCATTGGGGAAAGGGAGTCGCGTTCGAGGCCTGCCAGGCGGTGCTGCCGTGGCTCGCGCGCGAGACGGGCGTGGTCGCGCTGTACGCGACGGTCGACCCGCGGAACGCCCGCTCGCTGCGCTTGCTCGCGCGGCTCGGCTTCATCGAGGTGACTGCCGCACGCTATCCGCATGGCGACATCGAGCCGGACGATCGGGTATTCTTCTCCGCATGTTCGGCATAGAGAACTACGCGAGCTTCGTCGCCGCCGTCATCGTCTTCCAGCTGATTCCCGGCCCCGGAACGCTCGCCATCCTGAACGCCACCGCGAGAAGCGGCATCGGCGCCGGATTCGGTGCGGTGCTGGGCACGCTCGCCGGCGATTTCGTCTACATGCTGGCGGCCGTCCTCGGCCTCGCCGCGCTCCTCGCCGCGTACCCGCCGGTGCTGGCGGCGGCGCAGTGGCTCGGCATCGCCTATCTGTGCTGGCTGGGCGTCAAGCTCATCTTCACGCGGGTCGATGACGTGCCCGCCGTCGCGCCTCGCCGCGATGGCCGCGTCCATTTTCGCCAGGCCTTTGCGGTGAGCCTCACGAATCCGAAGGTCGTGATGTTCTTCATGGCCTTCTTCCCGCTGTTCCTGCATGCGGGATCGACGCCCGGCACGCTGGTCGTGATGATGCTGCACGTGTCGCTGATCGCGTTCGCTTATCAGGCGGGGCTCGTGCTCGTCGGCAACGCGGCCGCCCGGCGTCTCGCGCACTGGCCCCATGCGCGCCGCGCTCGCCACGCGACTCGCCGGCGTCGCGCTCATCGGCTTCGGGGCGAGGCTTGCGCTCGGCAACGCCTGAGCCGGGCGCCAGCGCCCGCGAAGATTCGCTGCGATGACGCTCCTGTTCGGCATCGTCGCCGGCGCGATCGGCATGGGCTATCTCATGTACGGGCGGCGGCAAACCAAGTTCGTGCCCGTCATCGCCGGCATCCTGCTTTGCGTCTATCCGTATTTTGTCGATGGCGTGCTCTGGTTGAGCGTGGTCGGTCTCCTGCTGGTCGCCGCGCCGTTCCTGATCGACTTCTGATCGTGGGCACGATGACACTCGACCCCGTCTCCGGAACGGCCTTTTTCCTGCTGCAGGGCATGATGGCCGTCATGCCGCTGCTCGTCGCTCGCCGATAGGAGACCCCGCGATCATGGACAGTCGGGCAGCAGCGGCGCTCCTGCAAGGCCTGGCGGTGTCGCTGCTGGCGATCGCGACCGCGGCCGGGGCCGCCGATGCCGGCAAGATCCTGCGCGTCGCGATGAACGACATCGAGACGCTGGATCCGCAGCAATACAATGACGATCCGTCGTTCCAGGTGCTGCGGGCGATCTTCGAGGGCATGTACGAATGGGATTACCTCGCCTCGCCCGCGCGGCTCTCGCCGCTCGCCGCGGCCGCCCTGCCCGAGATCACCGGCGATGGCACGATCTGGACGATCCGGTTGAAGCCGGGCATCTACTTCACCGCGGACCCCGCCTTCAACGGCAAGCCGCGCGAGCTCACCGCGGCGGATTACGTCTATTCGTTGAAGCGCTGGCTCGATCCCAACCTGCGCCGCGGGGGCGCGCCGATCACCACGGACCTGATCGTGGGGGCCCGTGCGATCGTCGACGCGGCGACACGTTCCGGCGGGAAGTTCGACTACGACCGCCCCGTGGAGGGCCTGCGCGCGCTCGACCGCTACACGCTGCAGCTCAAGCTCACCCAGCCCAACTACCCGGTCATCGAGTCGTATCTCGTCCTGGGCGCGGTCGCGCGCGAGGTGGTCGAGGCCGCCGGCGGCGACATTCGGTTGCGCCCCGTCGGCACCGGCCCTTACCGGTTGCGCGAGTGGAAGCGCGGCTCGCGAATCGTGCTGGAAGCAAATCCGGGCTACCGCACGCTGCGCTTCCCCGACAGCGACGATCCGCGGCATGCCGCGCTCGTTCGCAGCATGCGCGGCAAGACGTTGCCGCAGGTCGGCGTCGTCGAAATCAGCGTGATCGAGGAGGACGTCACGCGCCTGCTCGAATTCGATCGCGGCGGGCTCGACTACGTCGTGCTGCGCGGCGAAACCGCCAACCGCCCGCTCGCCAATGGCGCGCTGCGACCCGAATACGTGGCGCGGGGCATCGCCCGCCACGTGTTGACCGAGCCGTTCCTGTTTTCGATCTACTTCAACATGAACGATCCGGCGACCGGCGGCATGACGACCGAGCGCATCGCGCTGCGGCGCGCGATCGCGCTCGGCTTTGACGTCGACAACCTGGTCAAGGTCGTGTACGCGGGACAGGCACGGCCGGCGAATCAGATGGCGCCGCCCGGCGTGACCGGGCACGATCCCGCGCTGCCGGCGCGACCGCGCGCCGATCCGGCGGCCGCCCGAGCGCTGCTCGATCGCGTCGGCTACCGGAATCTCGACGCCGACGGCTATCGGCTGACGCCGGACGGACGGCCGCTGACGCTGACCCTGTCGCTGCGCTCCGCCGCGATCTCGCGCGAGATCGAGACCCAGTGGAAGCGCGACATGAACGCGCTCGGCCTGCGCACCGATTTTCACGTGACGCCGTTCCAGGAGGTCATCAAGGAGCTCGACGGCGGCAAGTTCCAGATGTATTTCGGCGGCTACGGCGGCGAGCCGTCGGCCTATGCGGAGCTGATGCAGCTCTACGGCATCCAGCCGCCGACGGTGAACCCAAGCCGATTCAAGTTCGCCGAATACGACCGCATGATGGTGGAGTTCCTGCGGAGTCCGGCCGAGTCCGGGCAGCGCGCGGCGGCGCGAACGATGTCCGCGCTCGCCACCACCTACGTGCCGCTGCTGCCGATCGTCTTCCGCCTCGAGAATTATTACGTCCAGCCGTGGGTCGCGGGCTTCGTGCCGCCGGCGTTCGACAACTACTGGAAATACCTCGATCTCGACCCCGTCCGGCGCAAAGCCGGCGGTTCGTAGCGCCCATACCTGCTCCGCTTGACCTGCCTCAATACGCCCGCGTGCGGCGGCGTTAGGCTTCCCGCTGTAACGGGATAAGTAACAACGGAGCCATGGACGGTCGCTGCGAAGTGCTGGTGCTCGGGATCGGCAACGTCCTCTGGGCGGATGAGGGATTCGGCGTGCGCGCGGTCGAGGCGCTGCATGCGGCGTTCGCGTTCCCGGCCGGCGTCTGCCTGCAGGATGGCGGCACGCTGGGCTTGAACCTGTACGAGCCGGTGGCCTCGGCGCGGCGCGTGCTGGTGTTCGACGCCATCGACTACGGGCTCGCCCCCGGCACGCTCAAGGTGCTGCGCGATGGCGAGGTGCCGGCGTGGGGCCGCACCAAGCTTTCGCCGCACCAGACCGGCTTCAACGACGTGCTCGCGCTCGCGCAATTGAACGGCCGCGCCCCGGAAACGATCGTCGCGATCGGCGTCCAGCCGGTCGAACTGTCCGATTTCGGCGGCAGCCTGCGTGAGCCGGTCAGGGCGCGCCTCCCTGAGGCGGTCGCGCTCGCCGCGCGCGAGCTCGCGGCCTGGGGTTTTCCCGGCGCGCCGCGCGTCGCGGGTTCCCCGTTTGAACCGCTCAATGCCGGACCCCTCGCCATCGACGCCTACGAGGCCGGCCGCCCCTCTGCCGCCGCCGCCTGCCGCATCGGCGATCCGCGGCTGCTCGCGCCCGAGCGCTCCCGGAAGGACGATTGAACGATGTGCGTCGGCACCCCCATGCAAATCACCAGCACCGACGAGGGTGTGGCCGTTTGCGAAGGTCGCGGACGCCGCGAGCGGATCGACCTCGCGCTGGTCGGAGCGCAGTCGCCCGGCACCTGGATTCTCGCGCACCAGGGCTCCGCGGTGCGCACGCTCACACCCGTCGAAGCCGCGCAGACGTCGGCGGCGCTCGACGCGCTCGCCGCCGTGCTGGCGGGTGAGTCCAATGTCGACGCCTATTTCGCGGACCTGATCGACCGCGAACCCACACTTCCCGAGCACCTCAAAGGAACCGCCCGATGACGATCCCGATGCCGCTCGCGGCCGGCGCCGATCCGCGCTCGTACCCGCTGATCGCCGCGCTGTTCTCCCGCCATGGCTACGTCGAGGTGCGCGCCGAGAATTTCGCCGCCTTCACCCGGCGTGCCGGCCACACGCTGCTCCTTTTCACCGAGGATCCCGTGCGCTTCAAGGAGACGCTCGACCTCGCCGTGATCGTTCCCGAAATCGCGCGTGCATTCCCCGCCATTGCCGTCGGGGTGCTGCTGCCGGAAGCGGCCCGCGCGCTCCAGCCGCGGTACGGGTTCCGGCGTTGGCCGGCGATCGTCCTGCTGCGCGACGGGGCATATCTCGGCGCGGTCGACGGGCTCCGCAACTGGGACGAATACTTGGCCGAGGTCGCCGCCCTTCTCGACGCCGCGAGCTCGCGGCCGCCGACGATCGGCATCGCCGTCAAGGGCGTGGCGGATGCCGGCGCCGGTCGCGGCGACTGAAACGGACATCAATACGACCAACCATGGAGATGTCATGAAGGACTTTCCGATTTCGGTGCGGATGGTCGGCCCGGGCTCGCAAGCCGCGGACGACGACGAGCTGCAATACCTCGCGATACCGCGCGAAATGAACACGTTCCGGATGCCGATCGTGCCCGACGGCGTCGATCCCGGAGCGCTCGCCACCGCGCGCGACCTGCTGGCGACATTCCTGCGCTCGATGGAGCGCTGGGATCCGGCGGCGAGGGCATTCGGGCCGCAGCTCGGGCTCTCCGCGCTGCCCTCCGCGGCGCTGGAGATCGCCAACCAGGTGCTGGGCGAGGGCGAGGTCAGCATCCAGATCGCCGGCGCACGCCGCTACCGGATCCAGGAGAGCGTGTTCACCGGCCTCTGGCGCGTCTGCGAGTTCGATGCCGACGACCGGCAAGTCGGCGACTGGATCGAAGCCGCGATGCTGCCGCGCGTCACGCTCGACGCGGCGCGGGCGGCGACGAGCCCCACGCTACCGCCGGTGGCGGTTCCTCCCGGTGCGATGAATTCGCCGGCGCTGCTGCACGAGATCACCGCGCAGATTCGCGGGCGCAAGCACGGGAGCCCGGCGCATGTCATCAACCTCACGCTTTTCCCGCTGACGCCGGACGACCACGCGCTGCTCGAGCGTGCGCTGCCGGTCGGGCCGGTGGCGATGATGTCGCGCGGCTTCGGCAACTGCCGCATCACGTCGACCGGCGCGCGCGACGTCTGGCGGGTGCAGTACTTCAACCACATGAACACGCTGATCCTCAATACCCTCGAGATCGTCGATGTTCCGGAAGTGGCGCAGGCCGCGGTCGAGGACCTCGCCGACACCCGCGTGCGGCTCGCCGAGCTCGTCGACTGGATGAGCGAGTCCTGCGCCGCGCAGGCCTAGGGTACGCGGCGATGACGACGTTCGAAGGGTTCGGCGAAGCCGACAAGATCGGGGCGACGACACGGCTCGAATGCAAGGTCTGCTGGACCATCTACGATCCCGCCGAGGGCGACGTCGTGTGGCAGATTCCGCCCGGCACGCCGTTCACGCGACTGCCCCCGCATTGGACCTGCCCCAACTGCTCGGCGACCAAAGACCAGTTCCTGGTGCTGCCGGACCCATGATGGACGCCGCGTTGCCCGATCCGTCGGCGCGCCTCACGGCGGCGTTTCGCGCGGCCGCCGCGCGCATGGAGGGCCTCGGTCTCGTCAACCCCGCGCTCACCGTCGAGGCCGTCGGTTTCGCGCCGTGGGGCGAGCACTGGCTGGGGGTGATGCTCACGCCATGGTTCATGAATCTCACGCTGCTGCCGCGGAATCCGCGCGCGTGGCAGCCGCTCGCGACCGGCGCCAAGCGGCGCTACACATTCCCCGCCGGCGAGTACGAATTCGTCGGCGCCGACGACGCCGTGCTTGGGGCCTATCAGGTCTGCTCGCTGTTTTCGCCGGTCCATGAATTCGCGGATCACGAAACCGCGCGCCTCGTCGCCACGCTCGCGCGCGAGGCGCTGTTCGACGCCGCGAACGCGGGCCTGGCGGAAATGCCCGCGGCCAATCTTTCGGGGGCGGCGGCGGACGTCGCCGCCGAACCTGGCCCGCTCGCGCAACTCGGCCAGAAGCTCGACGCCCCGCTGTCGAAGCGCGACTTCCTGCGCGGGCGTTTTCTGGGCGCGGGCCGTGACAATCGAGGGTGAGATCACCGTGCGCGTCGCCTGGGACGGACGAAAGGTCCGGGACGTGGCGATCCGGTCGTCGCGGCCGTTCGCGATCGCGCGCGTGCTGGCGGGTCGGTCCCCCGCGGAAGCGAGTGCGCTGGTCCCGCACCTGTACAGCATCTGCGGCGGCGCTCAAGGCGCCGCAGCGGCAAGCGCCCTCGACGCAGCGGGCGCTCACTCCGCTAATCCGGACCGGGTGGCGGCGCGCGAGCTGACCGCCGTACTCGAAGCCGCGCAGGAGCACTTCTGGCGGCTGCTGATCGACTGGCCCAAGGCGATGGACCATGCCGCGATGACCGCGCCGGTCGCCGCCGCGCGCCGCGAAATCGCACCGGTCCTGACGCGCTTGATGGATAGCCTGCGCACCGGCGGCGACGGTCCGCTCGAACCGCAGACGCTCTCCGGCCTCGCGCGCGCGCTCGACCTGCTGGCGGACCATTTGTACGGCATGCCCGCCGCCGCGTGGCTCGCGCTGTCCGATCCGGCGGTTCTGGTCGCCTGGATGGAGCGTGGCGAGCGATTGCCCGCGATCCTGCTGCGCGAGCTCTATGCGCAGGCGCCGGACCTTGGTTTGAGCGATGTCGCCCTGATGCCGACCGCCACCCGCGAGGCGCTGGTCGCATCGATCGTACCGGCGATGGATCGCGATCCGGCGTTTGCGCGCGCCCCCGTGTGGGACGGCGCGCCGGTCGAGACGGGCGCCCTGGCGCGGCAGCAGACCCATCCGCTGGTCGCGGCGCTTCGCGCGCGCGACGGCAATGCGGTGACGACGCGGATGGTCGCCCGGCTCACCGAGCTCGCGGCGCTGCTCCTGCGCCTTGCCACCTACCCGCTGTTGGCGGGCAAACTCCCGGCCGTGCGCGGACTGGTGCTGGGCGAGGATGAGGGGCTCGCGGCGGTGGAAACCGCCCGTGGCCTGTTGCTGCACCGCGCGCGGCTCGCCGACGGCAACGTCGCCGGTTACGACATCGTCGCGCCGACCGAATGGAATTTTCACCCGGCGGGGGCGCTGGCGCGCGGTCTCGCGCGACTCGCCGCGGGGAGCGAAGCCGCTCTCGTGCGCCAGGTCCGGATCGCGGTCCAGGCCCTCGATCCGTGCGTCGCCTGCCAGGTCGAGGTGGGCCATGCATGAAATGGCCATCGCCGAGAGCATGCTCGAGATCGTCGAAAAAACGGCGCGCGGCAACGGCGCCACGCGAGTGAAAACCGTGTGGCTCGAAATCGGCGCGCTGTCGCACGTCGCGCCGGACGCGCTGGTCTTTTGCTTCGACGCGGTGACGCGCGGGGGAATCGCCGAGGGTGCGCAGCTGACGATCGTCACCACCCCCGGGGCGGCCTGGTGCATGCCCTGCGGTGAAACGGTGCCGCTCGCGCGGCTGGGCGACGCGTGTCCGCGCTGCGGCAGCTACCAGCTCACGGTGGCGCAGGGCGACGCCATGCGGGTCAAGGAAATCGAAATCGCGTGATCGACCACGCGCGCTTCCCGCACCAGCAGGAACCGCGCGCCGGCCATCGATGAAGAACGAAGGAGCGACACCATGTGCACCACTTGCGGTTGCAGCGAAGGCGACACCCGGATCGAAGGCAAGGCGCAGGCTCATCGGCACCCGCACGCGCACGCCGACGGCACCGTCGATGCGCACCCGCACCCCCACGGCGGCGACCATGCGCACGCGCGCGAGACCGCCGCCGTCCCGGCCGGCGCGCAGTGGCACCGGCACACGCAGGGGCCGGTGCATAGCCACAGGCCTGGCGACGGTGGGGCGCACCCACACGACCGCGCGCCCGCGGCCGCGCTGCTCGACGCGGTGCACGCGACCGGCACCGCGCACGACCGCATCGTCCAGATCGAGCAGGACATCCTCGCCAAGAACGATGCGTATGCGCGCGACAACCGGCGCTATTTCGCCGATCACGGGATCTTCGCCCTGAACCTCGTGTCGAGCCCCGGTTCGGGCAAGACCACGCTCCTCGTGCGCACGATCGAGGCGTGGCAGGGACGCACGCCGATCGCCGTGATCGAAGGCGACCAGCAGACCTCGCGCGACGCCGACCGGGTGCGGGCGACCGGCGCCGCGGCCATCCAGATCAACACCGGCAAGGGCTGCCACCTCGACGCGCACATGGTCGGACAGGCGCTCGAAGAGCTGGAACCTGCCGACGGCGCCCTGGTGCTGATCGAGAACGTGGGCAACCTCGTCTGCCCCGCGGCGTTCGATCTGGGCGAGGCGCACAAGGTGGTGATCCTGTCGGCGACCGAGGGCGAGGACAAGCCGCTCAAGTATCCCGACATGTTCCGCGCCGCCGACCTGATGCTCGTCAACAAGGCCGACCTGCTGCCGTACCTGCGCTTCGACGTCGAGGCGGCAATCGAATTCGCGCGGCGCGTGCGTCCGGGGCTCGAGGTGATCCTGGTCTCCGCCGAGACCGGACAGGGCTTCGACACGTGGCTCGCCTGGCTCGAGCGCGGGGTCGCCGCCGCGCGCAAGCGGCGTGACGAAAGCCTGGAGCTCCTCCGCCGGCGCGTCGCGCAGCTCGAGGCCGAGCTCGAGACCCGCCCGCTCGCGCCGTCCGCGGACGCCTGGTACTCCAGCACGCCATGAGCGACCCGCGCCGTCCCAAGGCGCGAATCCGCCCCCTCGGGGGGCGCATATATGCACCGCCGACGTCCAAGGCGCGCAACTGCGGGCTGCCTCGGGGGGCAGCGCCGCGGCGAGAGCCGCAAGCGTGGGGGTCGTCCAATACGGAGCGGTCGCCTTCGCCGGCAGCGCGGTGCGCCAGCGCATCGAGGTGCGCGGCATCGTGCAAGGCGTGGGCTTCCGCCCGTTCGTCTATCGGCTCGCCGCGGAAATGGCCCTCGCGGGCTGGGTGCGCAACGACGGCCGCGGCGTCACCATCGAAGTCCAGGGTCACGCGCCGATGGTCGAGCTGCTCGCCCGGCGCGTGCGCGACGAAGCGCCGACGCTTTCGCGCGTCGACAGCGTCGCCGTCAGCGCTTGCCCGGCGGTGGCGGGGGCCGACGGCTTCGCCATTCTCGACAGCGGCGGCGGCCGCGCGGCCACCGCGATCGGCCCCGACAGCGCCGTGTGCGACGACTGTCTCGGCGAGTTGTTCGATCCGGCCGACCGCCGGTACCGCTACGCGTTCATCAATTGCACGAACTGCGGGCCGCGGTACACGATCACCCGCAGCCTCCCCTACGACCGCGCGTTCACCAGCATGGAGGCCTTCGCGCAGTGCCCGGATTGCCTCGCGGAATACCGCGCCCCGGTTCATCGGCGCTTTCACGCCGAACCCAATGCGTGCCCCGCCTGCGGTCCGCGGCTCGCGTTGCAGGATGCTGCGGGACTCGAGGTCACCGGCGTCGATCCGGTGGCCGAGGCCGTGCGCCGACTCGCCCGCGGCGACATCGTGGCGGTCAAGGGCCTGGGCGGCTTTCACCTCGCCTGTGACGCGCGCAACGCGGACGCCGTCGCGCGGCTGCGCGAGCGCAAGAACCGGGAGGAGAAGCCGTTCGCGATCATGGTCGCGAACCCGGCGTCGGTGGCGCCCTGGGCCGACATCAGCGCGGCCGAGCGCTCTTCGCTCGCATCGCCGGAGCGGCCGATCGTGCTGTTGAAAAAGCGCGCGGCCGCCGATCACGCGTTGCGAGGGGTGGCGCCGGGACTCGCCTGGCTGGGGGCGATGCTGCCCTGCACGCCGTTGCAGTACCTGCTATTTCACGAGGCGGCCGGCCGCCCGCCGGGCCGCGGCTGGCTCGACGCGCCGCAGGACCTGGTGCTGGTGATGACGAGCGCCAATCCGGGCGGCGAGCCGCTGGTGACCGGCAACCGCGAAGCGGTCACCCGCCTCAAAGGCATCGCCGACGCGTTCGTCGTCCACGATCGCGACATCGTCATCCGCTGCGACGACAGCGTGCTGCGTGCGCCGGCCGACCGCCGCGCGGACGGCGGCCCGTTCCAGTTCGTCCGCCGCGCCCGCGGCTACACGCCCCGCGCGATCCGGCTCGCCGCCTCCGGCCCGCCGATCGTCGCCGTCGGCGGCCACTACAAGAACACCGTCTGCGTGACGCGCGGCGATGAAGCGTTCGTGTCGCAGCACATCGGCGATCTCGACAACGCCCCGGCCTGCATGGCGCAGGACGAAGCGATTGCCCACCTCCTCGCGATCCTCGACGTCGAACCGGCGCTGATCGCGCACGACCTGCATCCCGATTTCTTCAGCACCCGCCACGCCGCGCGTCTCGCGGCCCGGTGGGGCGTTCCGACACGGGGCGTGCAGCACCATCACGCGCACATCGCCGCGGTCGTGGCCGAGCATCGGGTCGAAGGACCCGTCATCGGCCTCGCGCTCGACGGCACGGGCCTCGGCACCGACGGCACCGCCTGGGGCGGCGAACTGCTGCGGGTCGACGGCGGCGCCTGTGCGCGGCTCGGGCGCGTCGCGCCTCTGCGCTTGCCGGGCGGCGACCGCGCCGCGCGCGAGCCGTGGCGCATGGCCGCGGCGGCGCTCGCGCGTTGCGGCCGCGACGCCGAGATCGTCCGGCGCTTCGCCGACGAGCCCGCCGCGCCCACCGTCGCCGCGATGCTCGCGCAGGGCGTCCACGCGCCGGAGACGAGCAGCCTCGGGCGCTGGTTCGACGCGGCGGCCGGCCTGCTGGGCGTGGAGCGGCGCATGGCCTTCGAAGGACAGGCGGCCATGCTGCTCGAAGGTCTCGCCGAGCGGCACGGGCCCGTGGCTGCCGACCGGTCGTTGTACCGGGTCACGGCGGACAACGAGCTCGACCTTACCGCGCTCGTCCCGGTGCTGGCCGCCGAGCGGCATGCCGGTTACGGCGCCGCGTTGTTCCACGCAACGCTGGTCGCGGCGCTCGCCGAGTGGGCGGCGCGCGCCGCACAAGGCGCCGGCATCGCCACGATCGCCGGCGGCGGGGGCTGCTTCCTCAACGCGATCCTCGCCCGCGAGCTGCGCGCGGCGCTCGCCACGCGCGGCCTCACTCTGATCGAAGCGCAGGCGGTGCCCCCCAACGACGGCGGCCTCTGCCTCGGCCAGGCCTGGGTCGCCCGCTGCGGCGCTAACGAAGGAAGTTGAGAATGTGCCTCGCCATACCCGCCCGCGTCGTGGCGCTGCCCGCGCCCGACATCGCCCGCGTCGACCTTTCCGGCGTGCAGAAGGAAATCTCGCTGGCGCTCCTCGACGACGTCGCGGTCGGCGACTACGTCATCGTCCACGTCGGCTACGCGCTCTCGAAGCTCGACCCCGACGAAGCCGCGCGCACGCTGGCCACGTTCGCGGAAGCAGGCCTGATGCCGGCGGCGTAAGCCCGCGCGATGACATGAAATACATCGACGAATTCCGGGACGGCGGGCTCGCGCGGCGGCTCGCGGGCGCGATCGCCCGCGAGGCGAACCCCTCGCGAACGTACAGCCTGATGGAATTCTGCGGCGGCCACACCCACGCGATTTCGCGCTATGGCCTCACCGATCTGCTGCCCGACAACGTGCGCATGATCCACGGTCCCGGCTGCCCGGTGTGCGTGCTGCCGATCGGGCGGATCGACAATGCGATCGCGCTCGCCGCGCGCCCGGGACTCATCCTGTGCACCTATGCCGACACGATGCGCGTGCCCGCGTCGAAGGGTCTGTCGCTGCTGAAGGCGAAAGCGCGCGGCGCCGACATCCGGATGGTGTACTCGGCGGCTGACGCGTTGCGCATCGCGCAGGAGAATCCGGCGCGCGACGTCGTGTTCTTCGCGATCGGCTTCGAGACCACCACGCCGCCGACCGCGCTCGTCGTCCGCCAGGCGGCTGCGCTCGCGCTGCCGAACTTCAGCGTGTTCTGCAATCACGTGCTCACCCCTTCGGCCATCGCCAACATCCTGGAGTCGCCCGAAGTGCGCGAGTTGGGCACCGTGCCGCTCGACGGGTTCATCGGACCCGCGCACGTTTCCACGGTGATCGGCAGCCAGCCCTACGAGTACTTCGCCGAGGAATACCAGCGCCCGGTCGTCATCGCGGGCTTCGAGCCGCTCGACGTGATGCAGGCGATCCTGATGCTCGTCCGCCAGCTGAACGAGGGCCGCGCCGAGGTCGAGAACGAATTCGCGCGCGCCGTGACCCGCGACGGCAACGGCAAGGCGAAGGCGCTGGTCGCCGACGTCTTCGAGCTGCGGCGCACGTTCGAGTGGCGGGGCCTGGGCGAAGTGCCGTACAGCGCGTTGCGGATCAAGGAACGCTATGCGCGCGTTCGACGCCGAGGCGCGTTACGCGATCGAATACCACTCGGTGCCCGACAACAAGGCCTGCGAATGCGGCGCCATCCTGCGCGGCGTGAAAAAGCCGGCCGATTGCAAGGTGTTCGGCACCGTGTGCACGCCGGAGAACCCGATCGGCTCGTGCATGGTGTCCTCCGAAGGCGCGTGCGCCGCGCATTACACGTACGGGCGGTTCAAGGACATGCCGACGGCACGCGAGATCGGCATGAACGACCGGCGCAAGAACTACATCCGCCCGGTCGACTTCAAGCACGGCCGCGTGGACATGACCCACGGCGGCGGCGGACGGGCGATGGCGCAACTGATCGAGGAGCTCTTCCTCGCGGCCTTCGACAACGAATGGCTGCGCGAGGGCAACGACGGCGCGCGGTTCGCGGTCCCGGCGGGCCGCCTGGTGATGGCGACCGACAGCCACGTGGTGTCGCC
Organism: uncultured beta proteobacterium; assembly: GCA_963810845.1. Taxonomy (GTDB): domain Bacteria; phylum Pseudomonadota; class Gammaproteobacteria; order Burkholderiales; family Casimicrobiaceae; genus CAIWHR01. The sequence goes on along the minus strand of CAWEOX010000013.1, from coordinate 112,382 downwards.
GCTGTTCTTTCCCGGCGGCGACATCGGCTGCCTGTCGGTGCACGGCACGATCAACGATGTGGCGATGATGGGGGCAGCGCCGCTCCATCTCGCGGCCGGCTTCATCCTCGAGGAAGGCTTCCCGCTCGCGGATTTGCAGCGCGTCGTCGTGTCGATGGCAGCCGCGTCGCGCGAGGCCGGCGTGCCAGTCGTCACCGGCGACACCAAGGTCGTCGAACGCGGCAAGGGCGACGGCGTGTTCATCACGACCACGGGCGTGGGCGTGCTCGCGGCAGGTGTGGACATCCGCGGCGACCGCGCGTGCCCGGGCGACCGCATTCTTCGTCAGCGGCAGCCTGGGCGACCACGGCGTGGCGATCATGTCGTTGCGCGAGAACCTGTCGTTCGACACCACGATCGCGTCGGACACGGCCGCGCTGCACGGCCTGGTGGCGACGATGCTCCAGGCGGCGTCCGGCATCCACTGCCTGCGCGACCCGACGCGGGGAGGCCTCGCGACGACGTTGAACGAGATCGCGCAGCAGTCGGGCTGCGGGATGATGATCCGCGAGCGCGCCATCCCGGTGAAGGCGGAGGTCGCCGCCGCCTGCGAGTTCCTGGGCCTCGATCCCCTCTACGTCGCCAACGAGGGCAAGCTGATCGCGATCTGCGCCGCCGCCGATGCCGAACGGCTGCTCGCGGCGATGCGCTCGCATCCGCACGGACGCGAGGCCGCGATCATCGGCGAGGTGACCGACGATGCGCACCATTTCGTGCAGATGGAGACGTCGTTCGGCGGCCGCCGCGTCGTCGACTGGCTGACGGGCGAGCAGCTGCCCCGCATCTGCTGATGCGCATCCTGTTCCTCACGCACGCGTTCAACAGCCTCGCGCAACGGCTGTACGTCGAGCTCACCGAAGCCGGCCACGAGATCGCCGTCGAGTTCGACGTCAACGACGGCGTCACCGAGGAGGCGGTCGCGCTGTGGCGGCCCGAGCTGATCGTCGCGCCGTTCCTCAAGCGCGCGATCCCGGAATCGATCTGGCGCGCGCACCGCTGCCTCGTCATCCATCCCGGCATTCGCGGCGACCGCGGACCCTCCGCCCTCGACTGGGCGATCATGGGCGGCGAGCGGATGTGGGGCGTCACCGCGCTCGAAGCCACCGGCGAGATGGACGCCGGTCCGGTCTGGGCCTCGGTCAACTTTCCAATGCGCGACGCGACCAAGAGCAGCCTCTACCGCAACGAAGTCACGGCCGCCGCGTGGCGGCGGTCAACACCACGCTCGCGCGCCTCGCGCAGCCCGGAGCGGGCCCCGAGGCGCTGGCCTCGCGAACGCCGTCTGCCGCGGACAGGCGCGTCCGCTGATGCGGCAGGCGGACCGGGCGCTCGACTGGCGAGCCGACGACACGGCGGCGATCCTGCGCAAGATCCGCGCGGCCGACGGTTTCCCCGGTGTCGAGGACGAGATCCGCGGCCTCGCCTGCCGCCTGTTCGATGCCCACCGCGAGGGCCGCCTGCGGGGCGACGTTCCCGGGGCCATCGTCGCGCAGCGCGACGGCGCCATCTGCCGCGCGACGATCGACGGCGCCGTGTGGATCACGCATCTCAAGCGCAGCGCGAACGGCGAGCCGACCTTCAAGTTGCCGGCGGCCGCGGTGCTCGGCGACCGCATTGCCGACGTCCCGGAAATGCCGCTCGCGCCGACGGCAGCGGTCGACTACCCGACCTGGCGCGCGATCCGCTACGAGGAGCGCGGGGTTGTGGGGTTCCTGCATTTCCCGTTCTACAACGGGGCGATGAGCACCGCGCACTGCGTGGCGCTGCGCGCCGCGTACGTCGCCGCGCGGGCGCGGCCGACGCGCGTGATCGTGCTGATGGGCGGCCCCGACTTCTGGTCCAACGGCATCCACCTGAACGCGATCGAGGCGGCGGCGCACCCGGCCGAGGAATCGTGGCGCAATATCAACGCGATGGATGACCTCGTCCGCGAGGTCCTGCTCACCGACAGCCAGTTGACCATCGCCGCGCTCCAGGGCAATGCCGGCGCGGGCGGGGTATTCCTGGCGCTGGCCGCCGATCGCGTCCACGCCCGCGACGGCGTCATCCTGAATCCGCACTACAAGGGCATGGGCAACCTCTACGGTTCCGAGTACTGGACCTACGTGCTTCCCCGCCGCGTCGCCGCCGCGCCGGCGGCGGCGGTCACCGAAAACCGCCTGCCGCTGGGCGTCCGGCAGGCGACGGAACTGGGGCTCGTCGACGCCCATTTCGGTGCCGATCCGGCGTCTTTCGTGGCCGAGAACGCGGCCAGGGCGCTGGCGCTGGCGACCGACCCGGGCTTCGCCCACCTGCTCGCGGCGAAGCGCGCGCGCCGGCAGGCCGACGAGGCGGCGAAGCCGCTCGAGCGCTACCGGGCCGAGGAGCTCGAACGCATGACCCTCAACTTCTTCGGCTTCGACCCGAGCTACCACGTGGCCCGGTACAACTTCGTCTACAAGGTGCCGCGGTCGCGCACGCCGCTCTGGCTCGCGCCGCATCGAAGGCGGGTGGCCGGCGTCGGCGCGCGCTGAGCCACGGCGCCGGGCACGGGCAACGCCGGCGCCCGCCGACACGCCTCTTGCGCTACATCAATTGCCGCCGAATCGCCCCGTGGAAGAATCGCAAGGCATGCCCGCCGCGGCGGCCCGTGGTGCAGGCGTCACCCGGACGCCGGAAATCTACCAACAAGGAGCGCATATGAAGTTGATCACGATCGCGATGGTGACCGCCGTCGGTCTCGCCGGGGCCGGTTTCGCCCAGGCGCAGGATGGCGCCGCGCTGGCGCAAAAGGACGGTTGCATGACCTGCCACGCCGTGGACACCAAGAAGATGGGGCCGGCGTTCAAGGAAGTTGCGGCCAAGTTCAAGGGCAAGTCGGATGCCGACGTCGTCGCCGCGATCAAGGCGTCGAAGCCGCACGCGTCGTCGAAGGCGTCGGACGACGACCTCAAAGCCCTCGGCAAGTGGATCCTGTCGCTGTAACAAGAGTCCCCACAGACGATCAGGGATGACCGCGGTTACCGCCGAACCACGGCGGAACCGCGGTCAACGCATTCGGGCGTCGCGCGTTAGAATGCGACGCCGAGAGACGCCCGCAAGCGTACGCCGGTGAATCGCCCGCGCCAGCGTGCCGGGTATCTACCAATTAGGAGCGAGCATGAAATTGATCGTGATGACGGCAGTGACGGTGGCGGCCCTGGCTTCGGCGGGACTGGCGAGCGCGGCTGGCGAAGAGGATGCGAAGAAGGCGGGGTGCCTCAATTGCCACGCGGTGGACACCAAGAAGGTCGGCCCCGCGTTCAAGGAGGTCGGCGCCAAGTTTGCCGGCAAGAAGGACGCCGATGTCGTCGCGGCGATCAAGGCGGCCAAGCCGCACGCGTCGCTCAAGGCCTCCGATGACGACCTCAAGAGCATCGCGGCCTGGATTCTGACGCTCAAGTAACGTCGCGATCGCCCGGAAAAAAGCCGGCGCGCGCCGGCTTTTTTCTTTGGTAAGATTCGCCTTCGACTCTGCGGCAATCCCCGTGTTTTCCATCGTCGTCAACGGCTCGCCCCATGTCTGTCGCGACGCGTCTTTGACCGTCGCCGACCTGATCTGCGAGCTCTCGCTTGCCGGCAAGCGGGTCGCGGTCGAGAAGAACGGCGAGATCGTGCCCCGCAGCCGCTATGCCGAGTCCCGGCTCGCCCCGGGCGACAAGCTCGAGATCATCGCTGCCGTCGGCGGCGGCTGATCGAGGCCCCCACTTCAGGCTGCGCACCGATGAACGCTCCGCACGATCCCTCCACCGTTCCCGCCGATCCGCTCGCTGATCGCGGGCCGCGCCTATCGCTCGCGCCTCCTGGTCGGGACGGGCAAGTACAAGGACTTCCACGAGACCCGGGCCGCCGTCGTCGCGTCGGGGGCGGAAATCGTCACCGTCGCGATCCGGCGCACGAACATCGGCCAGGACAAGGACGCGCCCTCGCTGCTCGAGGCGCTGCCGCCGTCGGAGTTCACGTACCTGCCCAATACCGCCGGCTGCTACACCGCCGACGACGCGGTGCGCACGCTGCGCCTCGCGCGCGAGCTCCTCGACGGCCACACGCTGGTGAAGCTCGAGGTCCTGGGCGACAAGGAGACGCTCTTTCCCAATGTCCGCGCCACGCTCGAAGCCGCCGAGATCCTGATCAAGGATGGCTTTGAGGTGATGGTGTACACGTCCGACGATCCGATCGTCGCACGCGAGCTCGAAGCGATCGGCTGCGTCGCCATCATGCCGCTCGCGTCGCTGATCGGCTCGGGGATGGGCATCCTCAACCCGTGGAACCTGAAGCTCATCGTCGCCGAGGCGAAGGTGCCGGTGTTCGTCGACGCCGGCGTGGGCACGGCGTCCGACGCCGCGATCGCGATGGAATTGGGTTGTGCCGGGGTCCTGATGAACACCGCGATCGCGCTGGCGCGGGAGCCGGTGCGCATGGCGCGCGCGATGAAGCTCGCGGTCGAGGCGGGCCGCGAGGCGTATCTGGCCGGGCGGATGCCGCGCAAGCTCTACGCCGCGAGCCCGAGCTCGCCGACCACCGGGCTCATTGGGTAGTGGCAAACCGACGATCGGCATGGCTCGCGGCGCGCCTCCTCGGTGCGGCGGCAGCCGTCGCCCTGACAGGGCTCTCGCCCGTCGCGGCCGCTCCGGTTGGGCCGGAAGAACTCGCGAACCTCTGCGCGCAATCGGAGGGGCCGACGCACTGCGCGCGCCTGGTTGAACAGGCCCAGTTGAAGCGTCTGCCGAACCTCGCCACGCGCGACGGCGCGACGCTGCGAGGTGTCGCTCTACCCCACCGGCAGCGCCGTCTTCGCCGACACCGAAGCGCTCAACGGCGGCCGCTCCTACAGCCTGTGGGACTATCTCGATCCCATCAATGCCGTGCTGCTGTACACGACCGACGGCGACACCGTGACGTTCACCCTGGTGCAACGGACCAACGGCCGTCGCACCGTGTTGCCGACCGAACCCGCGCTGTCGCCGGACCGGCAGCGTCTCGTCACGGCGGATTTCTGCGCCAACCAGTGCGTCAACGAGCTGGCCGTCTGGCGGGTGACGCGCGACGGCGTGTACAAGGAGCTCACCTGGAAGCCGCCGGAACCTTGGTCCGATGCGGGGGCGAAATGGAAGACCGCGGAGACGCTCATCATCGAGTTCACGCCCGCGAGCACCGCGAAAGCGGGGCAGGTCGAGCGCCGGCTCACCGACCCCGCCTGGCAGCGCCTGTCCCCGCCGTGATCCGCGCCGCGCGGTAGCCGCGGCACGCTGGTTTGCCGGCCATGACCTCGACCCCCGCGCCCGGCGCGCCGGCCGAATCCGCCGCCGTGCAGCGGCGCCCGATCCGCAGCTTCGTGCTGCGCCAGGGACGGATGTCGGCGGCGCAGCAGCGCGCCCTCGACACGCTGCTGCCGCGCTTCGGCCTGCCGTTCGCCCCGCAGGCGATCGACTTCGATCGGGCGTTCGGCCGCGTCGCGCCGCGGGTGCTCGAAATCGGTTGCGGGATGGGCGAGACGACCGCCAGGATCGCGCTCGCGATGCCGGCCGTCGATTTCATCGGCGTCGAGGTACACGCGCCGGGTGTGGGCAGCCTGCTGAAGCTGATCGACGCGCACGGGCTCGGCAACGTGCGGGTGATCCGGCACGACGCCGTCGAGGTCGTCGCCGCGATGATCCCGCGCGATTCGCTCGCCGGCATTCACGTCTTTTTTCCCGATCCCTGGCCGAAGAAGCGCCATCACAAGCGGCGCCTGCTGAAGCCCTCGTTCGTGCGCGACCTCGCGCAGCGGCTCGCACCCGGCGGCTATTTGCACGTCGCGACGGATTGGGAGGCGTACGCGCACGAAATCCTCGTCACGCTCACCGCCGAGCCGCTGCTCGCCAATAGCGTGTCCGGTTTCGCCCCGCGCCCGGATTACCGGCCGCTGACCAAGTTCGAGGCGCGCGGCATGAAGCTGGGTCACGGCGTGTGGGATGTGATCTTCCGGCGGACCAACGACCCGGGCCGCGCCACGTCCGCGATGAACCCCGCGCCCGGCGTCGCGGGCACGGCGTAACGACCGTTACGTCACCTTCGGCACGCCGCTGCCCCGGGCCAGCGCGATGAGCCGCGTGATCGCACTGCGCGCGACGTCGCGCGAAAAGTGGGCGCGGATGTTCGCGAGCCCGCCCGCGGCGAGGCGCGTCCACAGCGCTTCGTCCCGGTAGAGCCGGACGATCGCGTCGGCGAATGCCGCCGGATCGTCGGCGATCAGCACGTCCTCGCCATCGGTGAGGTGCATCCCCTCGATCGAGGGCGTCGTCGCCACCACCGGCAGCCCCCACGACATCGCCAGGTTGACCTTGCCCTTGACGCCGGCGCCGTAGCGCAGCGGAGCGATCGACACCCGGCAGCCGGAGAAATACGGCGCGACGTCGGGCACGTAACCGGTGATGACAAAATCGTCGGCGGCGAGCGCCCTGATCGGCGCGGGCACCTTGCTGCCGACGATGTAGGTCGGCACGCCGGGAAGGTGTTCGCGCACCCGGGGCAGGATCTCCTGCGCATACCACAGCACGGCGTCGGTGTTCGGCGGATGCTGGAAGCCGCCGATGAACACGAGCCCCTCGCGTTCGGCGAACGGTTTGCCGCCCGGAATCGGCTCGTGAATGTTGGACAGCACCATCACCCGCGATGCCGGCGCAAGCTCTTGCAGCAGCGCCTGTTCGACGTCGCTCACCACCAGCGTCACGTCGGCCTTGGCGATGAGTGCCAGCTCCTCGTCGCGCCGCGCCCTGGCCTCGGACTTGCCAGCGGTGCTGCCCTCGAGCTCCGCCAGCCGCTCCTCGCGCAGAAAGTGCAGGTCGACGGTGTCGAATACGACGAGCGCGTTCGGCGCGAACACCCGCGCCGCGTGGATATGCTTCGCGGCGACGTAATGGCGCGACAGGATCACGATGTCGAAATCGTTGCCGCGGACGCCGAGAAATTCCGGGATCGACCGCACATAGGGGTGGAACTGCACCTCGATGCCGCGCTGCTGCAGGTGGCCCACGTAGGGTTGCCGGTATTCGAGGTTGTCGGCGACGAACGTGACCTTGCATCCCAGGCTGGTCAGATTTTCGAGCAGCGCCTGCATGCGCACGGAACCGGAATCCTGGTCCGGGGTCAGCATGCAGGCGTCGATCACCAGCACGCGCCGCTGTGCCCACCGATCGCGCTCGATGCCGGGGTACGAGCCATTGGTCCGGTGCGTGGCCAGCGTCGCGCCCCATTTCTGCGCGAAGGTTTGCTGATTGATCACCTGGTGGTGCTTGATGCCGGCCGTCTCGTCAGTGCCCGAGGTCTGGCCCTCGAAATGAACGACGGTGGCCTGCGGCTGATAGAAGACCCGGTGGCCACTTGCGCGCACCGCGAACGCGAGATCGGTGTCCTCGTAATACGCGGGCGCATACCGCGTGTCGAAGCCCCCCAGCTTGCGGAACACCGGCGCGGAAACCGCAAGGCAGGCGCCGGAGCAGTAGTCGGCCTCGCGCAGGTAGTTGTACTCGGGCTTTCCCGGGTCGTCGTCGCGGCCGAGATTCCAGGCGGAGCCGTCGCGCCAGACGATGCCACCGGCTTCCTGCAGGCGCCCGTCGGGATAGATCAATTTGCCCCCGACCAGCCCGGCGTCGGGATGGTCGCGGAAGACGGAGAGCAGCGCGTCGAGCCAGCCGGCGGTCACGATCGTGTCGTTGTTGAGAAATACCAGGATGTCCCCGCGGGCCGCTTCGGCCGCGCGGTTGCAGGTCATGAGGAAACCCAGGTTCTCGGCGTTGCGCAGGTACACCGGGCCGACCACGCCGCGCAGCGCGTTGGCCGCGGGCTCGGGTGAGGCGTCGTCGATCACGATGACCTCGTAGTCGCCCGCCGGCGTATGCGCGGCGATGCTCTTGAGGCAACTGTAGGTCAAGAGCGGCTTCCCATAGACGGGGATGATGATCGACACACGCGGTGCGCCGGTCGCGGGCGCAGGCACTTCGAGCGGGCGCACCGCTTCCTCGAGCCGGTACGCGTCGAAGGCGGCCGGCTGAAACCGGTTCTCGCGGGTCACTTTGGATCGCACGCGCTGCGCGAGCGCGACCGGGCCCTCGTCGCGAAGGATCGACCGCGCGAGTCCCGCGCGGCGCGGAAGCTGGCGCACGTCGGACCACGCCGCGTGGCCGCGGGCGAGCAGGATCTTCGCGCGATGGCCGGCCGCGCGGATCGGTGCCGTCATCCGCCACGTCGTCGACAGCTCGATTTCGTCGATGCGCTGCCGCGCCGCGGCGAGCGCCGTTTCGAGATCGGCATTTTGGTTCGAGAGCTTGCCGGCCTGGACCTGCATCAACAGGTACTCGCGCTCGGCCGCGAGCAGCTGCGCCGCGAGCTCCTGGCGATCGCCCTGCGCCCGGTCGCGGACCGCGCGATATTCGTCCAATTGCGCGGCCACGACGTCGACGCGCCGCTTCAACTCCGCGCGCGCTTCGCCGTGGCCGCATTCGACGCCGGCGACGTAGAGCTGCGGCAGCGTAAGGTCGGGCGCCTCGACGGCAACGTGCACCGGATGGAAGTGATGGTCGGGCAGCGCGAGCGCGTCCGCGATCGCCGTGGCGCGCCGCGGCGCGGCCGGCACGGGCGCGAGATACTGCGCGAGATAGCGGGCCGGGTCCATCACAGCGGCGCGACGGTGGCGCGCCCGGGCGCGGCGGGCCGCGCGGGGGCGACGCCGGCGGCGTCCTGCAGCGCCGCGTTCCAGACGGCCGGCGGCGCATTCCAGGGCACGTCCACGGAGCGCGGATGTCCGCTCAACCGTTCGGGAAACGCGCCCAGCGACGACGCGACGATGGGCAATCCCGAGGCCAGCGCAACCGACAGCGTGTACGAGTACGTTTCGGGAACCTGCGCCGGGAACCAGATCACGTCGGGCTTCTCCGCGGCGAGCAGGGAGGCAAGATCCGCGTCGTCGTACTGGCCGTGAATGGTGAGCGGCGCCGCCGGCGATTGCGGCACCGGCTCGGTGGTCGAGCCGATGACGCGGAACACGAGCGGCAGCGACCGCGCCTTCGCGTCGGCGGCGCACGCGGCCACGACGCGCAGGCCTTTCTCGGGCGACAGGTTGCCGAGGATGGCCACGCGCACGATCCGTGGCACCACCGGCGCCTTCGGTTCGGGATGGGGCCAGACCTGGATGACGAGATCCGGGAAGTAGCGGCCGATCCGCCGCGCCACGTCGCGCGATGGCGCGATCAGCCGGTCCGCGCCGGCCAAGAGCCGGCCGAACACGCGCCGCCATTCGACGATGTCGAGGCCCCACATGCCGGGCCGGCGGGCAATGCATGCGGTGCAGCCCGCGCGATCCGGCTCGCCGCAGTAACGCCCGTCCTCGGTGACGAGGTGGTATTGCGGACAGATCGCGAAGTAGTCGTGCAGCGTGCAATCGTACGGCACGCCGACGGCGGCCGGCAGGTCGAGGATCGCCTGCGGCATGAGGTGAACGTGATGAAAATGCAGGCGCGCGATGCCGATCGCGCGCAGCGTGCTGGCGAGCGCCGGCAGTTCGGCGGGCAACGTGAAATACGCGGCGAACGCTTCACCGGGCCGCGGCCAGTACAGCTTGACGGTGTCCCCGGCGGCCGGCTCGAGGTAGAGCACATCGCAGCGGCCGGCGGCGAGCGAGACGAGATCGCCCATGTGCCGGCGGATGCCGCCGCCCCAAGGATGCGAAATGAAGAGCAGCAGCGGTTGCGCCGACGCGGCGAGGCGCAGGAGGTCGACGCGGCGCGCAAACGGACGGGCCGGATCGCGCGCCTTCGCGTCCTCGGCGAGCGCGGGGTAGTCGGGATACAGCTTCGCCAGCGCCTGAGCGCTGCGCCGCGCGAGTTCCCCGGCCTCGGCGCCGTACGAAAGCGCTTCGGCGTGACCGACGAACACGTCGCCGGCCAGCAGATGCCGAAACCCTGCCGCCGCGGCGCGCAGGCAGAAGTCCGTTTCCACCGCGTAATCGGAGCCGAGCGGGGCGCCATCGAACGCCCCCACGGCCCCCAGGCACTCGCGGCGGAAATAGATGCACGGCCCGAACACGGCGGGCACGGCGACCCGCTGTCCCGCGTTGGCTTCGCGAAAGAGCGCATCGAGGGTCGCCACCGTATGCCCGTCCGGCAAGGGATTCGGCGCCTGGGTCAGCGGATATCCCGCAGTACCGCCGCGATTGGCGAACGGGGCGACGGTGCCGATCCCGCGCTCGCTCGTCGCGTGCCGCGCGAGCCGATCGAGCCAGCCGTCGGCGACCTCGGCATCGCTGTGCAGGACGACCGCGTCGCGCTCGCGATGCAGGGCGAGCGCGCGATTCACCGCCGCCGCGAAACCGCGATGCGACGGCTGCTCCAGCAGCGTCAACGAACCGCGCTCGGCCAGCGCGCGCAGGTAGGCGACGAGCTCGGGTTCCGGCGAGGCGTCGTTGACGGCGATCAGCTCATAGGCGGTGGCTGAAGACGCGGCGAGCACGCTCTCGATGCAGCGGATGGTCGCCTTCGCATCGCGGTAGACCGGTACGATGATGTCGACAGGTGTCACGGCGCACCTGTCACGCGCGCGCGGAGGCGACCGAGCGGCCAACGCAGCCACCCGGCCAGCGTTTCGCGGTATGCGAGCCGCCCGCGGGCGTCGGCGAGCGCGGCCTCCCGCTGCGCGAGGAGATCGCCTTGCCGCGCGAAGGCCTCCTGCTGCTGCGCGAGCGCGCGGCCGGCGCGCGCGGCCTCCGCGCGAAGCTCGCTTGTCTGCTGCCGCTCGCTCGACAGCGCATTGACCGCGGCAATCAGCTCGGCCAGGCGGTCCTCGGCAATCTTGCGCGCGTCGAGCTCATCCCAGGAGAGCGCCCGGTCGCGCCGCAGCGCGCGAACGTAGTCGCGGAACAGCGACTGCGCGCCATCGTCGAAGAGCGAGAGTTCCGGGAGCGCCGGCAGCGCCACGGCGGCGGCGGCGCACACGACCAGGAAATACATCGGTGGCGCGGGTTCGCAGGGCTGCAGGATCCGGTGGTCGGTCAGCGCGAGGAACGCGGCGCTCCGCGTGGCCCCCGCGGCGGCGACCTCGGCCCACAGCGCCGAATGCGCGACGACCCGCTGCGCGTACCACCGCTGGTGCGGAAATCCCGGCGCCAGCAGCGCCTGCAGCTCGTCGCGCGTCAGCTCCTTGACGTGGAATTCGTTCTCGAAGGGCTCCTCGCCGGAGTAGACGGGCTTGTTCGGCGACGAGATGACGAGCACGCCGCCGGGCGCCAGCACACGCCGGAACTCGGCGAGCATCGCCGTCTGTTCGGCGAGATGCTCGATCGTCTCGAACGACACGACGAGGTCGACGGCGTCGTCGGCAAGCGGCAACGCGGTACAGGAACCGCGTACATAGCGCAGGTTCGGGGCGCGGTAGCGCGCCTCGGCATGGGCCACGGCCTCCGCCGCGATGTCGACGCCGATGATGTGCCTGGCCCCTTCCGCCAGCAGGAAGGTGCCGTAGCCTTCGCCGCACGCCGCGTCCAGCACCCGCTTGCCGCGCACGAGCGGCGCGACGACGCAGTAGCGATGCCAGTGCTCGTGCCATATCGCGCCTTTCTGCTCGGGCGCGAACCGCTCCCCGGTGAACGTGAGGGCGTTGGAGGCGGAGGAGGACAAGATGGCCGAGGCGAGGTCGTGCGGCGGGATCGAGCGCCGTGCGCCAGCGGCGCAATGAGCGAACGGTCGATCATTTTAGCCCAAGCGCAAACGGCAGGCGAATCGGGCCTGGAGGGGCGCACTAGCGTGGCCCCGGGGGTCATCCCGCGAGGTCGAGCATCACCGGCTGGTGGTCCGACGCCTGGGTCGCCCGGTCGACGTGCAACGCGCGTACCCGCGGTCGCAGCTCCGGGCTGACGAACAGGAAGTCGCAGTGCAGCTCGGGATCGCCGGGCACCCATTTCTCGTGCACCTTGAACGTCGCCGGATAGGGCGCGCCAGGATGCAGGAGATCCCAGGCGTTGACGAGCGGCGGCGTGCCGTCGGTGAAGACATCCTGCATCCGCGCATGCAGCGGGTGGTCGTATTCGAGGTTGAAGTCGCCGCAGATGATCGCCGCCGCGGGTCGCAGATATGTATGGAACGGCCCGCCGCTCTTGTCGACGATCGAGCCCGCGCGGGCGTGCCCGTGGCCCTCGGCGTAGATCGCGCGGAGCGCCTCCACCTGGGCGCTGCGCTGCTTCAGCGAATACCACTCGAGATGCGTGGTGATGACCCGCACGTCGCCGAACGGCGCGCTCACCACGGCCTCGACCGCGATCCGGTTCATGCCGTTGATCCCCGGGTCCACGGGCGAGGGCAGCAGGTGCCGGAAGACCTGCCGCACCGGCAGTCGCGACAGGATGAGGTTGCCGAAGCGGCGGCGGCCCCCGTCCTCCGCCGGGTGGTCGGTGGCGACGCCGGCCACCGCGGTGTAGCCGGGAAGCAGCGCGGCGAGCACCGCGAACTGATCCTCGCCGGCGCTGCCGTGCAGGCGGGGGTGCGGATAATTGGCGGCGATTTCCTGCAGGCACAGCACGTCGAAATCGAAGAGTCGCCGCGCCTCGGAAACGATCCGGGCCGGGTCGACGCGCTTGTCCACGCCGCAGCACCATTGCACGTTCCAGGTCATGACCTTCATCGCGTCCTCCCTGCCGTCAGCGGATTCCCGCCCGCATGAACGATTGCACGAATTGCCGCTGGAACAGCAGGAAGGCAACGAGCAGCGGCGCCGTGGTGAGCAGCGTGGCCGCCGTGATGATCGACCAGTCGATGCCCTGGTCGGTCGCCGAGAACACCTGCAGTCCGACGGTGACCGGCCGCGACTCGACCGAGTTGGTGATGATGAGCGGCCACAGGAAATTGTTCCAGTGGTAGCTGACGCTCACCAGCGCGTACGCGAGATAGACGGGGCGGGCGAGCGGCACGTAGACTTTCCACAACACCTGCAGCGGGCCGCAACCCTCGATCCGCGCCGCCTCGTCCAGCTCGCGCGGCACCGTCTTGAAGGTCTGCCGCAGCAGAAAGATGCCGAAGGCGCTGGCCATGTAGGGCAGGCCGATGGCGACGATGGTGTCATTGAGGCCGAGGCTCGCCATCGTCCGGTAGTTCTCGACGATCAGCACGTCGGGCATGATCATGAGCTGCACCAGCACCAGCGCGAACAGCACGGTGCGCCCCGGGAATTCGAAGCGCGCGAACGCGTACGCGGCGAGCGTCACCAGGACGAGCTGCGCGGCGAGCACCATCGTCACCAGCAGCACGGTGTTGACGAAATAGCGCGCGAACGGCGCCGCCGCCCAGGCCCGGACAAAGTTGTCGAGCGTGAGCGGCGCCGTCGGCACGAAGCGCGTCGAGAACTCGCCGGAATGGAAGGCGGTCCAGAACGCGTACGCGAGCGGCAGCACCCACAACACGCCCAGCAGCCACGCGAGCGTCGTCTCGATGGCGCGGACGGCGCCGCGCGAGTCGTAGACGTGGGTCATCGATCAGCCTCGGTGGCGTTCATCGATAGTGAACGCGCCGTTCGAGGAACGCGAACTGCGCCAGCGCGAGGAGGGCAAGGATAGCGAGCAGCACCATCGTCAGCGCCGCCGCGTACGCCGAATCCCAGAACCGGAAGCCGATCTCGTAGATGTAATACAGGAGCAGCTCGGTCGCGTTGTCCGGGCCGCCGCGCGTCATCACGACGATGTGATCGACCATCCGGAAAGCGTTGATCACCGCGTTGACGAGCACGAACAGCGTGGTCGGCATCAAGAGCGGCAGCGTGACGCGGCGGAAGAAGTAGCCGCGCGACGCGCCCTCGATCGCCGCGGCCTCGGCGAGATTCTGGGGCATCGACTGCAGCGCGGCGAGGTAGAAGATCATGAAAAAGCCGGCCTCCTTCCACACGGTCACCACCATCAGCGCCGGCAGCGCCGTGCTCTTGCTGCCGAGCCAGTTGTGCGACGGCGCGCCAAACGCGGAGAGCACCTGCTCCAGCAGCCCGTACTCGGGCGTGTAGAAGAAAAGCCAGATGTTGGCGACCGCGATCATCGGCAGGACCGTCGGCGTGAAATACGCGAGGCGCAGGAAGCCGCGGCCGGCGATCCTGCCGTTGACCCAGGTCGCCATCAGCAACGACAGTGCGATCGATGCCGGGATCGTGTAGAGGGCGAACCAGAAATTGTTCGCCAGCGCCTGCCAGAAGATCGGGTCGTCGATGAGCTGCCGATAGTTGTCGAGGCCGACGAACACCGCCGGCCGCGCGCCCTTCGGCGTGGACTGAAAGCTGTGCCACGCGGTGGCCGTGGCCGGGTAGTGCGTGAACAGCGCGAGCAACACCGCGGCCGGCAGCAGCAGCAGCCAGGCGTAGACCCATTGCGCGGATCGGGTCATCGTGGAGAGCGCGGCGCGGGCGATCGACGCCGCGGATTGCCGCCCGCCCTCCTCCCCTCACCCCCACCCTCGCCCGGGAAACCCGGGGAGAGGGCGTGTGCGGTTGCGAACGCCGTCATGCCATTTGATCGTTCGATCGGGCATGGCGACGGCAGGCGCGTCATTTGTACGAGCGCAGCAGCCGCTCGGCTTCGCGCTGCGCGTCCTTCATCGCCTGCTCGGGGGTCTTGGTGCCGGTCAGCGCCGCCTGCAGCCCGTCATTCAATGCCTTGGTCACCCGCTGGTTGTCGTGGGTCGAGAGCTCGGCCTTGGCGAACGGCAGCTGGTCGCGCGCGACGACCGCGGGCGGGAAGCCGGCGACATACTGCTTCATCGCCGGCGTCTCCCAGGCGTCCGCGCGCACGGCGACGTAACCCGTGTCGATGCCCCACTGCGCCGCGCGTTGCGGCGTGGTCGCCCACTTGATGAACTTGAACGCCGCCTCGCGCTGCGCCGGCGTGGACTTCTTGAACAGGTAGAAATTGCCGCCGCCGGTCGGGCTGCCGCGCTGCTTGCCCGCCGGCAGCATCGCCACGCCGAAGTCGAACTTGGCGTTGCTGCGCACGTTGGTCAGGTTGCCGGTCGTGGTCCAGATCATCGCGACCTTCTTTTCGAAAAAGTCTTTTGGCGTGGTGCCCCAGTCGACGATGCCTTCGGGGTGCACTTTGTGCTTCTTCACGAGGTCGACCCAATAGGTGAGCGCCTCGATGACCTCGGGCTTGTCGTAGTAGGTCTGCGTGCCGGCGGCGTTCATGAGGTTGGTGCCGGCCTCGATCGCGAGCGCCTGGAACAACCAGTACGGAAAACCCGACGACGGAATCTCGATGCCCCATTGCGTGACCTTGCCCGACGCGTCGCGCTTGGTCAGCTTCTGCGCGTACTCGACCTGCTCCATCCAGGTCGCGGGCGGCCGGTTGGGGTCGAGTCCCGCCTCCTTGAAGGCTTCCTTGTTGTAATAGAGGACGATCGTCGAGCGCTGGAACGGGATGCCCCACGTCTTGCCGCCGGTCTGGCTGTTCTCCATGAAACCGGGATAGAAGCTCTTGAGCCACGCCTGATCGTCGGGCGTCTTGATGAGATCGTCGAACGGCACGATCGCGTCCTCGTCGATCAGCGTGAACATGTCGGTCGACAGCAGGATCGACGTCACCGGCGGATCGCCGCTCTTCATCGCGGTCAGCGCCTTGGTGATCGACTCCTGGTAACTGCCCGAGTAGATCGCCTTCAGCTTGATGCCGGGATTTTCCTTTTCGAAGTCCGCGGCGAGGCCATCGATGATCTTGGTGATCGGGCCGCCCACCGCGACGGGGTAGTAGAACGGCACCTCGACCGGCGCCTGCGCGAACGCGGGGAACGCCGCCACCAGCAGCGCGATCACCATCGCTCGCAGCGCGCGGACAACAGGTTGCACCATCATGTTTCCCTCCTTGGACGAACGAATGCCGCGGCGCTACGCGTACAGCGTCGCGCCCTGGAAAACGGGATCCGCGACGACGCGGCGGCCGTCACGGTCGAACACGTGTTGCGCGCCCGGCGCCCAGGCGAGCCGTGCGCCGGCACCCGCCGCGAGGCCGGAATTTCCGGCGACGCGAACGGCGACGGTGGCCCCTCCGATCCGGCACGTGACCAGCGAATCGGCACCGAGATATTCGACCCCCTGCACCACGGCCGGCACGCCGCGTCCGAGTGCGAGCTCGATGTGTTCGGGGCGCACGCCGAGCGTTCCGCCCGCGCAATCGGCCGGCAGCACCGCAGGGCCGTCGGTGCCGGCGATCACGGCGCCGCCCGCACCGGCCGCGAGCGGCAGCAAATTCATCGGCGGCGTGCCGATGAAGCGGGCGACGAACGTGTTGGCCGGGCTTTCGTAGAGATCGACCGGCGCCGCGGTCTGCTCGATCCGGCCGCGGTTCAGAAGCACGATCTTGTCGGCCATCGACATCGCTTCGATCTGGTCGTGCGTCACGTAGACCATCGTGATGCCGAGCGCGCGCTGCAGGTTGCGGATCTCGGCGCGCATGTCCTGCCGCAACTGCGCATCGAGGTTCGACAGCGGCTCGTCCATCAGGCAGACCGGCGCCTCGGCGATGATCGCCCGGCCGAGCGCGACGCGTTGCTGCTGCCCGCCGGAGAGCTGCGATGGCCTGCGCTCGAGGAGCTGCGAGAGCCCGAGCAGGTCGGCCACGCGCGCGAGCCGCAGCCGGACATCGGCCGGCGCGACCTTGCGCACCTTGAGACCGAACACGATGTTCTCGGCCACCGACAGGTGCGGAAACAGCGCGTACGACTGGAACACCATCGCGACGTTGCGCTGCGACGGCGGACGGTTGGTGACGTCGTGCCCGGCGATGGAAACCCGCCCGCCATCGGCCTCTTCGAGACCGGCGATGAGGCGCAGCGTCGTCGACTTGCCGCAGCCGGAGGGACCCAGCAGGACGTTGAGCGTGCCTTCGTCGAACGAGAATGACAGCCGGTCGACCGCCCGCACCTCGCCGTCGGCGGTCGTCCAGTGCTTGCTGAGATTTTCGGCGACAATTGCCGACACGAATGGCCCTCGAAGCGACGCCGCGTCGCCACGGCAGTGGATGATAGCACTGGCCCTTGCCGGAGGGCGTCAGCCAAACAGCGTCGCGAGCGCCGATCCGGGATCGGCGGCACGCATGAACGCTTCGCCGACGAGGAAAGCGTGGACGCCGCGGGCGCGCATCGTCGCGACGTCGGCGCGCGCGAGGATGCCGCTCTCGGTGACGACCAGGCGCTCACCGGGAATGCGCGGCAGCAGGTCGAGCGTCGTCGCGAGCGACACGTCGAACGTGCGCAGGTTGCGATTGTTGATGCCGACAAGTCTTGTCCCCAGCCGCAGCGCGCGCGCGAGCTCGGCCGCGTCGTGCACCTCGACCAGCACCGCCATCCCGAAATCGAGCGCGCAGGCCTCGAGCGCGGCAAGGCGCGCATCGTCCTGTGCGGCGACGATGAGCAGGATCGCGTCGGCGCCCAACGCGCGGGCTTCCGCGATCTGGTATTCGTCGACGATGAAATCCTTGCGCAGCGCCGGCAGCGAGCAGGCGGCGCGCGCCGCGGTCAGGAATTCAGGCGCGCCCTGGAAATATTGCCGGTCGGTCAGCACCGACAGGCAGGCGGCGCCGCCGGCTTCGTAGCTGCGCGCGATCGCCGGCGGATCGAAGCGCTCGCGCAGCACGCCGCGGCTGGGGCTCGCCTTCTTGATCTCGGCGATGACGGCGGCGCTGCCCGTCCCGATCTTCGCGCGCAGGGCGGCTTCGAAATCGCGCGCGGGGGATGCCGCGCGCGCGGCGGCCGCGACCTCGGCATAGGGTCGCGCGCGCTTCGCCGCCGCTATTTCTTCGGCCTTGGTCGCCAGGATTTTCTGAAGGATGTCAGTCATGGCGCGATGCTTGCGATTCGTAGACCCAGTTGAGCGAAGGCGATCCCCGGTCGTTGCTGGATCGGGGCCGGCCCCGGGTTTCGCTCCGCTCGACCCGGGCTACGAAATTCGCGGAATCGCCAACGACGATCGCGCGGGTGGCGCGCTACGCGCCGAGTTTCTTCGTGACGGCGACGAACTGATCGAGTTTCGCCCGTGCGCCGCCCGACGCGATCGCCGCGCGCGCGCGTTCGATGCCTTCCGCGATCGAGTCGGCGACGTTGGCCGCGTACAGCGCCGCGCCGGCGTTGAGCGTGACGATCTCGCGCGGCGTGCCCTCGATGTTGTCGAGCGCCTCCAGCACCATCGCCTTCGACTCCTCGACGCCCGCGACCTTGAGGCCGCGGTTCGACACCATGGAGAGGCCGAAGTCCTCCGGGTGGATCTCGTATTCGCGGACTTCGCCGTCCTTCAGTTCACCGACCATCGTCGCGGCGCCGAGCGAGACCTCGTCCATCCCGTCCTTCCCGTAGACGACCAGCACGTGCTTGCTGCCGAGCTGCTGCAGCACGCGGACCTGGATGCCGACGAGATCGGGGTGGAACACGCCGAGGAGCTGGTTGGGCGCCCCTGCGGGATTGGTGAGCGGCCCGAGGATGTTGAAGATCGTGCGCACGCCCAGCTCCTTCCGCACCGGCGCCGCATGCTTCATCGCGCTGTGGTGCGCCGGCGCGAACATGAAGCCGATCCCGGTTTCCGCAATCGACTCCGCGACCTGCGCCGGCTTCAGCATGATGTTGGCGCCGAGCGCTTCCAGCACGTCGGCGCTGCCGGATTTCGACGACACCGAGCGGCCGCCGTGCTTCGCCACCCGCGCGCCGGCGGCGGCGGCGACGAACATCGCGGCGGTCGAGATGTTGAACGTGTGCGACGCATCGCCGCCGGTGCCGACGATGTCGACCAGGTGCTCGCGGTCGGGCACCTCGACCCGGGTCGCAAACTCGCGCATCACCTGCGCGGCGGCGGCGATCTCGCCGATCGTCTCCTTCTTCACCCGCAGGCCGACGGTGAGCGCGGCGATCATCACCGGCGTGACCTCCCCGCTCATGATCTTCCTCATCAGCGACAGCATCTCGTCGTGGAAGATCTCGCGGTGCTCGATCGTGCGCTGCAGCGCTTCCTGCAAGCCAATAGTCATGACAGCTCCTCGGGATGGATGCTCGAATGGTTCATCGCCTGCCTTCCAGAAAATTGCGCAACAGCGCGTGGCCGTGCTCGGTCAGGATCGCTTCGGGGTGGAACTGCACGCCTTCGACCGCGAGCTCGCGATGGCGCACGCCCATGATTTCGCCGTCCTCGGAGGTTGCCGACACTTCGAGCTCCGGCGGCAGCGTGGCGCGCTCGATCGCGAGCGAGTGATAGCGGGTCACGGTGAGCGGCGCCGGCACGTCGGTGAAGACGCCGCGCCCGTCGTGCGCGACCGCCGACAGCTTGCCGTGCATGACGCGCTGCGCGCGGACGATGCGGCCGCCGAACGCCTGGCCGATCGCCTGGTGGCCGAGGCAGACGCCGAGGATCGGGATCGTGCCCGCGAACGCGCGGATCAACGGCACCGAGATGCCCGCCTCGTTCGGCGTGCACGGACCGGGCGAAATGACGATGTGCGTCGGCTGCCACGCGGCAATTTCGGGCACGGTCACCGCGTCGTTGCGATAGACGTTGACCTCGGCGCCCAGCTCGCCCAAGTACTGGGCGAGGTTGTAGGTGAACGAATCGTAGTTGTCGATGAGGAGCAGCATGTCAGTACCCGCCCGGCCGTCCGAAGGGTACTGACTGCGCCCCCTCGGGGGGCAGCGAACGTAGTGAGCGTGGGGGTCGTTTCATCCTAGGCCTCCGCGTCCAGGCCCTGCTGCACCATGTCCGCGGCGCGCAGCACCGCGCGCGCCTTGTTGCCGGTCTCCTGCCACTCCGACTCCGGCACCGAGTCGTGGACGATGCCGGCGCCCGCCTGGACGTACAGCATGCCGTCCTTGACCACCGCGGTGCGGATCGCGATCGCGGTGTCCATGTCGTCGTGAAAGCTGACGTAGCCCACCGCGCCCGAATAGACGCCGCGCCGGGACGGCTCGAGCAGGTCGATGATCTCCATCGCCCGCACTTTCGGCGCGCCGCTCACGGTGCCGGCGGGAAAGGCGGCGCGCAGCACATCGATGCTGGTGAGCCCGGGCTTCAACGTGCCCTCGACATGCGAGACGATGTGCATCACGTGCGAATAGCGCTCGATCTGCATCCGGTCGGTGACCTTGACCGTGCCCGTCTGCGCGACGCGGCCGACGTCGTTGCGGCCGAGATCCACCAGCATCACGTGCTCGGCGATTTCCTTGGGGTCGGCGAGCAGCTCGTCGGCCAGCGCGAGATCGGCCTCGCGCGTGGTACCCCGCGGCCGGGTGCCGGCGATCGGGCGCAGCGTCACGGTCGAGGCTTCCTTGCGCACCAGGATTTCCGGCGACGCGCCCACCACGTGAAAATCGCCGAAGTCGTAATAGAACATGTACGGCGACGGATTGAGCGAGCGCAGCGCGCGATAGAGCGACAGCGGCGACGACGTGAACGGCCGCGCGAGCCGCTGCGACAGCACGACCTGCATCACGTCGCCGGCGGCGATGTATTCCTTCGCCTGCCGCACCGCGCCCTGGAATCCCTCGCTGCCGAATTCGCTCTGCGCCTGGGTGACGGCGCCCCCGGTCTCGTAGGGAATCGCCACCGGCTGCCGGAGCGTGCGCCGCAGTTCCTGCAGCCGCTCGCGCGCGGTGGCGTACGCATCGGGGATAGCGGGATCGGCGTAGACGATGAGATAGATCTTGCCCGCAAGGTTGTCGACCACCGCCAGCTCTTCGGTCAGGAGCAGCAGGATGTCCGGCAGATCGTCGATCCCCGACGCGCCGGCCGGGCCGCGGCCCGCGAGCCTCGGCTCGATGTGGCGCACGGTGTCGTAGCCGAAATAGCCGGCGAGCCCGCCGCAGAACCGCGGCAGCCCGGCGCCGGGCGCCACGCGGTAACGGCGCAGGAAAGCGCTGACGAACGCGAGCGGATCGCCGTCGTGCCGCTCGAGCACGCCGGCATCGTTGCCGACCTCGATCGCCGTGCCGCGCGCGCGGATGCGGATTTTCGCGGGCAGGCCGATGAACGAGTAGCGGCCGAAGCGCTCGCCGCCGACGACGGACTCGAGCAGGAACGTGTAGCGCGCGTTGGCGAGCTTGACGTAGAGCGAGAGCGGCGTATCGAGGTCGGCGAACGACTCGAGAACGAGCGGGATGCGGTTATATCCTTGCGCGGCCAGCGCGCGGAATTCGGCTTCGGTCATGACGCTTCGACGGTGGTTTCGACGCGGGCCAGGGGCGCCGCGGTGATTCAGGCGTCGCTTGCAGGGCGCGCGACGCGGGAGCGCGATCGGTCAGGGGCGCCAAAAGCGCCAGGCGGTCGCGCACCGCCACCACGCGTGCGCGGTGGGGTCGTTGCGGATGAAGAGGTCGAAGGTCATTGGTGCACCCTTGGCGCTGCGCGCCGTCCCTCCGAGAGGGAGCACCCGCGCCTTGGGCGGCCCGGCGGCGCTCATGTAAGGTCTGGGGCCACAAAGCGCACGCGGTCGGCGACCGCGCGCAGCGTGGGAACTATACCATCGGCCTCCAGATTTTGCACCGGCAGGCCCTTCGTTGTAGCCGTACGGCAGCACCAGCACCGGGCACCCGGCGGCGCGGGCCGCCTCGACGTCGTTGCCCGAGTCGCCGACCATCAGCAGGCGCGCGGGCGCGATGCCGAAGGCGCGGGCAACGTGCTGCAGCGGGCCGGCGTCCGGCTTGCGGGTGGGAAGGGTGTCGCCGCCGATCACCAGCGCGAAGTGGTGCGCGATGCCGGCGTGGTCGAGGTGCGGCTGCACGAAGCGCGACGCCTTGTTGGTGACGATGGCGAGGGGAAAGCCCATGGCGCGCAGCGCGTCGAGCCCTTCGATCATCCCCGGAAACAGCAGCGTGCCGCGGCCGAGAATCGCGGCGTAGTGCGCCTGGTAGCGCGCGAGCGCGTCGTCGCAGGTCGCGCGGTCGATTGCTGCCGCCGGCACGCCGCGCGCGAGGGCAAGCGCGCGCTGCACGAGGTTCGCCATTCCCTTGCCGACCAGCGCGCGGATCGTATCCTTCGGCAGCGGCGCGTGGCCCATGTCCGCGAGCAGCGCGTTGATCGCGGCCGCGAGATCGTGGATCGTGTCGAGCAGCGTGCCGTCGAGGTCGAGCGCGATCGCGGACGCGGCGATCCTGCCGTCGGGATTCAAGATCCGTTCCGCGCCGCGGCGAGTTCGTCCCGCATGCGCGCGATCGTGGCGGCGTAGTCCGGCGTCCCGAAAATCGCCGAGCCCGCGACGAACGTGTCGGCGCCCGCGCGGGCGATGGCCGCGATGTTGTCGATCTTCACGCCGCCGTCGACCTCGAGCAGGATCGGGCGGCCGGTCCGCTGCGTCGCCGCGTCGATCCGCTCGCGCGCCGCGGCGAGCTTGGGCAGCGCCTGCGGGATGAACGATTGCCCGCCGAACCCGGGGTTGACCGACATGATCAGCACGAGGTCGAGCTTGTCCTGCACATGGTCGAGCCAGTCGAGCGGCGTGGCCGGATTGAACACGAGGCCGGCCTTGCAGCCACAGTCGTGAATGAGGCCGATCGTGCGATCGACGTGCTCGGAGGCTTCCGGATGAAAGCTGATGATCGCGGCCCCTGCCTTCGCGAAATCCGGCACGATCCGGTCCACCGGCTTCACCATCAGGTGCACGTCGACGGGCACGGTCGCGTGCGACCGGATCGCGTCGCACACCAGCGGCCCGATGGTCAGGTTGGGGACGTAATGGTTGTCCATCACGTCGAAGTGAATGAGATCGGCGCCGGCGGCGATCACCGATCGAACCTCGTCGCCTAGGCGCGCGAAGTCGGCGGACAGGAGCGAGGGGGCAATCCGGTAATCGGGCATCGCGTTATAATCCTTGAACAATTCTCATTGCCCGCCCCCGATGGCCGAGAGCAAGAAATACGAGATCACCGTCGTTGCCGAGGCCACGTACCTGGTGGACCAGTCCGATCCGTCGCGCAACCAGTATGCCTTCGCGTACACGATCACCGTCACCAACACCGGCAGCGTGCCGGCGCAACTCCTCTCGCGGCACTGGATCATCACCGACAGCGACCATCATGTCCAGGAAGTGAAGGGACTGGGCGTGGTCGGCCAGCAGCCGCGCCTGAAGCCCGGCGAGAGCTTCGAATACACGAGCGGCGCGAGCCTGCCGACCGCCGTCGGTACGATGCGTGGAACGTACCAGATGATGGCCGAGGACGGGCACGCGTTCGAGGCCGCGATTCCGGTGTTCACGCTGTCGGTGCCGCGCGTGCTGCACTGACGCGGCATCAGAGCGGCGCATCGCGGTCGTCCGGCGGGCGTTTGCGGATCTTCGGTCCCATCGTCCACCACACGATGGCTATCGCGAGCACCAGCGCGACGAGCGCCTCCAGAAGGATCCATCCCATCGCGATTCACATTCCCCGTTGGCCACGCTTCCCGCGCCGCCTCGCGCCGTGGCTCGTGGCCACATTGCTCGCGACGGGCTGCGTGACCGCGCCGCCCCCCGCGCCGCCGGTCGTGCCGGCACCTCCACCCGCTCCCGCGCCGTCCCCGCCGCAGGCGGCCAGCTACCGCGCGGTGGCGTGGAGCGCGCTGCCCGGTTGGGGCGACGATCCCGTCCACGAGGCATGGCCCGCCTTCATCGCCGGCTGCCGCGCGCTCGTGGCATCGCCGACGCGACAAGCGCTGTGGCAAGCCGCGTGCACCGCCGCCGCCGAAATCGACGGCCACAGCACCGGCGCCGTGCGCGCGTTTTTCGAATCCCATTTTATCCCATACCAGGTGGCAGCCGCCGACGGCCGCGACAGCGGGCTCATCACCGGCTACTACGAGCCGCTGCTCACGGGTAGCCGCACGAAATCCGCGCGCTATCCGGTGCCGCTCTACGGGGTTCCCGACGATCTGCTCGTCATCGATCTCACCGCGCTCCACCCCGAACTGAAGGACCTGCGTCTGCGTGGCCGCGTCGAGGGGCGGCGGGTCGTTCCGTACTGGGCGCGTGCCGACATCGAGGCGGGGCGCGCGCCGGTCGACAGCAAGACGCTGGTGTACGTCGACGACCCGGTCGAGGCGTTCTTCCTGCAGATCCAGGGCAGCGGGCGCATCCGGCTCGACGACGGCGGCACGCTGCGCGTCGGGTATGCCGACCAGAACGGGCACCCTTACCGTTCGATCGGCCGCGTCCTGATCGATCGCGGCGAGCTCACGCTGGGGGAGACCACGCTGCAGGGCATCCGCGACTGGGGCCGGCGCAATCCGGACAAGCTGCCGGCGCTGCTCGACGAGAATCCAAGCTACGTATTCTTTCGCGAGGTGCCGCCGCCGCTGCCCGGCACGCTGGCGGCGGAAATCGACGGGCCGTTCGGGTCGCTCGGCGTGCCGCTCCTGCGCGAGCGCACGATCGCCGTCGACACGCGCTCCATTCCGCTCGGCACGCCGGTCTACCTCGCCACGACGTACCCACTGTCGGACGAAACGCTGCAGCGGCTCGTTCTCGCGCAGGACACCGGCGGGGCGATCCGCGGCGCCGTGCGCGGCGATTTCTTCTGGGGCTTCGGCGACGACGCCGGGCGGCAGGCGGGCCGGATGCGGCAGCAAGGCCGGATGTGGATCCTGTGGCCGAAGGATGCGCCGTTGCCGAAACCGTAGCCCGGGTTGGCGTAGCGAAACCGGAGCGACCGCGGCGATGCAAACCCGGGTTTCGCTGCGCTCACCCGGGCTACGAATCGGGCCACGATGCAGATCGGTTACGCGGCGCCCGTCAACACGCCTTCCGCCTGGCGATCGGCGTGATACGACGAGCGCACGAGGGCACCCACGGCGGCGTGGCGGAAGCCCATCGCGATGGCCTCGCGTTCGAACATCGCGAAGACATCGGGGTGCACGTAACGCAGAACGGGGAGGTGCCCGGCCGTCGGCTGCAGGTACTGGCCGAGCGTCAGCATGTCGATGCCGTGCGCGCGCATGTCGCGCATCGTGGCGAGGATCTCGTCGTCGGTCTCGCCCAGCCCGACCATCAGTCCCGACTTGGTCGGAATGTCCGGGCAGCGCGCCTTGAACAGCGCGAGGAGCCGCAGCGAATGCGCGTAGTCGGCCCCGGGCCGGGCCTGCTTGTAGAGCCGCGGCACCGTTTCGAGATTGTGGTTCATCACGTCCGGCGGAGCCACCGTCAGGATGTCCAATGCCCGGTCGAGGCGCCCGCGAAAGTCGGGCACCAGCACCTCGATCTGCGTGCGCGGCGAACGCCCGCGCACCGCGCGGATGCAGTCGACGAAATGCCGCGCGCCGCCGTCGCGCAGGTCGTCGCGATCCACGCTCGTGATCACGACGTAGGCGAGCGAAAGCGCCGCGATCGTCTTCGCCAGATTGTCGGGCTCGTCGGCATCGAGCGGCAGCGGGCGGCCATGCCCCACGTCGCAGAACGGGCAGCGCCGCGTGCACAGGTCGCCCATGATCATGAACGTCGCGGTGCCCTTGCTGAAGCACTCGCCGATGTTGGGGCACGATGCCTCCTCGCACACCGTGTGCAGCCGGTGCTCGCGCAGGATCGTCTTGATCTCGTTGAACCGTGGCGACGACGCGGCGCGCACGCGGATCCAGTCGGGCTTCTTCAGGCGCTCGGTGGCGACCACCTTGATCGCGTATTGGGCGAACACGCGCGCGGTCTTCGCGTCGCCCTTGTGCTTGACGCCGGCGGCGTTGGGGGGAACAGCAACAGGGTCGGTGGGCGTGGTCATGGTCTCGGGTTCCCGGTGAGCCGCCGCGCGAGGATGGGTGCCAGCCCGGCGCCTGCCTCTTCGACCGTGCGCAGGATGCCGAGGTCGGCGAGCTGCGTCACGGCCAGCCCCGGATAGCCGCACGGATCGATGTCGGCGAACGGGGAAAGATCCATGGCCACGTTCACGGCCAGTCCGTGGTACGTGCAGCCCTGGCGCACCTTGAGCCCGAGCGCCGCGATCTTCGCCTCCGCTCCGCCGATGGCCACGTAGACCCCGGGGGCCGACGGCTTGCCATGGGCCGAAATCCCCATGGAATCAAGCCATTCTACCACCGACGCCTCGAGGGTCCGGACGATGTCGCGGATCCCGCGGCGCGAGCGTCGCAGGTCGAGGAGCAGATACACCACGAGCTGCCCGGGACCGTGATAGGTGATCTGCCCGCCGCGATCGACCTTGAGCGCCGGGATGCCGCGCTCGCGCAACAGGTGCTCGCGCCGGCCGGCGAGTCCCAGCGTGAAGATCGGCGGATGCTCGGTGAGCCAGATTTCGTCGGGCGTGGCGGGGGTCCGCGCCGCGGTGAACGCCTGCATCGCCTGCCACGTCGGCTCGTACGCGGTGCGCCCGAGCGCGCGCACGACGACGCCGCTGACGATCGTGGCCGGCTCCGCCGACGCGTGCGCGGCCGCCACTGCCGTCATCAGAGCACCAGCGCGACCATCGGATGCGACGACAGGTCGCGATACAGGTTGTCGAGCTGCTCGCGCGAGCTCGCGTTGATCGTGCAGGTCAGCGACAGATACTTGCCCGCGCTCGACGCCCGCATCTCCAGCGTGGCCGCGTCGAAGTCCGGGGCGTGCCGGTTCACGACGTCGAGGATCGCCTGCGCGAACCCGTCCTGCGTGCGTCCCATGACCTTGATCGGGAAGGCGCACGGAAACGTCAACAGGGAGTCGGGCGGCGATGCGGGCACCAGCGGCATGGGAAGCTCCAGACGCCAGAATGTGGCGGCACATCCGGGAAATGCAACCCGGGAACGGAGCGCGTAGCCCGGGTTGAGCGTGCGCGAAAGCCGAGTGGGGCTGAAAAGGGCACCCGGCATCTGCCCGCCCGGGTTCCGCATGCGCTCAACCCGGGCTACGAATACATGAACTCGCGCGTCAACGGATGCGGCAGGCTGCCGTCCGGGAACGGCTTGCCCGCGAGGAGCTGCCACAGCGACAGCCAGCCGCGGTCGAACGCGTGCGCCGAGCCCGCGAGGTAGATCCGCCACACGCGGTATCTCTCCTCGCCGACCTCCGCGCGCGCCGCGTCGGCGTTGGTTTCGAGCCGCTCGCACCATTGCCACAGCGTTTTCGCGTAGTGCTCGCGCAAGGACTCGGCGTCGACCACTTCGAGCCCCTGCGCCGCGATGCCCTCGATCACCCGGGCGACGTGCGTCAGCTCGCCGCCGGGGAACACGTATTCCTCGACGAAATCGCCGATGCCGCTGCCGAGGCTCCTGGCCCCGAGCGGGTTGTGCGTGATCCCGTGATTGAGCACGAACCCGCCCGGCTTCAGGATCCGCCAGATCTTGCCGAAGTATTTCGGGAAGCGCGCCACGCCGACGTGCTCGAACATCCCCACGCTCGCGATCTTGTCGTACTGGACGGCATCCGGGAGGTCGAGATAGTCGGTGAATTCGACGTTGACGCGGCCGGCGAGCCCGCGGGCCGCGATCTCGGCGCGCACGTGGTCGAACTGGTTCTTCGACAGCGTGATGCCGGTCGCCTCGACGCCGTAGCGCTCCGCCGCATGGAACAGCAGAGCGCCCCAGCCGCAGCCGATGTCGAGGAAGCGCTCGCCGGGCGCGAGGCGCAGCTTGCGGCAGATGTGATCGAGCTTTTGCGTCTGCGCCGCGTCGAGCGTGTCGTCGGCCGTGCGGAAATACGCGCACGAGTAGACGAGATTCGCATCGAGCCACAGGGCGTAGAACGCATTGGAGACGTCGTAGTGGTGGCCGATGTTCGCGCGATTGCTGCGCCGCTGGTTCCGCCAGAGCCGGAGGCGTGCCGCAAGCGCGTCCTTGCCGTGCGTGATCTCGCCGACCATGCCCTCGGCGATCGCGATGACGCGCCGCGCGCTGCCGGTGAAGTCGATGTCGTCCCTGACGTACGCCCGGGCGAGCGCGCCCAGCGCCGGCGACGAGAGGGCCTTCAATCCGCGCCACGTGCGCGCGAGGATCTCGACCTCGGCCTGCGGCGCGAGCGGAATGCGGTTGCCGTCGGGCAGCACCAGCGTGACCGGCAGGTTCCGCCCGATATAGCGGTGGGCGATGATCTTCTTCAGCGGTTCGGCCATTGTCGCGGACATGGGTTCTGCCCCTTGCCGCCGGGGGATGAAGCCCGGCCACCTGCCGTTGTTACCGGCGCCGTCGCGCGGCGCCGTCATCATCGCGCAGTCGGCGCGTATCAGTCATTCTAGCAAAACACGCACGCGCTGCGCATCCGGGGGTCGGGCGGGTTTGACACGCGTGCCGCTGCCGCTGCTACCATCACCGCTTCCGCCTCCCCGACCGCATCGCCGCGGTTAGAGCCTTGCCCAAGTCCGCTGCCGGCCACGATCACGCTTCCGCGACGCCGCCGCCGTTCACCGAACGGCACTTTCGCGATGCGCTGGCGCAATTCGCCACCGGCGTCACGGTCATTTGCGCGGACGCCGGGGACGGCCGTTTCGTCGGCTTTACCGCGAACTCGTTCAACTCGGTGTCGCTCGATCCGCCGCTCATCGTCTGGAGCCTCGCGGACACCGGCAGCAACCTCGCGGCCTTCCGGGCCGCCGAGCGTTACACCGTCAACGTGCTGGCGCACGACCAGGTCGAGCTCGCCCGCCGCTTCTCGCGGCCCCATGCCGACCGCTTCGCGGGCGTGCCCTACCGGATCGGTGCCGCCGGCGCGCCGTTGATCGAAGGCTGCATCGCGTGGTTCGAATGCCGGCACCACGCCGTCCATCGCGCGGGCGACCACGTGCTGTTCATCGGCGAGGTCGACACCTGCGAGCGGCACAACGGCCTCGGGCTCGTCTTCCACCACGGGCATTACGCGACCACGCACCCTCTCCCCGGCGTGTAGGCGCCCACCCGGGTTTCGCTCCGCTCAACTCGGGCTACGCGGCATCGACCCACGGCGACCGATGCTCGGCCGCGGTTATGCGGGTCGGGGCTTCTGCTGCTGGAACAGCGCGTACATCCGGCGGAAAACCGGCCCCGGCGTGCCGCCGGCGAACGGCCGACCATCGACGGTCGTCACCGCGAGCACTTCCTTGGTCGACGACGACAGCCACATTTCATCGGCCGCAAGCGCCTCCGCCTTCGGCACCGGCCGCACGTCGAACGGCAACCCGGCGTCGCGCGCGAATTCCAGCACGGCGTCGTACGTGATCCCGGGCAGGATCAGATTGTCCTTGGGCGGCACGACGATTCTTCCGCCGATGACGACGAGGACATTGGACGCCGACGCTTCGGTCAGGAACCCGTCGCGGAACATGACGGTCTCCACGGCGCCCGCGTCGGCCGCGAGCTGGCGCATCAACACGTTGCCGACGAGCGATATGGTCTTGAGATCGCAGCGTCGCCAGCGGTTGTCCTCCGCCGTGACCACCGCCACGCCGGCGGCGACCTGCTCCGCCGGCGGCGTGGCCAGCGGATTGCTCATCATGAACACCGTCGGCGGCACGTCCGCCGGGAACGCGTGGTCACGCTTGGCCACGCCGCGGGTCACCTGGAGGTAGATCCCCTGATTCGCAAACGTCTGCCGCGCGACGAGCAGGGCGACGAGCGCGGTCCACTGCGCGTCGGTGTGCGGATTGGCGAGGCGGATGCCATCGAGGCTGTGCTGCAGCCGCGCGAAATGCTGCGGCAGGCGAAACGGCTGGCGGTGGTAGACGGGGACGAGCTCATAGACGCCGTCGCCGTAGATGAAGCCGCGGTCGAGGACGGAGATCGTGGCCTCTTCCTGCGGCAGGAAACGGCCGTTGAGATAGACAATCATGGCCGGCCCTGGAGAATGATTCGGAGATCGTTCACGGCTGCTTGACCCATAGCCGCACCGTATCCCACGCGCGACCGAAGATATTGCCGGCGGGCACGTCTTCGAGCGCCACCAGCGGGAATTCGGCGACCGGCTTGCCGTCGAGCGCGACATTGACCACGCCCACGCGCTGGCCTTTGGTCACCGGTGCCAACAGCGGCTCCGTCGCCGCCAGCGTCAGCGCGAGCTGGTCGGCCCGGCCCTTCGGCAGCGTGACGTACTGGCCGGCGAAAAAGCCCGCGGGCACGTCGGCGGCCGCGCCCTTCCAGACCCGCAGCCGGGATACGGGACGGTCCGGCGCATAGAGCAGGACGGTGTCGAAAGCCTGGAACCCGTAATTCAGGAGCTTCTGGCTTTCGCTCGCCCGAGCCGCGTCGGACCCCGCGCCCAGCACGACCGACAGCAGACGGCGCTCGCCGCGCTTGGCCGAGGCGACGAGGCACCAGCCGGCGGTTTCGGTATGCCCGGTCTTCAGGCCGTCGACGTAGGGATCGAGCCACAACAGGCGGTTGCGGTTGGGCTGCGTGATGTTGTTGTACCGGTACTCCTTCAAGGAATAGAAGGGGTAGTACTCGGGAAAATCGCGGATCAGCGCCGCGGCGAGCCGCGCGAGATCGTTCGCCGACGCATAGTGTTGCGGCTGCGAGAGCCCGGTGGCGTTGACGAAATTGGTGTTGGTGAGGCCGAGGCGCTTCACCTCCTGGTTCATCCGCTGCGCGAACGCCGCCTCGCTGCCGGCGACGAGCTCGGCCAGCGCGACCGACGCATCGTTGCCCGATTGCACGATCATGCCGTGCAGTAGCTCGTCGACCGAGACCGCCTTGCGCGGCTCGATGAACATCCGCGAGCCTTCGGCCCGCCACGCGGCGTCCGACACCGTGACCATCTGCGAGGGCGTGATCGTCTTGTCGCGCAGCGCGCCGAACACGAGGTAGGCCGTCATCAGCTTGGTGAGCGACGCCGGATCGCGGCGCTCGTCGGCGTTCTCCGCGACGATCCGCTGGCCGCTGGTCACGTCGAGCAGCGCGTACGAGGATGCGGCGATCGTCGGCGGCGCGACCGTGGCCGGCGCCACCCGCTGCGGCACGCCCGCGGGCGCCGCCGGGATCCCCGGCCGCTGTGCCGCCGCAGCGGCGATGAACAGCGCCAGCGCGACGGCGCCGGCGAGACGAAGGAGAGCCATGGAAACCCGCGGGTGAAAGAGCGCGATTATAGCCGCCGGCCGGCAGGCGCCGCGCCGCGGGGCTCACTCCCACGGATAGATGGCGAGAACACCCCGCACGTCACCGGAAAAGGCGTCGATGACGACGCACATGTCGCCGTGCCGCGCCTGCAGCGGCACAAACCGGAGCGAGGCTTCCGGCTTGCCGCTCGCGGCCACCCAGGCGTCGATGTCGCGCGCGCGATCGGGATGCCACTCGCGCAGTTTCGCGAGCGGTTTCGACCGCGCGATCGCCGCATGCGACACGGCCGCATACGGCACGTAGTACTGCGGAAACACGCCGACGCTCGCGCCCATCGTCGCGGCCATTCCCAACCGGATCCGCTCCGCGGGATCGACGGGCAGCCGCGCCCCCACGACCCTGGGGCCGGTGAGCGACAGCTTGCGGAACTCGGGCCTCGCCTCGGCCAGCTCGTTGGCGTCGATGGCACTCGCTTCCACCAGCTCGAACCGGTCGCCGGCGAAGGTCACGTACACCGGCCGCGCCTCGAACATCACCGAGGTGCCGTACGCCAGCGCCGCGAGCTGCAGCGCCGCGATCACCGCGAGGTCGAGCTTCAGCCGCTTCTTTCGCGGGTCGAACACGATCAGCGTCAGGAGCGGGCCGATGACGACGTCGACGCCGATCAGGAGCAGCAGCAAGAGCTGCCCCCCCGACGCCCGGAAATAGGGCTGGGGATACCAGAGATACAGCATCGCGAACACGACCAGCGCGGCGATCACGGCGCTGATTCCGAGATGAATGGGCGCCGCCTGCCAGCGGGTGAATCGTTCGAGCGTCATTCGAAACGGCGTCCCGTTGCACCGCGGGGCCTGCCCACGCGCGTGGCCTCCATTATAGGGGCCGGCCGTGGCTAACCGGAAGCGGCTGTGCGAAACTCGACCGGGTGAGCGCGCACGACACCGTGGACGTTGCCCTGGCGATCGATCTCGACGGCACGCTGACGCGGACCGATGTGCTGATCGAAAGCGTGCTGCAGTTGCTCGCCCGCCATCCGTTCGCGGTCGTTGCGCTGACTGGCTGGCTGTTTCGCGGGCGCGCGGAATTCAAGCGCCGGGTCGCCGCGCGGGTCGCGGTGGACGCCGCGCATCTCCCGTACGAGCCGCGCGTTCTGGAGCTCGCGTACGCCGCGCGCGCGGCCGGGCGTGAAGTGGTGCTGGCGACGGCCGCCGCGCTGCCGCACGCCGAAGCGGTTGCCGCGCATCTCGGCTGCTTCGATCGCGTGCTGGCGACGACCGCGGGCTGCAACCTCTCCGCGCGGCGCAAGGCAGCCGCGCTGGTCGAGCTCTACGGTGAGCGGGGATTCGACTACGCCGGCAATGCGCGGGCCGACGCCGCCGTGTGGAAGATGGCGCGCGGCGCGATCGTCGTCAACGCGCTGCCGGGCGCGGCGCGGGCCGCGCAACGGGCCGCGCCGGTGCTCGAAACCATCGACGAACGGCCTTCCTTCGCGCGCAGCCTGATCCGCGCGCTGCGCCCGTACCAGTGGACGAAGAACCTGCTCGTGGCGCTGCCACTCGTGACCGCCCACCGCCTCGGCGATCCCGCCGCCCTTGCCCGCGGCGCGACGGCGTTCGTGGCGCTGTGCCTCGTGGCCTCCGCGGCGTACCTCATCAACGATCTCGTCGACGTCGCGCACGACCGATCGCATCCGCGCAAGCGCTGGCGCCCGTTCGCCGCCGGCACGCTGCCGCTGCAAATCGGAATCGCCGCCGCGCCGGTGCTGTGCGTGGCAGGCCTCGTCGTGGCAGCGGCCCTGTCGCCGTTGTTCGCGACGACGGTGGTGGCGTACTTCGCGCTGACGCTCGCCTACTCGTTTGCGCTGAAGCGGGTGGCGATCCTCGACGTCATCGTGCTGTCTTTCCTGTACACGGTGCGCGTGCTGGCCGGAGCGGCGGCGGTTCCCGTCGTGGCGTCGTTCTGGCTCCTCGCCTTTTGCACCTTCCTGTTCCTGAGCCTCGCGATGGCGAAGCGCTACGTCGAGCTCGAGCGGCTCGCCGCGATCGGCGCGGAAGAGTCGAAGGGCCGCGGCTATTCGGCCAGCGACGCGCCGATGATCGCGAGCCTCGGCGCCGCCGCCGGGCTCATTTCGGTGCTGGTGCTGGCGCTCTACATCGACAGCCCGAACGTCGCGCCGCTGTACCGCAGCCCCGAGATCCTGTGGGCGCTTTGCCTCGTCCTGCTGTACTGGATCGGGCGCGTGTGGCTGCTCGCGCACCGCGGCGAGCTGCACGACGACCCCGTGGTGTTCGCGCTGCGCGACCGCGTGAGCGTCGTGCTGGTGCTCGTGACCGGCGTCGTCATTCTTGCCGCGACGATCGCCTGAGCCGTCGGCGGCCCTGCCGCCTCACCGGTCAGGCAGGGACCGCGACAATTCCTGGCACGGGCTCGCGGCGAGTGCCGCCTTCCACGCCGGAAGCCAGGGCTCGCCGGCAACCGGCGCCGGCATGGCGAGTTCGGAGAGCCGCGCGCGGGTGCTGTCCCAGCAGTAGAAATTCGTCGGGACCTCGCCTCGCGTCACCTGTCCGGCCGCCACCGCGGGCCACACCTCGCGCGGCGGGTAGCGCTTCAGCGCATCGACGATGCCGCGGCGCATGTTCTCCGGCCAAGCCGCGAGATCGCGCTCGGTCTGCACGACGAGGCGCGACAGCAGCGGCGCCGGCTGCACGGGTGGCAGCGTGAAGCCGCCTTGCGCGAGCCGGCCGAACGGAACGCCGCCGATGCGATCCGGTACCAGCACGAAGCCGTACCCCTCTGCCGGAATCCGTGCGGGCAACCGCGCGAGCTCGTCGACCAGAGCGGTCGCCTGCACGCCCGCCTGGCGCCACGTCACCAGCGCCGCGTCGAGAAGAACGGCCTCGGCCGCGACGGCGACAACGGTCGCGCTGACGAAGATGCCGCGCAGCGCGCGATTCCACATCCATGGCCGGCCGGGATCCGACGCCGCCCACGGCAAGGCGGCGAGCAGCGCGAGCGCGGCCGCCGCGACGTAGAACAGCCGCCCGCTTTCCCCCTGCGGATCGAGAACCCGGAGCTGCAGCACCGGCAGCACGATCGCGACCGCCACCGCACCGGCGAGCGCGAGCCAGCGCGGGCGATGGACGCGCTGCGCGAGGCACCACGCGCCGCCCATCACCAGCGCGACCGCGAGCGCCCAACCAAACGCCGCCCGCGCCACCGGCTCCGGCATTTCCGCCCGCAGCCATTGCGCGGACGACCCCAGCGTCGTCAGCCAGTGCGCGCCCAGCAGTGCCGCCACGGGCTCCGTGTCGGGATAGACGCGGAAGGGCGTACCGAACAGCGCGATCCGCCACCCGAAATACACGACCAGCAGCACGAACCATGGCGTCGCCCGGCGCATCGCGCGCGTCACGACGGCCGGCATTCCGGCCGCGGGCGCAGCGCGGGCCTCTGCCGGTCGCGCGATGGCGAGCGCCAGCACGAGCACGGGCAGCAGCGTCGCCGACTCCTTGCTGGCGAGAGCGCAGACGGCCGCCGCCAGTCCCCCAATGCCGTAGCGGTCGTTCCAGCGCGCCGAACGCAGGAAACCCGTGAGGGCCAGCAGCATGAAGAAGAGCGCCAGCGAATCGAAACGCCCGGAGACCCACGCGACGACTTCGGGGCTCGCCGGCGAGAGCAGGAAGATCGCCGCCGCGGTCGCGGCGCCGAATGCGGCGCGCGCATCGCCTCGCGCGCCGAGGCCCGCGGCCAGCGCCGCGACCAGTCCGCCGCAGGCAAGATGGAGCACCAGATTGACAGCGCGCCAGCCGACCGGATCGGCGCCGCCGGCCGCGAAGTTGAGCGCGAAGCTCGTGATCGGCAGCGGTCGATAGTAATAGCTGCCGGCATCGATTCCGGCGGTGAAGTTGGCGAGAACGCGGCTCGTCAACTCGCCGCCGTCCGCCCACCAGCCGAGCGAAACGAGATAGGTGTAGTCGTCGGCCAGGAATCCGTTCGTCAGGGTCGGCGCATAGAGCGCGGCGCAAAACGCGAGCGGCACGAGCCACCAGAACCGTCGAAGCATCGTCGAAGTCTAGCTCGTGAACTTGAAATCGACCTCGGGGTCGCGCCCTGCGACGATGTTCGCGAGTGCCCGGCCCGAGCCGCACGCCATGGTCCAGCCGAGGGTGCCGTGCCCGGTGTCGAGAAACAGATTGGCAAACCGCGTGCGTCCGACCAGCGGCACATTCGAGGGCGTCGCGGGCCGCAGCCCGGCCCAGAAGACGGCACTGTCACGCTCCCCGGCGTCGGGAAAGAGCTCGAACGTGCGCCGCAGCAGGGCCTGGCAGCGCACGGCGTTGAGGGCGGTGTCGTAACCCGAGATTTCGGCGGTGCCCGCGACGCGCAGGCGCTCGCCCAACCGCGTGATCACGATCTTCCGCGCGCGATCGGTGAGCGACACGGTCGGCGCACCGCGGTGTCCGCCGACGTCGATCGTCAGTGAATAGCCCTTGACCGGATAGATGAGTGCCGCGATGCCGAGCGGCCGCAGCAGCAGCGGACTGTAGCTGCCCAGCGCCATCACGTAGCCATCGGCGGTGATCGTTTCCGTCTCGCCGCGCTCGTTCACGCAGCGCACGCCCGTCACTGCATTCCCGTCGACGGCGAGCGCCGCGACCCTCGCGCGCCAGCGAAACGCGACGCCGCGCGCAGCGGCGCGCCGCGCGAGCTCGGTGGTGAAACGCCAGGCGTCGCCCGACTCGTCGCTGGCCGTGTAGATGCCGCCGGCAAGATGCTCGCGGCAGGCGGCGAGCGCCGGTTCGATCGCGACGCATTGGTCGGCGGACTTGACCTCGCGGTCGCAGCCGTAGCGCCGCATATGTTCGGCGGTCGCGGCCGCGTGCGCGAAGTCCCTCTCCTCGGTGCAGACCTCCAGGATGCCGCGCTCCAGATGGTCGTATTCGATTCCGGTCGCCGTGCGCAATTCGCGCAGGCAGTCGCGCGCGTACAGCGCGAGGTTCAGGCACTGGACCGTATTGTGTCGCGTGCGCGAGGGCAGGCACTCGACGAGAAACTGCAGGCCCCAACGCCACTGGCGCCAGTCAGCCCGCGGCCGGAACAGGAGCGGCGCGTCCTCACGGCCCAGCCAGCGCAGCACCTGCCACGGTGCGCCCGGGTTCGCCCACGGCTCGGCGTGCGAGGCGGAAATCTGGCCGCCGTTGGCGAACGACGTCTCCAGCGCCGGCCCGTCCTGGCGGTCGACGACCGTGACCTCGTGCCCGTCCGCCGCCAGATACCACGCCGCGGTGACGCCGACCACGCCGGCGCCGAGGACGGTTACCCGCATCGATCAGGCGCTAACGGTGAGCGGCGCGGCCGGGTCGGCCTCCGCGTAGTCGGCAACCGGAATGCAACTGCAGAAGAGGTGCCGGTCGCCGTGAACGTTGTCGACGCGCGCCACCGGCGGCCAGTACTTGCCGGTCCGCAGCGACGACAGGGGATACGCCGCCTGCTCGCGGCGGTACGTGTGCGTCCATTCGTCGGCGGTCACGGCGGCGGCCGTGTGCGGCGCGTGCTTGAGCGGGTTGTCGACACGATCCATCGCGCCCTCGGCGACGGCGTCGATTTCGGCGCGGATCGCGATCATCGCGTCGACGAAGCGGTCGAGCTCGGCCTTCGGCTCGGACTCGGTCGGCTCGACCATCAGCGTTCCCGCCACCGGGAAGCTCATCGTCGGGGCATGGAATCCGTAATCCATCAGCCGTTTGGCGACATCGTCGACGGCGACGTCGGTGGCATCCTTCAGCGGTCGCAAATCGAGGATGCACTCGTGCGCGACGAGGCCGTCCGGGCCCGCGTAAAGCACCGGGTAATGGTCGGAGAGGCGCCGCGCGACATAGTTGGCGGCGAGGATCGCCGCTTCGCTCGCCCGGGTGAGCCCGGTCCCGCCCATCATCGTGACGTACATCCATGAAATCGGCAGGATCGACGCGCTGCCGAACGGCGCGGCGGCGACCGCGGGGCCGGGCGTCGCGGCCTCGCGTCCGGGCAGGTAGCGGTGGCCCGGCAGGAACGGCGCGAGATGCGCGCCGACCCCGATCGGGCCCACGCCCGGGCCGCCGCCGCCATGCGGAATGCAGAACGTCTTGTGCAGGTTGAGGTGCGACACGTCGGCGCCGAATTCGCCGGGCGCCGCGAGGCCGACCAGCGCATTGAGGTTGGCGCCGTCGACGTAGACCTGCCCGCCCTGCTCATGGACGATTTCGCAGATCCGCCGGATGCCCACCTCGAACACGCCGTGCGTCGACGGATACGTGACCATGATGGCGGCGAGCTTCGCGCCGTGCAGCCGCGCCTTCCCTTCCAGATCGGCAAGGTCGACGTTGCCGTCCTTGTCGCAGGCGACGACCACCACCTGCAGGCCGGCCATGTGCGCCGAGGCCGGGTTGGTGCCGTGGGCGGAGGCGGGGATGAGGCAGATGTCGCGATGCGCCTCGCCGCGGCTCGCGTGGTACGCCTTGATCGCGAGCAGCCCCGCGTACTCGCCCTGCGACCCGGCGTTCGGCTGCAGCGACACCGCCGCGTAGCCGGTGATCGTGCACAGCATCCGCTCGAGGTCCGCGATCAGCTCGCGATAGCCCTGCGCCTGGTCCGCCGGCGCGAAGGGATGGAGGTCGGCGAACGCCGGCCACGTCACCGGGATCATCTCGCTCGACGCGTTCAGCTTCATCGTGCACGAGCCGAGCGGGATCATCGCCCGGTCGAGCGCGATGTCGAGGTCGGCGAGACGGCGCAGGTAGCGCAGCATGTCCGTCTCCGAGCGGTAGCGGCGGAACGTCGGATGGGTGAGGAACGGCGACACCCGGGCGAGTGCCGCGGGCAGTGCGTCACCCACCTCGGGATCGAGGTCGGCGACGGTGAACGGCGCGGCGCCGCCGTTGAATATGTGCCAGACGAGCTCGACGTCGGCGCGGGTCGTGGTCTCGTCGAGCGAGAGGCCCAGCGTGTGCGTATCGACCTGCCGGAAGTTGACGCCGCAGCGCTCGCCCCGCTCGCGGATCGCTCGGCGTTCGCTCGCCGGTGGCAACGGTGATCGTGTCGAAGAAAGCCACGGTCGGCACGCCGAATCCGAGCCGCACGAGGCCCGCCTTCATGATGCCGGCGAGCCGGTGGACGCGGCGCGCGATCGTCGTCAGGCCGTCGGCGCCGTGATAGACCGCGTACATGCTGGCCATCACCGCCAGCAGCACCTGCGCCGTGCAGATGTTCGACGTCGCCTTCTCGCGGCGGATGTGCTGCTCGCGCGTCTGCAGGGCGAGGCGATACGCCGGTCCGCCGTCGGCGTCGACGGTGACGCCGACGAGCCGTCCGGGCATCGAGCGCTTGAACGCGTCGCGCGTCGCGAGGTAGCCGGCATGCGGGCCGCCGTAACCCATCGGCACGCCGAAGCGCTGGGTCGAGCCCACCGCCACGTCGGCGCCCCAGTCGCCCGGCGGGGCAAGGAGCGTGAGCGCGAGCACGTCGGCGGCCACCACGACGAAGCCGCCGCGCGCGTGAATCGCCGCGGTCAGCGCGCGATAATCGCGCACGTCGCCGTCGGCGCCCGGGTATTGCAGCAGCACCGCGAACGCGCCGGCCGCCGGCGCGGCGTCCGCGGGGCCCACCACGACCTCGATGCCGAGCGGCGCGGCGCGCGTGCGCACGACGTCGATCGTCTGGGGGAACACGTCGACGGCGACGTAGAACCGCCGGCTGGCACTCCGGCTCATCCGCTGGCACAGCGTCATCGCCTCGGCGGCGGCAGTGGCCTCGTCCAACATCGACGCGTTGGCGATCGCCATGCCCGACAGGTCGCAGACCATGGTCTGGAAGTTGATCAACGCTTCCAGCCGGCCTTGCGAAATCTCGGGCTGGTACGGCGTGTACGCGGTGTACCACGCCGGGTTCTCGAGGATGTTGCGAGCGATGACGGCAGGCGTGTGCGTGCCGTAATAGCCCTGCCCGATGAACGATTTCAGCACCCGGTTCTTCGCCGCGATCGCCTTCAGGCGGGCGAGCGCTTCGGTTTCGGTGACCGGACCCGGCAGGGCGAGGGGCGCCGCCCTGCGGATCGACGCGGGAACCACGGCGTCCACCAGCGCCGTCGGCGACGCGTAGCGCAGCGTCGCGAGCATCGCCGCCTGATCGTCGGCGGTGGTGCCGATGTGGCGCGCGATGAAGGCATCCGCCTGTTCCAGGGCGGACAGTGGATCACGGGCGGGCAGGGAGGGCTTCGGGTCGTTCATCGGGGTAACCTCGTTGCGGGCGCGCCGCGGAACGGGCGCCGTGCGGGTTGGTCACGGATCACGCGTCGCCGATCGTCGCTTCGTACGCCGCCGCATCGAGCAGCGCGGCGACGGCGCCCGGATCGGAAGGCTTGAGCTTGAACAGCCATGACGCGTAGGCGTCCTCGTTGACGAGCTCGGGTGTCGCCGGCAGGTCGGCATTCACCGCCGTCACCTCGCCGCCGACCGGCGCGTAGATGTCGGAGGCCGCCTTCACCGATTCGACCACCGCGCACGCCTCCGCGGCCGCCACCACGCGACCCACGGCCGGCAGCTCGATGTACACGAGATCGCCGAGCGCTTCCTGCGCGTGGTCGGTGATGCCGACCGTCAGCGTGCCGTCCGCTTCGCTCTTCACCCACTCGTGGCTGGCCGTGTATCTGAGATCCTGCGGTACGTTCATTGGAGCTCCTGTTCGATTAGCGCCTAGGAAACGAGTGCCTTGCCCTGGCGCACGAACGGCGGCTTCGCCACTCGTGCCGTCAATGGCTTGTCGCGGATCGTGACGCGCACGGTGTCGCCGGCGTCGATGCCGGCCGGCAGCCGCGCGAGCGCGATGGACCGGTTCAACGTCGGGCTGAACGTGCCGCTCGTGATCTCGCCGTCGCCGCGCGGGGTATGCACAACCTGGTGCGCGCGCAGCACGCCGCCCTGGTCGACGAGGATCAGCCCCGTCAGCGCGCGCGTCACGGGTTTGGCGGAAAGCGCCGCCTTGCCGGCAAAGTCGCGCGGGCTCGCGAGATCGACGGTCCACGCGAGGCCCGATTCGAGCGGGCCGACGGTCTCGTCCATGTCCTGGCCGTACAGATTCATCCCGGCCTCGAGCCGCAGCGTGTCGCGTGCGCCGAGGCCGCACGGCCGCACGCCGGCGGCGGAGAGCGCGTTCCACAGCGCGCCGGCGCGCGCCGCCGGAAGCATCACCTCGAATCCGTCTTCGCCGGTGTAGCCGGTGCGGGCGATGAAGGTATCGCCCATCGCCGCCCCCATGAACGGCTTCAGCGTGCCGCTCGCCGCTTCGCTGCCGGGCAACGCCTGCCACACCTTCGCCCGCGCATGCGGGCCCTGCACCGCGATCATCGCCAGGTCCGTGCGGGGCGTGAGCACGAGCCCGGGCGCGCGCGCCGCGAGCAGCGTGGCGAAGTGGGCGATGTCCTTGTCGGCGGTGCCGGCGTTGACCACCAGGCGGAAGAAGTCCTCGCGCAGGAAGTAGACGATGAGGTCGTCGATGACGCCGCCGTCGTCCCGCAGCAGGCACGAATACAGCGCCTTGCCCGGCGTTTGCAGCTTGTCCACGTTGTTGGCGAGCGCGTAACGCAGGAAGTCGCGCGCGCCGGCGCCGCCGAGATCGACGACGCGCATGTGCGAGACGTCGAACATGCCGGCGTCGTTCCTGACCGCGCGGTGCTCCTCGATCTGCGAGCCATAGTTGACCGGCATGTCCCAGCCGCCGAAATCGACCATGCGCGCGCCCGCGGCGCGATGAAGGGCGTTGAGGGGTGTTGCCTTTAGCATGCGCTCCTCCCGAAGGCCGAACGAAAAAAGGGCGAAGCGGGATTGCCGCTTCGCCCTGTCTGTCCTTTTACCTGAGAGATTGCGGTGCGAGCCGCCTGTCGCGGCCGTAGCACCGGGTGCCCCTTCGGTGGGCCGCCATCGGCGCCGTTTATCCGCGCCGCGCGGCCGCTCTCCAGATTGCGCTTACGTCCGTGCAGCCCTTGGTGCCTGAGCGGTTGCAGGAATTGCGCCTTCGGCGGCGGTCCCGGGGCCCTCTCGGCCCGGACCGCGCTCTCCTGCACGGACGCCTCGAAGGTTACCGGCGCGGCGAGGTCCTGTCAAAGCGGCCGGCGGCCTCCCTCAACCTACTTCTTCAGCGCGAGGATGTAGGCAATCATCGTCTTCATGTCGGCATCGGAGACCGCCGGATTGGGCGGCATCGGGACCTGGCCCCAGACGCCGGAACCGCCGGCCTTCACCTTGGCCGCGAGCTTCGCGGCGGCGCCGGCATCGCCCTTGTATTTGGCGGCGACCTCGTTGTACGCCGGGCCGACGACCTTCTTGTCGACCGCGTGGCAGGCCGTGCAGCCGTTCTTGGTGAGCAGCGCCATGCCATCCTGGGCCTGGGCGGCACCGGCGGCGAATACGCCGGCGGCGAGTATGGCGATCGTCAGTTTCATGATTTCTCCGTGAATGTGGGCGTATCGAAACGGCGGGCAATGGTACCGGAAGACGGTCGCGCCCGCCACTTGCCTCCGGGCGCCACGTGCTCCAACGCGTGGCGAGCGAGACCGTTGACCGCGCCGTGCAGACGCCGGGTCATGGCCCCGGGGAAAGCACCCGCAGGAGATCGGGCAGCGCGTGGATCGGCGGAAGGCATTGGGTCCCCTGGCACACCCATGCGGTAGCGCCGTCGGCCGGCGCCGGCCCTTTGACGAGCGCGCCGGGGATCTCGCCGTGCCCCGCGAGATTGAACACGCGCGTCGTCGGCCGATAGTCCGCCTCCAACGCGCGCTGCCACGCCGAACACAGGGCCGGATCGCCGGCGAGGAGCACCGACGAGGGCGGGGCGAGCGAATCCTCGAGGCCGCACAGAAGAGTCGAAAAGCCGCCCGGCGACGCGCCGAGCGCCCCGGCGAACAGCCGCACCGTGCGCTCCGCCGCCTCGACCAGCCGCGGGTCGGCGGCAAGGTGCCCCAGCGCGATGAGCGCCTGCGCGGCAACGCCGTTGCCCGAGGGCGTGGCGTTGTCGTGTCCGGGCTTCGGGCGATGGATGAGCACCTCGTGATCGTGGCTCGTGAAAAAAAAGCCGCCGTGCGCGGGGTCCTCGAACGCGTCGAGCAGCACCGTGGCGAGGTCCTGCGCCCAGGCATAGTCCTGCGGCCGGAAGCGGGTCTGCATCAGCTCGAGCAGCGCGGCCAGCAGGAACGCGTAGTCGTCGAGGTACGCGTTCAGATGAGCCCGGTCGCCTTTCCGGGTCGCCAGCAGCCGGCCGTCGCGCCAGGCGGTGGCGCGCAGCGCGTCGACCGCCGCGACGGCGAGTCCGGCAAAGGCGGGCTCGTCGAGCGCGCGCGCCGCGCGGGCGAGGCCGGCGATCGCCAGCGCATTCCACGAGGTCAGGATCTTGTCGTCCGTGCCCGGCCGCACGCGCCGGCCGCGCGCCGCGAGCAGCGTCGCGCGCGCCGCGTCGAGCCTTGCCTGCGCCTCCGTGACCTCGATGCCAAGGCGGGTGGCGACCTCGGGGAGCGGCACGACGACCCGCAGGTTCCAGGCATGGCTCTCGAAGTTCGGGGGCCCCTCGAGCCCGAGATGCGGGGCGAGGACCGCGTATTGGTCGGCCGGCAGCAGCGCGCGTATTTCGTCGGCCGACCACACGTAGAACTTGCCTTCCTCGCCGTCGCTGTCGGCGTCGAGGCTCGAGTAGAAGGCGCCGTCCGGCGCGCGCATCTCGCGGGTGAGCCAGCCGACGATCCCGCGCGCGACCGCCGCCCATATTCGCTCGCCGGTGATCCGCGCGAGGTCGGCGTAGAGCCCGAGGAGCGGCCCGTTGTCGTAGAGCATCTTCTCGAAATGCGGAATGCTCCACTGCCCATCGACGCTGTAGCGGCAGAAGCCGCCGCCCAGCTGGTCGTGAATCCCGCCGTCGGCCATGCGCGCGAGCGTGTGCGCGGCCACGTGCAGCGCGTCGCGGTCGTTGGTGAGCGCGTGCTCGCGGAGGCAAAACTCGAGCTCCGCCGGATGCGGGAACTTGGGCGCCGTGCCGAAGCCGCCGTCGACCGGGTCGAAGCTGCGCTTGAGACCGGCAAGCGCTTCCGCCGGCGCGGTGGCGGGCAGCGGGGCCGAGGCGCCGCCGGTGCCCGCCTGCGGCTCGATGCTCGCCAGCGCTTCGACGAGGCGCGCGCTCTGCAGGGCGATGGCGTCGCCCTGCTCGCGATACGCCGCCGCGACGCGCGGCAGGAGATCGATGAATCCCGGCAGCCCGTAGCGGCCGTGCTTCGGAAAATACGTGCCGCCGTAGAACGGCTCGCCGGCGGGCGTGAGGAACATCGTCAACGGCCAGCCGCCGGAGCGGCGCGTGAGCAGCGCGTGCGCCGCCTGGTAGATCTGGTCCAGGTCGGGCCGCTCCTCGCGGTCGACCTTGATGTTGACGAACAGCTCGTTCATCACCGCGGCCACCGCCGGATCCTCGAACGACTCGTGGGCCATCACGTGGCACCAATGGCACGCCGAGTAGCCGACCGACAGCAACAGCGGCTTGCCTTCCCACCGGGCCCTCTCCTGCGCCTCGGGACCCCACGGATACCACTCGACGGGGTTGGCCGCGTGCTGGAGCAGATAGGGGCTGGTCTCGCCGGCGAGGCGATTGGTCATTGCTGCTCGTCGAACGCGATGCGCTCGAAATCCGCTCCCCGCTGCAGGAGGCGCGTCAGACGGAAGCGGCGCACGGGCCCGCTCTCGGCGGTGCACAGCACGCGGCCGGCGTTGAACGTGCGCGGGGGCAGGATCAGGCACGCCTTGTCGTCGGGCGTCTCGGCGAGGAGCAGTGCGGGCATCGGCGGCTCCTCCGCGAGCGCGCCGGAAACCGGGCGCAACGACAGCGTCTTCGGCGCCCCGGACCACAGCCTCAGCGTGAGCGCTAGGGCGTCGCCGTCGCCCTGCGCGACGCGGGTGACGTAGCCGGCACGCACGCGTTCGCCATCGTCGACGACCACGAGCTGCTCGAGATGCCAGCGGTAGTGCGCGGCGCCCGTGCGCGTGAGCGTCGCCTCACGCCATTCGCAGGCGCCTTCCCAGCGCTCCCACACCCACGAGCGCTCGGCCTGGTCGCGACCGCGATCGTAGTCGGTCAGCGCATCGAGCGAGGCGAGATGCTGCGCGTTCTGCGGGCCGAAGGGGCGCAGCGGGCCCCGGCGGTCGAAAGTCCGGCCGCCGACACGGTAGTAGGCGGCATCGAGACCGCCCGAACACAGCGACAGCGACGTCGG
Organism: uncultured beta proteobacterium; assembly: GCA_963810845.1. Lineage (GTDB taxonomy): Bacteria > Pseudomonadota > Gammaproteobacteria > Burkholderiales > Casimicrobiaceae > CAIWHR01. The sequence goes on along the minus strand of CAWEOX010000013.1, from coordinate 68,119 downwards.
CGCGGCGGCTTCGAGCTCGCGCGGGGGCTGGTACCAGCGCCAGTCGAGATACGACAGCAATGACGTGCACTGCTCGACGCTGCAGTCGTGGCCCAGTTGAAGCTCCGCGGGATTGGCGCCCGATTGCAGCCGCTTCAGCCGGCCGCGGACACTGGTGGCGAGCTTGTCGGCATAGGCGAAACGCAGCGAGGGAGCGGGCTCCGCCGGGGTGGCGGCGGCCAGCGCCGCGCCGGTGGTGCCGTCGAGATCGACGACGATCACGGGCCCGTCGGTCTCGCGCTTCACGACGGCCGGATTGACTTTGCGCGCCCACATCTCGAGCCAGCGGTCGGCGAGCTGGATCTGCTTGATCGACATCGCGCACGGGTCGGCAAGTCCCAGCAGCAGCGCGTGGCTGTATGTCGAGTAGCACGAGATGCCGACGCCGTTCGGCAGCAGCGGGTCGGAGACGGCGCTGGCGGCGCATTCCAGCAGCTCCACCAGCCGGTAGTACGCGTGCAGTTCCTGCCACAGCGCCGCCGGCGGCACCCGGCGCGCGAGCCCGTAGACCAGCACCAGCTGCTTGCCGACGTAGAGCCCGCGCTGCAACAGCTTCGCCTTGACGTTCTCGATATCGGGATCGCCCTCGAGCAGGGGCTTGAGGCACACCGAATACTGCTCCCACAGCGCCTGCCACAGGGCGATCGCCTGCTCGGCAGCCTCGCGGTCGCGTTCGCCCGCCGGCTGCGGCTTGCCGGCGTAGCGCCGCGCGAGCTCGGTATGCAGGTAGGCGACCTGCTGGCGCAGCACCTCGGCCACGCGCGCACGTTCGCGCGGCGGCAGATCGACCGCCAGCAGCGCCCGGAGCTGCTCCAGGACTTCGCCGTAGGCCGCATTCACATCGGCGATGGGCAGCGTCTTCACCCAGCGCGCGGCCCCTTCGGCGTCGACGAACGGGGGCGCCGGGCGATCGCCCGGGAGCGGGGGCGCGGCCGCGTCGGCGCTGACCGGTTCCGCGGGGCGCGCGTCGAGATTAGCGTCGGTCATCGGATGTCCGTGTGCCTGCCGCCGGGCTCGGCGAATGCCGACCGGGCCGCGCCGGAGGACGGCAAGTCTGCGCCACATTTATAGCACAAAGCCGACCTCGACCTCGCCCACCACGAAGCGCGCGCGGCCGGTGTCCGGCCGCCCGCCGCGTGAATATTCTGCAGCCATCGAACCGAATCCTCCGCTGCGACGGGCGGCCCCCTGGCTCTATCGTGGTGCCATGAACAACCTGCACACAACTTCAGACCGCAAGCCCGCGCCCGACATCGCGCGCCCCGATTTCCTCCACCCCGCGCGGCGCGACCTGTCCCTCGGACCGGTCGCTGCCGCCGGGTCTTTTCCCGGTGTCGCCGCCGGAGCGTGCGTTGCGCCACAGGAGAGTGCCATGAACGAGGATCGCACCAACATCACCACCCGTCAGACGGCGCGCTGCGCCGTCCTGATCGTCGGCCTTTTCCTCGCGCTCGCGGTCGGCGCCCCGTGGCTGCTCCGCGACGCGCCGCCGTCGCCCGAGGCCGTGTTCGTCGCCAAGCTGTGCTGCGCCCAGGGACCCAATGCCCTCGCCCACGGTGCGGCGCCGGTGAACCCGCCCGCGAAATGAACCCGCGGGTCCGGTCTTCCACGACGAGTCCGCGTCACACACAGGCGGCCGCCGCCACGGCGTGAATTCAGACGAGGACGCGCTCGATGCCGCCGTTGTTCGCGCGCGCCACGTACTCCTGCAGCCAGTCGGGGCCGAGGATCCGCTTCGCCAGCTCGACGACGATGTAGTCGGCTTCGGTGCCGGCGTCGTCGTTGAAGCGCGACAGCCCCTGGAGGCACGAGGGGCACGACGTGAGGATCTTCACGTCGCCCCGGAAACGCTCGCCGTCCTGTCCCGCGCGCAGCGCTTCGGCGCCCTTGCGCATCTCCTCCTCCTTGCGAAACCGCACCTGGGTCGAGATGTCGGGGCGCGACATCGCCAGCGTCCCGGCCTCGCCGCAGCAGCGCTCGTTTTGCGCGACGTCGACGCCCATCAGCGCGTTGACCACGGTCAACGGCTTGTAGGTCTTCATCGGCGAGTGGCAGGGGTCGTGGTACATGTAGCGGACGCCGGCGACCCCCTCGAGCGCAACCCCTTTCTCGAGCAGGTACTCGTGGATGTCGAGGAGGCGGCAGCCGGGAAAGATCTTCCCGAATTCGTATTTCTCGAGCTGGTCCATGCAGGTGCCGCAGGAAACGACCACCGTCCGGATGTCGAGGTAATTGAGCGTGTTGGCGACGCGGTGGAACAGCACGCGGTTGTCGGTGATGATCTTGTGGCCGCGCTCGCGCTCGCCGGCCGCCGTCTGCGGATAGCCGCAGCAGAGGTAACCAGGCGGCAGCACGCACTGCGCGCCGACGTGATAGAGCATCGCCTGCGTGGCCAGGCCGACCTGCGAGAACAGGCGCTCCGAGCCGCAGCCGGGGAAGTAGAACACCGCATCCGAATCGTCGTCGACCTTGGCCGGATCGCGGATGATCGGGACCACGGTGTCGTCCTCGATGTCGAGCAGCGCCCGTGCCGTGCGCTTCGGCAGGCCGCCCGGCATCGGCTTGTTGATGAAGTGGATCACCTGCGCCTTGAGCGCCGGCCGGCCCGTGGTCGCCGGGGGATGCGCCGTCTGTTCCCCGATCAGCCCGAACCGCTTCGCGAACCCGTGCGCGAGGCGCTGCGCCGCGAATCCCCAATCGATCATCAGCCGCTTGGCGAGCTTGACCGTCGAGGGATCGGTAGCGTTGAGGAAGAACATCGCCGCGGCCGTGCGCGGATTGAATTTCTTCTTCCCCTGCCGGCGCAGCAGATTGCGCATCGCGATCGACACGTCGCCGAAGTCGATGTCGACCGGGCACGGGTTCTTGCATTTGTGGCAGACGGTGCAGTGATCGGCGACGTCGGCGAATTCGTCGAAGTGGCGCAGGCTCACCCCGCGGCGTGTCTGCTCCTCGTAGAGGAACGCCTCGATCAGGAGCGACGTCGCCAGGATCTTGTTGCGCGGCGAATAGAGCAGGTTGGCGCGGGGCACGTGCGTCGCGCACACCGGCTTGCATTTGCCGCAGCGCAGGCAATCCTTGATCGACTCGGAGATTTCGCCGACCTCGGACGCCTCGAGGATCAGGCTCTCGTGCCCGATCAGCGAGAAGCTCGGCGTGTAGGCGTTGGCGAGGTCGGCGCCGGCGAGGAGCTTGCCGGCGTTGAAATGGCCGTCGGGGTCGACCCTCTTCTTGTACGCGGCGAAGGGCGCGAGCTCGTCCGGCGTCAGGTATTCGAGCTTGGTGAGACCGATGCCGTGCTCGCCGGAGATGACCCCGCCGAGGCTGCGCGAGAGCGCCATGATCCGGGCCACCGCGGCGTTGGCCGCCTGCAGCATCGCGTAATCGTCGGAATTGACCGGGATGTTGGTGTGCACGTTGCCGTCGCCGGCGTGCATGTGCAGCGCGACGAACACGCGGCTCTTGAGTATTTCCTTGTGGATCACCGTGCAGCGGCCCTGCACCGGCCGAAACGCGAGGCCGGCGAAGATCTCCTCGAGCGGCGCTTTCAACTCCGTCTTCCACGACACGACCACCGAGTGGTCCTGCAGCGCGGGAAAGGTCTCGTCGATGCGATCGTAGAGATCCTGCCAGCGGGCACGGGTCGCCTGGATGAGCGCGCGCGCCTCGTCGACCTTGGCGTCGATCAGGTCCGGCGCCGGCCGCGCCTCGTCGTCGACGCCCCACACGTGGGTGAGGGCGGGCGAGGCGAAAAAGGCGTCGAGCGCGGCGCACGAGCGCGAGCTTGTTGCCGATCGACAGCTCGATGTTGATGCGCTCGATGCCGTCGGTGTAGTCGCCGAGGCGATCGAGCGGAATGACGACGTCCTCGTTCACCTTGAAGGCGTTGGTGTGCTTGGCGATCGCCGCGGTGCGCGCGCGGTCGGCCCAGAACTTGCGCCGCGCGTCCGCCGACACCGCGACGAAGCCCTCGGCGCCGCGCGCGTTGGCGATCCGGATCACCTCCGAGGCCGCCTTCGCGACGGCGTCGTCGCTGTCGCCGGCGAGGTCGCCGACCAGGACCATCTTCGGCCGCCCGTGACGCTTCGCCTTGGTCGCGTACCCGACCGCCTTGACGTAGCGCTCGTCGAGATGCTCGAGTCCCGCCAGCAGCACGCGTGCCGACGGCGCGCGGGCTTTGAGCCCGTCCACGTAGCGCTTGATCTCGACGATCGCCGGCGTCGAATCGTGGACCTGCCCGAAGAATTCGAGGCAGAACGTGCGCACCGCCGGCGGCATCCGGTGCAGCACGAAGCGCGCCGACGTGATGAGGCCGTCGCAGCCTTCCTTCTGGATCCCGGGCAGCCCGGCCAGGAACTTGTCGGTGACGTCCTTGCCGAGGCCGGCCTTGCGGAATTGCGCGCCGGGAATCGCCAGCGTTTCCTTGCGCTCGACCGTCTTGCCGTCGGTGCCGTACCACGTGAGGTCGAACGTCGCGACGGGGGCGTCGTGGATCTTGCCGAGATTGTGGTCGAGGCGGGTGACCTCGAGCCAGCGCGCGTCGGGCGTCACCATCCGCCACGACACCAGGTTGTCGAGCGCGGTGCCCCACAGCACCGCTTTCTTGCCGCCGGCGTTCATCGCGACGTTGCCGCCGATGCACGACGCGTCGGCGGACGTGGGATCGACGGCAAAGACGAGCCCCGCGGCGTCCGCGGCATCCATCACCCGCCGGGTGACCACGCCCGCGCCCGCTTCGATCGTGGGGACCGGGCCCGCGCATCCGGGCAGCGCGATGCGCTCGACCGCGGAGAGGCGCTCGAGCTTTTCGGTGTTGATGACGGCGGAGCGCGCGTCGAGCGGAATCGCGCCGCCGGTGTACCCGGTGCCGCCGCCGCGGGGGATGATCGTGAGGCCGAGCTCGATGCAGCCTTGCACCAGCGCGCGGACTTCGTCCTCGGTGTCGGGATGGAGCACGACGAACGGGTATTCGACGCGCCAGTCGGTGGCGTCGGTCACGTGCGCCACGCGGGCAAGGCCGTCGAAGGCGATGTTGTCCTTCGCGGTGTGCCGCGCCAGCGTGCGCACCACCTTCCGGCGCAACACCGCGGTGTCGGCGAACGCCGCCGCAAAGCGATCGACGGCGGCGCGTGCGGCATCGATGAGCCGCGCCACCTTGGCGCCGCGGTCGTCGTCGCCCTCTTCGCTGGTCACGGCGCCGCTCATCGCCTGCGCCGCTTCGTGGCTGACACGGCGCTTGTCGATCTCCGAGAGCCGGTGATGCAGCGCGTCCACCAGCAGCGCCCGCCGCTTCGGATTGTCGAGCAGGTCGTCCTGCAGGTACGGATTGCGCTCGACCACCCAGATGTCGCCCAGCACCTCGAACAGCATGCGCGCCGAGCGCCCGGTACGGCGCTCGGTGCGCAGCTCGCCCAGCAACTGCCACATCTCGCGCCCAAGCAGGCGGATGACGATCTCGCGGTCCGAGAACGACGTGTAGTTGTATGGAATCTCGCGCAATCGCGGGGCCGCGGCCTGCGGCCCTTCGACGTCGAGAATGCGGTCGGTCAGCGCGTTCATGGAACCGACGATTCTACCGCAGCGCAACATCGGGGTACGCCCCGCCGCGCCCCGCGAGCGGAGCCGACGCCCGAATGCCCCCGGGATGCGGCGCCGGCGACCAGACGGGGATCACCAGGATCAATCGCCCGCCTCCGTATATACTTGCCCGCTTGCCTCTCTTGCCGTCCTCGCCCCATGCAGAAACGATTGTCGTCGCGCCTCGCGCAATGGCTCTGCGGCGCCGTCCTGGCTGCCGGCGCCGTCCTCTTCCCCCAGACGGCTGCTGCCGATTACCCTGACCGGCCGATCCGGCTGGTGGTCCCGTTCCCGGGCGGCGGCGGCGCCGATATCCTGGCGCGAATCATCATGCCCAAGGTCGGGCAGGCGCTCGGCACCACCATCGTCATCGACAACAAGCCGGGCGCCGGCGGCAATGTGGGCGCCGAGCTCGTCGCGCACGCGGCACCGGACGGCTACACGCTGCTGTACGGCACCAACGGCACGCACGCGATCAACCAGGCGCTGTACACCAACCTCCGCTTCGACCCGGTCAAGGATTTCGCACCGGTCTCGCGGATGACGCTGATCGCGGCGATGCTGTTCGTGAACCTGGACGTCCCGGCGACGTCGGTCGCCGGGCTCATCCAGTACGCGAAAGCCAATCCCGGCAAGGTGAACTTCGCCTCGGCAGGCAACGGCACGACGTCGCATCTCGCGGGCGAGCTCTTCCGCACGATGGCCGGCATCGACATCGTGCACGTCCCGTATCGCGGCGGCGCGCTGGCGGCGGCGGATGTCATGGGCGGCCAGGTCCAGATGATGATCGACGTCATGCCGAACGCGTTCCCGCTCGTGAAGGGCGGGAAGGTCCGCGGGCTCGCGGTCACCACCGCGCAGCGCTTTCCCACGGCGCCCGAGTATCCGACCATCGCGGAATCCGGGGTGCCCGGCTACGACGTCGCTGCCTGGGACGGCATCTTCGCGCCGGCGGGCACGCCCGCGCCCGTCGTCGACAAGCTGAATGCGGCGATCCGGCAGGCGCTCGACGACCGCGAGGTGAAGGAACAGCTGCTGGCCCACGGCGCGCAGACCGTGGCCGGCACACCGGAGGCGCTCGCGCGGCACATCGCGGCGGAAGCCGAGAAGTGGGCGCGCGTCGTCCGCCAATCCGGTGCCAAGATCGACTGATCGCCACGCCGCCGGCCGTCCCGGCTCCGCCCTGTCGACCGTCCGCGACGCAACCGCGGAGCGACCCGAACACCCCTCACGGAGAGCACGATGCAAGCCTCGTCCCTACCGCCCGTCCCGGCATGGAAATCCCTTCCGGGCTATTCCGACATCGTCTACGCCAAGGCCGCCGAGGGCATCGCCAAGATCACCATCAACCGGCCCGAGGTGCGCAATGCCTTCCGGCCGGAGACGGTGCGCGAGATGCAGGCCGCCTTCACCGACGCGCGCGACGATGCCGACATCGGCGTGATCATCCTCACCGGGGAGGGCCGCGACGCCTTCTGCTCGGGCGGCGACCAGCGCATTCGCGGCAAGGGCGGCTATGTCGGCGGCGACGGCGTCCCGCGCCTCAACGTGCTCGACCTGCAGCGCCAGATCCGGACGCTGCCGAAGCCGGTGGTGGCGATGGTCGCGGGCTATGCGATCGGCGGGGGCCACGTGCTGCACATGATCTGCGACCTCACGATCGCCGCCGACAACGCGCGCTTCGGGCAGACCGGGCCCAAGGTCGGCAGCTTCGACGGCGGCTACGGCGCGTCGTACATGGCGCGCATCGTCGGGCAGAAGAAGGCGCGCGAGATCTGGTTCCTGTGCCGCCAGTACGACGCGCAGCAGGCGCTCTCGATGGGGCTCGTCAACTGCGTGGTGCCCTACGAAGCGCTCGAAGCGGAGACGGTGAAATGGTGCCGCGAAATGCTGGCCAACAGTCCGATCGCGCTGCGTTGCCTCAAAGCCGCGCTCAACGCCGATTGCGACGGGCAGGCCGGGCTGCAGGAGCTCGCGGGGAACGCGACGCTCCTCTACTACATGAGCGAAGAAGGTCAGGAAGGCAAGGACGCGTATCTGGAGAAGCGCAAGCCCGACTTCCGGAAATTCAAGCGGCTGCCCTGACCGTCCACCGCACGCCTCGCCGATGAGCGAGCCGCTGTCGATCTTCGCCGCCGCGCGCGACGCGGGCGACGCGCCCGGGTTGCGCATCGGGTCGCGCGTGTGGGCGTGGCGCGAGCTCGCGGCCCTCACGGAAGCGCGGCTGGCTGCGCTTCGCGGCGAGACCAGGACGCAAGCGCCCTTCCCGGTGGTGGGGCGCAACACGCTCGATGTCGTCGTCACGCTTTACGCGCTGCTCGAGCTGCGCGTGCCGGCACTGCTCCTGCACCCGCGCCTCACCGCGCCCGAGCGCGCCGACCTCGATGCGCTGGCCGCGCGCGCCGGGCCGCCGCCGGCCGACGCGGCGGCGATCCTGTTCACGTCGGGAACGACCGGCCTGCCGCGCGCGGCGGTGCTCACGCGGGCCGGCTTGGTCGCCTCGGCGCAGGCCAGCGCCGCCAATCTGGAATGGCGGGACGACGACTGCTGGCTCCTGTGCATGCCGATCGCGCGCGTCGGCGGCCTGTCGATCCTCACGCGCTGCCTCGCCGCGCGCCGCTGCGTGGCCCTGGCCGAGACCTTCGACGCGGCGGCGCTCCCGGAATGGATCGACGCGCAGCGCATCACGCTCGCCTCGATGGTCCCGACGATGCTGACGCACGTGCTCGACCGCGATCCTGCCTGGACCGCACCGCCCCACCTGCGCGCGATTGTGGTCGGCGGCGCCGCGGCGTCGCCGAAGCTCCTGCGGCGCGCCGCCGGCCGTCGCGTGCCGATCGTCGTGACCTACGGCGCCACCGAAACCTGTTCGCAAGTGACCGCCACCCCGTACGCCGCCCGCTACGCCGCCGCCGATTGGGGTGCGGGCGTCCCGCTGGCGGGTGTCGACCTGCGCATCACCGACCGGCACATCGAAGTGCGCGGGCCGATGGTCATGGCGGGCTACTGGAACGAGCCGCCATTACCACGGGGCTCCTGGTTCGACACCGGCGACCTCGGCGCCGTCGACGCGCGCGGCTGCCTGCACCTGCACGCGCGGCGGGCGGACCTGATCGTCACCGGCGGCGAAAACGCGTACCCGGCCGAAATCGAGCGTGCGCTGGAGGCCTTTCCCGGCATCGCGGCCGCCGGCGTGTTCGGCTTGCCCGACGAGGTCTGGGGCCACACGGTGGCCGCGGTCCTCGTCGCCGAAGCGGCCGTGCCGGCCGATGCCGATCTGTGCGACCACCTCGCGAAGCACCTAGCGCCGCACAAGCAGCCGCGGCAGGTGTGCTACGTCGACCGGCTCCCCCAGACCCCGGCGGGCAAGCTCGACCGCCTCGCGCTGCCCGGGTTCGCGCCGTCGTTGCGGCCCCTGGTACGAAGCACGGACTAACGGCGCGAGCCCGGAATCGCACGGGGATGTCGCCGTCCGTGGCCCGGCATGCGGGTTCCGCGGCGGCTTCAGATGCGATCGAAGCGGCGATAACCGATGGCCTCGGCGATGTGCGGCGCGCCGATGGCGTCGGTGGCCGCGTAATCGGCGATCGTGCGCGCGACCTTGAGGATTCGGTGATAAGCGCGTGCCGAGAGCGAGAGGCGTGCCATCGCCTGCGCGAGCAGCGCGGCGCCGGCGACATCGGGCGCGCAATGGGCGTCGACCTCGCGCGGCGCGAGGCGCGCATTGAGCTTGCCCTGCCGCGCGAATTGCCGTTCGCGCGCGGCGGCAACGGCATCGCGCATCGCGGCGCTGGTGGCGCCGCCCGTGTCCTCGCGCGCCGGGCGGGCCGGTCCGATGGCGAGCGCCTCGACCGCCACCGCCGGCACCTCGACGCCGAGATCGATGCGGTCGAGCAGCGGCCCGGAGACGCGGCCGCGATAGCGCGCGATGCGGTCGGGCGTGCAGTGGCAGCGGCCGCTGGCGTGACCGAGCCAGCCGCACGGGCACGGATTCATCGCGGCGACGAACTGGAACTCGGCCGGGAACGTGCATTGCCGCGCCGCGCGCGAGATGTGGATCACGCCCGATTCGAGCGGCTCGCGCAACACTTCGAGCACGCGGCGATCCCACTCGGGCAATTCGTCGAGGAACAGCACGCCGTGATGCGCGAGCGAGATTTCGCCCGGCCGCGGATCGCTGCCGCCGCCGACCAGCGCGACGCCGCTCGCCGTATGGTGCGGCGCGCGGAACGGCCGCACCCCCCAGTTCGCCGGCGAGAAGCCTCCGGCGAGCGACGCGATCACGGCGGACGCGAGCGCGTCGTCTTCCGACAGCGGCGGCAGAATGCCGGCCAGACGCTGCGCCAGCATCGACTTGCCGCTGCCGGGTGGCCCGATCATGAGCAGACTGTGGGCGCCAGCTGCGGCGATCGTGAGCGCTCGCTTCGCGTGCTCCTGTCCGCGCACGTCGGCGAGGTCGAGCGAAGCGCTGCATCGGCCGCGCGACCGGTCGCCATGCGCGGTGATCAACGCGGTGCCATGCGCTCGCGTCCCGCTGACATGCGCGCACACCGCGAGCAGACTCGCCGCGGGATAGACGACCGCGTCGCGCACCAACGCCGCCTCGGCCGCGCTCTCCGCCGGCAGCACGAAGGCGCGGCCGTCGCGGCGCGCGCCAGCGCCATCGCCAGCGCGCCGCGGATCGGGCGCAGCACGCCGGTGAGCGCGAGCTCGCCGGCGAACTCGTAGCGGCGCGAGCGCGTCCACCGGAAGCTGGCCGGTGGCCGCGAGGATGCCGAGCGCGATCGGCAGATCGAAGCGGCCGGATTCCTTGCGGCAGGTCCGCCGGCGCGAGGTTGACCGTTATCTTGCGCGCCGGGAACTCAAACTGCGCGTTCTGCAGTGCGGCGCGAACGCGGTCGCGCGATTCCTTGACCTCGGTCTCGGGCAGGCCGACCAGATTGAACGCCGGCAGCCCGGTGCCCAAATGAACTTCGACCGTGACCAGCGGGGCATCCAGCCCGGCGAGGCCGCGCGACAGGACGACCGCGAGCGACATGAACCGAGGCCCCACGAACGATTCGTAACGCAAATGCCCGGCGAATCCCGGGCGCCGTCACGAGGGTAGTCCGGTTGCACGCGCAAGCGCACTCGACCGTTTGGCCGACGAGGCCCCGGGGCGCCAGCGAAAATCGCGCCGAGCGCAACGCCGTCGGACTCGTCGAGGCACTCGACCGTTAGCCCGACGAAGTACGGATGCGCGGGAGTTCCAACGCGGCGCAGATCAGGTCGCGCGCCGGCCGTCTAGCTCCCGATCGATAGAACAACTCGAAAGCGCGCCTTGCCGCTCATCATGCGGTCGTACGCGTCGGACGCGCGCTCCAGCGGGAAGATTTCGTTCATCGACCGCACGCCGGTGCGAGCGCTGAACGCGAGCGTGTCCTGCGAGTCGATCGACGTCCCGGAATACCAGCCCTTGATCGAGCGGCATCCCGAAAGCAACTGTACCGGTGACACTTGCATCGAGGGCGCCGCGCCGACGATCAGCAGCGTTCCGTTCACGGCCAGACCACCCTGGACTGCGCTCATCGCCTCGCCGCTGGTCGCTGTCGCCAGGATGACTCTGGCGCCGCCCAATTTGAGGAGCTCCGCCGCGGGGTCCTCTGCCTCGCTGTCGATGTAGACCGCCGCGCCCAACTGCCGGGCGAGCGATTCCTTGTCCTTGCCCCGCGCGATGCCGATCGTCTGATAACCCATCTTCGTGGCGTATTGCACGCCGAGGTGGCCGAGCCCGCCCAGGCCCAGCACGGCGACGATGTCGCCCGGCCGTGCGCCGGAATTGCGCAGCGCATTGAACGTGGTGACGCCGGCACACATCAGCGGAGCCGCGTCGACGGCGGGGAGCTCGGCCGGCATCAGTGCGACCGCGCTGGCGGGCGCGATCATGTACTCCGCGTAGCCGCCGTCGTAGGTAACGCCGGTAACCTGATGCGTGACACAGGCGAAGAACTCGCCGCGGCGGCACGGATCGCAATGTCCGCAATATCCGCCGTTCCACCCGACGCCCACCGGCTGGCCCGGTTGCCATCCGGCGCTGTCGGGGCCCACCGCATCGATCACCCCGGCCACCTCGTGCCCCGGCACTCGCGGATACACGATTCCCGGGTAGTGTCCCGTCTTGACCACCGAATCGCTGTGGCAGATGCCACAAGCCTGGACGCGGATACGCACCGATCCGACACCCGGCTCGGGCATCGGTCGCTCAACGATTTCGAACGGCCCGTCAGGACGGGAAACCTGAACCACGCGCATCGTCGCCATACGCCCTCCAGCTCGTTCCGTTACCTGAGTTCATCCGCAGAACGGTTGCATCCTCTGCAACCGATCAGGCTGGATGCACCGGCCCGCTTGCTGCTAATGATACGGACACCCCGCAGTCGGCCGCAGCGGGCGTTTCGGCGGGCGGCACGCCGCGATGTCGGCGCGCAAAGCACATCGAACGTTAATGGCGCGCGGCCCGCCATGGGTCGCGAAAACGGGAGCCCCAATGCTCGAAACGCTGCAATCCGCCCTCGCCTCCAATCAACTCGTGTCCGGTGGCGCGTTGCTGGCCGCGCTCGGCCTCGTCGCGATGTGGCTGCGCCCGCTGCCGGTCAAGCTCGCCGGGTGGGGGAGGCACTTTTTCGTGACCACGCTCACCGCCGACAGCCGCGACGAGCTCATGTTCCCCGCGCTGATCGAGTACATGGACAGCCGCGAGGCGCTGCGCCGGATCAACAACTTCACGGTGCGCGCGATGCGCCAGCAGGTCTCGTCGTACCAGAGCCTGCACGACGAGCTGCAGCAGGGCGGCCGGCCCGTGCCGATCTTCTCGCCCGGCGAGGGCTTCCACGTGTTCGTGCTCGACGGCCGTCTGATGTGGATGAAGCGCGAAGTGCAGGTCGGCGCGACCGTCGTCGAGAAGATCACGCTGTCGACGTTCGGGCGCGACAAGGCCCCGCTCGAAGCGCTGGTCCACGCGGCGATGGGCCACCGGATCGAGCGCGAGCTGAACCGGATCGCGATCTACGTGCCGAGCCCGTACAGCAACGAGTGGATGCGCGCGCGGCTCGGCAACAATCGCAAGCTCGACTCGGTGGTGCTGAAGGAAGGCCAAAAGGAAGCGATCACGGCCGATCTCGACCGCTTCTTCGCGTCGCGCGAGCGCTACGAGACGCTGGGGATCCCGTGGCGCCGGGGCTACCTGCTCTACGGCGCGCCGGGCACGGGCAAGACGTCGCTCGTCACGGCGCTCGCCTCCGAGCTCTCGCTCAACGTGTGCGTGCTCTCGCTCGCCTCGCCCAACGTCACCGACGAAAAGATCGGCAACCTGCTCGCCAGCGTGCCGCGGCGCTCGGTGATCCTGATCGAGGACGTCGACGCGTTCTTCCAGCAGCGCAGCAAGGCCGACACCGGCGTCAAGGTGTCGTACTCCGGGTTCATCAACGCGCTCGACGGCGTCGCCGCGCACGAGGGGTCGGTCGTGTTCCTGACGACCAATCACCCGCAGTTGATCGACGAGGCGGCGATCCGGTCGGGGCGTGTCGACTTCCGGCTCGAGCTCTCGTTGTGCGACCGCGGCCAGCTCGAGCGGATGTTCCGCAAGTTCTTCGACGATGCGGCCGCGGCAGCGCATTTCGCCGACACCGTGCCCGCCGATCGCTGGTCGCCGGCGCAGGTGCAGGAGCGGCTGCTGAAGGCCCACAGCGTCGACGACGCGTTGGCGCAATTCACGCTGCGCCCCACCCCGGACGGCGACGTGACGCTGCTGCGGGCGGCGTAGCACCGCTTCCTCGGGGCACCGGAACCGTGAACCCAATCCCGGGGCCGGGCGAGAAGATCGCGCTCGCCGGCGCATGGCCGGTGTCGGCTCGGGCGGCGCTGCGCGCGAGGACGGCTAGCCGCCCGGCCGGGACCCCGGCACGCGTTCCTCGAGGGCCTCGAGGCGCTTTTCGAGCGCTTCCAGTTTCTCGCGCGTCTTGAGCAGCACCTGTGCCTGGACGTCGAATTCCGCGCGCGGGACGAGGTCGAGCCGCGCGAAGCCGCTCGCCAGCATCGCCTTCACGTTCTTCTCGATGTCCTTCGCGGGGCTGTTCTCGATCGCCTGACCGATCTTGGCGGCGAGTTCCTCGAAGCTCCTGGGGTTCAGCATGGCAGCACTCCGTTGCACGAGGTTGGGCCGGACCATAAAGCCGCAGTCAGTCTAGCAAAGTTCCGATTCCTGCCTGCCGTTTTCCCGGCTGCCCGGAGTGGCGCAGGCGAACGGATACTGCCGCGCCCCAATCGGGCGCAGCGCCAGGACTGGCCGCACCAAAGGTGTGCGCCGCGTCGCCGCGACCCTCACCGCATCGGCGCAATGGCGCATCTAACACACTGTTTCAAAACATTTTGTTGCAGTGGCACACGAAATGCTCACGTCAGGGTCGGAATTGTCCTGCCACGAACTCTTTTTCTCAACACTCCTAAGAAGGACCGACCATGGCTCGCCCGTCACGCATTCCTTCAACCCTTGCAGCGCTCTCGATCGCGACGCTCTTTTCCGCGGCGACGCTCGCGCAGACCCCGACCCCGGCGCCGGCCGCGCCGGCGGCGGCGGAACCCGCGAAAGCCGAACCGGATTGGACGTTCACCGGCAACGTCGGCCTTTTCAGCCAGTACGTCTTCCGCGGCGTTTCGCAGACCAACGAAAAGCCCGCCGTTCAGGGCGGATTCGATCTCGGCCACAAGAGCGGCTTCTACGTCGGCACGTGGGCGTCGAACATCAGCTGGATCTCCGACCTCACGTCCGGAGCGCCCTCGGGTCAGACCGCGTCGGCGAGCATGGAATGGGACTTCTACGGCGGCTACAAGGGCAGCCTGCCGGCGGACTTCGGCTACGACCTGGGCGTCCTCTATTACTGGTATCCGGGCAGCTATCCGGAGGGTTTCGTGCTGCCGAACACGACCGAGCTCTACGCCGCGCTCACCTGGAAGTGGGCGTCGCTCAAGTACAGCTACAGCGTCAACAACAAGACGTTCGGCTTCCCCGATTCGCGCGGCAGCAGCTACCTCGATCTCACCGCCAACTACGACGTCGTCGAAAAGGTGAGCGACGCCGTCGGCAAGGTGACGCTGATCGGGCACGTCGGCCATCAGTGGTACACCGGCAACACCAACGGCGTGGCCAACAGCAACTACGAATACACGCGACTGGAAGGTCGGCGCGTCGACCGAGATCTACGGCGTGACGGTCGGCATCTACTACACCGACACCAACGCGAACAACGCGCTGTACACCAACACCTACGGCAAGAAGATCGCCGATTCGCAGTTCGTCGGTTTCATCCAGAAGACGTTCTGACCGCGCGAGCGCCCGCCCGTCGGCCACCCGCATACGCGAGGACACCATGAAATTCGTAACCGCCATCATCAAGCCGTTCAAGCTCGACGAGGTCCGCGAGGCCCTGTCGGCGATCGGCGTCCAGGGCATCACCGTCACCGAGGTCAAGGGCTTCGGCCGGCAGAAGGGCCACACCGAGCTCTACCGCGGCGCCGAGTACGTCGTCGATTTCCTGCCGAAGGTGAAGATCGAAGCCGCCATTCACGTCGAACCTGCTCGACCGCGTGATCGAGGCGATCGAGAAGGCCGCCAATACCGGCAAGATCGGCGACGGCAAGATCTTCGTGTTCGATCTCGAACAGGTCGTGCGCATCCGCACCGGCGAGACCGGCGCGGAAGCGCTGTAACGGAGCCCTCCATGAAAAAGTTTCTTGTCGTTCTCTCGCTCCTCGGCGCCGTCGGCCTCGCCGCGCCGGCGATCGCCCAGGACAAGGCCGCGCCCGCCCAGGCGCCCGCCGCCATGAAGGCCGCCGATGCCCCGAAGGCCGAGGCGCCGGCGGCCGCCGCGCCGGCCGCCGCAGCACCGCGCGGCGGCCGCGGCACCGGCGGCGCCCGCCGCCACGGCGACCCCGCCGACGCCGAACAAGGGCGACAACGCGTGGATGATCGTCGCCACGCTGCTCGTGATCATGATGTCGATCCCGGGCCTCGCGCTGTTCTACGGCGGCCTCGTGCGCTCGAAGAACATGCTGTCGGTGCTGATGCAGGTGTTCGTGATCTTCTCGCTGATCATCGTGCTGTGGACGGTGTACGGCTACAGCATCGCGTTCACCGAGGGCAACGCGTACTTCGGCGGCTTCGACCGGCTGTTCCTGTCCGGCATCTTCTCGATCAAGGACGGGGCGGGGACCTTCGCGACCGCCGCGACGTTCAGCAAGGGCGTCGTGATTCCCGAGTACCTGTTCGTCGTGTTCCAGGCGACGTTCGCCGCGATCACGGTGGCGCTGATCGTCGGCGCCTTCGCCGAACGGGCGAAGTTCTCGGCGGTGCTGCTGTTCGCGGTGCTGTGGTTCACCTTCGCCTACCTGCCGATCGCGCACATGGTCTGGTTCTGGCCCGGCCCGGACGGGATCAAGGATGCGGCGACGCTCGCCTCGGAATCGGCCAAGGGCGGCTGGCTGTGGCAGAAGGGCGCGCTCGACTTCGCCGGCGGCACCGTCGTGCACATCAATGCCGGCGTCGCCGGCCTGGTCGGCGCGTACGTGATCGGCAAGCGCGTCGGCTACGGCAAGGAATCGATGGCGCCGCACAACCTGACGTTCACGATGGTCGGCGCGTCGCTGCTGTGGGTGGGCTGGTTCGGCTTCAACGCCGGATCGGCGCTCGAAGCCGGCGACACCGCCGCGCTCGCGTTCGTCAACACGCTGGTCGCCACCGCCGCCGCCGTGCTGGCGTGGATGACCGGCGAATGGATGAGCAAGGGCAAGCCGTCGATGCTGGGTGCCGCGTCGGGTGCCGTCGCCGGCCTCGTCGCGATCACGCCGGCCTGCGGCTTCGTCGGCGTCAACGGGGCGCTGATCCTCGGGCTGCTGGCCGGCTTCGTCTGCCTGTGGGGCGTCAACGGCCTGAAGCGGCATGCTCGGTGCCGACGACGCGCTCGACGTGTTCGGCGTCCACGCCGTCGGCGGGATCCTCGGCGCGATGCTGACCGGCGTGTTCGCCGCGCCGAGCCTCGGCGGCCAGGGCATCTACGACTACGTCGCCAACAAGATCAGCCCGGACTACTCGATCGTCGATCAGCTGATCATCCAGGGCACCGGCGTGCTGACGACCATCGTCTGGTCCGGCGTCGTCGCCTTCATCGCCTACAAGATCGTCGATGTCGTGATCGGCCTGCGCGTGCCCGAGGAAGAGGAACGCGAAGGTCTCGACATCAGCTCGCACGGCGAGTCGGCGTACCGCATGTAGCCGTCCCGCGCACTGTCTCCTCCGTGGCCTTCGGGGCGCCCCAGCGGCGCCCCGTTTTTTTGCTGTGTCCGAACACCCTGCGGCGATACAATCGCTCTCCCGCGCCCGCGACGACCGCCGCCATGGTTCCGCACCTCACCACCGCGCTCACCGGCCCGCTGCTCGATCTCGAGCAGCGCATCCTCGACCGGATGCCGGACATCGAGCACTGGCTGCGCACGCAATGGCAGGAACACGCGGTGCCGTTCTACACGTCGGTCGACCTGCGCAACGCCGGCTTCAAACTCGCGCCGGTCGACACCAACCTGTTCCCCGGCGGCTTCAACAACCTCAATCCGGCGTTCCTGCCGCTGTGCGTGCAGGCGATCCAGACGGCGGTCGAGCGCGTCTGCCCCGATGCCCGCGGCGTGCTGCTCGTGCCGGAGAACCACACGCGCAACACGTTCTACCTGCAGAACGTCGCGACGCTGCGGAACATCCTGCGGCAGGCCGGCATGAACGTGCGCATCGGCTCGCTCATTCCGGAGATCACGGCGCCGACCGTCCTCGAGCTCCCGACCGGCGGCACGCTGACGCTGGAGCCGATCCTGCGCGCCGGGAAGCGCGTCGCGCTGGCGGATTTCGACCCGTGCATGGTGTTGCTCAACAACGATCTTTCGGCCGGCGCTCCGGCGATCCTGCAGGATATCGACCAGCCGATCGTGCCGCCGCTCGAGGCCGGCTGGTACAACCGCCGCAAATCGCATCACTTCGCGGCCTACCACGACGTCGCGCGAACGTTCGCCGACATGCTCGGCGTCGACCCGTGGCTGCTCGATCCCTGTTTCGGCGTCTGCGGCGAGATCGATTTCCAGGAACGTTCGGGCGAGGAATGCCTCGCTGCCAACGTCGACGATGCTGCTCGGCCGGATCGCCGCCAAGTACGCCGAATACGGGATCGACGAGAAGCCCTTCGTGATCGTGAAGGCGGACGCCGGCACCTACGGCATGGGCATCATGACCGTGCGCGACGCCGCCGACGTCATCGGCCTCAACCGCAAGCAGCGCAACAGGATGGCGGTGGTCAAGGAAGGCCTTGCGGTCTCGTCGGTGATCATCCAGGAGGGCGTGCCGACCGTTCGAGTCGATCCACGACGCGATCGCCGAGCCGGTCGTCTACATGATCGACCGCTTCGTCGTCGGCGGCTTCTATCGCGTGCACACCGCGCGCGGCCGGGACGAGAATCTGAACGCGCCCGGCGCGCAATTCGTGCCGCTCGCGTTCGAGTCGCCGTGCATCCCGGACCTCGGCGAAGGCGCCGGATGCGGGCCCAACCGCTTCTATGCCTACGGCGTCGTGGCGCGCCTGGCCCAGCTCGCCGCGGCGATCGAAGTCGGGCAGCTCTGCGACGAGGAGACGCGCGCATGATCGCGCCCGAATACTGCCGGACGATGGCGCGCTACGGCCATTGGATGAACGAGCGGCTGTACGCGCTGGTCGCCGACTTGCCCGACGAGGAGCGCAAACGCGACCGCGGCGCCTTTTTCGGGTCGATGCAGGGCACGCTCAATCACCTGCTGTGGGGCGATCGGATGTGGCTCGGCCGTTTCGTCGGCAAACCTTGCACGGCACCCGCGTTCGGCGCCGATCTGTACGCCGATTTCGCGGAACTGCGGCGCGAGCGCGAGAACACCGACCGCGACCTCGTCGATTGGGCCGGCAGCGTGACGGCCGCGTGGCTCGCCTCGACGCTGACGTACGCGAGCGCCGTCGACGGCCGCACGCGCGAAATGCCCGCGGCGGTCGCCGCGATCCATCTCTTCAATCACGGCACCCATCATCGCGGCCAGCTGACGACGCTCCTGAAGCAGGCGGGGATCGATCCCGGGCCCACCGATCTGCCGTGGCTGCCGGGCATCGTGCGGTTCCGCGATTGACCGCTGGCGAGCCCGCCCTTCGTCACTTCGCGGGTTTTTTCTTCGCCCGCGGGTGCGCGGCGTCGTAGACCTTGGCGAGCGCCTGGAAGTCGAGGTGCGTGTAGACCTGCGTGCTGGCGATGCTCGCGTGGCCCAGCATCTCCTGCACGGCGCGCAGGTCGCCCGACGACTGCAGCACGTGCGACGCGAACGAGTGCCGCAGCATGTGCGGATGCACGTGCTGCGGCAGGCCGCGCTTGATCGCCCAGTCCGCGAGCCGGCGCTCGATCGCGCGCACGCCGATCCGTGCGCCGTTGCGCCCCACGAAAAGCGCGGCGGGATCCGCGCGCGGCAACCCGGCGCGGACGCCGAGCCAGGCGCGGATCGCTTCGCGCGCGGCGGCGCCAACCGGGACGATGCGCTCCTTGGCGCCCTTGCCCCATACGCGGACCTCGCCATTCTCGACGTCGATGCGCTCGACATCGAGCCCGGCTAGCTCGGAGAGCCGGAGGCCCGACGAGTAGGCGAGCTCGAACAGCGCGCGATCGCGGATGGCGAACGGGTCGTCGCCGGGAATCGTCACGAGCTGTATGGCTTGCTCCGGCGAAAGCGCCGAGGGCAGCCGTCGTTCGGATTTCGGCGCCCGGAGTCCCGCGCACGGGCTTTCGTCCAGCCCCGGGTCGCGCTCGACGGCGAAGCGAAAGAACGCGCGCCACGACGACAGCATCCGCGCGAGACTGCGGCCCGAGAGCCCGCGACCATGCAGCGTGGCGAGAAAGCGGCGCAGCTGCGGCGCCGCGAGGCGGGGCAAGTCGATGGTGCCGGCGAGTCCCGCCAGAACGCGCACGTCGCGCTGATACGCGGAGCGCGTGTGTACCGGCCGGCCGGCAAGATGCGTCGCGAATTCGGCGAGCCAGGCCGCGTTGGCGGCGCTGATCGCCGCGGCCGGCGCCTCCGTCGGCGACGCCCGCCGGGCGTCGGTCGGGTCGATTGCGCGGCGGGTAATGAGCGCGGCTCCGGGTCAGGCCAGCGGGAGGTAGCGCGCCGTCGCCACGCTCGCGAGCTCGCCCAGCCGCGTGAGGTAGACCGTTCCCATGCCGGGCACGAAACGCTGCGGATCCTCGCTCGCGAGCCCGAGCAGCCCGAACGTGTGCAACGTGCGCAGCGGCAGGAACGCGAACGAGTGGCACGCATCGGGCGTCTCGAACCAGCCGCGCGCCTCGAACGGCGCCGCCGGCCCGCAGTAGGGCGCGCCCTGCCGGTCGGCGTAGTCGCGCAGGTCTTCGCTGGTCGCGGCGAGCTCGGGCAGGTACGACGGCTCGGTGACCTTGTGCCACAGGCGTGCGGCGACCTGCGGCACGCCGAAATCGTCCTTCAGGCTTTCGTAGAGCACGGCGAGCGTCGTATCGAGGTCCGGCGCGGCAAAGAGCGCGAGCGTCGATCGATGCAGCTTTTCGCCGATGGCGTCGTTTTCGGCGCCGTAGCGGATCAGCTCGCGCGTTCGGCCTTCGAGGTCGGCGTTCTTTTCGCGCAGCGTGATGATCTGCCGCTCGGCGATCGGGATCGCGTGGCCGCCGTGCGGGTGCGGGACGAAGATCTCGGCGAAGAGGTCGGCGTAATCGGCGAAGAACTGCGGGCTTTGCTTCAAGTATGCCGCGACGGCCTCTGCGTCCATCAGGATTTCCATTTCGTTGTGGTTGAGCATCGTGGTTGGGCGTGTCGTGTTGAGCGTGACGGTGGCGGGAGCGGCGTCGCGCGGACCGGCAGGCGTCATTGCGCGGGAATCTCGATCTCGCCTTCGAATACGGTCATCGCCGGGCCGGTCATCGTCACGGGCGCTCCGGGCCCGGGCCATCGAATCGTCAAGCTGCCTCCCCGCGTCTCGACCCGCACGCGTGGATCCAGCAGGCCGCGCATGACCCCCGCCGCGACCGCCGCGCACGCGCCGGTGCCGCACGCGAGCGTTTCGCCGGCACCGCGCTCCCAGACACGCAGCCGAATGTTAGCGCGATCCCGGACCTGCATGTAGCCCGCGTTGACCCGTTGCGGGAAGCGCGGGTGATGTTCGATCTGCGGACCCTGCACCGTCACCGGCGCGGCGTCGACGTCGGCAACGACCTGCACCGCGTGCGGATTGCCCATCGAGACCACGGTGATGTCGACGATGGTCCCGTTCACGTCGAGCCGCCGGACGACGGCGGCGGCCTCCTCGTCGCCGGCCACGAACGGTATGTCCGCGGGCAGGAAGCGCGGCACGCCCATGTCGACGGCAACCTCGCCGTCGTCCTGAAGCACCGGCGCGATGACGCCGCCCGCGGTGTCGACCCGAATCGCGCGCTTCGCCGTAAGTGCCTGCTCGCGGACGAACTTGACGAAGCAGCGGGCGCCGTTGCCGCACTGCTCGACCTCGCCGCCGTCGGCATTGAAGATCCGGTAGCGGAAATCGACGTCGTCACGCGGCGCCGCCTCCACGACCAGCACCTGGTCGCAGCCGATGCCGAAGCGCCGGTCGGCGAGCCGCCGCAGCAGCGCCGGCGTCAGCGCCAGTGCCTGCCGCACGCCGTCGATGACGACAAAATCGTTCCCGAGGCCCTGCATCTTGGTGAACCGGAGCCGGGTCATCGCGACCCTCCGAGGAGCAGCCCGGCGGGCAGCTCTCCGCTCCTGGCGAACGGAAGCCGCAGCCCGTCCTGCACGACCGCGATCCCGGTCACGTCGTAGCGGACCGTCGTGCGCCGCGCGAGGCGATCGAGGGCGAGCGCGACGGCGCCGAGCGTCGTCCGCGCCTCGACCTCGACGCGGGTGGCGGCGCCCGCCGCGAGCACGGTGGGCGCCGTCAGCGCGCCGGCGAAAAGCGGCTCGCCTTCGAGCGCAAGTTCGACGTCGAGTGCGTTCACGGCAAGATCGTACGCGTTCGGATTGTGCACGGCGAGCGTCACCGTGAACCGCGCATCCGCCGCGGTGATCCGCGTCGCGCGCACGGCCTCGAGCGCCACCCGCGGCGGCAATGGCTTCTGCGGGAGCGCGGCGCAGCCGGCGACGAGCGCGATCAGCGCCGCGCCCAGATACCGCCTAGACGTTGAACCGGAAGTGCAGGACATCGCCGTCCTTGACGACGTATTCCTTGCCTTCGAGGCGCATCCGGCCGGCGTCCTTCGCGCCGTGCTCGCCCTTGCAGCCGATGAAGTCGTCGTAGGCGATCACCTCGGCCCGGATGAAGCCGTGCTCGAAGTCGGTGTGGATGACGCCCGCGGCGCGCGGCGCGGTGTCGCCGACGTGGATCGTCCACGCGCGGACTTCCTTCGGTCCCGCGGTGAAGTACGTCTGCAGGCCGAGCAGCTTGTAGCCGGCGTGAATCACGCGGTCGAGGCCGGGCTCGGAGAGTCCCATGTCGGCGAGGAACGCGAGCTTGTCGTCGCCGTCGAGATCGGCGATCTCGGCCTCCATCGCCGCGCAGACCGCGACCACCGGCGCGCCTTCCTTGGCCGCGTGCGCCTCGACCGCCGCCAGCAGCGGATTGTCATGGAAGCCCTTCTCCGCGACATTGGCGACGTACATCGTCGGCTTCATCGTCAGCAGGAACAGCGGTCCCAGCAGCACGACCTCTTCGTGATAGAGCTCGGCCGTGCGCGCGGGCCGGCCCTCGTTCAATACCGCGTCGACCTTTTTCAGCACGGCCACCAGCCGCTGCGCTTCCTTGTCGCCGCCGGCGCGCGCCGCCTTCTCGTACTTCTGCAACTGTTTCTCGACGGTCGCGAGGTCGGCCAGCGCCAGCTCGGTGTTGATCGTCTCGATGTCCGAGACGGGGTTCACGTTGCCCGCGACATGGACGACGTTGTCGTCGATGAAACAGCGGACGACGTGCGCGATCGCGTCGGTTTCGCGGATATTGGCGAGGAACTTGTTGCCGAGGCCCTCGCCCTTCGACGCGCCGGCGACCAGGCCGGCGATGTCGACGAACTCGACCACCGCCGGCATCACGCGCTCGGGCTTGGCGATGGCGGCGAGCGCCGCGAGGCGCGGATCCGGAACCTCGACGATGCCGACGTTCGGCTCGATCGTGCAGAACGGATAATTCTCGGCGGCGATGCCGGCCTTGGTCAGCGCGTTGAAAAGCGTGGACTTGCCGACGTTGGGCAAGCCCACGATGCCGCATTTGAGGCTCATTGGGGTTCCTGTTCCTTGCGGGTATGGAGCGCCAGCATCGCGCGCTCGAAATCGCCGGCGGCGATCAGCGGCCAGGCGTCCTGCGCACGCGCGACCGCCTCGACGATGGCCGCCCGCTCGCCGGCCTGCGGCGGCTGCAGCACGTAGTCGGCGACCGACTGCTGCGGGATCGCCGAATCGCGCGGATGCCCGATGCCGAGCCGCAGCCGCCAGAAGTTGGGCCCGCCCAGATGCGCGGCGACGTCCCGCAAGCCGTTGTGGCCCGCGGTCCCGCCGCCGAACTTCAATTTCGCTTCGCCCGGCTGGAGATCGAGCTCGTCATGCGCGACCAGGATTTCATCCGGCGCGATGGAGAAGAACCCGGCGACCGCGGCGACCGCGCGGCCGGACAGGTTCATGTACGTCCCCGGCTTGATCGAGCCGCACGTCGCCGACGGCGCGGGCGATGCGGCCGTGGAACTTGGCCTCGCCGGCGAAGGTCGCGCCGAGCCGCGAGGCGAGCCCGTCGGCGAACCAGAAGCCGGCGTTGTGGCGCGTGGCTTCGTGTTCCCGGCCGGGATTGCCCAGGCCGACGACGAGGCGGATCGGTGTGCCCATGGCGTTGAGAGAAAGTCAGTGCGCGCGCGGTAACAACAAAAAGGCCCGCCGGGACGCACGCGGCGGGCCTTCGTGCCGGAAGCGGCGGCGCGGCCTATTTCTTCTTGTCGTCCTTCCCGCCCCCCTTCTTCTTTTCTTCCTTGCCGGCTTCCTTCTTCTCGCCCGCGCCTTCGGCAGGCGCCGCCGCAGCTGCTGCTGCCGCGGCGTCGGCGGCCGGTGCTGCCGCCGCTGCTTCTTCCTCGGTTTCGACCTGCGCGCGCGGCACGACGGCCGCCGCGACGACGGGGTCGAGCTTGCCGCGCGTGACGACCTTGACGCCCGGCGGAAGCTGCAGCGCCGACACGTGCAGCGCGCGCGCCGTCGTCATCTCGGACAGGTCCACCTCGATGAAGCCGGGAAGGTCTTTCGGCAGGCAGGATACTTCGACCTCGGTGGTGATGTGGCTGATGAGCGCGCCGGATTCCTTGACCGCCGGCGACATTTCACCCTTGACGAAGTGAATGGGCACGCGCATCGAGATCTTGCGGTCCTCGTCGACGCGCTGGAAATCGACGTGCAGGATCTCGTTCTTGAACGGATGCATCTGCACGTCGCGCAACAGCACGCGCGTCGCGGCACCGTCGAGCTTCATCGTGAGGATCGACGCGTGGAACGCTTCGTTGCGCAGCGCCTGGAACAGCGCGTTGTGGTCGAGCTCGACGGGCTGCGGCGCGGTCGGGCCGCCGTAGACGATGCCGGGCGCCCTGCCCGAGCGGCGCAGGCGGCGGCTCGCGCCGCGACCTTCGGTGGGGCGGGGAAAGGCGGTGAATTCGAATGCCATGGTGCGACTCCTGATGTCTGCGGCCTTCCGGGGACGGGCGCTGTCTCGAAAGCGGCCCGGCCGGTCGTCCGCGGTTGGCGACATCCCCAACCCGAGGGCCCGGGGAAAGCTTTGAATTGTAACCGAAATTCGACGTCCCTGGCAAACCGCGCGGATCGCCGCGTCGACGGGACGGATCACTCGGTGAACAGCGAGCTCACCGATTCCTCGTTCGACACCCGCGTCATCGTCTCGGCGAGCAATTGCGCGCAGGAGAGCTGGCGAATGCGCTTGCACGCCTGCGCCTCTTCGCTCAACGGAATCGTGTCGGTGACGACGATCTCGTCTAATTCCGACGCGCCGATCCGCGCGACCGCGCCCCCGGAAAGCACCGGGTGCGTGCAGTAGGCGAGCACCTTCTTCGCCCCGTGCTCCTTCAGCGCGGAGGCCGCCTTGCACAGCGTGTTGGCGGTGTCGACGATGTCGTCCATGATCACGCAGGTGCGACCGTCGACGTCGCCGATGATGTTCATCACTTCGGAATCGTTCGCCCGCGGCCGGCGCTTGTCGATGATCGCCAGGTCGGAGTCGAGCCGCTTGGCGATGGCGCGCGCGCGCACGACGCCGCCCACGTCGGGCGAGACGACCAGGAGATCGTCGTAGTTCTGCTTCCACAGGTCGCCCAGGAGGATGGGCGTCGCGTAGATGTTGTCGACCGGGATGTTGAAGAATCCCTGGATCTGGTCGGCGTGCAGGTCCATCGTCATCACGCGATTGACGCCGGCGGTGGTCAGCATGTCGGCGATGACCTTGGCGCTGATCGGCACCCGCGCCGAGCGCGGGCGGCGGTCCTGCCGCGCGTAGCCGAGGTACGGGATCGCGGCGGTGATGCGGCCCGCCGACGCGCGCTTCAGCGCATCGGTCATCACCAGGATTTCCATCAGGTGATCGTTGGTCGGCGCGCTCGTGGACTGGAGGATGAAGATGTCGCGCCCGCGGACGTTCTCGAGCAGCTCGACCATCACCTCGCCGTCGGAGAAGCGGCCGACGATGATCCGGCCGAGGCCCGTGTGCAGATGGGTGCAGACGGCCTCCGCGAGCTTCGGGTTCGCGTTGCCGGTGAAGATTCTCATCCGTTCAAAGGCCATGGCGTCCTGCGACGAAGACAGCGGGCTTCCGCGCGAAGCCGCCTGCCCGACTTCTCCCCATGCTTGCCGTTCAGTGTGCCGTCATTGTCCCACAGAACATCCAAACCGGTAGCGACCGGACGGCCTCCTGTTCGGCGTCCCCATCGGACCGAGTCAGGGAGCACGCGAGGGTGTAATCGGATCGATGATGGAGGCGATGATGCGATGCATGGCGCTGCTCGTCGTGGACAGGTTATAAGCAGAGGTCGAAGTGCGCTTGGCGGATCCGCAGTCCGGCGGATCCCGGGATTTCCAGCGGCGGGAGACCTTGTCAATGGGTAGGCTACAAACGAAAATCAGGCGGCGGCGCATCAGGGCAGCACTTTGGTCAGCGCATGCTGGCTGTCAATCCGGCGCGTTCAAACAAGGATCGACGAACGATGAAGCTCACCATTCTGGACCCGGGCCATTTCCATGCGGCGCTCGTGCAAAAGAACATGTACGCCAACGTCGACAGTACCGTCCACGTCTATGCGCCGGCAGGGCCCGACCTCGACGACTACCTGCGCAAGATCGAAAGCTACAACGCGAGGGCGCAGGACCCGACCCGCTGGCGCGTCGTGACGCACACCGGTCCGGACTTCCTGAAGCGATTCGTGGCCGACCGGAGCGGCGATGTGGTCGTCATCGCCGGGAACAACCAGCGCAAGACCGAATACCTGACGCGCGCGGTCGCGGCGGGTTTCCACACGCTCGCCGACAAGCCGATGGCCATCGACGCAGCCGGATTCGAAGCACTGGGCCTGGCGTTCACCCTCGCGCGGGAGAAGGGGGCCCTGCTCTACGACATCATGACCGAGCGCCACGAAATCACGACGATACTGCAAAGGCAATTCTCGACGATTGCTTCGGTGTTCGGCGACCTGTTGCCAGGGACCGAAGAACATCCGGCCGTCACCAAGGAAAGCGTTCACCATTTTTCCAAGCTGGTTTCCGGCGCGCCCGATCAAGCGGCCGGCGTGGTACTTCGACACTGCGCAGCAAGGCGAAGGCCTGGTCGACATCACGACGCACCTCGTCGACCTCGTGCAATGGGAGTGCTTCCCGGGTCAGGTTCTGGACTATCGAACGGACATCAGGATCGCGAGCGCCCGGCGCTGGCCGACCGAAATCACGCCCGCGCAGTTCGCGCAGGTGACGCAACTCGACGCGTATCCCGACTTTCTGCAAAAGGACGTGCAAGTCAACGGCAGCCTGCACACGTACGCCAACGGCGAGATCAATTACACGATCAAGGGCGTGCACGCGAAGGTCTCGGTGCGGTGGAACTTCGAGGCGCCCCCCGGCGCGGGCGACACGCATTTTTCCGTCATGCGCGGCTCCAGGGCGAATCTGGTGATCCGCCAAGGCAAGGCGGAAGGCTATCGGCCGATGCTCACCATCGAGCCCTCGGAGAACACGGACATGGCGGCCCTCGCCAAGGCGCTGGAGCAGGCGATGCCGCAGGTGCAGGCCACTTATCCTGGGGTCGGCCTGAAGCGCGCGGACACGTGGATGGGAAGTGACCGTGCCGAATTCCTATCACATCGGCCATGAAGCTCATTTCGGCCAGGTCACCGAGCAGTTCCTGAGCTACGTGGGGAACGGGGCACTGCCGGCCTGGGAGGTTCCGAACATGCTGGCCAAGTACTACACGACTACCGCGGCGCTGGCGGCGGCGAGGTCATAACCCGCCGGACGAGCGGATGCGTGGCATCGTGGCGGATCGGCAGGCTCACTCCGGCAGCGGCGGGACGTCGACCCATCGCCGCTCCTTCCACGACGCCTGCGCGCACTCGACGAGCTGCACGCCTTTCGCGCCCTCGCGCAGCGTCCACTCGAACGGCGCGTCGGCGACGACGTGGCGGATGAAGTGCTCCCACTGCGTCTTGAACCCGTTGTCGTACGTCGTCGTGTCCGGGACCTCCTGCCAGCCGCCGAAAAAGTCGATCGCCTGCCGGAGATCGGGATTCCATACCGGTTTCGGCGCGTTGACGCGCGATTGCGTCACGCAGTCGGTGAGCCCGGCGACCGCCGAGCCGTGCGTGCCGTCGACGTGGAACGTGACGAGATCGTCGCGGCGCACGCGCGTGCACCAGCTGCTGTTGATCGTTGCGATGACGCCGCCGTCGAGCTCGAACATCGCGTACGCGGCGTCATCGGCCGTCGCCCGGTATTTGTGGCCTTGCTCGTCCCAGCGCTCGGGAATGTGCGTCGCGCCGAGGCAGCAGACGCTCTTCACCTTGCCGAACAGGTTGTCGAGGACGTAGCGCCAGTGGCACAGCATGTCGAGGATGATGCCGCCGCCGTCCTCGGCGCGGTAGTTCCACGACGGCCGCTGGCTCGGCTGCAGGTCGCCCTCGAATACCCAGTAGCCGAACTCGCCGCGCACCGACAGCATGCGGCCGAAGAAGCCGGCGTCGCGGAGCATCGCGAGCTTGCGCAGCCCGGGCAGGAACAGCTTGTCCTGCACGACGCCGTGCTTGATGCCCGCGCGTTCCGCCGCGCGCGCGAGGTCGAGCGCTTCGGCAAGGTTCGTCGCCACGGGCTTCTCGCAGTAGACGTGCTTGCCGGCGGCGATCGCGCGCTGCAGCAGCCCTGGCCGCGCCTGCGTCGTCGCCGCGTCGAAGAATACCGTGTCGTCGGGATTGGCGAGGGCGGCGTCGAGATCGGTGCCGAACCGCGCGATGCCGTGCGCCTCTCCGAGCGCGCGGATCTTGTCGGCGTTGCGGCCGATCAGGATCGGGTCGGGCATTACGCGGTCGCCGGTGGCGAGCGCGACGCCGCCCTGCTTGCGGATCGCGACGATCGAGCGGACGAGATGCTGGTTCATCCCCATCCGCCCCGTTACGCCGTTCATGATGATGCCCAGCCGTCGTTCGGCCATCGTCGGAGCCTCCGTCATGCCTGATCGCGCGATGCGCGTCCTATCCCGCCGCCGGCTTCGTCCGCCGGGTGAAGAGACGGCCGAGACGATCGCCGACGCCGGGGATCTTGAATGCGATGACGACGGCAATCGTGATCCACAGCGCGGCGGAGATCGGCCGCGTGAAGAACGGCAGGAGCTCGCCGTCGGACAGCACCAGCCCGCGGCGGAACCCCTTTTCCATCAGGTCGCCCAGCACCATGCCGAGCACGAGTGGCGCCACCGGGTATTTGAGGCGCCGCAGCGCGTAGCCCAGCACGCCGAAGCCCAGCATCACCCAGACGTCGAACAGACGCTGTGAGATCGCGTAGGAGCCGACGACGCACAGCACGAAGATGATCGGGAGGATGATCGGCTTGGGGACCATCAGCACCTTGATCAGCAGCTTGGTGAGCGTGAGGCCGTAGATCAGGATGCCGATCGTCGCGAACATCATCATCGCGACGACGTCGTAGACGAACGTCGGCGCCTCGATCATGATCATCGGGCCGGGCCGCACGCCGTGGATCAGCATCGCCGCCATCAGGACGGCCGCCGGCGCCGACCCCGGCACCGCCAGCGTCAGCACCGGAATCACGGCGCCCGGCACGCACGCGTTGTCGCCGGTCTCCGCCGCCATCAGCCCGTCGATCGAGCCTTTGCCGAACAACGCCTTCTCCTTGCTCACGCGCTTGGCCGCGGCATACGACGACCACGCCGCGACGTCCTCGCCCACGCCGGGCAGGATGCCGATGAACGTGCCGATGACGCCGGAGCGCAGGATCGTCCGCCAATATTGCGTGACGTCCTTGAGCTTCGGAATCACCGAGTCGAACGGATTGATCTTCACCGGCGCCGGCTTTTCGCGCACCGCCATCAGCAGCTCGGCGAAGCCGAATGCGCCGACCAGCGCCGGGACCAGCTGGAAGCCGCCGGCGAGGTCGCGGCTGCCGAACGTGAACCGGTCGTAAGCGTAGATCGCCTCCTGGCCGATCGCCGCGGTGAAGATGCCGATGAGCCCCGCGATCCAGCCCTTCAGCGGGTCATCGCCGGTCAGCGTGCCGGCGATGATGACGCCGAACAGCGCGAGCCAGAAGAACTCGTAGGCGCCGAACTTCAGCGCGAGATTGCCGAGGATCGGCGTGAACAGCGCGAGGAAGAACATGCCGATCAGCGTGCCCAGCACCGAGCCCGACGTCGCGATGCCCATCGCGCGGCCCGCGAGGCCTTGTTTGGCGAGCGCATGGCCGTCGAGGCACGACGCCGCCGATGCCGGCGTTCCCGGAATGTTGAGCAGGATCGCCGAGCGCGAGCCGCCGTAGATCGCGCCGACGTACGTGCAGATCAGCACCAGCAGCGCCTGGTTCGACGGCATCTTGATCGTCAGCGTCGTCATCAGCGCGACGCCCATCGTCGCCGTCAGGCCCGGCAGCGCGCCGATGATCACGCCGACCAGCGACGACAGCAGGATCAGCCCGAGCGACAGCGGGTCGCAGAAGCTCCAGATCGAGTGACCGAACGCGATGAGACCGTCGAACATGGGGCGGGTTCTTCCGGCGCCGCGGCGCGCTAGGGCAGCCGCACGTAGAACAACTGCTCGAACAGCGAGCGTGACGATGGCGGCGGTAAGCACGCCGCATGCGAGCGCCACGACGAAGCCGCGAACCATCCTGCCGGCCGCCTTGCGCTGCGTGTACTGGAACAGGAACACGAATAGCGTGACGAACATTGCGGTGCCGAGCCAGAACGGCAGCCCGCGGCCGACGAGCAGCAGCGCGTAGACGAAGAACATCGTTGTTGCGAGACCGAAGCTCGACAACGGCGCGTAGGCCGTGTCGTCGGTCTCGGCGGCGTCCCAGCCGATGCGCCGCGCGCGGCGCCACGACCGCAGCACCAGCACGCCGCCCAGCGCGGCGAGCAGCGTACCGACGATACCGGGCCACAGCCCCGGCGCCGTGTGCAGCGTCGCGCCCTGCTGCGTCATCCGGTCCATCTGCCACGACAGCACGACGATCAGGCAACCGAGCGCGGTCCAGACGACGCCACCTTGCAGGTCACGCCGCGGCGACGATGCGTAGATCTCGACGGACATGGGACGATCTGTGCAACGAAGGCCGGCGCCCGCGAAGACGCCGCCCAGGCGCCGCTTCGGCTACGGGCGCGGAATGCCCAGTGTGTCCGGGGCGACCTTCGCCTTGCCGGTATCGGCAGCGGCCCACGCATTGGCCTGCACCGCCGGGAACACCGCCTTCTGCGCGTCGGCGCCGGCGTACGGAGCGAACTGCGCGCCGCGGCTCGTCGCGTACTGCTTCAGCACCGCGGAGTTGACGATCTGCTCGGCCCAGACCTTCTCGACGGTCGCGATCACTTCCGGCGGCACGCCCTTCGGAATGAAGATGCCGAAGTAGTTGGCGGGCGCCTTGAAGCCCGGGATCGACTTGGTCAGCGGCTCGATGATCCCGTAGCCGTCGAGCTCGATGGGCTTGTCGCCGATGACGGCGAGCGCGCGCAGCTTCTTGCCGCGAATCATCTCGGCCTGCTCGACGGTCAGCTGCGACGTCGCTTCGGTCTCACCGGCGACCGTGGCGACGACGGCGGGATTGCCGCCGTCGTAGGTGACATGCTTGTACTTGACGCCCGTCGCCTTCGCGATCGCTTCCATCGCGCTGTGGCCGCTGGAGTTGACGCCGGCCGTCGCGACGCTGATCGCGCCCGGCTTCGCCTTCATGGCGTCGATCAGCTCGGTCGGCGTTTTGTACGGCGTGCCCGGGTTCACCGACAGCGTCGAGACATTGGCGACGTTGAGGAACAGCGCCCAGTCGCCGATCTTGGTGTCGAGCATGCCGAGCACCGCGTACGTGCCGAGGTCCTGGGCCGCGCCGGCGGTCCACGTGTAGCCGTCCTTGGGAGCTTCGAGGGCGTTCT
Organism: uncultured beta proteobacterium; assembly: GCA_963810845.1. Lineage (GTDB taxonomy): Bacteria > Pseudomonadota > Gammaproteobacteria > Burkholderiales > Casimicrobiaceae > CAIWHR01. The sequence continues at coordinate 36,743 of CAWEOX010000013.1, read as the reverse complement.
TCGTGCCGATCGAGCCGGACGCGCCCGGCTGGTTGACGATGATGACCTTCTGCCCGAGCGCCTTCTCGATTTCCGCGGCGGTGACGCGGGTGACCTGGTCGGTCGATCCGCCGGCCGCCCACGGCACGATGATCGTGATGGGCTTCGTGGGCTTCCACGCGGCCTGGGCGTGCGCCGGCAGCGCGAACGCGAGCGAAACGAGCGAAGCGGCAACCGCCGCCATCAGGGTGCGTTTGCTGTGGTCCATCGGGTTCTCCTGGTGCGGGTGGCAAGGGCGGGAACGGCCTGAGGTGCCCGCCAGTATCCCGCAAGGCGCAAAGCGCTTAGCCTGTCTTGGCTCTGCGCTTGTCAAATATGGCTGGGGAGGTAGGGATCGAACCTACGAATGCCGGAATCAAAATCCGGTGCCTTACCACTTGGCGACTCCCCAACGGAGTAAACCGGTGCGCCCTCGCGGGCCGCGCGCAGGTCCCGGGGAAGGGAACCCGTGTCGATGATCATGCGAAGGCGGCGAGAGGATGGCGCGCGAGCGTCCGGGCGACGAAGCCCTGCGCGCCCGGCGCCGCGTCTTTCGCGGCGGCCAGCGCCGCGGAAGCTTCGGCTTCGGACGCAAACGATGCAAACACGCAACCGCCCGATCCTGTCATCCGCGCCGACGGCGAGCGCAGGACGAGTCGCGCAAGCGCCGCGGCAATGTCCGGAAATCGTGCAATGGCAACCGCTTGCAGATCATTCCGGCCATAACCCTCGGAAAAGACGTCTAGTTTCGCTGAGGGCGTCGCGCGTGTCAATTCCGGCGCGCCGAAAATGGTCGCGGTCGGGACCGCAATCGGCGGCGCGAGCACGGCGACCCACATGGGCGGCAGCGAGACCGCCGTCAGGCGTTCGCCGACCCCGCGCGCGATGGCCGGCGCGCCGAACACGAAGAAAGGAACGTCGGCGCCGAGCGCGAGACCGATGCGCATCAACGCTCTTGCGCGTGAGCCCAGCCGCCACAGCCAATTGAGCGAGAGCAGCACGGTTGCGGCGTCGGAACTTCCGCCGCCCAGCCCGCCGCCCTGGGGTATCCGCTTGTCGACGGCGATGTCGACGCCGTAGCCCGTCGCCGTTTCGCGTTGCAACGCGCGCGCGGCGCGCACGGCGAGGTCTGCGTCGACCGTGACGCCGGGCAAATCGCGGGTGCGGATGATGGCGCCGTCGTCGCGGCGCACGAGCGTGACGGTGTCGCCGAAATCGAGCGCGACGAACAGCGATTCGAGCGTGTGGTAGCCATCGGCGCGCCGACCGGTCACGTGCAAGAAGAGGTTGAGCTTCGCCGGTGCCGGCACGACCAGCCGCCGTGGCAACTGCGGCCCGCGCGGCGCCGTTGGTCGGTCCGCGGCGCGCCGGGAGATCCGGCGTCAGCGCCACGCGTCCACCACCACGCGGATTTCGAACTCGGGATACGTGACCCGCAGGCGCGACGGCGTCCGCGCGGCGGAATCGGCATAGTCGTAGACGATTTCCCAGCCGTCCTGCCGCAGCAGCGCGAGGCGTCCCTCGCGATCGGTCTCGCGCGTGTAAGCGGCGCCGGGATGCGGCGAGCCGCGGATCCACGCGGCGAGTCCCGCCACCGGCAACGGAAACCCCAATGCCTGTTCGGTCAGCGTCGACCAGTCGGCGGCCTCCGCGCGCCGGCCATCCGCCGTCCGGACTTCGACGCGGGATTCCGCGGCATCTCCCGACAATTCCGCGACGCTTTGCCCCAGTGGTGACGTGACCGCCAGTTCGTCGCGCGGCGGTCGATGGCTCCACGAGAAATGCACGGCGACCGCCTCGCGCCCGTGCCGCGCGGACAGACGGCCCGTGGCGTTGAACGGCACGTCGACGTACGCGACTTCGGGTCCCGGGCCGACGGTGTCCGGGGGCGCCGCCGCGCAGGCCGCGAGCAGCAAGGCGCCGATCGCGACGAGCGCACTGCCGCCTCGTGGAACAACGTCCGTGCCGGTCATGCCGGATCGCGCGACAGGGATCCGGGCGATGCGCGACACCTCACGGCGCCAGCCGGCGTACCGTGTCGATCAGAAGTTGGTTGTCCGGTGTGGATTGGAGCTGCGATTGCCAGACCTCCCGCGCCGTGGCGCGGTCGCCCTTGGCCCAGAGCACTTCGCCCAGGTGCGCCGCAATTTCGGCGTCGCGGCGCCCGGCCAACGCGCGGCGCAGGTACGTCTCCGCGTCGTCGAGCTTGCCCATCCGGAAGAGCGCCCAGCCCATGCTGTCCTGGATGAACGGATCTTCCGGCGACAGCTTCAGCGCCTTCTCGATCAGCGCGTAGCCTTCCGCCGCGCGCGGCGTGCGGTCGACGAGCGTGTAGCCCAACGCATTCAGCGCCTGCGCATTTTCGGGCGTGAGCTCGATCAGGCGCTTCAAGCGCTTCTCGGCGACGTCGATCTTGTCGAGTCGCTCGGCGACCATCGCCGTGTCGTAGAGAAGGTCGGGATCGTCGGGATGATCGCCGAGCGCCTGCGTCAGCACCGCGAACGCCCCTGCGTTGTCGCCGGCATCGCGCAGCAGTTGCGCCTCGGCCTGGCGAACCTGGACTTTCTGCTCCAAGGTCACGACGGGCAGGTCCCGCAGGTACTTGCGCGCCTCATCCACGTGTTTCTGCTTGCCCATCACCGTCGCGATGCGGAGCTGCCCTTGCCATGCGCGCTCGCCTTCGGGCAGCGCGCGGTAGCGCTCGATCGCGAGATCAAAGCGTCCGGATTCCTCGGCAACCTGCGCGAGGTAGAATTCGACGACGCCGTTCTCGCCGTAGTTGGCGCTCTTGAGATCGAGCAGCAGCTTCTCGGCGCTGGTCCAGTCTTTCATCTCCACCGACAGCGCGGCGATGCCGAATTCGTATTCGCGGGCGCTCTTGTCGTTGTCCCAGAGCTGCTGGAAAACCGCGCGCGCCTCGGCGTAGCGCTTCTGCTCGATGTAGAGCTGCGCCAACGCGCCCCATGCCGCGCGCGACGCGGGGTCCGCCTTCACGACATCCTTCAAGTAGTCGATCGCCGCGGCGGGGGAATCGCTGCCGAGAATCTCGGACTTGAGAATGACGGCCCGGTCCCAGCCCGGCTTCAATACCAGCGCGCGATCGACCGCGCGGGTCGCCGCGGCGCGCAGGCCGATGTCCTTGAGGCCGGTGTTCAACGCGGCCAGCGCCACGGCGAAATGCGCCTCGGGAATGTTGGGATAGGGCGCGGCCAGCGCGGCGATGAGCTTGTAGGTGGCGGCCCTGTCCGGTTCCTGCCCCAGAAGGTGGTTGAGTTGCAGGAAGGCATCGGCGAGCGCCGCGGGCGTCGCGGCCGCCTGGGCCAGCGCCTTTTCGATCTGCGACTTGAGCTCGCCATCCGCGCTGTCGGCGCCTTTGCTGGCGCCTGCGCCACCGGACGCGGAAATCACCTGCTTCGGCCGCTCGGCGGCCGGATCGAGCTCGCTCCACAGCTTGGCCGCTTCGACGGCGAGGCCGCGCTGGCGGGCGGCGAGGGCGATCTCGGTCGCCCGCCGCGCGAGTAACGGATCCTTCGCCTCGCGTGCGGCTTCGAAGTACGCACGTGCCGCGAGCGCCGATTCGCCGCGCTGCAGCGCGATGTCGCCGATCAGCAGCCGATACATGAGGTCGGCGGTAAGCGCCGCCGACGGCTTGGCTTCCGCCGCTTTCGGTGGACCGTCCGCCGGGGGCGCTGCCGCCGGCGCATCCGACTGGGCGATCGCGTGGCGCGGGACGGCGAGGACGAGAAGCGCGAACGCCACGGCGGCCGCGACGGATCGCGGGCGGAAAGAGCGGGAAACGGCGGGCATCGTGAAGATCCTGAGTGGTTCGCGGGCATGGGTGCCGGGTTCGAGGCCGGGCCGCGCGCACCGTGTGGAGAATCCGGCGTTGAATGTTAGGGTATATTCGGCGGCGCAACAAACACGTGGCGCCGCACGCTGCGCCGCAGTCCCCCTAGGCGCACCCGGTCGCAGACGATGCCGGAACTTCCCGAAGTTGAAACCACGCGCCGCGGGCTCGTTCCGCACGTCGTCGGCCGACGGATAGCCGCCGCAAGCATATATGACCCGCGCCTGCGCTGGCCGGTTCCCCCCGGCCTCGCGAAGCAACTCGCGGGCCGCCGCATCGACGCCCTCGATCGTCGCAGCAAGTACCTGCTGTTTCGCCTGGGCGGAGCGACGCTGCTCGTCCATCTGGGCATGACCGGAAGCCTCCGCGCGTTACACGAAGGCGCCGCCGCGACGAGTCCACGACCACGCGGACTTCGTTCTCGACAACGGCGTCACGCTGCGCTACCACGACCCGCGCCGCTTCGGCGCCATTCTCTGGCTTCCCGATTCCGCCGCGGGCCATCCGTTGCTCGCGAAGCTCGGACCGGAGCCGTTCGACGCGGCGTTCGACGCGGACTACCTGTGGACGGCGACGCGGCGGCGCGGCGTCGCCATCAAGCTTGCGCTGATGGACAATCACTTGGTCGTCGGGGTCGGCAACATCTACGCCAACGAATCGCTGTTCCGCGCCGGCATACGGCCCACGACGCCCGCCAATCGGCTGTCGAGGCCCCGCCTCGCGCGGCTCGTCGCCGAAATCCGGGCGACCCTTGCCGACGCGATCGCCAAGGGCGGCACGACGCTGCGCGACTACGTCGACAGCGCCGGGGCGCCCGGCTATTTCCAGCTCGACCATTTTGTCTACGGACGCGAGGGGAAGGCGTGCCGGGTCTGCGGCAGCGCTATCCGGATGCGGCGCATGGGCGGCCGGGCGACGTCCTGGTGCCCCCAGTGCCAGCGCTGACCCCGAAGGCGCTTGGCAGCGCCCCGGAGAATATGCCATGATCATATCCTGTGCCTGGCGCGGTGCCCGCGGCGCCGGTGATTTACGGCGGGATTCGGCAGTGAGTGCCGCGGGCAACGAGGGGGATCCGAAGAATGGACACGCGCGAGCTCGCCGCCCGATTCGAAGCCTATGGCGACTGGCGGCGCCGGCTCGCCTCGAGCATCGCTGCGCTTGACGACTGGCTCACGAATCAGGACCTCGCGGACGCGCGCGTCGATTCAAGGCTCCGCCATGTGCAGGAGCGCCTTCGGCAGGACCAGCTGATCGTCGCGTTCGTCGCGGAGTTTTCGCGCGGCAAGTCGGAGCTCATCAACGCGATCTTCTTCGCCGATTTCGGCCGGCGGCTGCTTCCGTCCAGCGCGGGGCGCACGACGATGTGCCCGACCGAGCTCTCCTTCGACCCCGGGCTGCCGCCGTCGATCCGGCTCCTGCCGATCGAGACCCGGCTGCAAGGTGCCGGGGTCGCCGAATTCAGGAACTACGCCGAGGAGTGGACGTGCGTTCCGCTCGATCTCGCTTCGGCGGACCAGATCGGCGAGGCGCTGCAGCGCGTTGCCGAGGTGGCGCGCGTGCCGGCGGCGCTTGCCGCACAGTACGGGCTCCACGATGCGGACGGTGCGGCGTCGGGCTCCGCTGGCGACGGTATGCTCGAGATTCCGCGCTGGCGCCACGCGATCATCAATTTCCCGCACCCGCTGCTGCAACAAGGGCTGGTGATACTCGACACGCCCGGCCTCAACGCCCTCGGGATCGAGCCCGACCTCACGTTGAACCAGCTCCCCGAAGCGCACGCGGTGCTGTTCGTCCTCGCCGCCGACACCGGCGTGACGAAGACCGATCTCGAGATGTGGACACAGCATCTGTCCGGCGGCGACGACTGCGCCGCGAGGGGCCGCCTCGTGGTGCTGAACAAGATCGACGGCTTGTGGGACGACCTCAAGAGCGATGCCGCCGTCGACGACGAAATCCGGCGGCAGGTCGTGGATTCTGCCCGGCTGCTGCATATTCCTCTGGAACAGGTGTTCGCCGTTTCGGCGCAAAAGGCGCTGCTGGCGAAAGTCAACGGCGACGACGCGCTGCTCGCGAAAAGCGGCCTTCCCGCGCTCGAGGCGGCGCTGTCGGCTTCGCTGCTTCCGGCGAAGCGCGACATCGTCGGCAGCGCGATCGAGGCCGAGGTCCGCTCGCTCGCGGCCGATGTTCGCGCGGTGCTTGCGACGCGGCGCGCCGGAGTCGACCTGCAGATCGCCGAACTGCGCGGTCTGCGCGGCAAGAATCAGGACGTCGTCGACCACATGATGGCGCGGGTCCGCGAGGAAAAGGCGGGGTTCGAGCGGGGGCTGCAGCGCTACACCGCGCTGCGCACCGTGTTGACCGAGCAGTCCACGCGCCTGTACGACTGCATCGGTCTCGAGTCGCTACGCCGGACGTCGGAGAGGACGCGACAGGAGATCGAGGCGAGCCCGTTCACCAAGGGCATTCGAACCGCGATGAACGACTTCTTCGGCACGATCCGCGGCGACTTCGACCGCGCCGTGTCGCACATGACGGAAATCCAGGAAATGATGCGGGCGATGTATGCGCGCTTCGCCGCAGAGCACGGTCTCGAGCGGTTCGTGCCGCCGCCGTGTTCGATGCTGCGGTACCAGAAGGAAATCGCCCGCCTCGAGCGCGCCTACAACACGCAGTTCAATACGCTGTGGAACATGGTGAGCCGGGCCAAGTTCGCGTTGATGCAGCGTTTCTTCGAGACGATCGCCTCGCGCGTCCGGCACGTCTACGATATCGCGAACCGCGATGTCGAGGTCTGGCTGCGCGCGGTGATGGCGCCGCTCGAGTCCCAGGTGAAGGAGCACCACCTTCAGCTGCGCCGCCGCCTCGAGAGCATCAAGCGCATCCACGGCGCGCGCGGTGATCTTGACGCCCGGGTGGGCGAGCTGGCGCAAGCGAACGACGCGCTGCGCGCGCAGCTCCGCGGGCTGGAAGACGCGCTCGCCGCAATCGATCTCGTGCTGAGGCAACCGGACCTGCTGCCGCTCGTCGCCAACGCCTAGGATACGTGGGCCCCCTTGGCGCTGCGCGCCGTCCCCCGAGGGGGAGCGCCCGCGCTTGGGGCGGCCCGGCGCGCGGCTTAGCCGACCTTATCGGCGGCCGGTTTGGCCGCCATCAGCCCCTCGTACTTGCGCTGCAGCTCGACCTTCGTTTCGACGCGGTCCGGGTTGACCGGAATGCAGTCCACCGGGCACACCTCGACGCACTGCGGGGTGTCGAAGTGTCCGACGCATTCGGTGCACTTCGCGGGATCGATCACGTAGATTTCCACACCCTGCGAGATGGCGCCGTTCGGGCACTCGGGCTCGCAAACGTCGCAGTTGATGCATTCGTCGGTGATCATCAGCGCCATGGCGCCCTGTCCTTGGGTGGTGGCAGGCAGCCCGCCTGTCGCCGTTCCGCGTCAGCTCGCAGGCGCCGCGCGGAATTCCGTGGCTTTCGCCTTGAGCCTCGCCATGACGGCCGGATGGACGAACTGCGAGACGTCACCGCCGAATTTCGCGATCTCGCGGACGATCGTGGCCGACACGAACATGTACTGCTCGGCAGGCGTCAGGAACAGGGTTTCGACCTCGGGATAGAGGTTGCGGTTCATCCCGGCCATCTGGAACTCGTACTCGAAGTCCGAAACCGCGCGCAGACCCCGCAGGATCACGCGCGCACCCTGGGCGTGGACGAAATCCATCAGCAGCGACGAAAAGGCGCCCACTTCGACGTTGCCGAACGGGGCGACGACCTCGCGTGCCATCGCCACCCGTTCTGCCGTGGTGAAGAACGGCCCCTTCGATTCGCTGTCCGCGACGCCGACGATCACCCGGTCGAACAACCGCGCCGCGCGGCGGACGAGATCCTCGTGGCCCCGCGTGAACGGGTCGAACGTGCCGGGATAGACGACGATAAGCATGGGCGGGGAGCCGAAGTGAATGGGCGCTGCGGGTGCCGCGGGCGAACCCTTCGCGGCCCGCGGTGGCGGGCGTCAGGTTTCCCGGCCGCCTTCCCGTTCGAAAAGATGATAATGCACCTGCCCCGCCTTGTCGCGGCGCCATGGCGAGAGCGGCGGCGGCGGGTCGAGCGCGTGGCCGGCTTCCGCGTACAGGAAACCGCCCGGCGCGAGGCGCTTCGCGGCAGCGGGCAGCAGCAACGGCCACGGATCTTCGCGGAACGGGGGATCGACGAAGATCACGTCGAAATCACGTCGCTCGGTCGCGAGATAGGCCATGGCGTCCGCGCAATGCGCTTCGAGGCCGCGTGCGCCCAGCTCCGACGCCGTCGCCCGCAAGCTTTCACAGAGCGCCCGGCTGCGCTCGACGGCGACGGCCAGCGCCGCGCCGCGGGAGAGCGCTTCGAGCGACAGCACGCCCGTTCCGGCATAGAGCTCGAGACAGCTCCGGCCGGTGAGTTCCTGCCCCAGCCAGTTGAACAGCGTTTCGCGGACACGATCGGGGGTCGGCCGCAGGCCCGGGACGGCGGGGAAGCGCACGAGGCGGCGGCGCCAGGCGCCGCCAATGATGCGCACGCGGTTCCCGGCGGGGCTCGGCAAGAGGTGACTCCGGCAAATTTGGGATCCCGCCGGGGCAAAGCGGCAAGGAAAGGTAAAATTATAGCTTCGTCCGGAACCCGGCCGCCCGGGGCGCGCCGGTTCCCCGCCGCCCGCACCCAATCCTCCCGCAACCATGTTCGACTTGTTCAAGCGCAAGCCAGCCGCCGACACGACGGAAAAGAAACCCTGGACCGAACGGCTCAAGGAAGGGCTGTCACGATCACGCGAGAAGCTCACCGGCGCGTTGAGCCGCCGCACCCTCGATGCCGAGACGCTGGAGGAACTGGAAATCGCGCTGATCACCGCTGATGTCGGCATGCCGGCGACGCAGCATCTTCTGGACGACCTCACCGTCCGGTGGAAGCGGGGCGGGGGCGAGACCGAGCCGAAAGCGGCGTTGAAGGCGGCGCTTCTCGCCCTGGTCGCGCCGCTCGAAGCGCCGCTCGTTGTGACCGCTGCCCGGCCGTTCGTCATCATGCTTGCGGGCGTCAACGGCGCCGGCAAGACGACGTCGATCGGCAAGCTCGCCAAACACCTGCAGGCGCAGGGTCACACGGTCCTGCTGGCCGCCGGCGACACGTTCCGGGCCGCCGCGCGGGAGCAGCTGACCGTGTGGGGCGAGCGCAACGGCGTCGCCGTCATCGCGCAGGCGGGCGGCGATCCGGCCGCCGTCATGTTCGATGCCATCGCGGCGGCCAAGGCACGCGGCATCGACGTCGTCCTCGCCGATACCGCCGGGCGCCTGCCGACGCAGCTCAACCTGATGGACGAGATCCGCAAGGTCCGGCGGGTGATCCAGAAGGCGGATCCGAGCGCCCCGCACGAAACGCTGCTGGTGCTGGACGCCAATACCGGCCAGAACGCGCTGGCGCAGGTGGAGGCGTTCGATGCGGCCCTGCACCTGACGGGCCTCATCCTGACCAAGCTCGATGGAACCGCCAAAGGCGGCGTCGTCGCCGCCATCGCCAAACAGCACCCTATCCCGCTCAAGTACATCGGGGTGGGGGAATCCGTCGACGACCTGCGACCGTTCGTTGCCGCGGAGTTTGTCGAGGCACTGGTCGGATGACCGATCGAAGTGAGTGCACGCTCACATGGCTCGTGTTTGAAAGCGTGGATCTCGCCGCACGCTGAGTCCTCTCGTTCGTCCCCCGCCCGCAGCGCCGGGAGGCGCCCTGGGCCGCTTACCCGAGTATTTCAGTCGGGAACTTTTAGGCCCCTTAGCACTCTCATTGCCGGAGTGCTAAGATCAGGGCAGGCGGAGGATGGCAGTAGGCTCGCGGCCCCATGGTCGCCCCTCAAGGAGACAACATGACTGGATCGGCATTGGCGTTCCCCACCCCGGCATCGCTGGGAAGCCTCGATCAGTACATCCAGGCGGTGAATCGCTTTCCGCTGTTGACGGCGGAGCAGGAGATCGCGCTCGGCCGGCGGCTGCAGCAACACGACGACATCGACGCGGCTCGCCAACTCGTGCTGTCGCATCTGCGGCTGGTCGTCGCCGTCAGCCGCAAGTACGCGGGCTACGGATTACCGCAGGCGGATCTCATCCAGGAAGGCAACATCGGCCTCATGAAGGCGGTGCGCCGGTTCGACCCCGAGCGGGGCGTGCGTCTCGTCAGTTTTGCGCTCCATTGGATCCGGGCGGAGATCCACGAGTTCATCCTGCGCAACTGGCGGCTCGTCAAGATCGCCACGACGAAGGCGCAGCGCAAGCTCTTCTTCAACCTGCGCAGCATGAAGCCCGGCACCCATGCGCTGACGCCGGCCGAAGTGAAGTCGATTGCCAAGGACCTCGGCGTCAAGCCGGAGGAGGTCGTCGAAATGGAGACGCGCCTTTCCGGCCAGGACGTCGCGATGGACCCGCAGCCGGGCGATGACGGCGACACCGTCACGCCGATTGCGTACCTGACCGACACCGAGGACGATCCGGCGCGCATATTCGAACGCGCCGAGACCAGCCGGACCCGGACCGAGGGGCTGCACCATGCGCTCGCGGGCCTCGACGCCCGGAGCCGCCGGATCATCGAAGCGCGCTGGCTGCGCGAGGACGACAGCGCCACGCTGCAGGATCTGGCCGACGAGTACGGTGTGTCCGCCGAGCGCATTCGCCAGATCGAGAGCAAGGCCTTGAAGTCCATGCGCGGACAGATCGGCGCCTGACCCCGGCGACGCGGCCCGGCCTCGCGCCGGGCCCCTGCTCAGAGCTCGACCTGGCTGCCGAGCTCGACGACGCGGTTGGTCGGGATGCGGAAGAAATCCGTGGCATTCGCCGCGTTGCGCGCCATCGACACGAACAACCGCTCGCGCCACATCGCCATTCCGGGGGTCGGGGTCGCGATGAGGGTTTCGCGCGAGACGAAGAACGACGTGTCCATCATGTCGAATTCGAACCCGCGGCGGCCGCAGGCTTCGAGCAGCGCCGGCACGTCCGGCTCCTCGGTGAAGCCGAAATCGGCGCGAATCTGCCAGAAATTGCAGCTGCGATCCTCGATGGTCACGCGCTCCGCCGCCGACACGCGCGGGATGTCGCGGGCGACGATCGTCAGGAACACGATGCGCTCGTGCAGCACCTTGTTGTGCTTCAGGTTGTGCAGCAGCGCATGCGGCACGCGGTTGGCGGTCGACGTGAGGAATACGGCGGTGCCGGGCACCCGCACCGGGGGACTCGCATCGATGCTCTCGATGAACACGTCGAGCGGCATCGTGTCGTCGGCGAGGCGCTCGAGCAGCAGCGCGCGGCCGCGCTTCCAGGTCGTCAGCAGCGTGAACACCGCGGCTCCGATCAGCAGCGGGAACCAGCCGCCTTCGGGAATCTTGAGCGAGTTCGAGGCGAGGAACGCGAAGTCGATGAGGCAGAGCGGCACGACGATCGCCAGGGCGGCCGCCCGCCGCCAGCGCCACATCCGCCGCATCACGAAGAAGATCAGCAGCGAGTCGATCAGCATCGCCAGCGTGACCGCGATGCCGTAGGCGCCACCCAGGTTGTCCGCCGTGCGGAAACCCACCACCAGCAGCATCACCGCGACGAGCAGCGTCCAGTTGATGAACGGCACATAGATCTGGCCGATTTCGCGGGCGGACGTGTGCTGGAGCTTGAGGCGCGGGCAGTATCCCATCTGGATCGCCGCCCGCGTCAGCGAAAAGGCGCCCGAGATCACCGCCTGCGACGCGATGACGGCGGCGCAGGTCGCGAGGATCACCAGCGGAATCAGCGCCCACTGCGGCGCCAGCAGATAGAACGGATTCTTGATGGCGGCGGGCATGGCGAGCAGCAGCGCGCCCTGCCCGAAATAATTGAGAACCAGCGCGGGACCGACGAAGAAGATCCACGCGCGGCGGATGGGCTTGGCGCCGAAATGGCCCATGTCGGCGTACAGCGCCTCGGTTCCGGTGACCGCCAGGACGACGGCACCGAGGGCCAGGAACGCGAGTTGCGGATTCGCGATCACGAACGCGATCGCGTGCCCGGGATTGACCGCCGTCAGCACCGACGGGTTCGTCGCGATCTCGAGGAGCCCGAGAACCGCCAGCGCCGCGAACCACAGGCACATCACCGGCCCGAACAGATTGCCGACGCTCGCGGTGCCGCGCTTCTGGATCGCGAACAGAACGACGATGATCACGAGCGTCACCGGCACGATGTACGGATGCAGCTGCGGCGTGATGATCTCGAGACCCTCGACCGCGCCCAGCACCGAGATGGCCGGCGTGATCATCCCGTCGCCGTAGAACATCGCGGCGCCGACGATGCCGAAGCCGACCAGCCACCAGCGGCGGCGCGTGTGGTGCTCGGTCCCGCGCGCGACCAGCGCCGTCAGCGCCAGGATGCCGCCCTCGCCGCGGTTGTCGGCGCGCATGATCAGCGTGATGTACTTGAGCGTCACGATGAGCATCAGCGCCCAGAAGATGATCGACAGCACGCCGAGCACGTTCCCGGGTGTGAGCGGCAGGTGATGCGCGCCGGTGAAGCACTGGCGCAGCGTGTACAGCGGCGACGTGCCGATGTCGCCGTACACGACGCCGATCGCGCCGATGACGAGCGGCGCAAGGCGCTTCCGCGGGCCGCTGACGATGCTCGTTGGGATTGCGGGCGCGCGTACCGTGTCACGCGGCACTGTCATCGCCACGCCGGGAAAAACGGATGTTGAGCTGTTTCAACTTGCGGTACAGGTGCGTGCGTTCGAGCCCGGCCCTTTCGGCGACCTTGCTCATGTTGCTCTGCTCGCGGCCCAGCAGCTGTTCGAAATAGATGCGCTCGAACGCCTCGCGCGCTTCACGCAGCGGCAGCTCGAAAAAGCGGGCGGTGATCTCCGGGGCGACCGCGCGGATCGGCGCCGCGGCTTCGCCGAGCAGGCGCTTCACGTGCTCCGGCGTGATGCTTCCGGCGTTGAGGGCGAGATTGGTGATCACGTTGCGCAGGTGGTCAAGGTTGCCCGGCCAGTGGGCCGCGGCGAGGGCGTTGAGGGAGGCCGGCTCGAGCGGCGCGACCGGCGCCGTGGCCACCGGGAGCCGGCTCTCGCCCACGGCCGCGCACCAGAACCGGTCGATCAGCGCCGGGATGTCGTCGCGCCGCACGCGCAGCGGCGGCAGCAGCACGGCCCCGACCGCCAGCGCGGAGAGGAGCGCGGGGTCGAACTTGCCCTCGGTGGCAAGATTGCCAAGCGGCTCGGCGCTGGTGCAGATGAGGGCGACCCCGGCGCGATCGAGCTTCGGCAGCAGGAACGCGAGGCTCTTTTGCTCGGCCTTCGAATAGTGTCCGATTTCAGTGCAGTAGAGCGACCCCTCGCGCGCTTCCTCCAGCACGGCCAGCGGATTCGCGACCAGGCGCTGGCCGTTGGCGAGCGCGACCCACGGCGTTTCCGGCGCGTGCAGCGCGTGCGCGGTCACGTCATGGCCGGTGCCCGGCTCGCCCAGGATCAGGATCGGCTTGCGGCCGGCGAGCAGCTGCTCCAGCTGGCGCTCGATTTCGCGCACCGCGGCGCCCGTTCCCAGCGCCGCGAGCGAAACGCGTTGCGGCTCGCGCGCGGAGGCGGCCTTGAGCGCGCGCGACACGGTCCCCAGCAGCTTTTGCAGCCCGACCGGCTTTTCGAGAAAATCGAAGGCGCCGATCTTGGTGGCCTCGACGGCGGTCTCGATGGTGCCGTGACCCGACATCATGACCACCGGCATCGTGAGCTGTCCCGCGGCCGCCCATTCGCGCAGCAGCGTCACCCCATCGGTGTCCGGCATCCAGATGTCGAGCAGCACCAGCGCCGGCTGCTGCCGCATCCGATACGCGCGCGCGGCCGTGGCGTTCTCGGCGACGCTGACGCGATAGCCTTCGTCCTGCAGGATTTCCGAAAGCAGTTCGCGAATGCCGACTTCGTCGTCGACGATCAGGATTTCCTTGGCTTGAATCATCAATTTTCCATGTTAGCGCACCGCGTCGCCGGCGGTCCGCGGAAAGACGAGCGTCACGCGCGCGCCGCGCGGCGGCCGGTTGGCAAGCTCCACGCGTCCGCGGTGTTCCTCGATGATCTTCTTCACGATCGCGAGGCCGAGCCCGGTTCCCTTCGCCTTGGTCGTCACGTATGGATCGAACGCCCGGTGCAGGACATCGTCCGCGAAGCCGGTCCCCGGCGTCGGCGATGGCGAGCGCCACGGCGTCGGCGCGCGTCTCGAGCGTGATCTCGTAGCGGGGCTCGGCGACCTCGACCTGCGCGTCGATGGCGTTCTGCAGAAGGTTGTGGAACACCTGGCGCAGCCGGGTCGGCTCGCCCTGAACGACGACCGGGCCCGGCGGGAGCGACAGCGAGAGGCGCGGGCGCAGATTGTCGTACAACGCGAGCACGTCCTGCAACAGGGCGGCGAGGTCGACCGGCTGCATCGTGCCGGGCCGCGGCTGCCGCGCATAGATCGCAAAGTCGTCGACCATGTGTTTCATTGCGGCAACCTGCGCGATGATCGTTTGCGCACCGCGCTTTAGCGTCTCCTGGTCGGCGCCGCTCAACTTGGCGGCAAGCTTGTGCTCGAGGCGCTCGGCCGACAGCTGGATCGGCGTCAACGGGTTCTTGATCTCGTGCGCGAGGCGCCGCGCGACCTCGCCCCAGGCGGCATCGCGCTGGGCCTGCGCGAGATCGGTGACGTCGTCGAAGACTACCACGTAGCCGGCGACCGGGTTGACCGGCAGGCGCGACCCGCGCAGCAGCAGCACGCGGGTCAGGTTCGCGACCGCGAGCTCCGCCTGCTTCTGCCAGTGCCCGTCATGACTCGCCCGGAAGCCTTCGCTGATGAGCTGCGGCCGCGGGCGCCAGCGCCGGAATCCTTTGCCCCCAGTCGGTCAGCGCGACGCCGGTCAGCTCCGCGATCGGCTGCTGCAGGATCACCGCGGCGCTCGCGTTGGCCGTGCGCAACCGGTAGCGGTCGTCGAACGCGAGCACGCCGGCCGACAGATTGCCGAGAATGCTTTCGAGATACGCGCGCGTGGTCTCGGTCGCGCGCCGGCTTTCCTCGGCCCGCTCTTGCGCCTCGGCGAGCTGGGCCGTCATCTTGTTGAACGACTCGGTCAGCACGCCCAGCTCGTCACGCGAGGTGACCGGCTGCCGGCGCGTGAAATCGCCCTGCGCGACGGCGCGCGTGCCCTCGGCGAGCAGGCCGAGCGGCGCTGCGAAGCGCTCCGACAGCACGACCGCGAGGCCGAGCGCCGTCGTGAGCGCAAGCAACAGCGTGAGCGTCAGCGTCAGCGCGTAGAGCCGCTTCAACGCCTGCCGCGAGAACGAGATTTCCTGGTAGTCGCGCCACCCGGCCTGCACTTTTTCGGCATCGGCGGCGAGCGCCTTGGGTACGGGCTCGACGACCTGGAGAAGCTTGAGCGGCTCCAGCCGATCGTCGGTGTTGACCGGGGTCACCACGCGCAGCACCAGGCCGCCGTCGGGGGACGGCTCGATGACCGAATACGCCTGCTGCAATCGCGCGCGGCGCAGCGCCTGCGCGGGTGGCGGGTCCGGCGGGGCCGTCGTGCCACCGACGCCGGCGACCGCGAGTACGCTGCCGCTCGACGAAAACAGCGTCGCCTCGAAGACCCCTGCCTGCTCCGCCGCGCGATTGAGCCGCGCGGTGAGGCTCGCGCCCCCGCCCTCCGACAGCGACAGGGAAATCTGGGCGGCCTTGTTGCCGGTTTCCTTGAGCAGGTAATCGAGCGAGCTGCGGCCGAGGTTCAACCCGCCTTCGAGCGCGCGATCGACACGCACGTCGAACCAGCTCTCGATGCTCTTGCCGAGAAACTGCACCGACACCGCGTAGACCAGCACGCCGGGCAGCACGGCGACCACCGCGAACAGCAGCACGAGACGCACCGCCAAGCGCGACCCGAAGCGGCCCTTCTTGAGGTCGCGCCGCAGCCGCCACAGCTGGTAGCCGACGAGCGTCATCAACAACGCGACCATCGTCCCGTTCAGCACGACCAGGACGTTGTAGTTCCCGGCAAAGAGCTGGGTATTGGCGGTCGCCGTGGCAAGCAGGAACAGCGAGATCACGCCCAGCCCGGCGCCGATCAGCAGCAGCCAGCGCACGCCGCGGTTCCCCAGCGCGCTGCTCATTGGCCGACCCCCACGCTCACGGCTATCGCTCGCGGTACTCGGCTCCCTCGGGCTTATCGGGCGCGCGGGCAACGCCGGCCCGCGGTTTCGCCTTTGCGTAATCTGCGCGCCCGCGGAGCGGGCAAGTCCGCGCATGCTCACGCGGTGAAGCTCCAGCGATACCAATCGGATTGCAATGACCACTCGCGGGAGGCGAGCGCGTCGACCTGGAACGGCTTGGGGAGCTGGGCGACATCGAGGCGCAGCCGCACCGCGGCCTCGTACCGGGATCCTTTCTGAAGCGCGTCGCGCCGGGCGACGGGGCGCGACGTCACGCGCGACAGGAACCGCTGCACTTCCTCCAGCGAATAGAGGGTCTGCGCGAACAGCCCGCTCGACACGCGGTACTGCCGCGTCAACGCGTTCCAGGCGATTCGATAATTTGCGGTCGACGTCAGCACCTTCTCGTCAAACCAGTACCAGCGCGGGCGCGCGATCTCGAACTCGAGAACGAAGTAGAGCGGCACGCCGCGATGCAGCGCTTCCTCGAGCGTCGTGTTGAGCGCCAGATCGAATTCGGCGTTGAGGACATAGTCGTCCTCGTCGGCGCGGACCTCGGCCGACTCGACACCGATGATGTCGGCGCGCGCCGACGGGCTCGCCCCGGCGACGAGCGCGCCCGCCGCCACCCCGGCGGCGAGCCCGGCGAGGCGGCGCAGCGTGCGGCGACGGCTGGCAACGGCAGGGTTCTGTTGTGGTTTGAGCGACATCCCGACAGGCGGCGCGGAGACTACGGGGTGGGCGTGGCGCGCGCGGACGCCGCGTCGGGCAGCGGGCCGGGGCGCATTTCGCGGAAGGCGCGCCCCGGTCGTGCCAGGTCAGCCCTTGCGGAGCAACGCGTAGAAAAACCCGTCCTGATTGTGCGCTGCCCCCGGGAGCGAAGGCAAGAGTTGCCCCCCGCGGTGGACGACGCCGTCGGGAAAGGTGATGGGTTCGTGCAACGCATCGGCGTGCCGGGCGCGGAACGCCGCGATCTGCCCTTCGTTTTCGGCGCAGAATACCGAACAGGTTGCATAGAGCAAGAGCCCCCGCTTCGCGAGGCACGGCCACAGCGCCTCCAGGATGCGCGTCTGCTGGCGCGCGAAACCCGCGACATCGTCTTCGCGCCGCAGCCATTTGCCGTCCGGATGCCGGCGCACGACGCCCGACGCCGTGCACGGCACGTCGACCAGGATGCGGTCGAACGCGCGGCCGTCCCACCAGCCTGACGGAACGCCGGCGTCGCCCGCCTCGATCCGCACGCGAGCCGACGCCTGCCGCAGGCGGGCGAGATTCTCCCGCACCCGCGCGAGGCGCGCGGAATCACTGTCGAGCGCGACGATCTCGGCGTCGGCGATCTCGGCCAAGTGCGCGGTCTTGCCGCCGGGCGCCGCGCACGCATCGAGTACCCGCATCCCCGCCTCGACCTCAAGCAGCGGCGCGGCGAGCTGGGCGCCGAGGTCCTGCACGGCAAACCAGCCTTCGCGATATCCGGGCAATTCGGTGACGGGGCGCGGCGGATCGACGATCACGCCGGCGTCGCCCGCAGCGACCGCGCCGACAGGCACTGCCGCGCACGCGGCGAGGAACGCTTCGCGCGTGGTCGTCCGCAGGTTGATCCGCAACGCCAGCGGCGGCCGCTCGTTGCCCGCCGCGAGTATCGTTTCCCAGTCCGCCGGGTGGTCGGCGCGCACGCGGTCGATCCACCATTGCGGATGCGACCAGCGCGCGACCGGGTCGGTCCGCACGGCGGCGAGCAGCGCCTCGCGTTCGCGGAGGTAGCGGCGCAGCAGTGCGTTGACGAGCGCCTTGGCGGCCGGGCGCGCGACCTTGGCCGCGGCATTCACCGCGTGATCGACGACGGCGAACGGCGGCGCGCGCGTGTGGTCGAGTTGATAGAGCGCCACCGCGACGAGGGCCGCGAGCGCGGGATCGGAGAAGGGCTTCGTCGCGAGCTCGGCCGTGAGCGCGGCGAGCGTGCCCCAATGGCGCAAGGTCCCGTAGGCGAGCTCCTGCACCAGCGCGCGGCGCCGGCCGGGATCGGCGCCCGGCGGCGCATCGCCGGCCGGCGCGACGGCGGCCAGCGCGACCGGCAGGGTCACGCCTTCCAGCACGCGGCGAACCGCGAACGTTGCCTGCCTTTGGGCTTCCTCCATCGCGATGGCGCCGCGGACGTGCTAGTCCTGCCTGAGGTCGAAACGCTGACCGACGGCGATCCGCCGCCCCGCGACAAACGCCGCGGCGGTCATGCGCCGCCCGCCCGCAGGCTGGATTTCGGCGACGCGCAGCGCCCCTTGCCCGCAGGCGATGACGAGGCCGTCGGCATCGGCGGCGAGCACCTCGCCGGGATCGCCGCGGCGTGCCACCACCGCCGCGGGCTCCGCCGTCCACACCTTCACGAGCTCGCCGTCGCGCGACGTGCAGGCGCCCGGAACGGGGTCGAAGGCGCGCACCCGGCGGTCGATCGTGGCGGCGTCCGCGCGCCAATCGATCACCGTGTCGGCGCGCGTGATCTTCGCCGCGTACGTCACGCCCAGCGCGGGTTGCGGCGTCCCTTCGAGCGCGCCGTCGCGGGCGAGGCGCTCCAGCACCGCGACGATGGCCCGCGCGCCCGCCGCCGCGAGCTTGTCGTGCAGCGAGCCTGCGGTTTCGCGCGCCGCGATCGGTATCCGGACGGCGTCGTGCAGCGGGCCCGTGTCGAGCCCGGCGTCCATTTGCATGATCGTCACACCGGTCTCGGCGTCGCCGGCCTCCAGCGCGCGCTGGATCGGCGCGGCGCCGCGCCAGCGCGGCAGCAGCGACGCGTGGATATTGAGACAACCGTGCCGCGGCCACGCGAGCACGGCGGGCGGCAGCAGCAATCCGTACGCCGCCACGACCAGCACGTCGAGCGGGATTTCGCGCAGCAGCGCCGACGATTCCCCGGTCTTGAGCGAAGCGGGCTGCAGCAGCCGCAGCCCCCGGCTCGTCGCCAGGGCCTTGACCGGCTGTGCCTCGAGGTTGAGCCCGCGCCCGCGCGGCCGGTCGGGCTGGGTGAGTACGAGCGGGACGTCGAAGCCGCGCGCGAGGATGGCGGCCAGCGCCGAAACCGCGAACGTCGGCGTGCCGGCAAAACCGACGCGCATCTGGGAAGCTTGGATAATCTAGCCTGCGAGCCGCTGCTTCTTGCGCAGCCGTGCCGCGAGCCGCGCGCGCTTGAGCGGGGACAGCCGATCGACGAAGACTTTGCCGATCAGGTGGTCGACCTCGTGCTGGACGCAGACCGCGAGCATGCCCTCGGCCTCGAGCTCGAAGGGCTTGCCGTCGGCGTCCAGGGCCCGGACGACGACCCTGGCCGCGCGGGTGACCTTGTCGTAATAGCCCGGAACGGAGAGGCAGCCTTCCTCGCATTCGGCCTCGCCTTCGGCGGCGACGATCTCGGGGTTGATGAACACCCGCAATTCGTCGCGCGCCTCGGAAATGTCCATGACGATCACCCGCTTGTGCACATCGACCTGCGTGGCGGCGAGGCCGACGCCCGGGGCGGCGTACATCGTCTCCGCCATGTCGCGGACGAGCTTCTGGATCTCCGGCGTAACGGCGGCGACCGCGGCCGCGACTTTACGCAGTCGCGGGTCGGGATACTCCAGGATGTTGAGGCGCGCCATCGATGCGTAACGAAGCTAGCTTGCAAAATGCAGACCCTAGATGCAGAATTGCGTCTAAGCCCTTATTTTGCGGCGGTTTAGGACGTTAGCAAGCCCCGCCCCCCACCGGAAGAGGCTTTATGCGGCAGAAGTCTAGCATAGCGAAGCGCCTGCTCATGGTCTCGGCAGCGCTGCTGGTTCTGGGTGCGGGCCTGGCGCAGGGCGCCGATATCGCGCTCGCGCCGGCGGTGCCTGACCGCTACGTCGTGCAGAAAGGCGACTCCCTCTGGAGCATCGCGCAAAAGTTCCTGCGCGACCCGTGGCGATGGCCGGAAATCTGGCGCCTCAATCGCGATCAGGTGAAGAATCCGCACTGGATTTATCCCGGCGACGTGATCGTCCTCGAACGTGGCACCGCCGGATCCCAGCCGCAGCTTCGCCTCGAGCGGGAAACCGTGCGGCTGTCGCCGACCGTCCGTTCGACGCCGCTCGACGTGCAGGCGATCCCCAGCATTCCCGCGGGCGACATCGAGCCGTATCTTTCGTGGCCGCTGGTGACCGGCCCCGCGGGACTCCCGAACGCGGCACAGATTGTCGCCGGTCGCGATTCACGCGTGGTCCGCGGCGAGGGCGACCTGGTGTATGTCGCGGGGATCGACGCGAAGGCCGGCGACCTGTGGCACATCTACCGGCCGGGGCGAACGCTCGTCGGCTACGGCGATCCCAAGAACATTCTGGGTTACGAGCAGCGCTTTCTCGGGACGGCCAAGGTCGAACGCTTCGGCGACATCTCGACCGTGCGGATCGCGACGGCCCGCGAGGAAATCATCGTCGGCGATGTCCTGATTCCCGCGCCGCGCGGTCAGGTCATCAACTACATCCCGCACGCGCCGGAGAATGCGATCAGCGGCCACATCATCGACCTCGCCCGCGACGCGGCCGAAGCCGGGCGCGGCTGGCTCGTCACGATCGACAGGGGTGCGGCGGACGGCATCGACATCGGCACCGTGCTCGCCGTCAACCGCGTCGTTCCGCCGATCCCCGATACGCGGCCGTCGAAGGAGCCGGACCGCCTCGACACGGGCGGCGGCGCCCTCGAGCGTACGATCTTCTATCAACCCGACCGTTATCTCGACATCCCCGACGAGCGGACCGGGCTCTTGTTCGTCTACCGCGTCTTCGACAACGTTTCCTACGCGATCCTTCTCAACACCACCGATCCCGTGACCGTCGGGGACGTCGTTCGCAAGCCCTGAATGCGACTCCCGCGCGCTCGCCGCGCCGGAGCGCCGCCGCAATGAACGTCGATCCGCGGATCGAAGCCTGGGTCTCCCTGCAGCTCTCGGGTATCGCCCCGCGTCCGCTGGCGCAGATGCTCCGCGCCTTGGGCACTCCCGAAGCGGTGCTCGCGGCCACACCGGCGCAGCGCCGTGCGGCCGTGTCCGCGCCGGCCGGCAGGACCGTCGTCGCTGCTCCTGATCCCGAGCGCATGGCGCGCACGTTGGCGTGGCTCGCGCAGCCCGACGCCTCGCTCGTCGCCTGGGACGACGCCGACTATCCGCGTGCGCTGCTCGAAATCGGCGACGCCCCGCCGGCGTTCTATTGCCTCGGCCGCCGTGACCTCGTCGCCCGATCCTCGCTCGCGATCGTCGGCAGCCGCAACGCGACGCCGCAGGGCTGCGCGGATGCGGAAGCCTTCGCAGGGGCACTCGCCGCCAGCGGTCTCACGATTGTCAGCGGCCTGGCGCTCGGCATCGATGCGGCCGCGCATCGCGGCGCGCTGGCGCAGCCCGGCAGCAGCGTGGCGGTGGTCGGCACCGGCCTCGACCGCGTGTATCCCGCGCGCAATCGCGACCTCGCGCATGAGCTTGCCGCGCGCGGCGCGCTCATTTCGGAATTCGCGCCGGGCACGCCACCCTTGCCCGCGAACTTCCCCCGCCGCAACCGCCTCATCAGCGGGCTCGCGCGCGGCGTGCTGGTGGTCGAGGCGACACTGTCGTCGGGTTCGCTCATCACGGCCCGGTTCGCGGGCGAGCAGGGGCGGGAAGTATTCGCGCTGCCGGGCTCGATCCATTCCCCGTTCTCCAAGGGATGCCACCGCCTGATTCGCGACGGCGCCAAACTGGTCGAGACCGCACAGGACATTCTGGACGAGCTCGAATTTCCCGCGGTCGCGCCGGCAACCGCGGCACCGGTGGCGAACGGCGACGGCCGGGACAGGGCGGGGGCGGCGGTACTCGCCGCGCTTGGCCACGCCCCGGTCGACGTCGACACCGTCGTGGCGCGGTGCGGCGAGTCGGCGGCCACGGTATTGGCAACCCTGACGACCCTCGAGCTCGACGGTCTGGCGGCGTCGCTGCCCGGCGGACTTTGGCAGCGAATGGCCTGAATCGGCCCCGATTCCCCGCCCCGCCCGCCTCGCGCGCGCTCGCGCGTCGGCCCCGGGCCCGGCGGCCCTGGCCAAACGTCTCCTTGCTCCCGCGGCAAGTCCTTCGGTACTATCTTCGCCTCTTTGCGCCTCTCCGGGCGGGACCCTCGCATTCGCGCCGGGTCGCTTCCCTGGCGGTGCGTGGCGCCCTCCATGACCAAAAGCCTGATCATTGCCGAAAAACCGTCCGTCGCGGCGGATGTCGCGCGCGCGCTCGGCGGCTTCACCCGCCACGACGATTATTTCGAGAGCGACCGCTACGTGCTCTCGTCCGCCGTTGGACACCTGCTCGAGATCGGCATGCCCGAGGCCGAGGAGGTGAAAAGGGGCAAGTGGACATTCGCGCACCTGCCGGCGATCCCGTCGAAGTTCGCGTTGAAGCCGATCGAGAAAAACGAGAACCGGCTGAAGACGCTGCTGAAGCTCTTGAAGCGCAAGGATGTCGCCGACTTGATCAACGCCTGCGACGCCGGCCGCGAGGGCGAGCTCATCTTCCGTTACATCGTCCAGTATGCGAAGGCGGCGAAGCCGATCCGGCGGCTGTGGCTGCAATCGATGACCTCCGCGGCCATCCGCGAGGGCTTCGAGCGACTGCGCACCGGCGCGCAGATGCAGCCGCTCGCCGACGCCGCGGTATGCCGCTCCGAATCGGACTGGCTCGTCGGCATCAACGGCACCCGCGCGATGACCGCGTTCAACTCCAAGTCCGGCGGGTTCCAGCTGACGACCGTCGGCCGCGTCCAGACACCGACCCTCGCGATCCTCGTCGAGCGCGAGGAGAAGATCCGCGCCTTCAAGCCGCGCGGCTATTGGGAAATCCTGGCCACGTTCCGCGCCGAGGCCGGCGAATACGGCGGGCGCTGGTTCGACGAAAAATTCCGCAAGAGCGACGACGACCCCGATGCGCGCGCCGAGCGCCTGTGGGAAGAGGCGCGAGCGCGCACCATCGCCGGCCGGTGCGAGGGCAAGCCTGGCAAGGTCACCGAGGAATCGAAGCCGTCGACGCAGGGCGCGCCGCTCCTCTACGACCTGACCAGCCTGCAGCGCGAAGCCAACGGCCGCTTCGGGCTGTCGGCGCGCACCACGCTCTCGCTCGCCCAGGCGCTGTACGAAAAGCACAAGGCGCTCACCTACCCGCGAACGGACTCGCGGGCGTTGCCCGAGGATTATCTCGACACGGTCAAGGCGACGATGGAGGCGTTGAAGGAATCGAACGCCTACGGCGGCTTCGCGCGGCAGATCCTGCGCCAGAAATGGGTGCAGCCCAACAAGCGGATCTTCGACAATGCGAAGATCTCCGACCACTTCGCGATCATCCCGACGCTCGTGCAGCCGAAGCACCTGAACGAGCTCGAGGCGAAGCTCTACGATTTCGTCGTCAAGCGCTTCCTGGCCGCGTTCTACCCGCCGGCCGAGTTCACGATCACCACGCGGATCACGCGGGTGGCCAATGAGCCGTTCAAGTCGGAAGGCAAGGTGATGGTCGCTCCGGGGTGGCTCGCGGTCTACGGCAAGGAAATGGCCGCCGAGGAGGGCACCCTCACGCCGGTCAAGCCGGGGGAGGAGGTCGCGACCGAAAGGATCGAGGTCGCCGCCAACCGGACGCGCCCGCCGGCCCGCCTCACGGAAGCCACGCTGCTGTCGGCGATGGAAGGTGCGGGCAAGCTGATCGACGACGAGGATCTGCGCGAAGCGATGCGCGAAAAGGGCCTCGGCACGCCGGCCACGCGCGCGCAGATCATCGAGGGGCTGCTGACCGAGAAATACATCCTGCGCGAAGGCAAGGAGCTGCAGCCGACGGCCAAGGCGTTTTCGCTGATCGCGCTCCTCAAGGGCCTCGGCGTGCCGGAGCTGTTCTCACCCGAGCTCACGGCCGAATGGGAGTTCAAGCTCGCGCAGATGGAGCATGGCAAGCTCGCGCGCGCGACGTTCATGCGCGAGATCATCGCCATGACCGAGCATATCGTCGGGCAGGCGAAGCAGCACGAAAGCGACACCATCCCCGGCGATTTCGCCACCCTGAGCGTGCCCTGCCCGAAGTGCGGCGGCGAGGTCCACGAGAACTACAAGAAATTCCAGTGCCAGGCCTGCGATTTCAGTTTCTGGAAGATCATGGGCGGCCGCCAGCTCGACACGGGGGAGGCCGAGACCCTGCTCTCGGAACGCCGCGTCGGCCCGCTCGACGGTTTTCGCAGCCGCCTGGGACGGCCGTTCTCGGCATCGATCAAGCTCTCCGACGACAACGAGGTTTCATTCGATTTTCCGGAACGCGACGGCGGTGACGACGAGGTCGTCGACTTCAGCGGGCAGGAAGCGCTCGGGCCGTGCCCCAAGTGCGGCAACCCGGTATTCGAGGCCACGCAATCGTACGTCTGCGAAAAGGCCGTCGGGCCGGGCAGGACCTGCGACTTCCGCTCCGGCCGCGTGATCCTGCAACGGCCCGTCGAGCGCGCGCAGATGCAGAAGCTGCTCGCCACCGGCAAGACCGATCTGCTGCAATTCGTTTCTGCGCGCACCCGGCGGGGATTTTCCGCGTTCCTCGTGCGGCAGCCGGACGGCAAGATCGGCTTCGAGTTCGAGGCCAAGGAGGGCGGCAAGGGCAAAGCCGGACGTGCCCCTCGCGGTGCGGTCGCGCTGCGCGTGCTGGGCCCTCATCCGAAGGACAAGAAGCCGGTGGAACTCCATGCCGGGCGTTATGGGCCCTACGTCAAGCACGGTGCCGTCAATGCCACCCTGCCCGACCGGGACCAGGCCGATACGCTGACGCTCGACGACGCCGTCGCGCTGATCGACGCCAAGGCGGGCCGCGCGACCGGTGAGCCGGCGGCCAGGAAAACGCGCAAGACGGCAGTAAGCCCGCGCACGCGTCCCGTGGCCAAGAAGGCCCCGGCGAAAAAGGCACCGCCCAAAAAAATGCCGGCGCCTGCCGCCGGGGCCGCGGTGAAGACCACCGCGCGCGCGACGAAGTCCACCGCCAAACCGCGCCCGGCCGCAAACGCGGCACCCAAGAAGCGCCGCCCCGCCGGCAAGTGAATGCCGGGGGGCGGTACGGCTCCGCGCCTGGTGAAATCCCATCACTCGCGGCCTTGTCGACCGCGCAATCGTTATTGCGATTTGGGCGTCGACGATGCCAGATCGCCGCGCGTCAAACCCCGAGCGCCGTGAGCGTGGACCGGTCCAGCTCACCCGTCGCGGGAAGACCGGACGCTTGCTGGAACCGTCTGGTCGCATCCTGCGTCGCCGGACCCCACTGCCCATCGGCAGTGCCCGCGTTATAGCCCTTGTCGTTTAACGCCTGCTGGGCGGAACGCACCAACGACGGGTCATAGGCGCTGGCGGTCGAGCTCCGCGGCGACGTGACGTAGACGTCGACGTCGTCGTCCCTTCCTTGCCGGCGGTTTCGTGCCCAACGTACGCGCCTCCGACACCACCCACGACGGCGCCTACCGGCCCGCCCACCACCGCTCCAGCGACAGCGCCGCCGCCGGCGCCAACGGCGGTGCCCTCGGTCTTGTCCATGCGGTGCCAACTCGAGCACCCGGCGAAGACGCTGGTCACCGCGATGACGGCTAGGGTCCTGGCAATCGGAATCGGTTTCATCTTGGCTCTCCATCAGTTGTTGCGAGTCCCTGCAAGCGCGTGAACGACCGAGGCTCATGCCTCGCGTACCGCACCCGCAGGACCGCTGCCGATGACAGTACGCGGCCCGCCCTGGCCCGACAGTCGGACTGCGACTCCATCTCCTGTAGGACGATGCAGGCATGAACCGCTGTCCTTCGGCCCTCCGGCGTCGAAGGCACGATCCACCTTACGATGCGCGTTTACCCAGAGGCCCGCTGCGGGAGGGCGGCAGCGAAAGCTCGTGGAGCGTGGCCCGCATCCCCGCGGGCGGCACGCGCCGATCCTTGGCCGCGGAGTCATAGATCACCAGTAGCCATAGCCGGTGGTCTTCGCGCCTTACGATCGTCATGGCTTCGGCATGATCTTTCTTCTCGCGGTACGGCAATTCCAGCAACGTCGGCAGCTGCTTCCCGCGCAGCAGGCGCTCGCCGCGGTTGGCGATCGCATCCTTCCATTGCCTCACCTGCGTGGTTCCCTTTCCTCGCATCGGCGGCCCGGTGAGAATCAGCAGGTCGCGGCCCGCGAAGCAGAGATCGCGGACTCCCGCTCCCGCAAGGTCGAGGAAATGTTTGCGATACAGCCCCCGCGCCGGATCGGCGGCGGCTTGCCGCGCGATTTTTCGAAGCACCAGCTCGCCACTCCGTGCGGGATGCGCCGCGACCTGGATTTCCAGCACGCATGCCCATCCGTCGAGCACGGGTCCGCGCAACCCCAGAAACAAGCGCCCGCCCGGCGCGGCGGCGAGTCCTTCGATGTCGAAACCGTTGTCCTTGCTCGGAATGGAGAGGAAGGGACCGAGATGCGGATCGTCACGCAACGCGCGGGTGAGGGCGTCGTTCTTTCGTCCGCCGGCGAGCCGGGCCGCTCGCAGCGTGCGCCCGTCCTTGGTTCTGGCTTGGCGCACCAGGGTCGGCGCAGCGCCTCCCGTCGTCACCGGAATTCGGGCGAGCAGGAACCGGTTTCCGGCGCGTCGAACCTTGGCCAGCGCGGCAATGGCATCGCGCACCGTATGCCCCTCCGGCTCGTCCCGAAGCGCGGAATGCGAGCCGGTCAGCCAAAGGTAGTCGTCACAGAACGAGAGGCCTTCGAGGTCGGCTTCCGGAAGAGACCTCCTGCCCGGCACCAATTCCCGGCGCAGGAAGCGCAACCAAGTCCTGCAAATGAAATCGGCGATGCCTGGCGTATCGAACCCCGCCGGCTTTCGTCCTTTCGGCAGTGAGCCGCTCGACCGCAACGGTTTCGTCATGCGCGAGCCACAACGTATCGGCGACCGCCACGGCAGCCGACAGGCCTTCGCTCAACCGCTTGCCGTTGGGCAGCACATCGAGCACCGGATCGAACGCCAACACGATGGTTCGGGTGGACCTCGCGACCATGGACCGCCTTATCGTGACGATGAGCGCCGATCAATGGCCGCGCGGAGGTGTCGGGATTGAATACTGTACGCGAGCGGGAGACTGCGGTTGCTGTTTTCCGAATGTTACCCCCGGTGCATCGCCCGGCACTTCCGGGAGGATTCGATGATGACCAAGGTTCTGGTCTTCGGTGCAAGCGGCTGCGTCGGCACCCATCGCGTCCATTTCCGCCTCCGTCCTACCCGCCTATCAGCGCTACGCCGATAGGCGGTCCTGAACGTATCGCAGTATTGTAGGTCAAGCGCATCGACTGCGTCGAAGCGCCACGTTTGGTTCGGCGATCGCCTGGGACTGATTCGAAGGACCGCAACAAGCGAGGCAACCATGCAACTGGGCGACCAGCAGGCCAGCAGCAACGTCGAGGATCGGCGAGGGATCGGTATCGGGGGCGGGCCTGGGCGTCGGCGGAATCGTCATCGCGCGTGGTCGCCTACTTCCTCGGCTTCGATCCCGGCACCGTGTTGAACATGGCCGAGCAGGTCAGCCCCCAACGCGAAGCGCGCGAGGCGCCCAAGGGCGCGCCCGCGGACGAAATGGGGCAGTTCGTCGCCAAGATCCTCGGCAGCACCGAGAACGTCTGGGGCAAGATCTTCGCGGCGTCCCAAAGCGAGTACCGCCGCCCGACGCTCGTGCTCTATGACGGGCAGGTCCGCTCGGCCTGCGGCATGGCCCAATCCGCGGTAGGGCCGTTCTACTGTCCCGGCGACGAGAAGCTCTACCTCGACCTGTCCTTCTTCCGCGATCTGCAAACGCGCTTCCACGCCCCGGGCGATTTCGCCCAGGCCTATGTGATCGCCCACGAGGTGGGCCACCACGTGCAGAAACTCACCGGCGGCTTCAGGAGGTGGAGCGCGCGCGGCCCGCGGGGCGAAGCCAACCGGACTTCGGTGCGCATGGAATTGCAGGCGGACTGTTACGCAGGCGTCTGGGGACACCACGCGGGCACCCTGAATCAGCTGGATTCCGGCGACATCGCCGAAGCGCTCAACGCCGCGACGGCGATCGGGGACGACCGCCTGCAGAAGCAGTCGCAGGGTCGCGTCGTGCCAGAGTCGTTCACGCACGGCTCGTCGGAGCAGCGCGTGCGCTGGTTCAAGCGCGGCATGGAGTCGGGCCGGCCGAAGGACTGCGACACGTTCTCGACCAGCTCGCTGTGAGGGTCGCTTCCATGCCGAGCACCCGCAACTCGTCAAAACGCTCGGAAGCGCCGCAACCAACCACTACGAAGGAGCTACGACATGTCCGTTGCCCGCGTATCCGAGATAATCGCCATGAGCAAGGAAAGCTTCGACGACGCGTTGATCCAGGGTGTGGCACGCGCCCACAAGACCCTCAAGAACGTGAAGAGCGTATGGATCCACGATCAGTCGGTGGACGTGGACAAAGGAAAGATCGTCGGCTTCAAGGTGTCGCTCAAGGTCACCTTCGTCCTCAACGATTGAGAATTGGAATGGATTGACGGACGCGCGGGATAAGCCTCGCGTTCTTGTCTCACGAAGATCACACCCTCCGCCGGCAAGGTCAACCCTTGACGGCGCCCATCGTCAGTCCTTTCACCACATATTTCTGGAAGATCATTGTCAGCGCGATCGCCGGGGCCATGATCGCGACGGCAGCGGCCATCACGCCGCCCCAGTCGACTTCGGCATAGGAAAGGAAGTTGTAGACGGCGATCGGCAGCGTCTTCGTCTTCTCCATGCTGAGGACCTGCGAGAACATGAAGTTGTTCCAGGAGAAGATGAACGACAGCGTCGTCGCGGTGATGATGCCCGGCCCCGACAGCGGCAGGATGATTGCGGATCTCGCCGGAGCTCACCGTTTCGAGGCCGGCGATCATGCGCAGCACCGTGGTCTTGCCGCAACCCGACGGTCCCACCAGCACGGCGAATTCCCTGTCCTCGATTTCGATGGACAGGTCGTCGACGACCTTGACCGCGCCGAACTGCTTGACGACGTTCTTCAGGGTCACACCGGACATGGCGCTGATCTTGTTGTCGTGCAGACGCGGGAAAATGGGTTTGCGGCGATGGGCACAAGCCGAACGGATCGCAGCGGCGGGTCGAGACGGCAGATCGGCGGCCGCGGCTCTTGGCCCGGGCACTCAATTCATGTTAGCCGCATCGCAATTGGCGGCATTGCGCCAAGTCAAGAGCGCCGTGCACAGCCGCAGCGGGCATCCTGTCCTCTGGACGATGGCGCAGCGGACTCCAGAAAAACAAAGGCCCCAAAGCGGGGCCCAAGTCTCTGCTGCTGCAGGGTGCCAAATCCGCAGGGAAGTACGACCGGACGAGCGACGTCGATCGCTTCCTGCAACCGTATCATCGCCGGACGGCGACGGATTCCGGGCGCACGCGCTTGCGCGCTCTGCTTGCCGATTCGCGCCTAGCCGTCATCGCGGCCGTGATCCACCCAGATCAGCTTCCCGGCGTCGATCCCCAGCGCGCGAGCCGGGCCAGCAGCTGGTCACGAACCGGATCCGGTAACCGCTTGTCCCTGGCGAGGATCCACAAGTAGGAGCGATCCGGGCCGATCACCATCGCCCAGCGGTAATCTTGCGCGTCCAGCGCGACCACGTGGTAGCCGCCGTAAAAGGGCCCGAAGAACGAAACCTTCAGCGACGCGACGTCGGGGGCGCCCGTGAATAGCGCGCGTCCCACGGCTTCGCGCCAGGCCTTCTCGCGCGGGGTCGTAGCCACGATTGACGACTGCGACGCTGCCGTCGGCTTGCCGGCGATAGGTCGCGCTGACGTCGGTCAACCCGCGCTCGAAGGAATGATCGAGGCGGGCGATCTCGTACCACTTGCCTTCGTACCGCCCGAGGTCGAAGTCGGACACGACCGCGACACTCTCGGGAGGCATCGTGGAGCAGGCGCAGACCCCAGCAGCACGGCGAACAGCGATGCCGCGAGCCGAAGCAGCGGCCGGGAAGCCGGGCCGGAATCCCGCATCGTGATCCGGACCTCAACGGCGATGCGGCCGGTCATGAAAGTCGGGCGGGAAGATGGTCGCGCATCGTCGCATCGTTTCGCTCCGCGCGGCGGGCGATGGCCTTGGCGAAGCCATCGAAGATCAACAGGTGCGCAGGCCCGAGCGCATGCCAGTACATCGAGACCGAGTGCGCCGGCCGGGTGGAAATAGCCAGTCACCACGATCCGGGTCCTTCCCGGGCCCTCCGGGTGCAACTCGAATTCGAGCGTGGCGGAACCGGGCATCTTCATCTCCGCGAGCAGCGTCAGTCGCTTGCCGGGTTCGACGGCGATCACGCGCCAGAAATCGATCGCGTCGCCGACCGCGACTTCCTGGGGATCGCGGCGCGCGAGACCGGTGCCGCCGGCGAGCCGGTCGAGCATGCCGCGCAGCGCCCACAGCCCATCGAGGAAGTAGTAGCCGTTCTCGCCGCCGACCGCGGAGACGACGCGCCACCGGCGTCGATCGATGCTGTTGTAACGGCAACGCCGCGCATCTGCTTGGCGTAGTACGCGAAGTCCGGCCGATGTTGCCGATGCAGATCGAGCCCTCGGTCCAGCGCGGCTGCGACTGACCCGCGCGCTCGGTGGCCAGCGCTGCTTGCGCGGCTTCGCGTAGGTCTTGAGGGCGCGCGGGATAAGCGTCCTGATCGCCGCGTCACGGGCGAGCACGTCGTGCTCGAGCCCTTCGATGAGGGCGCGCGCGACGTTGGTCGGAACCGCCGTCACCAGGTTCAGCCAGTAGGAGGACAGCCGTGGCGTGAGGACCGGCACCGGCACGATGACCGGCCGGCGGCCGACCAGCTCCCGAACTGGCGCATGGAGTCCTTCGTAGGTGAGCACCTCGGGTCCGCCGACTTCGTAGATTGCGCCCGCGGCCTCGGGGATCGACGGCAGTTGCGCCAGGTATTCGAGCACATCGTCCAGCGCTATTGGCTCGAGCGCGAGCGCACCCAGCGCGGCGTCACCATGCCGGGAAGATGAAAGACCAGATCACGAATCACTTCGAAGGCCGCCGACCCGGGGCCGATGATGACGCCGGCCCTTACTTCGGTGACGGGCACGGGGCCCTCGCGAAGAATCGCGCCGGTCTCGCCGCGGGACTTGAGATGCGCCGAGGCGTTTCCCGCGGGCACCAGCCCGCCGAGATACACGATGCGCTGCACCCCGGCGCGCGCCGCGGCGTCGCGGAAATTTCGCGCGGCCTCGCGATCGATTTGCGGGAAGTCGCGCCCGGCGGCCATCGAGTGGACCAGGTAATAGGCGACGTCGATTCCTGCCAGCGCCGCATCGAGGCTCTCCGGCGCCAGGGCGTCGGCTTGCACCACCTCGACGTCCCTCCAGCCGCGCGCCTCGAGAACTTCACGGCGACGCGCCGCAGCTCGCACTGAATGTCCCCGCGCCGCAAGGGGCGGTGCGAGATTGCCGCCGACGTAGCCGCTTGCGCCAAGTACCAGGTTCTGGGTCGTGTTGGATGTCATCGCTGAACGCCAATGATGTCCTGGACAAATATCAAATAACTTGGATAAAGTGCCGTATCATACACACGGTGCATAGTTTTGTCTATGACAATTGTGCCGATTATCGTATTGCGCGACAGGCGGGCCGCGCCGCGCAATCTTGTTGATGGGAACGCCATCCCGGTGGAACAACCGGCCCGAGAGCGTGTCGCTTATCCCAGTACTACGGCGCCCTGCTGTTGCACGGCGGCGGTCGCGCTAGACGTCGAGATTGCGCACGCCGAGCGCGTTGCTCTCGATGAACGCGCGCCGCGGCTCGACGAGCTCGCCCATCAGCGTCGAGAAGATCTCCTCGGAGGTGATCGCGTCCTCGATCTGGACCCGCAGCAGCCGCCGCACCGCCGGGTTCATCGTCGTCTCCCACAGCTGCTCGGGATTCATTTCGCCCAGGCCCTTGTAGCGCTGGATCGACACGCTGTTGCGCGCCTCGTCGAGCAGCCAGTCGAGCGCCACCTTGAACGAGGTCGCCGCCTGCTGCTTGTCGCCGCGCCGGACCGTCGCGCCCGGCTGGATCAGTCCCTGCAGGACCTCGGCCGCCGCGCGGATCTGCGCGTAGTCGCCGCTCGCGAGCAGATCGGCGTCGATCGCCGTCGCGTGCGGCGTGCCGTGGTGCGTGCGCACGATGACGAGGCGGCGCGTCTCGGCCAGCGGGTCGTACCGGGCCTCGACGCGCACGTCGGCCTCGCCGATCGCCGCCTGCAGCGCGCGGGCGCTTTCCGCGGCGGCGTCCTCGCTGCCGAGGTCGATGCGCACGCCGGTCAGCAGCGCATGCATCGCCGCCGGGTCGACCAGCCGCGCGAGGCGATCGATCACCGCTTCGGCCAGCAGGTATTCGCGCGCGACGTGCTCGAAGGTTTCCACCGCCAGCGGCGGCCTGCCCGCGCCCGGCGAGAGCTCGGCGCCCTTCAGCGCGACCTTGAGCAGGTGCTGCTTCAGGTCGTGGTCGTCCTTGAGGTAGACCTCTTCGCGGCCGAGCTTGGCCTTGTACAGCGGCGGCTGCGCGATGTAGATGTGGCCGCGCTCGATCAGCTCCGGCATCTGCCGGTAGAAGAACGTCAGGAGCAGCGTGCGGATGTGCGAGCCGTCGACGTCGGCGTCGGTCATGATGATGATGCGGTGATAGCGCAGCTTGTCGGCGTTGTACTCGTCCTTCTCTTCCTTTTCGCCGGCCTGGCGGCCGAAGCCCGTGCCGAGCGCCGTGATCAGCGTGATCAGCTCCTGCGAGCTCACGAGCTTGTCGAAGCGCGCGCGCTCGACGTTGAGGATCTTGCCGCGCAGCGGCAGGATCGCCTGGAACTTGCGATCGCGCCCCTGCTTGGCCGAGCCGCCGGCGGAATCGCCCTCGACCAGGTAGATCTCGCACAGCGCGGGGTCGCGCTCCTGGCAGTCGGCGAGCTTGCCCGGCAGCCCCATGCCGTCGAGCACGCCCTTGCGCCGGGTCAGCTCGCGCGCCTTGCGCGCGGCCTCGCGTGCGCGTGCGGCCTCGACGATCTTGGTGC
Organism: uncultured beta proteobacterium; assembly: GCA_963810845.1. Classification (GTDB taxonomy): domain Bacteria; phylum Pseudomonadota; class Gammaproteobacteria; order Burkholderiales; family Casimicrobiaceae; genus CAIWHR01. Next base: position 3,629 of record CAWEOX010000013.1, on the reverse strand, counting down.
AGATGATCTTCGCGTCGTTCGGGTTCTCGAGCAGGAAATCGGCGAGCTTGGCCGACACGACCTCCTGCACGATCGGCATCACCTCGGAGGACACGAGCTTGTCCTTGGTCTGCGACGAGAACTTGGGCTCCGGCACCTTCACCGACAGCACGCAGCAGAGGCCTTCGCGCATGTCGTCGCCGGTGGTCTCGACCTTCGCCTTCTTCGCGACCTCTTCCTTCTCGATGTAGTTGTTGAGCGTGCGCGTCATCGCCTGGCGCAGCCCGGTGAGGTGCGAGCCGCCGTCGCGCTGCGGGATGTTGTTGGTGAAGCACTGGACGTTCTCGGCATACGAGTCGTTCCACTGCATCGCCACTTCGATGGTCATGCCGTCCTTCTCGCCGATGGCGTAGAACACCTTCGGGTGCAGCACCGACTTGCTGCGGTTCATGTACTCGACGAAGCCCTTGATGCCGCCCGAGTACGCGAAGTTCTCGCTCTTGCCGTCGCGCTGGTCGACCAGCTCGATCTTGACGCCGTTGTTGAGGAACGAGAGCTCGCGGATCCGGCGGGCGAGGATCTCGTAGTGATACTCGATGCGCCCGAAGGTTTCGGTCGCCGCCATGAAATGCACCTCGGTGCCGCGACGGTCGGTCATGCCGTCGACGACGAGCGGGGCCACGGCGTCGCCATGGCGGAATTCCATCTGGTGCATCCTGCCGTTGCGCCAGATCTTGAGCTTCAGCCACTCGGACAGCGCGTTGACGACCGACACGCCGACGCCGTGCAGGCCGCCGGAGACCTTGTACGAGTTCTGGTCGAACTTGCCGCCCGCGTGCAGCTCGGTCATCACGATCTCGGCCGCCGAGCGCCTGAATTCGTCGTCGTCCTTGATGTCGACCGGGATGCCGCGGCCGTTGTCGACGACGCTCACCGAATTGTCGGTGTGGATGACGACCTTGATGTCGTCGCAGTAGCCGGCGAGCGCCTCGTCGATGGCGTTGTCCAGCACCTCGAACACCATGTGGTGGAGGCCGGTGCCGTCGGACGTGTCGCCGATGTACATGCCGGGGCGCTTGCGCACCGCCTCGAGGCCCTTCAATACCTTGATGCTGCTGGAATCGTAGTCGTCGCCGTTGCGGGTCGACGGGTTGCTGGCTGGAATCATCGCTGCTTTCGGTTGACTTCCTGACTGCTCAAAACGCCGGCGCCGACTGCGAAGTCGGCGCCACGGGGCAATGCCCGACGGTCGCCCCATCAGATCCGCATCGGCATCACGACGTACTTGTAATCGTCACGCTCCGGCACGGTGATGAGCGCGCTCGAGTTGGCATCGCCGAACGCGAGCTGCACGTTGTCGGCGGCGAGGTTGTGCAGCACGTCGAGCAGGTAGGTGATGTTGAAGCCGATGTCGAGCGCCTCGCCCTGGTAGGCGATTTCGAGCTCCTCGTCGGCCTCTTCCTGCTCGCTGTTCGTGCAGATGATCTTGAGCGTGCCCGGTGCGAGGACGACGCGCACGCCGCGGAATTTTTCGTTGGACAGGATCGCCGCGCGCTGCAGCGTGGCGAGCAGCTCGGTGCGCGACAGCACGATCGCCTTGGTGTGGCCGGTCGGGATCACCCGGTTGTAGTCGGGGAACTTGCCGTCGACGACCTTGCTCACCAGCTCGACGTTGCCGAAGCGGAAGCGCACCTGCGTGGCCAGGATGTCGATGGTGACCGGATCGTCGACGTCGGCGAGGAGCTTGCCCAGTTCGAGCACGGTCTTGCGCGGGAGGATGACCTCCTGCCGGGCGAAGTCGCCGGCGACCGCGAGGCTCGCCCAGGACAGCCGGTGGCCGTCGGTGGCGACCGCCTGCAGCGAACCCTTGTCCGCGACCAGCAGCATGCCGTTGAGGTAGTAGCGGATGTCCTGCTGCGCCATCGCAAACTCGGCGAGGCGAAAGAGGCCGCGCAGGTCGCGCTGCGGCAGCGTGAGCGTCTGCAGCTGATCCTGCCCGACGCCGATGCGCGGGTAGTCGGCGGCCGGCAGCGTCTGCAGGTTGAAGCGCGAGCGGCCGGCGCGGACGACCATCTTGCCGCCGGTGGCCTCGATGTTGAGCAGCGCGTCGTCGGGCAACGCGCGAAGGAGGTCCTGCATCTTGCGCGCGGCGACGGTGATCGCCTGCGTCTCCTTGCCCGCGAGATCGGAATGCGCGGTGATCTGCATCTCGAGATCGGTTGCCGTAACGTAGAGCCGCCCGTCCTTATGCTCGAACAGGACATTGGCGAGAATCGGCAGCGTATGGCGCCGTTCGACGATGCCGGACACCGCCTGCAACGGTTTCAACAGCGCATCGCGCGTTATTTGCTTTAGTTGCATTATTTAAACCGTATAACAGCTAATAGGCGCGGGGCCGGGACCGGGACATCCGCTTTTGGTCCTTTGGTATCAGCGAGTTGGACTGACGGCAGGCTTGTGGATAACTGGGGTTGGCGCCGGGGGCATTTTGGGGATTGTTTCGGCCCCTTGGCCAATCCCGGCTTAATCAACAAATTATAGACGCAAAAGAGCAGGTTTTCCAGTCGCGCGACGGCGGCCAAAATGGTCGACGAGCGCGCGTGACCGACCGCGGCGTTCCGGCGCCCGTCGCGGCGTCAATTGCGCAGCACCTGCAGCAGGAAGTTGACGTCGTGGTTGAGTTCGGGGTGCGTCTCGCGCAGCTTGGCGATCTGGCGGCAGGCGTGGAGGACGGTGGTGTGGTCGCGGCCGCCGAAATTGCTGCCGATTTCGGGCAGCGACAGCTGGGTGAGCTCCTTGGCCAGCGCCATCGCCACCTGGCGGGGCCGGGCGATCGCGCGCGAGCGCTTCTTCGAGTGCATGTCCGAGATCCGGATCTTGTAGTAATCGGCCACCGTCTTCTGGATGTTCTCGATCGAGACCTGCCGGTTCTGCACGGCCAGCAGGTCGCGCAGCGCATCCTTGGCCACGGCGAGCGAGATCTCCTGGCCGTGAAAGCTCGAGTACGCGATCACGCGCTTCAACGCGCCTTCGAGCTCGCGGACGTTCGAGCGGATGTGCTTGGCGATGAAAAAGGCGACCTGCTCGTCCAGCGCGACGCGCGCCGATTGCGCCTTGGCGAGCAGGATCGCGACCCGCATTTCGAGCTCCGGCGGCTCGAGCGCGACGGTGAGGCCCCAGCCGAACCGGGAGATGAGGCGCTCCTCCATCCCCTCGATTTCCTTCGGATACGTGTCGCAGGTGATGACGACCTGCTTGTGCGCCTCGATCAGCGTATTGAAGAGATAGAAGAACTCTTCCTGCGTGCGGTTCTTGCCGTTGAAGAACTGGATGTCGTCGATCAGCAGCAGGTCGAGCGAGCGGTAGTAGCGCTTGAAGTCGTCGAACGCCTTGTGCTGGTAGGCCCGGACGACGTCGGAGACGTAGGTCTCGGCGTGGATGTAGCGGATCTTGGCGCCGGGTTCGCGGGCGAGGATGTGGTTGCCGATGGCCTGCACGAGGTGGGTCTTGCCGAGGCCCACGCCCCCGTACACGAACAGCGGATTGTAGGAGGTCGGATGGTCGGCGACCTGCATCCCGGCGGCGCGGGCGAGCTGGTTGGCCTTGCCCGAGACGAAGGTCGCGAACGTGAAATTCGGGTTGAGGCTCGT
>CAWEOX010000012.1:0-237328 GCA_963810845.1 uncultured beta proteobacterium | reverse complement strand
ACGGCGTTGCTGTGGAAGGAACAGGCGGGAAAAGACTTGTCGATGGCGACTCACGACGTGGCATTGGCCGTCGCCGCGAAAGCAAGCGGGCTGCGCGTTATCGGAGCGTAACGGGTGGCATCCCTGCCGGGTCGGCAAGGGCGACCGCGGTGCCGCGGGGGAGGGAAACGCCACCGAATTCTGTTCCGCAATTCCGAGGGAAGCCGCGGTAATAAGTAAGCGTCCGGTGCCGGCATCTTGAAGTGACGCTTATCGGGGCGCGAAGATGGTGTCCGCTACCAGATAGGCGGACGCCAATGGATCAGAGCAAGCGAGAGCGGGGAGCGTGTCGAAGGCGCTGGAGAAGGCCCGGCGCCGGCGATATACGACGGTGCAGAAGTTGGCGATCGTGCGCGAAGACCCGGCCATCGACAAGCCGGACTCGACAATAGTCCACCCGACCAATGGCAGAAACAATCTTGCGGGCGACAGCGCACTGCCGGGTGCGGTGCGCGCCAGTCGGGCAGGCCTTGGCCCCTTCCTGCTTGCCGGCATCGAGATAGCCCGCCACGCGCTTGTGCTGGGGCGTCCGGGAGGGGCGTAGCCGCGGCACGTCTTTGGTGAAATTGTGCACTCGTCGTTCGGCGTTCATCGTGGCGCCTCCCGCTCGCGGTATGCGCAGGCGGTCGGCATGGGAGTAGACGATCTTGCGCCTTCCACGCCGCCCGTTGGCGCCATAGGATCGTTACGTATTCTCTGTGGCGCCGATCGCATCGAGACCGACGATGGAACCGGCCGCGTCTGCCCTGTACCCCGCGAACCGCCGCGCGATCCTCATGAAGGCGGGGCTTTGCAGCGCTTGAATCAGCCGCGCGACCGATGCTTTCTCCACGTCTTTCGCGCGGACCGCCAGAAAGTAGCGCTCCTTCACCAACGGCACAAATGCGAGCCTGTATTCCCGGCTGCGGCGCGCAACCCGAAACCGGCGTCGGCACCACCCGATGCGACGGTTGCCGCAACAGCCAGGTGCGTGAACTCTTCATTGCCATAACCGATGATTTCGGAGGGGGCGATCTTTTCGCGCGCGACCGTCTGATCGATCAGTATTCGGGTACCTGAACCCCGCTGACGATTAATGAAGCGCAGTTTCTGGCCGGCGATGTCGCGGAAACTCTTGACCTGTGCCGGATTGCCGCGCGGAAGAATCAGGCCCTGGTCGCGATCGACAAATCGCATCAGTCGATCACGTCGCGCCTGCAAGCCGCGAAGGTATAGCGCACGGTCCCAGTCGGGGCGGCTGCCGAGCGGTACGTGGAAGCCCGCCAGGTCCGCGCGGTCCTCGACGAATTCCTTTAGCGCATGCAGGCTGCCCATGAACGAGATCTCGAGCTTGAGCCCGGACCCGGCGGGCAGCCCGTTCGACAGGGCCGCCAGCGCCAGGTCGTGACTTGCGGCGACGCGCAGCGGTTGCGTCGGCGCCGGCTTCACCTTCCGCGGCGCCGAGCCAATTCGGCCGCAAGCGCTGGCAAGATACGCGCCAGCCGCCGCGTTGCCGTCTTTTCCAATTCGATCAGAGTTTCGCCGGAAGAGGTGAGGCTCGCTCCCCGGCCACGCTCGAGGAGCACCAGCGGCTCTCCCAGCTTGCGCCGATAGTCGCGCAGCAGCCCCCATGCCGCTCGGTATGAAATTCCGCAGTCCACGACGGCGGCCGTAGCGAAGCCGTGCGGCGATGGCGCGCAGCAACGGCAGGAGCCGCGCGTCCAGCGCTTCGACCGAATCGCCTTCCAGTTGCCAGACGAGGGCAGGGACGATCTTCATTATGCAAATCGGAACATGTTTTGTGGTCAGGAGGTTTCCGCTATGATCGAACGGCGAAATCTCCGCTGTTTACTCTGCACCTGCTACGTTTACATATTAATTTGAGCCGGTTCAACCGCGAGGATCCTTGAACAGCGTCGCCGAAGCTGCCGGACAGGCATTTGCGCTCGTCGCTCCCGCCGACCCGAAGCTCGTCGACATCGTCCTCCTGAGCCTGCGGATCAGCCTTACCGCCGTCGTGATCGGCTGCGTGATCGGCCTTCCCCTCGGCGCCGCGATTGCGGTGAACGAGTTTCGCGGCCGCCGCACGCTGATCGTGATTCTGAACGGCTTGATGGGCTTGCCTTCCGTCGTGGTCGGGCTCGTCGTCTATCTCCTGCTGTCTCGTGCCGGGCCGCTCGGTTCATGGGGCATTCTGTTCACGCCGACGGCGATGGTGATTGCGCAGTCGATCCTCATCACGCCGACCCTCGCCGCGCTGTCGCGGCAGGTCGTCGGCGACGCGTGGCAGGAATACCGCGAGCAGCTCCGTTCGCTCGGCGAAACGAAGCTGGGTGCTGCGCCGACGTTGCTCTGGGACCTGCGATTCTCGCTCGTGACGATCGTGCTTGCCGGATTCGGCCGGGCCGCCTCGGAAGTGGGTGCGGTCATGATCGTCGGCGGCAACATCGATGGCGTGACGCGGGTCATGACCACGACGATTGCGCTGGAGACCAGCAAGGGCGACCTGCCGCTCGCGCTCGGACTGGGGTTCATCCTGCTGTTCATCGTTCTCGCCCTCAATGCCGGCGCCTACGTCGTCAAGGAGACGGCGCAGCGGCGGTACGGGTGACGATCGGCGTGGAAATGCGTGCCCCGCTCTCGCTGCTGCCGCTGTGCCTCGACAACGTCGTGTTCGCGGTCGGGTCGCGCCGCATCATCGACGGCATCTCGGTGAGTCTCGACGCGGGGCCGCGCACCGTGATCCTCGGGCCCAATGGAGCGGGCAAGAGCGTGCTGTTGCGCCTTTGCCACGGACTGCTGAGCGCCGACCGCGGGCACCGTTGCGTGGAATGCCCCCGAGATCGCGGGCGGGCCGCGCCGGCAGGCCATGGTTTTTCAGCGTCCCGTCCTGCTCCGCCGCTCGGCGCTGGGCAACGTGACCTATGCCTTGAAATTGGCCGGTGTTCCTCGGGCAGCGTGAAGAGCGCGCGATGGAAGCGCTGCGCAAGGTCGGGCTCGAGGGGCTTGGCAGACACTCGGCGCGCGTGCTCTCCGGCGGCGAACAGCAACGGCTTGCGTTGGCGAGGGTTGGGCGCTGCGCCCGGAAGTCCTTTTCCTCGACGAGCCCACGGCGAGCCTCGACCCGGGCGCCACCCACGAGATCGAGAAGGTGATCGCCGCGCTTGCACGCCGCGGGCACCAAGATCGTCATGGTGACCCACAATCTCGGGCAGGCGCATCGCCTCGGCGACGAGATCCTGTTCCTGCACCAGGGCCGGCTTGTGGAACGAGCGCCGGCCGACCGGTTCTTCAAACACCCGACCTCGTCCGAGGCCGCCCAATTTCTGGAAGGAGAATTGCCATGGTAATTGCCCGTCGAACATTCATTGCGCTGCTGGTCGCGCTTCTTGCATTCGCCGCGCAAGCGCAGGATCGCTTCATCACCGTTGCTTCGACCACCTCGACGGAGCAGTCGGGATTGTTTGGCTACATCCTGCCCATCTTCGAGAAGAAGACCGGAATCCAGGTCCGCGTCGTTGCGCTCGGCACGGGCCAGGCGCTCGACCTCGCGCGCCGCGGCGATGCCGATGTCGTGTTCGTCCATGCCAAGGCGGCCGAAGAGAAATTCCTGGCTGAGGGTCAGGGCGTCAAACGCTTTCCGGTGATGTACAACGATTTCGTGCTGATCGGGCCGAAGAGCGATCCGGCCAAGATCGCCGGCAACAAGGACATCTCCGAGGCGCTGAAGAAGATCCAGTCGACGCAGGCGCCGTTCGTGTCGCGCGGCGACAAGAGCGGCACGCACATGGCCGAGCTGGATCTCTGGAAGGTGGCCGGGATCGACCTCGACAAGGCCAAAGGGCCATGGTATCGCGACACGGGCCAAGGCATGGGACCGGCGCTGAACACCGCAGCGTCGATGAATGCCTACCTTCTCGCCGATCGCGGGACCTGGCTCGCGTTCAAGAATCGCGGCGACCTCACGATCCTGGTCGAAGGCGACAAGCGTCTCTACAACCAGTACGGCGTGATGCTGGTGAACCCGGACAAGCATCCGACGGTGAAGAAGGACCTCGGACAGAGCGTTCATCGACTGGCTGGTATCGCCGGAAGGCCAGAAGGCCATCGCCGACTACAAGATCGGCGGCGAGCAGCTCTTCTTCCCCAATGCCGGGCAAGCGGGCGTATGAATGTGCGAGCTTTCGCATTCGGCCTGGCGTTCGCGTTGAGTATGGCCTGGAGGAATACACCTCGATCCAGACGCTCAAGATCATGAAGGGCTAAGAGCAATAAGCGAGCATCGTTTCTTTCGGCCTTCGGTTTGAAGGTTGACCGTTTGCCTTCCGAGTGCCCGTAGGTCCTCGGCCCGCACCGTAGCGAGCCGAACTAGGCAATCGCTGTTGTATTGCCGCTGACAGGGGGTGAACGCCGATGAGTTTTGCCACTGATTACCTTGCGCAATTGGAAGCCTTTGCTGCGATTGCTGGCGCATTCAGGCCCATCTTGGCACTGCTGCCTGGGTCATGTGGGCCAGCGGCGGGCGCGCGTTTGCGTGCTCAAATTAACCACGCTAATGCCAGAACCAGCTCTATTTTCAGTGCCGCCGGGCTGGTGTATGCTGACATTCCGAAAGCCCTCTTGGTATTTTCGGCGATAAGAAAAATCGAGGAACCCGGCTCACGTCAGCCCGTTGCGGCAGGCTCGTCGGTTCCTTCGATTCATCAAGGAGAATACGAATGCATGCGTCCAGGTCATTGGGAATTGGGCTGTTGGCTTCCTCGTTGCGTGCTTGCACTTCCGATGACTGCAACGGCCCAGCAAAATATCGAGAATCTCAAGCAAATGAAGGTATCGGGCGTGGATCCGAGCATGCCGCCGGTGCCGCAGACCGGCAAGAACGCCGACGCCCTCCGCGAAAACCTGAAGCGCATCAAGCTGCCGCCGGGCTTCAAGATCGACCTCTATGCGGTGGTGCCGGATGCGCGCCACATGGCCGTCGCGCCGTCCACCAACATGCTGTTCGTCGGCACGCGCAAGAACACCGTCTGGGCGGTCACCGACCGCAACAGCGACGGCGTCGCCGACGAGGTCAAGCCATTCGCGCCATCGGCAAAGTTCCACGTGCCCAACGGGGTTTGCTGGACCAAGGACGGCTTCCTGATCGTGGTCGAGCACAACCGCGTCCTCAATTTCCCGGCCGCCGAGTTCTTCTATGAAGGCGGGGACGTCGCGGTGATCGAGGTGGTGCCGCAGGGCAAGCTGATCCCGGTCGAAGAGGAGTCGTACAACCACCACGCACGCACCTGCAGCATCGGCCCGGACGGCATGCTCTACATCACGCTCGGCCAGCCGTTACAACGTGCAGCCGCGCGACAAGCTCGCGCTGTTCAACAAGGTGGGCATCGGCGGCATCGTGCGCATGAATGCCTTCGACGGCAGCAAGCGCGAGGTCTACGCCACCGGCATCCGCAACTCGGTGGGCCTTGAGTTCAACCCGAAGGACAAGACGCTGTGGTTCACCGACAACCAGACCGACGGCATGGGAGACGACATCCCCGCCGGCGAAATCAACCGCGCGACCGGCCCCGGCATGTTCTTCGGCTACCCGTGGAAGCAGGGCAAGACGCGCATCACCGAATTCGGCTACGACAAGGACCCGCTGCCGCCGAACATCACGGACCCGCAGGTCTACATGGACGCGCACGCGGCCGACCTCGGCCTCGCTTTCTACACCGGCAAGGCGTTCCCGGCGAAGTACCAGGGCGGCCTGTTCTCGGCGCAGCACGGCTCGTGGAACCGCACGACGCCGATCGGCGCGCGCATCATGTTCACCAGCCTGAAGAGCGACGGCACCGCCGACAAGACCGAGGTCTTTGCCGAAGGCTGGCTCGACGGCGACACGGGCCTGTACCGCGGCCGCCCGGTCGACGTGGCGATGATGAAGGACGGCTCGATGCTGATCAGCGACGACTTCGCGGGCGCGCTGTACCGCGTCACCTACGTCGGGAACGAAGCGAAGAATTGACCCGGACTTGGCGCACAGCTAAGCTTGACGGGCCGGGAATTCCCGGCCCGTTTCTCGTTTGGCGGAGGACGCGATCCATGACAGGACAGATGATTCGGGCTGCGCTCGCGTGCGTGCTCGCTTGCGGGATGAGCGCGGCGCAGGCTGACGTCCAGGCCGGCCGTGCCAAGGCAAGAATGTGTGCCGTCTGCCATGGCGAGTTCGGCGTCAGCATGCTTCCCAATGCCCCGAATCTCGCGGGGCAGCCGGAGATCTATCTGGCAGAGCAATTGAAGGCCTATCGCAGCGGCAAGCGCTCCAACGAAATCATGAGCATCATCGCCAAGCCGCTGACCGATGCCGAGATAGCGGACCTGTCTGCCTGGTTCGCGTCCATCGCGATCGAGGTGAAACCGCCGAAGTGACGGGCGTTGGTTGTGATGCCCGTATGCCAGCTGCTGGCGAGCCGTTGGCTGGGCGGGACGGCGGGTCAACTACGGTTTTTGAACGTCGGCTATCGCGATATCTGAATGTCTGAAATGGGTCTATTCTGTTGAAAAACTCGGTTTTGCAGGAGCCCCAATTTCATCCGAGCGCGCAGGGCATCTCACCATTGGCTCTGCGCATCGGAGCAGCGCTTGTCAGGTGGCCCGTGGGCGCCAGCAGCACTGAATTGCGTGGTCCCTCACGTCTGAAAATCCGCGAAGCCTCTTTGGGCCTGGGCACTCCAGCAGGTGGCTTTACGTGCCGCCGGCAAACGTCCGCAAGCGCCGCACGAGCCCGCTATCGACCCGTAAAGCGGGGGGTGCGTTTGTCCCGAAATGCCGGACGCGGTTCGGGCGTGCGGAAGCGCCGAACGTTCCGTGCTTTGCGGCCGGTGCTAGTGGTGGACATGGTCAAGGAGAATCCGGGCTCGCGATCGTCGCGCGCGCGTCGACCGCGACGGCCCCGCCGCCCGCCGTGCGCAGGATCACCGGATTGACGTCGAGCTCCTGCAGCCGCGCCCCGAGGTCGACGGCCAGCCAGCTCACTCGACTGACGATATCGGCGGCGGCCGCAACATCAAGGCGTGGCGATCCGCGATATCCGTCGAGCAGCACAAAAAGCCGCAGCGCGCGCAGGAGTTCGAGCGCCTCGCTTGGGCTCACCGGGGCCAGCGCGAGGCGGACATCGCCGATGGCCTCGACCAGGACGCCGCCGAGCCCGACCAGTACGACCGGCCCAAACTGCGGGTCGAGCTTGGCCCCGACGATGATCTCGCCGCCGCCCTCGATCATCTCGGCGACGAGCGCGCCCTCGAAGACGGCGCCCGGCACCCTCGACACCGCTGCCACGACCGCCGCGAACGCATCGGCCGCCGCGGCGGCGTTGGGGAGGCCCAGCCGGACCCCGCCGGCGTCGCTCTTGTGGACAAGGCCGCGCGCCACCGCCTTCAGCGCCACCGGGCCGCCGATCGATCGCGCCGCCGCGGCCGCGCCCTCGGCGGTGGCGACGAACGTTTCGCGCGGCAGCGGAACGCCGTAGCGTGCGAGAAGGGCCTTCGCTTGCGGCTCGGTAAGAGGCCCTGGAGGTAGCGTCGGCGCCGCGTCTGGCAATCCCGATGGGCGTTGCGGCAACGTATCGCGTACCGTGCGCATGGGGTGCCGTTGCGCAATGAAGAGTTGCAGCGCGCGGATCGCGTCGTCGACGCGATCGAAGAACGGGCACCCGATCTCGTGCAGCGCCGCTCGCGACGAGTCCGCGGCCGAGCCCGGGGTGATCGCGACGACGAAGGGCTTGCCACTTGCGAGCGCCGCTTCGGCAAGGGCGCGCGCGGTCGCCGCGAAGAAGGGGACGGTGGTGAGCACGAGGAAGACGACGGCGATATCGTCGTCGCGGACGAAGCGCGCCATGATCTCCGCGGCGATCTCCACCGATTCCCCGCCCCGCCGCCCACCGAGATCGATCGGATTGTCAGCCTGTGGCGGCAGCAGGAGTTCAAGAAGGGCAGCCCGCGTTGGGGAAGAGAGCTTGGCGAGGCGGAGCCTGCTCTCCTCGACGCGGTCGACACCGATGCCGGCGCCGCCGCCCGACGAGGAGATGATGCCGATGCCGTCCCCGGTGGGAGCGCCCCAGCGTGCGATGACCGCCGCCGCTCCGACCATGCCGTCGGGATCATCGGTCAGGAGCACTCCCTCGGCTTGGCAGGCGGCTTCGAAGACGGCATAGGCACCGGCAAGGCTTGCCGTGTGCGACCGCGCCGCCCGGACGCCCGCTTCGGTCCGGCCGGTCTTGACCGCGAGCACCGGCTTGCCGGCCTCGCGTGCGCGGCGGGCGAGCGCAAGAAAGCGGCGCGGCGCCTTGAGCCCCTCGATATACATGGTGATGACGCGCGTCGCCGGATCGTCGATGAAATACTCGAAGACGTCCTCGATGGTCACATCACTCTGGTTGCCGAGCGACACGCAGGCGGAAAAGCCGATTCCGGCATCGTGTGCGCGGTTGAACATCGAGACCATGAGCGCGCCGCTCTGGCTGACGAGGCCGATGGCGCCTTTCGCGAGCCGCTCGACGTCGAGCACGAGCGACGACGTGAGGCAGAAGTCGTGATGCAGGTTCATGAGCCCCATGCAATTGGGTCCGAACAAGCGCATCCCCGCCCGGCGGGCAATGGCGACGATTTCGGCTTGCAGCACCTCGCCTTCCTCGCCCGCCTCCGCGAAGCCGGTGGTGATGACAACGCAGCCGCCGACGCCGGCCTGGGCGCAACCGGCGATGCTCGCGGCGATCGCCGCGGGCGGGACCGCCAGGATTGCGATGTCGACCGGACCCGGCGCGGCCGCGATGCTCGGGTAGCAGCGCAGCCCGGCGATCACCTCGCGACTCGGATTGATCGGCAGGATCCGGCCGGCATAGCCGTGACGCATCAGGTAGTGAAGGATGCGGCCGCCGAATTTGGCCTTGTCCTCGGATGCGCCGAGGACGGCGACCGAGCGGGGATGGAGGAGCTCGCGCAGCGTAAGGCGCGGCGCGGATGCCGGGGTCATTTCGGGCTCCTCAGGCTTCCCGCCGGGCCGCCCCAAGGGAGGCCTTGCTCCCCCTCGGGGGGCAGCGAACACAAGGCCGAAGGCCGAAGGACAGCCGAAGGCTGGTCCCGCGAAGCGGGATGCGGCTTTGCCGCACAAAGTGAGCGTGGGGGCACATCAGACGAAGGCGGCATGGCCGAGCATCTCCCGGCCGATGATCAGCTTCTGCATGCCGGAGGTGCCGTCGATCACCGTCAGCATGCGGCAGTCGCGCCAGCAGCGTTCCGCTTCGGCCTCCTCGGCGAGGCCGAACGCGCCCATCGCATCCATCGCGCGATGGGCGACGTCGACCGCGGTCTCCGTCGCGTACAGTTTTGCCATCGAGGCCTCGCGCGCGCAGCGCTGACCGCAATCGAGGATCCAGAGTGCGTGAAGGCAGAGCAGGCGCGCCGCCGCGAGCGCCGCCCCTGCTTCGGCAAGCGAGATCTGAATGGCCTGGAACTGGGCGAGCCGCCGGCCGAACGCTTTGCGCTCCCGCGAATAAGTCACGGCACGGTCGAGCGCGTGCCGGGCGATCCCGACCGCCTGCAGGCCGACGAGGGCGCGCGAGGCTTCGATGCCGCGATAGAAGCTGTCGGTCCCGCTGCCGGGTTCGCCCAGAAGGTTTGCCGCTGGCACCGGGACCGCGTCGAACGTGACCTCGACCAACGAGAGGTTGCGAATGCCGACGCAGGGGATCTCTTCTGCCGGCCAGGGCGAAGCGGCGCGCTCGACGACAATGCGACTGGTCCCGGCGGCGGTACCCGTCGCGGAATCCCGCAGCACCAGCACCGTCATGAGGTCGCAGACGCCACCGAGCATGATCCACTTCTTGCGTCCGGTGACGCGCAGCGTGTCACCGTCGCGAGGGGCCACCGTCTGCAGATTTCGGATGTCGGAGCCGGCCTGCGGCTCGGTTATGGCGGCGGTCGAGACCCAGTCACCATTGAGCAGCCTGGGCAACCAGCGCGCCTTCTGCTCCGCGTTGCCGAGAGCGTGGATGGTGCGCGGCGCCACGATCTCCGGGAGCACGACCGGGCTGCCGCCGAGTGCCTCGAGGAGCAAGCCGTAATCGATATAGCTCAATCCGGCGCCGCCACTCTCGCGCGGGATCGTACTGCCGAGGTATCCCAGCGGGGCGAGCCCGCGATAGAGGCGCCGCATCGCGTCGGCGCCAAGCTTGCCGCCTGAAGGCAGTTCCGCAACGACCGGACGGACGACGCGTTCGATCGCCTCGCGGGCGCGCTCCCGCAGCGCGTGTTGCGCCTTCGTCAGCGCGAAGTCCATATTGGCTCCCTACGCTCCCCGGAACTGCGGCTTGCGCTTCTCCTTGAAGGCGGTGATGCCCTCGTGCGCATCCTGCGTCGCGAGAATGCGTTGCGCCCAGGTCTCCTCGAGCGCGGCCGCGCGATCGGGCGTGTCGCGATATTGCGCGCGCACGGCCTCCTTGATGGCTTGCATCGGCAGCGGCGCGCCACTGGCGAGGCGCGCCGCCACGCGTCCGACCTCGGCGTCGAAATCGGCATCCGGGACCACCTTGCTGACGAGACCGAGCTCCTGCGCCTGGCGTGCGCCAATGTCCTCACCCAGGAGCAACAGATCGAGCGTCCGGTTTCGGCCGATGTAGTGAACAAGCCGCACCATCCCAACGCTCCAGGTCGGGATGATGCCGAGATACACGTCGCCGGCGCGAAATCGTGCCGACTCCGCGGCAATGCGAATATCGGCGACCCACGCAAAGCCGGTGCCGCCGCCGATGCACCAGCCGCGTACTGCCGAAACCACGGGCTTCGGGGAACGTCTCGATCCGCTCGACCAGGCGCCGCCCGGTCTCGCGGAAGGCGCGGCCGAGCTCGGCCGTATGCCGCGCCTCGTCGCCGAGATCGGCGCCCGCCGAGAAGGCTTTGGCGCCGGCCCCGGTGAGGACGACGCAGCGCGTCTCGGCGCGCGCCTCGAGCGCGTCGAAGGCTGCGGCCAGTTCGGCCATCACCTCCTCCGAGACCAGGTTCAACGGTGGTCGGTTGAGCGTCACCGTAGAAACGCCGTGGTCATGGGTGACGAGTAGCGTCTGGTAAGTCATTTGGAAATCTCCCTGAAGCCGCCGAGGCTGGCGACAATGAACGCGAGGAGCAGCGAGAGGCCGATGAGCATCGACGACAGCGCGGCCACCGTCGGATCGACCTGATCGGTGAGGTAGTTGTAGATGCGGACCGGAAGCGTCGGGAAGCCCGGTCCCGTCATGAAGATCGTGACGGTGACTTCGGCGAACGACATGAGGAAGCAAAGGAGGAAGGCGGCCAGCATGCCGCGGGCACAGAGCGGCAGCACGATGCGCAGCAATACCGTGCCGCGGCGCGCGCCGAGGTTCATCGCGGCCCACTCCATTTCGATCGGCACCGTGCGCATCGTCGCCTGGATCGAGCGGTACGAGTACGGTGTCACGATGGCGACGTGCGCCACGACCAGCGCGAAGAACGTGTTGTAGAAGTCGAGTCGATTGCTGAACTGCAGCATGGCAATGCCGAAGACGACGGCGGGCACGATGATCGGTGCGGTGAAGAGACCTTCGAGTATCGCGCGGCCGGGCAGGCGCGATCGCGCGAGGCCATAGGCCCCGATGAACGACAGTGTGACCGCGATGGCGCCCGAGACCACGCCGAGACGGACACTGAGCAGGAACGCATTGACGAATCCCGGATAGGCGAAGACCTCGCGATACCAGCGCAGCGAAAACTCGTCGAGCGGCAGGCGGAAGACGGCGGCCGGCGTGAACGACATCCAGACGATGAGCAGGATCGGCGCAAGCATGAACGCACCGATCAGCCAGTTGACTATCCGCAGCATCATGCGGCCTCGCGAAAGCTGCCGCGGTTGCCGATCCGGGCGAGCCGCTGACCGAACCAGACCAGCGCCAGAGTGAGTACGAGGAGCGCCACGGCGAGGGCCCCGCCGAAGGGCCAGTTGAGCTCGACGAGATTGGCTTCGTAGGCCACGTACGACATGACGCGCACGCGGGAACCGCCAAGCAGTGCCGGCGTGGCGAAGGCGGCCATGTTCATCGTGAAGTTGATGACCGCGCCGGCAACGAGCGCCGGCAGCGTAAGCGGCAGCGTGACGCGCCGGAAGATCGCGGCGGGTCGCGCGCCCAGATTGCCGGCAGCCCAGCGGAGGTTCGGGTCGAGCGAACCGAGCGCGACCCAGAGCGGCAGCAGCACGAAGAGCAGGTGGCCATGGACGAGGCCGATGACGATGCCGGTCTCGTTGAACATGAGCTGCAGCGGCGAATCGATCAGTCCCAGGCCGCGCAGCGCCTGATTGACAAGACCGTTGCCGCGCAGCAGAAGGCTCCAGCCAAAGGCTTTCACGACCACGCTGACGAGCCACGGCGCCATGTAGAGCAGGAGCATCATCGCCTGCGCTCGCCTGCCGAGGCGGGTGATGTAGATGGCAACGGGATAGGCAAGCACCGCCGAGACGAGCGTGACGATGACGCTGATGCGCAGGGTTCGCAGGAAGATTCCGAAGTAGTACGGATCGGCCAAGCGGAAATAGTTGGCAAGCGTCCAGTGCGACGCATCGATGCCGGCTGGCGTGTTGGGGTGGAAGCTGTTGCCCAAGCTCTGCAGCAGCGGCGCGAAGTAGCCGGCCAGCATCACGAGGGCGAGCGGCACCACCAGCACCGCGACCCCGAGTCCGCGGCGCCGCCGGGCGGCAGCGGTGGCGATCATCGGCCGTTGACCTATGTCAGGGGCCGGGCGATGACATCGCCGGGCTCCCAGCCGACGGCGATACGCCTGCCCGTGCTCCAGGTCTCGCCGCCGAGGTTCTGGGTGACGGCGACGAGGCGTGAGGCGCCAAGGCGCAGCGCCAATTCGCTGGTCCCGCCGAAATAGGTGATCTCCTCGATCACCGCCTCGTAGCGATTGGCGAGCCCGTCAGCCGCGGCACCGAGGCGGATCCGCTCGGGCGGGACCACCACCCAGAACCGGCCGGAAAGAATGGCGTCGGGGCTCTTCCTTGCCCGCGTGACGACGTCGCCAAAGCGCAGCATGACGTCCGCGCCGCTCTCCGTGGCGTTGTCGGCCTCGAACAGGTTGGCATGCCCGACGAACTCGGCGACAAAGCGCGACGCCGGGGCTCCGTAGATCTCGGACGGGGTTCCGGTCTGCACGATGCGGCCTTCATGCATCACCGCGATGAGGTCGGCGACGGCGAATGCCTCCTCGATGTCATGCGTGACGAGCACCGTGGTGACGCCGAGCTCGCGCTGCAGCCGTCGCACTTCGCTGCGCATCTCCTCGCGCAACCGCGCGTCAAGATTGGACAGCGGCTCGTCGAGGAGCAGTAGCGAAGGGCGGATGACGAGGGCCCGCGCCAGCGCCACCCGTTGTTGTTGCCCGCCGGAGAGCTCGCCGGGGAGGCGCTTCGCCAGCGCGCCGAGGCGGACGAGGCAGAGCGCCTCGTCGACGCGGCGCTGCAGCTCGCTGCGCGCGACGCGGCGCATGCGCAGGCCAAAGGCGATGTTCTCGAAGACTGAAAGATGTGGGAACAGCGCATAGTTCTGGAACACGAGCGCGGTGCCGCGCGCATGGATCGGCCGGCCGACGAGGCTCTTCCCATGGAGCAGGATCTCGCCTTCGTCCGGTTCGACGATGCCGGCGATGCTGCGCAGAACGGTCGTCTTGCCGCAGCCCGACGGACCGAGCAAAGCGACGAAATCGCCGCCCGCCACTTCGAGCGAGACGCCGCTGACGGCGGTGACGCCGGCGTAGCGCTTCACCAGATTGCGCAGCACGAGTATCGGCCGAGCGTTGCCTGCACCCGATTCGCCGCGGCCGCGCGGCACTCCCTCCTGGACAGTCATCGCGCCTCGCCCGGCGACCGATTTCATCCGTTCCTTGAACGCCGGAACGTCCGATCCGGGGCTAGCGGATCGGTGCCACCTCGCGCTCGAAGCGCGCGTTCCATTCGGCTCGATGGGCGATGACGTAGGCGTAGTCGATCTTGGTGAGTCCGGCGAGCGCCTCGCCCGTGGGCACCCGCTCGGCAGCTTTGCCGGAGAGCTTGACCTCGCGGTTCATGGGCGCCTGGCCAAACCGCTCGGCGCGGTAGGCGAGGACCTTGGCGCTGATCAACCAATTCAGGAACACGCGCGCGCCCTCGGCATGCGGGGCGTTCTTCATGATGCCGGCGACCGTCGGGTTGATGTAGATCGGCTGCGGCACGACGACCTTGAACGAAACGCCGCGATTCGCGATCTCCCACAGCGACACCGTGTTGAACACCGCGATGGCGGCGCTGTCGCTGTCGACGAGATCGCCGATCTTGGCGAAGGTGGTCGTCCAATCGACGACGTTGGGCGCGATCTTCTTCAGTGCCACAAAGCCCGGCTCGATGTTCTTCTCGCTGCCGCCGTGCAAGCGCGCGAGCTCGATCAGCATGTAGAGGCCGAAGGTGTTGCTGACCGGCGGGATAATCAGCTTGCCCTTGAACTCGGGCCGCTCGACATCGCTCCAGGTGGTGGGCGGCGCCCAGTTGTTCTTCTTGAAGGCCGTCTCGCTGTAGCCGATACCGAAGACGTCGGCATAGGTGGAAATGCCTTTGGTGGCATTGTCCTTGTCGCGCACGCTGGCGAGCTCGAGCATCTTGGCGAGATTCGGGACATCCTTCGCCTCGAGGGTGGCGAAGACGCCGCGGTCGACACCCTGCAGATAGGCGACCAGATCGCACATCACGACATCGATCTGCGGCTTGTCCTCCTGCGCCACCGCCGTGGCGATGATCTCCGCCGACGTGGATTTGGGGACCAGGGTCACCGTGTACCCGGTGTCCTTGCGGAAGGTCTCTGCCCAGCCCTCCTTCTCCAGCATCGTCTGAACGGTGCCGCCAAAGCTGAGCAGGATGACGGACTTGTCCTGAGCGACAGCCATGCTCGACGTGAGCATTGCGGCCAGCAATGCGACAAAAGATGGCGCGCCGAGCCTCGCCAGTTTCTTGAGCATCTTCTTCCTCCCCGATGTTGATAGCGCGATTACGTGAGGACGGACACCGGCTTGTAAACACTGCACGTCAACCGGGACGCCTCAGTACTGGAACGCGACCGCTTGTTCTGCAGACTCGGTTGCGCACGCGGGCGGGAGCCGCCTCGCCTGGGCATGGGCCGAACCACAACGGATGGATGTGGTTTCCGTAAAACAGAAAGAACCTTTGTGATGTGGAAGTATCAATGAGGCCGACATGGGTGTCAAGGACAGGCGATCGTTCTCCGATCGGCTCGGCGCAAGCATCGGGCCGCGGCCGCGATGAACCGAAGCCGCCGCGGATAATTGCCGAGAATCATTGACTTGGCTGCGACGACAGAAGGCTCTGACGGGCAGGCCGATCTCGCCGGACGGGCGTGTACTGGCTTGCTTCCACATTAGCCTGAGCGAATACTTGCGGACTACCGGGCGTTGACGCCCAGCACGCGGTGGCGCAGGCGAGCGATCGACTGGAATTGTTGCGCCGCAATAGGTATCACGGTGGGATGTCGCGAGGTCCAGGACAGCATCGCCGCGGCGGTAACGACTCGCTCCCGGCGATTGGCCAGTCTGCGCGCCTGCACTCCGCGCTCCGCGGAACACGCGACGCTCAGCCTTGACAAGGCATAGCCGCATGATGATAATTCCGAATCACAAACATAAATTCCGAAATCCGGAAGTTTTCATGCTCCGTCGTGAGCGGGAAGGGCTTGACGTGCAGCGAACCGCTCAGCCGGCTGTGCCGACGTGTATTAGCCGCAGCCGCCTCTGGTAATGGCGACACGCGTCAGAGCGCACAAGGGATTTCAAGATGACTGAGGTGGTCGAGACCGACGTCCTGGTGATTGGTGGCGGCGCTGCCGGTACCAGCGCGGTGCTGGAGGCGGCCGATCGGGGTGCCAAGGTGACGATGGTCGTGAAGGGCCTGATCGGCAAGAGCGGCTGTTCGGTGTTCGCCAGCACCATTCCCTTCGGCACGCCCACGAAGGAGTGGCTTGTCGAAGACGTCGCGCCCGAGGAGCGGGAACGGCTGCGCCTGGTGTTCATGGTTCGCTATTACAACCATTATCTGGCGGACCAAGGGTACTGCCGCCGGTTGGACGCCTACATGCGTACCGATTTCTTCGGCGATCTCGAACGCCTCGGTGCCTATTGGCGGCGGGATAACGAGGGGCACATTCAACCGACCGGAAGCCGGCGCACCCCCAATCTCGTTGCGCACAAGCAAGGGGCGACGGGCCCCGCCATCCTGGACAAGCGGCGCCGCGAGATCTTTCGCCGCGGCATCACCGTGCACGAGGAGTGCGCGGTGACGTCGCTGTTGACCGACGGCGAGCGGGTGGTGGGGGCGACGGTGCTCGATTATCGCCGCGGCAAGTTCTTTGCCATCGCCGCCAAATCGACGATCCTCGCGACCGGCCATTCGGACTACCTGGCGACGCGCTCCACCGGCACCCGGGAGCAGTCGGCGGATGGCGTGGCGATGGCGCTGCGCGTCGGCGCCGAGCTCGCCAACCTCGAGATCCAGTGGTGGCACGTGAGCGACGTCGGCGTACCGAAGGCATGGATGCGCTTCCACCTCTACCCCAATCCGTTGGTGGGGACCCCGGAGACTTCGCGCCTCTACAATTCCCAGGGCGAGATGTTCTTCGAGCAGAAGACCCACAGCCCGGGCGTTTCGGCGCCGTATACGGAACAGATTCGTCGTCTATCGCGTGAGGTCATGGCCGGCAAGGCGCGCTGGGACGGCGGCTATTTCACGGGCTACGATCACATTCCGGCGGAGATCACCAGGACCCATCAGCATCAGGCCAAAGTGTGGGAAAAGCTGGGCCTGGATGTGGGCAAGGACCGGATCGAGTGCGGCATCACCTGGCACATGCGCCAAGGCGGGATCAACGTCGATACCGAGCGCATGGACACCAACCTGCCCGGCCTCTACGTCGCCGGCGGTCTCGGCTGTCATTTCCTTGGGGGAATTGGCGCCGTCAGTTTCGACGGCAAGATCGCGGGCGAGGCGGCGGCGGAGGCGGCGCTGGCCGGGGGCCACCAGCCGCTGGCGGCTGAAGCGGCGGCGGCGGAAGAGGCGCGGGTGTTCGGCTTCTTGCGCGCCAGCCGGGACGGGGTGCGGCCGATCGAGGCCAAGCTGCGGATCCGGGCGATCATGTGGGAGCTGGGCTACGTGAAGAACGAGCAGAAGTTCGCGGCGGCGCTGGAAGCGCTGCAGGCGGTGCGGCGGGAGATGGTGCCGCAGCTGCAGCTGCAGAGCACGTCGCGCAGCTGGAACACCGGCTGGATGGATGCGCTGGACGTGTGCTCGATGCTCGATGCCTGCGAGGCGACGGTGCGCTCGGGGCAGAACCGGAAGGAGAGCCGGGGTCCGTTCTACCGCGAGGACTACCCGTACGTGGACAACGAGCAGTGGATGTGCCGCAACATCATCAGTCGGGTCAACGGCGAGTGGCGCACGCGCACCGAGCCGATCCCGGCGACCCACCTCAAGCCGGAGAAGAACCGTGAGCCCTTTTTTGAAGCCGACTACTGAGCCGGCGGCGGTGCGGGTGCGCCTGTACCGCTTCGATCCGGCGGTCGATGCGGCGCCGCGCTACGAAGCCTACGAAGTGCCGCACACGCCGCGGATGCGGATCATGGACGTGCTCGATTACGTGCACGAGAACCTGGCGGTGGATTTTGGTTACCGCTGGCTGTGTGGGTCGAAGAAATGCGGCACCTGCGCGGTCAACGTCAACGGCACCCCCAAGCTCGCCTGCTGGGAAGAGGCGGAGGCGGAAATGACGATCGAGCCGCTGGCCAATCTGCCGGTGATCCGCGACCTGGTGACCTCGCGCGATGGCTTCGAGGGGTTGCTGGCGAAGCTGTCGCCGATGCTGGTGCGCAAGGTCGAGTACCCGGGCTTTCCGGAGCCGCTGACGGCGCTGCAGTTCGTACCGACGGCGCATCTGCGCGACTGCATCCAGTGCCTGGCCTGTCAGTCGGTGTGCCCGGTGTTGAAGCAGCCGGACAGCACCTTTGCCGGGCCGGCGCTGCTGGTGGCGTTAAGCGAGCTGGCGCAGGATCCGCGCGACGGCGGCGACCGGGCGCGGCTGGCGGGGGAGGTGGCGCACGTCTACCAGTGCGTGTCCTGCTACGAGTGCGAACGGGTCTGTCCGGTGGAGATTCCGATCGTGGGCGAGGCGATCGAGCCGCTGAAGCGGATCGTCTACCAGGCCGGGGTGGTGGCTGGGGCGCGCCACGCGCGGGCGTTCCTGGAGGTGGTCAAGGCGCGCGGCTATCTCAATCCGGCGAGGCTGGCGTTGAAGACCAAGGGCGTGACCGTGAATGCGTTGCGGCTGCTGCTGCGGATGGTGCCGCGCGGCAAGATTGATTTGCGCCAGGCGTTCCTGAAGCCCCCGGCGCCGGGGGCGAAGGTGATCGGCAAGACCTACGAGTCGAGTGAGGACGGCAAATGAAACAGAGCTACGCCTATTTTCCGGGATGCTCGGCCAAGGGGACCTGCCGCGAGCTCGACCTTAGCACCCACGCGGTGGCGGGCTTGTTCGATATTGCGCTGACCGAGCTCGAGAATCCGGGCTGCACCGGGGCGCGCGAGTTCCGGGCGATCAGCGAGCAACTGCACCTGACCGCCAACGGCCGGATCCTGGCGTTGGCCGAGCGCCAGGGCCATGATCTGGTGGCGGTGTGCGACACCTGCCTGCTCAACCTGCTGGAAACCAACCAGCGGCTGAAGACCGACGCGGCGGCGCGGGCGGCGGTGAACAAGGCGCTGGCGGCGGAGGGGCTCAAGTTCGCGGGCACGATCGAGGTCAAGCACTTTCTGTGGGTGCTGACCGAGGACGTGGGCGAGCAACGCCTGCGCGAGCGGCTGGTGCGGCCGTTGCGCGGGCTGCGAGTGGCGCCGTTCTATGGCTGCCACATTCAGCGCCCGGCGACGGTCGCCAGCGCCGGTCCGGCCGGCGAGACGCCGGCGCTCGACCGGCTGTGCCGGCTGCTCGGCGCCGAGGTGGTGGCCTACGAAGGGGCGAACAAGTGCTGCGGCTTCCACGTGGTCGGGGTGGAGGAGAAGATCGCGCTGCGGATGAGCGGCGCGCACCTGGGCAACGCCAAGAGCAACGGCGCGCAGTGCATCGTCACCCCGTGCCCGCTGTGCCACACCGTCTTCGACGCCTACCAGCCGAGCATCGAGCGCGAGCTCAAACGCGACTACGCGGTGCCGGTGCTGCATGTCTCGCAATTGGTCGGGCTGGCGATGGGACTCGCTCCCGAGCAGCTGGCGCTGTCGCGGCACGTCGTCGGCTGCGACGCCGTCCTCGCCCACATCGGGGACAGCAAGAGGCCGGCGGCTGCCGTTCCAGGTGTAATGTAGTGCTTCGTTCCTGCCGAAGCTCGAGCGACGGTGGGCGCGAATGGCTTTCTCGAGGGTCGATTCAGCCACTCTTGCGATTCCCATCATTGTTTCCCGGTACTGTCTTGCGGTGAGAGAGCACGGGATTTGGTTGTCGATTGCGGAAGGGTTACGTTAGGAGGAGCAACGATGAGCAACAACCATGGATTAGGACTCTACGGCACGCGGCCGCCGCGCTCATTGCGGCTGCGGCATGGCTCGGTGTCTCGGCGACCGCGCAAGCGGCCGACGACAACGTCGTGGTGTTCGCCGGTTGGGGCGGCAGCTGGCAAAAAGCCGAGCGGACTTTCTATTTCGACAGTTTCGAGAAGGCGACCGGCATCAAGGTGATCGACGTGCCCGACGTCAACCTCACCAAGATCAAGACGATGGTCGATGCCGGCAACGTCGAGTGGGACGTGGTTCAGGCTCTCGGGATGTGGGTCTCGCAAAAGACCAGCTCCGGGGAGCTGTGGGAGCCGCTCGACTATTCGGTGATCGTGGCGGACGGCGTGCCGAAGGATCTGCTCGAGCCGCGCGGCGTCGGCGTTGCCACGTTCGCCCAGATTCTCGCGTACAACACCAATGCGTATCCGGCGGGCAAGCAGCCGACCTCGTGGGTGGATTTCTGGGACCTGAAGAAGTTCCCGGGCAAGCGCGGCACGTTGAACCAGCCGCGCTACTCGCTCGAGATGGCGCTGATGGCGGAATCCGTGCCGATGGACAAGCTCTATCCGCTCGACGTCGACCGCTCGCTCAAGAAATGGGACGCGATCAAGAACGATTCGCTGTTCTGGGAGCAGTGGCCGCAGGGGCCGAGCCTGCTCGCGTCAGGTGAAATCACCATGACGCTCTCCTCCCAGGCCCGTATTCTCGGCCTGCTCCAGACCGAGAAGAACGCGCCGGTGGCGATGGTCTGGAAAGGCGGCATCATGACCACCGACTATCTCGCCGTGCCCCGGGGGAGCAAGCACAAGGCGAACGCCATGAAGCTCATTTCCTGGATGCTCGATGCCAAGCGGCAGGCTGCGTACGCGACCGACACCGCGGTCGGGCCTTCGAACATCAAGGCGCTCGACCTGGTCGATCAAAAGACCAAGGAGCTGCTGCCCAGTTACCATTACCAGAAGGGCGAGCTGGTCGCGGTCGACAGCGTGTGGTGGGCCACGAATCTCGACAAGGCTACCGAGCGCTGGAACCAGTGGAAGCTCAAGAACTGAACTGAATTCTTGCATCGCGCTGCTGCATCGCACGGCCCGCCGCCTCGTCGCGGGGCGGGCCTCCGGGCCGCTGCTTACCGCTAACCGAGGCTCCGGACTGGCGTCATGATCTTGAGCGCCGATACGACCGACCGCCTGCTTGGCCGATTTGGGCCGGCCATGCTGGCGGTGCCGGGTATCGTCTTCATCGTCCTCTTCTTCGTTGTGCCGGTCGCGCTCATCCTGGTCCAAAGTGTGCTCGACCCGGGTCTGACGCTGGCCTTCTACCGGCGCCTGTTCTCGGCGCCGGAATATCTGACCGTATTCTCGATCAGCTTCAAGATCGCGCTGATCACGAGCGTCATCAGCATGCTGGTGAGCTATCCGGTCGCCTACCTGCTGGTGGTGGCGCCGCCGACCGTGCGCTCGGTGATGCTGACCACGATCCTGCTGCCGTTCTGGACCAACGTGCTGATCCGGTGCTATGCGTGGATGCTGATGCTGCAGACCACGGGCGTGGTCAACGACGTGCTCGTCAACTGGCTGCACGTGTTGACCGCGCCGCTGCCGCTCGTCTTCAATCTGACGGGGGTCATCGTCGGGATGGTGCATTACCTGGTGCCGATCAACATCCTCGTGCTCTACAGCGTCATGAAGGCGATTGACCTGCGCCTGCTGCACGCGGCCAAAGGGCTTGGCGCCAATCCGCTGCGCGCCTTCGTCGCCGTTTTCATACCGCTCAGCATGCCCGGGGTACGCGCGTCGGCGGTGTTGATCTTCGTCATTTCCCTCGGATTCTTCGTGACGCCCGCCCTGCTCGGCGGCCGCCGCGAGATCACGCGTCGCGATGCTCGTCAGCACGTATTTTTCGGACGTCCTCAATTGGGGCTTCGGCTCGGCCCTGGCCACGGTGCTCTTGGTCTTCTCGCTGATCGGGCTCTCTTTCTATTTCGCCTTCCAGCGCAAGATACCGCGTGTGGTGCCGCGATGAAGCGACGCTTCGACCTGTTCGCCGCCACGCGCTGGGTGCCATGGCTGTTTGGCGGACTCGTGATGCTGTTCCTGGCCGCTCCGCTGCTCGTCGTGATCCCGGCGGCCTTCAACGACTCGAGCCTTCTCCAGTTTCCTCCGCGCGCGTGGTCCCTGCGCTGGTTCCACGAGTATTTTCAGAGCGCGAGCTGGTTTGCCGCGACCAAGACGAGCTTCAAGGTGGCGCTCGTCGTGTCCGTGGTGTCGACGCTCCTCGGCTTGACCACGGCCGTGCTGCTCACGCGCTTCACCTTCTTCGGCCGCAACCTGATGCGCGCGCTGATCATGGGGCCGCTGGTGGTGCCGGTGATCGTGATCGCGGTCGGACTCTACTATGTTTTTCTGCGCGTCGGCCTCAACGGCACCTTCTGGGGAATCGTGATCGGCCATACGGTGGTCACCTTTCCCTATGCGACCGTCGTGATCAGCGCGGCGCTGGCCGAAGTCGACGAGCGGCTCGAGAATGCCGCGGTCGGGCTGGGCGCGATTCGCCCGCGGGCGTTCTTCGAGGTCACGCTGCCGCTGATCCGCCCCGGTCTCGTGGTCGCGGCGCTGTTCGGCTTCCTCATCTCGTTCGACGAGGTGGTGATCGCAATCTTCCTGACGAGCGCCGAGACGATGACGCTGCCGCGACGGATCTGGGACGGGATACGCTTCGAGCTCAATCCCACGATCGCCGCCGTGTCGACGATTCTGATTGCCCTGTCCGCTCTGGTAATGCTGCTCAGCGAATTGCTGAAGCGTTACCTGCGCCGGGTGAGCGGCCTGACGACGCGGGCGGAGCCATGAGCTGGGGCAACCCATGGGTAGCCGATTCCATTTGGCCGCGCGGGCCATGCTCGGGACGAACAGGGCGAGCGAGATGAAGGAACCTGACGCAGGCCTGGGCGGAGCCGCCCGCGAGGGCGCCTGGCCCCACGGGTCGCCGATCGAGCTTCGCGGCATTGTCAAGCACTACGACCGCTTGCTCGCGGTCGACAATCTGAATCTCGACATCGCCGCCGGCGAGTTCGTCAGCTTTCTCGGGCCGAGCGGGTCGGGCAAGACCACGACACTGCTGCTGATCGCCGGTTTCATCACGCCGAACCAGGGCACGATCATGCTGGGTGGCGAGGACATCACGCGCCTGCCACCCTATCGGCGCAACATCGGCATGGTCTACCAGAACTACGCGCTGTTTCCGCACATGACCGTGGCCAAGAACATCGCTTTCCCGTTGCGCATGCGCGGTGTCGGGCGGCCGGAGATCGCGCGCCTCGTCACGCGCGCCCTCGGCCTGGTGCGCCTCGACGGGCTGCAGGATCGACTGCCCAATCAGCTGAGCGGCGGGCAGCAGCAACGGGTGGCGCTGGCGCGCGCGCTCGTCTTCGAGCCTCCGCTGCTGCTGATGGACGAACCGCTGGGCGCGCTGGACAAGAAGTTACGCGATGAGCTCCAGATCGAGATCAAGCGGATTCAGCGCGCGATCCGCAGCACGGTGATCTACGTGACCCACGATCAGGAGGAGGCGATGAGCATGTCGGATCGCATCGTGGTGATGCATGGGGGCCGCGTCGAGCAGGTCGGTCCGCCCAACGAGCTCTACGAGCGGCCACGCACCCGGTTCGTCGCGGACTTCCTCGGCTCCTCCAACTTTCTCGCCGTGACCGTGGCGACCGCCGGCGAGCCGGCGCGGCTGCGCACCGCGGGCGGGCTCGAAATCGCGATGCCGGGCCTGGCGGGTGCCGCGGTCGGCGATCAACTGACGGTGGCGATCAGGCCGGAGCGCATCCGCATCGATACCTCGGTAGCGCCCGATACGTGCTGGCGCGCGGCACGCGTGACCGAGTGCTCCTATCACGGCGACACGCAGCGCTTCCAGGTCGAGCTCGAGGGCCGCGACACGCTGACCGTGTTTCGCCCGAATGGCGGACAGCCGCTCATTCCGCGCGGGGCGGCGGCCGCCGTCTCGTGGGGCCCCGGCGATGCGTGGGTGATTCCGGAACCCCCCAAGCCACCGCCGACCTCATGACCGTGCGGAGTGTCAGAAGGCCCCACGCAAAGGCGGCCGGCGCGATCAAACCGCGTCACGGTTCCCCGTGAGCGTCTCGTGAACGAATCGACCACGCCGCGCGGGTTGCTCGCAACGTTGTTCCGGCCGCGCTCGATCGCCGTGATAGGGGCCTCGACGCGAGAGGATGCCATCGGTTTCCGGGTCATCCGGAACCTGCGTCGCATGGGCTTCGCGGGGGAGATCTTTCCGATCAACCCGCGCTATCGGGAGGTCGCGGGCCTGACCTGCCTGCCGTCGATCGAGGCGCTGCCGCCCGGCGTGGAAAGCGCATTCATCGCCCTGCCGGCCGAGCAGGGGCCGGACGTGCTCGAAGCCGTTGGCCGCCGCGGCATCAAGACGGCGTTCGTCAACGCGAGCGGTTTTGCCGATGGTGGCCCCGAGGGCCGCGCACTCCAGCAGCGGCTCCGCGCCGTTGCGCTCGCCCAAGGCATCGTCCTGTGCGGACCCAATAACATGGGCGTCATCAGCGTCCACGACAGGACTGCCATCTGGACCCAGCTGCACATGAGCGACGTGCGACCGGGCCCCATTGCCGTCATCTCGCAAAGCGGTTCGATGGCGCTGGTGCTTGCCCAGGACGAACGCAACCTCGGCCTCGCTTACCTCGTGACGGCCGGCAATGAGGCGGTGCTCTCCGCCGCCGATTATCTCGATCACATCGTGCGCGACAGTCGGGTGAAGACTGTCCTGCTGTTCCTCGAATCGATTCGCGATCCTGCGCGTTTCGGCGCGGCGGCGCGGGCGGCCGCGGCGCTCGGGAAGCGCGTCCTCGCGATCAAGTCCGGCACGAGCCCACGCGGCAAGATGCTGGTCGCCGCGCACACGGACAGCCTGGCCGGCGACGATGAGGTCTACGACGCCTTCTTCCGCAAGCACGGCGTCATCCGGGTACGCGATCTCGACGAGATGCTCGAGACCGCGGTGCTGGTCACGTCCTATCCCGCCCCGCCTCGCGCACGCCATTTCGTGCCCGTCACGCTTTCCGGGGGCGAGGCGGCCCTCATTGCCGACATCAGCGCCGAAATCGGCCTTGGGTTGAAGCCGCTTGCCGATGCGACGATCGCGCGTCTCAAACCAGCCTTTCCCCCATTCGCCCGCCCCAACAACCCGCTCGACGGTTGGGGTCTCGGCTTCAACGCCGAGCGCTTTGGCGAGATGCTCGATGCGTTGTGCGCTGACGAGGCGATTGGTGCGATCGGCCTCGCCGTCGATGCGCCCGCATCGGGCGGCGCCGACACCGCTTACGCACTGGTGATGGCCGGGCATGCGGTCCGCATTGCCGCGCGTGGCAGGCAGGTGATCTTTTTCAACAACACGGCCGGGGCTGGGCCGAACCCGCAGGTACGCGCGGTCATTGGAACCGGCGGGCATCCCCTACCTCTCGGGTATGCGCCCGGCGCTCGCGGCGATCGCGAATTGGCTGCGGTTGCGCGATCCGGCCGCGGGAGCCACCGCCAGAGACGTCCCGAGAGACGATTGGCGGGCGCGGCTCGCCGGAACCGGCGACCTGGACGAGGGGCAGCTGGACGTCATCCTGCGTGACGCCGGAGTGCCCATGGTTTCCACGCAGGTGGTGCAATCGGCCGA
This sequence comes from uncultured beta proteobacterium, assembly GCA_963810845.1. GTDB lineage: Bacteria > Pseudomonadota > Gammaproteobacteria > Burkholderiales > Casimicrobiaceae > CAIWHR01. The sequence continues at coordinate 211,990 of CAWEOX010000012.1, read as the reverse complement.
GATCGCGGTGGCGGCGGCGGGGGCACTCGGATATCCGGTCGTGCTGAAGGGCCGCGCCGCGCATTTACCGCACAAGACCGAGCACCATCTGGTTCACCTTGGCCTTGTCTCGGCCGATGACGTGACCAAAGCCTACGCGGTTCTCGCAACCCGGATGCGACAACTCGCGCCGGCCGGCTCGCCGGGCGACATCATCCTGCAGCCCATGCTAAGGGACGGGGTCGAGCTCATCGTCGGCATTCGCAACGACCCCGCCTTTGGCAGCCTGGTGGTGGTCGGGCTAGGCGGCGTCTTCGTCGAACTCATCCACTCGGCCGCCGTCAGGCTCGGGCCGATCGACGCCACGGAGGCGCGCGCGATGCTGGACGAGACGCGCGCCGGCGACCTGCTCGCGGGCTTTCGCGGAAAAGGTCCCTACGACGTTGTCGCCGCGGCCACGGCGATTGCCGCGATCTCGGAATTCGGCGCCGCCACCGAAGGGCTGATCGAAAGCGTCGAGATCAATCCGCTGGTCGTGCTCGAGCGCGGCGCCTTGGGTGTCGACGTGCTGGTCCGGCGACCCCTGCCAACGCGGCCGGATTCCCTGAACTGAAAGGAGCAAGCAGCGTGTCCTACCAAGATCTCATCTACGAAGTCGAAGACCGGGTCGCGATCCTGACGCTCAACCGACCCGAGCGGATGAACGCGCTCGGCAAGCGTCTGGTCGACGAGATCATCGCCGCCATCGCCCTTGCCGACGCCGATGCCGAGGTGCGCGTGATCATCATCACCGGCGCGGGCGAGAAGGCCTTCTCCGTAGGCTACGACATCAAGGAATCGGCCGAAGTGCCCGAGCGCACGCTGGCCGAGTGGCGCACGCGCATGCAGAAGGATCTCAAGTTCACCTACGCGCCCTGGGATTGCAGCAAACCCGTCATCTGCGCGATCAATGGCTTCTGCCTCGCGGGTGCGCTCGAGTTCGCCCTGTGCTGCGACATCCGCTATTGCTCGCAGGACGCGCGCTTCGGCGTGGTCGAAACACGCTTCTCGAACGGTATCGCGACCATGATCATGCCCTGGGTCCTCGGCAACCGCTGCCGGGAATTGATCTACACGGGTGACATGTTCGGCGCCGACGAAGCCTCTCGCCTCGGCCTCGTCGACCGGGTCTTTCCCAAGCCCGAGCTGTATGCCGAGACACTCAGGATCGCGAAGCGAATGTCGCGGGTCGCGCTCGATTGTCTCAAGTTCAACAAGCGCGCGATCAATCAGACATTCGAGACCATGGGACTCCGCGCGGCCATCCAGTACGGCTCGGAAGCGTGCACGATGATGGATGCCATCGGGTCGCCCGAGGCACGGGAATTCGATCGCCTGCGCCGCGCGAAGGGGCTAGGGGAGGCACTTAAATGGCGCGACAGCCAATTCGCTCCCTTCGAATAACTGCGCCCTAGAAGGAAATCCACATGGTCGACGTGATCGAGACCGATGTCCTGGTGATCGGCGGCGGGGCCGGCGGTACCAACGCGGTGCTGAAGGCAGCCGATCGCGGTGCCAAGGTCACGCTGGTCGTGAAGGGCCTCATCGGCAAGAGCGGCTGCTCGATCTTCGCGAGCGGCATTCCCTTCGGCACGCCGACGAAGGAGTGGCTCGTTCAGGACGCCACACCGGAGGAGCGGACCCGCGATCGTTGGGGACTGATGGTTCGCTACTACAACCACTACCTTTCGGATCAGGATTATTGCGCCCGTCTGGAAGCGTTCATGCGCGACGAGTTCTTCGCCGATTTCGAGCGCCTCGGCGTGTATTGGCGGCGGAATGACGAGGGGCGATTGATGGCGGTCGCGAGCCGCACGCCGACCCTCGTCGCGCACAAGCAGGGGACGTCGGGCCCGGTCATCATGGACAAGCGGCGGCGCGAGATCCTGCGCCGCGGCATTCCCGTGCACGAGGAGTGCGCGGTGACCTCGCTCCTGACCGATGGCGAGCGCGTGGTAGGCGCGACGGTGCTCGATTATCGTCGCGGCAAGTTTTTTGCCATCGCGGCCAAGACCACGATCCTCGCCACCGGTCATTCGGACTATCTCGCCACGCGCTCCACCGGGACGCGCGAGATGTCGGCCGATGGCATTGCGATGGCGGTGCGCGTGGGCGCCGAGCTCGCCAATCTGGAGATCCAGTGGTGGCACGTAAGCGACGTCGGCGTACCGAAGTCGTGGATGCGCTTTCACCTCTATCCCAATCCGCTGATGGGAACGAAGGAAACCTCGAGGCTCTACAACTCGCAGGGCGAGATCTTCTTCGAGCAAAAGACCCACAGCCCGGGCGCTGTCGCGCCGTACTACGAGCAGATTCGGCGGCTGGCGCGCGAAGTCATGGCCGGCAAGGCGCGTTGGGACGGCGGTTATTACTCGGGCTACGACCACATTCCGAGCGAAATCACGAATGCCTTTCAGCACCAGGCGAAGGTATGGACCAAGCTTGGCCTCGACATCGGCAAGGACCGGATCGAATGCGGCATCACCTGGCACATGCGCCAGGGCGGGATCAACGTCAACGCCCTGCGCATGGAAACGAGCCTGCCCGGCCTCTACGTCGCCGGCGGGCTCGGGTGCCATTACCTCGGGGGCATTCCCGCCGTCAGCTTCGACGGCAAGGTGGCGGGCGAGGCGGCGGCGGATGCGGCGCTGGCCGGGGGCCGCGGCAAGCCGCTGGCGGCTGAAGCGGCGGCGGCGGAGGAGGCGCGGGTGTTCGGCTTCTTGCGCGCCAGCCGGGACGGGGTGCGGCCGATCGAGGCCAAGCTGCGGATCCGGGCGATCATGTGGGAGCTGGGCTACGTGAAGAACGAGCAGAAGTTCGCGGCGGCGCTGGAAGCGCTGCAGGCGGTGCGGCGGGAGATGGTGCCGCAGCTGCAGCTGCAGAGCACGTCGCGCAGCTGGAACACCGGCTGGATGGATGCGCTGGACGTGTGCTCGATGCTCGATGCGTGCGAGGCGACGGTGCGCTCGGGGCAGAACCGGAAGGAGAGCCGGGGTCCGTTCTACCGCGAGGACTACCCGTACGTGGACAACGAGCAGTGGATGTGCCGCAACATCATCAGTCGGGTCAACGGCGAGTGGCGCACGCGCACCGAGCCGATCCCCGCTACGCACCTCAAGCCGGACAAGAGCCGCGTGCCCTTCTTCGAAGCCGACTATTGAGCCGGACGAGAGAAGGCCTCAATCGACGAAGCGGCTTTCCTTGATGATGGTCTGAGCGCCCAGCGCGTTCAATCGCTCGCCGACGCGCGTTCCCAGCGCCACCGGGTCGGCATAATCGGTCTCGTCGTCGACTTCGATCAGGCTGCTGCTGTCGATGGCGATGACCACGGCCTTCAATTTCAATTTGCCCTTTTCGATCCACGCATGGCCGCCGATGGGCGAGTCGCAATGACCATTGAGGGAGCGCAGCAGCGCACGCTCGGCACGATAGCAATACGCGGTCTCGCGATCATCGATGGCGGCGAGAAGGCGCCGAACCTTCTCGTTGGCGCTCGCATATTCGACGACGACGATTCCCTGACCGACCGCGGGGCACATCTCCGCTACGGAGAACACGCGCGAAATGCGGTTCTTCAGATCGATGCGCTCCAGGCCTGCCTTGGCGAGCACGAGGGCATCGATGGCGGGCGTCTTTGCACCGTAATTGAATTCCATGGGCACGCCGCCGTCCAGCCGGTCGATCCGTTTGTCGGCCGCACCCCGGAACGGAACAATGCGTGATGCCGGAAACAGTTTTCGCAAGAAGGCCGTACGGCGTACGGACGACGTGCCGATGACCGCAGGCGAATAGCCGTCGGCCTGCACGCCGGACTTGACGACCAGCGCATCCCTGGGATCGCTGCGTGGCAGGCAGGCGCCCAGCGAAAAGTCCGGGTTCGCATAGTATTCGTCGTTGCCCGGGAGGTCCTTCAGCGAATGCATCGCCATGTCGGCGTCGCCGCTTTGCATCATGTTGCGCATCGCGGTGATGAACGCTCCGCCTTTGCCACCCATCGCGCTCAGCCGGCTCTTCAAATCGCGATCGGCATCGGCAGGACGCGTCACCATCTCGAACCGGTGCTCGGGGAATTTTTGCTGTAACGCGGCAATGACCGCTTCGCTCTGGCGTACGGCCATGACGCTGGCGCGCGTTCCGATCCTGAATACCTCTGCCATTGCCGCTCCAATGATTGCGCTCGACGCGCCGCCCGTAACGCCTTTGGCGCAATGCGGGCGACCGTGTTCGATCCTGACTCTGTCGGCGACGTTACCACAAAACGAATCGCGCGAGCGCCCGGTTGCGCGACCGTTCGGGAGCGCGAGACAGGGGTGCGGAGACAAGCCTTGACAAGGCATGGCCGCGCCATGATAATTCCGGATCATAGAGAGACTTTCCGAAATCCGGAATGCCAGCGAATGGCGTAATCGAGTCGTTGGCGCGATCCGGATGCAGCACCGAACACACCAGCAGGTCGACAGGGAGGGAGCACGCCATGAGGAAAATATCGCGCCGCTTGTTTGCATCAGTGTTTCTGGCACTGGGCGTGCTTGTCGGGGCGGCCACGCCGACGCCGGCCAGCGCCGAGACGGTGCTGAAGATGATGACGTGGGGAGGGCTCTGGCTCGACATCTTCCGTCCCGTTGCGGCTGATTTTGAAAAGAAGACCGGGATCAAGGTCGAGTTCGTGGTCCAGTCGGGAGCGGGCGACGGGATGACCAAGCTCGCCGCCCAGCGCGCCAATCCCCAGGTCGATCTCTGGACCTCGATCGAAAGCACGGTCCAGGCGGCGACCAAGTCCGGCCTGCTCGCGCCGCTCGACGCAAAACGCATTCCCAATATGCTGGAACTGCCGGCCGTCCTCAGGACCGACACCAGCGTCGCCATCTGGCTGTCACCACGCGGGATCTTTTATCGCAAGGACCTCGTGCCGTTCGACATCGTCAAGTGGCAGGACCTGTGGGATCCGCGGCTCAAGGGAAAGATCGGCGTGACGTTCGAGCTCGACCGCGGCAGCTTCCTGATCATGGCGGCGCTTCTGAACGGCGGCAGCGAGAAGAACATCGGTCCCGGATTCGAAAAGGTGAAGAGCCTCAAGGACAATATCCATGCCGTCTACAAGACCGATCCGGAATCGATCAAGCTGCTCGAGACCGGCGAGATTGCGGTGGCCGGGTGGGGCATCCTGCCGAACGTCTATCGCCGCCTCGGTCCGGATTCGCAGTATCGCTTCGTGATGCCCGCGCCGCGCTTCCTGGCGCCGATTCCGGTCTCCATCGTGCAGGGGCGGGGCGCGGAGCAGCTGGCGGCGGCCGAGGCATTCGTGAACCACATGCTGTCGCCGGAGTCCCAGACGATCATGGCGTCGATCGCCGGCACCCTTCCGGCGAATCCGAAAGCGGCGATACCCGAAAAGCTCAAGACCGTCTTGCCGGGATTGCCCGTCCCGGACGTGTACAACGTAGACTGGGCGGAGGTGGACAAGCATTACTCCGAATGGCAGGACACGTGGGCGCGCGAGATTCAGGCGCGCTGAGTTGAGGCCGGACGCCTCACGCACATCGTCCGAACCTGGGAAGCCCGGTCCGCGGCGCATGAAGCGAAGCGACGACCGGGAGCTCGGCATGATCGCGACCATCCAACTTTGTGAGTGAAGGGAACCATGTTTGCCGAGTTCGATCTGGAGATGCCCGACCACCTCGAGGAGGCGGTGCATCTCCTCGCCAACAGCAATGGGGCCACGACCCTGCCATTCGCCGGGGGCACCAACCTGATCGTCGATATCCGGGCTCGCCGCGTGGCGCCGGATCGACTGATCAGCTTGAGCCGGATCGGTGAATTGCGCCGGATAGAGTGCTCTGGCGGTCGGGTGACGCTGGGCGGCCGCACCACGGTCAGCGACCTGCTGCGCTCGCCCGAGATCGCGGCCCACGGCGCTTCCCTGGTCGATTCCGCGCGCGTCTTTGCGGGGCAGATGGTGCGCAACACCGCGACCGTGGCCGGTAACATCGCCTGCGGCTCGCCGGCCGCGGATCTGGTGCCGCCGCTGCTTGCGCTCGGCGCGGACGTCGTGCTGACCAGCGCTGCAGGAACACGGACAGTTGCGCTCGCCGACTACTTTACCGGTTACAAGACGGACGTGCGCCGCGCCGACGAGCTGATTACCTCGATAGCGTGGGATCTGCCAGGGCCGCACAGCGCGAACCGATTCTACAAGCTGGCCCGGCGCAAGGGCGATGCGATCACCGTGACCGGCGTCGCCGTCAGCATGGTCGTCGTGAATGGGGTATGTTCAAGCGTTCGCATTGCGCTCGGCGCCGTGGCGCCAATCGTCCTGCGGGCAACCGCTGCGGAAGCGTTGCTCGAAGGACAGCGGCTCTCGTCGGCGCTCGTCGACGAGGCGGGACGCAAAGCCGCCGAGGAATGCAGCCCGATCGACGACATCCGCGCGTCGGCCGATTATCGTCGGCATACCGTCCACATGCTGACCCGGCGCCTCGTCAACGACGCCTGGGCGCAGCTCAGCTGAAGGAAAGGGTACCCCAATGTCGCGCGAAAAAAGCATTGCCTTCGAGGTCAACGGGCGCCGTCATCAGGCCACGTTTCCGTCGCATCGCACGCTGCTCGAAGCGTTACGCGAGCTCGGCTACTTCGACGTCAAGTGCGGATGCGAGAAAGGTGATTGCGGCGCCTGCGCCGTCCTGGTCGACGGCGAGGCGGTGGACAGCTGCCTGACGCTGGCGTGGACCGTCGAGGGACGCTTCATCACGACGGTCGCCGGTCTCGGCGACGGCGAGCACCCGCACCCGTTGCAGGACGCCTTCGCCAAGTCCGGCGCCATCCAATGCGGCTACTGCACGCCCGGATTCATCATCGCCGGCGTGTCGCTGCTGCGTGAGACCCCCAACCCGAGCGACGACGAGATCCGCGTCGGGCTCGGTGGAAACCTGTGTCGCTGCACCGGCTACAAGAAGATCTTCGAAGCCGTGAGCGAGGTGGCCGCCGCGGGTGCCGCGGGAGGCGGGAAATGAGCACGATCATCGAAGTTCCGCCAGTCAAGCACGACGTCGAGGAACGTCAGGTCGGCCGCGCGCTGGAGCGCATCGACGCCCGGGGCAAGGCTCTGGGCTCCACCCGCTACGCCGGCGATTACACGATGCCGAACACGCTGCACGCCAAGGTGCTGCGCAGCAATCTCGCCAGCGCGACGTTGCGCCGACTGGATGTGTCGAAGGCGCGCGCGTTAGCCGGGGTCGCCTGCGTGCTCACCGCAGCGGACATGCCGGATCGGATGGCCGCGACCGACATCCCGGGTCAGACCGGACAACAGCGCCAGAAGACCGACCAGCAGATCCTGGTGCGGGAGCGCGTCCGCTATTTCGGCGAACCGCTGGCCCTCATCGCCGCGGAGACCCGCGACATCGCCGAGCAGGCGATGACCCTGATCGAAGCGGAGCTCGAGCCGCTCGAGGGCGTGTTCGATCCGATGGAGGCGCTGAAGCCGGGCGCGCCGCTCGTCCAGGGGATCGGCAACGTGGTCTCGACGCAGAAGATGCGCAAGGGCGACGTCGAGAAAGGATTTGCCGACGCCGATCTCATTGTCGAGAACACGTTCCGGACGCAGTTCATCGAGCACGCGTTCCTGGAGCCCGAAGTGGGGCTGGCATGGGTCGATGAGGACGGGGTCATCAACATCCGCGTTTCAACCCAGGTGATCGAGCATTTCCGTTACGTCGCCGACGCCGTGGGCGTGCCGCACAACCGGGTCCGGATCAGGGGTGCCCTGGTCGGTGGCGGCTTCGGCGGCAAGGAGGATGTGACGGTCGAGATCTACCTTGCGCTCCTTGCCAAGGCGACCGGCCGTCCGGTGCGGCTCGAATACACGCGCGAGGATTCGTTCGTCGGCCATGGCAAGCGCCATCCTTTCGTCATGACCTACCGGACCGGGGTCAAGAAAGATGGTCGGATCACGGCCGTGCAAACCAAATTCATTGCCGATGCCGGCGCGTATGTGTACCTCAGTCCGTATGTGTTGCTCTACGCGGCCGTGGCCGCGCCGGGTCCCTACAAGGTCGACAATCTGTTCGTGGATGCGACGGCGGTTGCCACCAACAACATGTACACGAGCGCGTTCCGAGGCTTCGGCGCGGCGCAGGCGTGCGTTGCCTACGAGCAGCAGATGGACGAAGTCGCCAACGCCCTCGGCATGGACCGGCTGAAATTCCGCCGCCGCAACTACCTGCGCGCCGGCGACAAGATATCCACCGGCGTGACGATCCCCAGCGCCATCTGGACCGAGCGCTGCGCGGACCAGGCGTGGATCGCGCTCGGCGAGCCGACGGAGGCCGCCGGGCCCATCAAGATCGGCCGCGGCCTCGCCGCCTACCAGCAGAGCTACGGCCGGATCACGTGGTTGCACGACACGTCCGAGTGCTGGGTCGGGGTCGAGGTCGATGGCACCGTCATCGTCCGTTCCGGCGTCACCGATATCGGCGCGGGGCAGGTCTCGGCGCTGGCGCAGATCACCGCCGAAATCCTGGGCGTCACGCTTCAGGACGTCGTCGTCTACAACAGCGATTCGGCGGTCACGCCACTGGCCGGCACAACCACCGCGACGCGCGCGCTCTACATGACCGGCAATGCCGTCCGGCTCGCCGCGGAAGAGGTGCGCAGGCGCCTGGTACGGTGCGCCGCCACCAAGTTCGGCGTCGAGCCGGCGCGCGTCGACATGGCGCACTCGAAGGTGTTCGTCGCCGACGAGCCGCGGCTGGCGATGACCTTTGCCGACCTTGCGAAAGCGAGCGCGGCGGAAGGCGTCCATCGCTCCGAGCTCGTCATGTTCCGCGCCCCGTTCACCGACAAGATCGACCCGGAGACCGGACAGGGGCAGGTCCACCCAGACTACGGGTACGGCGCCCACGCGATCGAGGTCGCCGTCGACGTCGAGACCGGCGAGATCACCGTGCTGAAGAGCATCGGCGCACATGACGTCGGACGGGCCATCAACCCGGCCGCGGTGGAAGGGCAGATCGAAGGCGGTGCCGCGCAGGGTCAGGGCTACGCACTCTCCGAGGAGCTGATTTATCGGGACGGCCGACTGCTGACGCCGTCGTTGAGCGAGTATCTGATTCCGACGACGATGGACATGCCTCTGGTGCAGAGCATCATCCTCGAATCGCGGAGCGGCCTCGGTCCGTTTGGCGCCAAGGGCATCGGCGAGGCGGCGCTGACGCCGGTAGCCCCGGCCATCGCCAATGCGGTCGCCGATGCGATCGGCGTGCGCATAACGGATCTTCCGATCACGCCGGAGAAGGTGATCAACGCGTTGCGCAAGCGCGAGTCGAAAGGAACACCGGCCGCCGCGCGGTAGCTGGCGTTGGCGCGGCGATAACGGATGCGGCCTGCGGGGCGATGCCCGCGTCAGACCACCGGCACCGTGTCCTCTACCGACTTCAGTTCGGCCTCCAGCCGCGCCGAGATGAGCCGCGCGGCGCCGTCGAGGGCGGCGATGACTTCGCGCTTGTCGAATTCCAGCAGCCGGCGCTTGAGCGCGACGATGCCGACGCTATAGATGACGCCGACGCTGGACAGATGGATGGGACAGGCGTAGCTCAGCACGCCCGGATCCAGCTCGTCGGCGCAAATGGCGAAGCCCTGCACCCGCACTTGCTCGAGGTCACGGCGCAACTGGGCATGATCGACGACGGTCTTTTCGGTGTACTTGCGCAGCGGCATCGCCAGCTGTTCGGTGAGCACCTTCTTCGGCTGGAAGGCGAAGATCGCCTTGGCTGACGCGGCGGCATTGATGGGCATGACCCGGCCCGGCTGCACGTAGGATTGATGGTAGTTCTCCGGCATCGCGGAGGCCACCGACTCGACGCCGTTGACATTGAGCTTCGCGACGAATGCCGTCTCGCCAAATCGATTCACCAACTCCTGGAGCACTGGCTGCACCAGCGCCGACAACGTTGCCCCCGAGTGGGCAAGGTGGAAAAGGCGGATGAGACGCGGCCCGAGACGATAGGTTTTTTGTCCTTCCGGCTGGGCCACGTAGCCGACATCGAGCAGCGCATTGAGGAGCCGGTGCATCGTGCCGCTGGATAAGCCCGTCCCGCGCATGATCTCGGTCAGCGACAGCCCCGTCCTGCTGGCGGCGACGATCTCCAGGATCAGCGCGTACCTGGCGAGAACCCCACGCGGATAATGAAGGTTGTCTAATGGCACAACAAATGTTCCAGATAGTGAAAACAGTTTTCGATTGGGTAAGTCTACCGCACGCACGTCGCATCTCGCAAGGACCGACTTTGCGCCGCCTCCGCTTGACACCCGCTGGCTGCAAGCGGTAGCATCCGCTAAATGAAATAGTATTTCGAAAAACGAAAAACCAGCTTCGACGGTTTCGAAATCGGTCGCGGACGGCTTAGCAGATGAATCCATCCCCATGGCGGGTCGGCGTCGACATCGGCGGCACCTTCACCGACGTCATTGCCATCACGCCGGCGAACGGTGTGGTCCGGACGGCGAAAGTGCGCACCCGTCTCGGCAACCCCTTGGCCAGCCTGCGGGCGGCGATCGCGGCCGTCGGACTCGCCTGGGACGATGTCGACGTGCTCGTCCATGGCACGACCGTCGTCACGAATGCGATCGTCGAAGAAAAGCTGCCCGCGGTGGCCCTGATCGCGACCGAGGGCTTTGCCGACGTCCTCGCCATCGGCCGCCAGAACCGCCGCTCGCTTTACTCCCTGAGCCTCCCGCCTCGGCTGCCGCCGCTGATTCCGGAGCATCTTCGCTTCGAAGTGCGAGAGCGTGTCGGGCCCGACGGCGCAGTCAAGCTGCCGCTGGACCGGGCAGACCTCGAACGTGTGATCGAGGCCGTGCGCCGCTCCGGCGTCTCGTCGGTCGCCGTATCACTGCTGCATGGCTACGCGAACCCGGAGCACGAGGCGATCGTCGGCCGGAGCCTTGCCGCCGTCGTGCCCTACGTGTCGCTATCGCACCGCGTCAACCCCGAAGAGCGCGAGTTCGAGCGGACCAGCGCCACGGTGCTCAACGCGGCCCTGATGCCGCTGGTCGGCACGCATCTCGACCTCATCGATCGCGAAGTGCCGAAGAACACGCACTTCCATTTGTTTCATTCCGCGGGTGGCATGGCGTCGACGTCGATGGTGCGCGAGCGACCGCTCGTGCTCGCCCTCTCCGGCCCGGCCGCCGGCGTCTCCGCCGCCCGCCAGGTGGCGCGGGACCTGGCGCTCGATAATGTACTCACGCTCGACATGGGCGGCACGACCACCGATGTCTGTCTCATTCGCCAAGGCAAGCCGGAAACGCGCCGCGAGGCAATATTGGCGGATCGTCCGCTCCGGCAGCCCATGGTCGCGGTGCAGTCCATCGGCGCCGGCGGAGGATCGATCGCCTATGTCGAAGCGGGCATGCTGCGCGTCGGGCCACAGAGTGCCGGCGCCAATCCCGGACCGGCCAGCTATGGTCTGGGCGGTGCGGCGCCGACCGTCACCGACGCCAACCTCGTGCTCGGCTACATCGACGCAGCGAAGCCGCTGGCCGACGGCGTGCGCATGAACCTCTCGCTGGCCGAGGCCGCCATCGGGCAGCTCGCCGGGAGCCTGGGCCTGGGGATGATCGAGACGGCGCTCGGCATCGTGCGGGTGGCGAATGCCAACATGCTGCGTGCGCTGCGCAACGTGACGGTGGATCGCGGCATCGACGGACGCCGCTGCACGCTGGTGGCTTTCGGCGGCGCCGGACCGCTGCACGCGGCGGCGCTGGCGCGCGAGTTTGGCATCGGCACGGTGGTCGTGCCGGCTTTTTCAAGCGCGTACTCGGCGCTCGGCTGCGCCATGGCCCAGCTGAGCTATACCCAGCAGCGTACCGTGCGCATGGCGAGCCGGGATTGGTCGCCCGAGCGCCTCGCCCGATTGCGCGACGAGCTGCTCGCCGGGATGGCGTTCGACGACCGCTCCGCGACGAACGAGACGGTGGTCGAGGACGTCGCGCTCGTGCGCTACGTCGGACAAAGCTATTCGGTCGAAGTGCCGTATCGCTATCCTGCGGACGTCGCCACGCTCACTCGGGACTTCCGCGCGATGCATGCGCAGCTTTACGGCTTTGCGACCGAGGAGGCGTGGGAGCTCGAAGCGATTCGGGTCACCGCGTCCGACGCGACGCCGCCGCTCGACCTGTCGCCGCCCCAGCAGCAGCAGCGTACGACGTCGGCGCCGGTCGCGGTCGGCGCTTGCTGGTTCACGGCTGCGCGGGCGATCGAGACGCCGCGCTACCGTCGCGACCTGCTCGACGCCCATGCGCGCATCGACGGGCCGGCCATTGTCGAGGATGACTGGTCGACGATCACGCTGCCGCCGGGCACGGCGCTCGAAGCAACTTCCGGTGGCCATCTCACGATGAGCTTCGGGGCAACGCCATGAGCGCCGCCGGGCCGCCCCAAGGCGCTCATTGCTCCCTCTCGGAGGGAAGGCGCGCAGCGCCAAGGGTGCACCCATGACCGCCGTCATCGATCCGATCACGCTCGAGGTGATTCGCAGCGCGCTGACCGCGGCGGCCGAGGAGATGTCGCTGGTCGTCATGCGCTCGGCGCGCTCGCCGTTGTTGCGCGAAGCCGGCGACCTGTCCTCGGCGTTGACCGACGCCGCGGGCGAGATGATCGCCCAGGGCCGGGACATCCCGATGCATCTCGGCGTGATGTGCTTCACGGTGAAGGAGTTCCTCAAGCGGGTGCCGCCCGCGGCACTTGCCCCCGGTGACGTGTGGTTCCTCAATTTGCCGGAGATCGGCGGCAATCATCTGCCGGACGTGAAGGCCATCCGCCCGGTGTTCGCGGACGGCGAGCTGTTCGCTTTCGCCGTCAGTCTCGCGCACTGGGCCGACATCGGCGGCGCGGCCCCGGGCAGCTACTTCACGAGCGCCACGGACATCTGGCAGGAGGGTTTGCGGATCAGTCCGACGCGGCTCTTCACGGCGGACGGCGCCGATCGCGAAAAGCTCGGCCTCGTGCTGGCGAACGTGCGCGGCGCGCCGGAACGCGAGGGTGATATTCACGCGCAGATGGCCGCGACGCTGGCCGCCGAGCGGCGCCTCCACGACCTCGTTGCCGAACATGGACTCGACCGGGTGAAGACGGCGATGGCGGTGCTGCAGGACCGCTCGGAGCAGCAGATGCGCGCCGCCATCCGGGCCATGCCGCGAGGCGTGTTCGAGGGCGAGGATTTCCTCGACGACGACGGCATCCGCGACCGGCCGATCGCCATTCGGGTCCGCATCGAGTTCCGTGACGACGAAGCGCATTTCGACTTCTCGGCCTCGGACGATGCGGCGGACGGTCCGGTCAACACCACGCCGTTCATCGCCGTCGCCGGCGTGCTGTACGCGATGAAGTGCCTGACGCGTGTCGACATCCAGCCGAACGGCGGCGCGCTGCGGCCGTTCAAGGTCTCGACCCGGCCGGGGTCGATCCTCGAGCCGCCGCCCACGCGACCGGTCGTCGGCGGCAACCACGAAACCTCCCAGCGCGTGGTCGATGCGATTTTCCGCGCCCTCGAGCCGGCGCTGGCCGGGCAGCTCACCGCCGGCGGTCCGACCACCTCCGGGCTCCTGCTGTTCGGCATGCGCCGCGCCGACGGCGCCTGGGTCACGCTCTATGAAACGCACGGCGGCGGCGAAGGCGCGCGCGCCGAGCGGGACGGCTCACCGGTCGTCCGCGTGCACATGTCGAATGTCATGAACACGCCAGCGGAAGTCATCGAGGCGGAATATCCGATCGAGATCGTGCGCCAGACGCTGCGGCGCGGCTCGGGCGGAGCGGGGGCGCATCAGGGCGGCGACGGACTGCTGCGCGAGTACCGGATGCTGACCGACGGCGTGTCGCTCACCAGCATGTTCGAGCGGCGCGTCATTCCGCCCTACGGGTTTCAAGGCGGCTCGCCCGGCGCACCCTTCCGCGTCACCCTGGTGAGGGCCGACGGCACGCGCCAGGAAGTCAAAGGCAAATCCAACCTGCGGCTTGGCGCGGGTGACCGCGTCATCTTGGAAAGCTGTGGCGGAGGCGGCTACGGCCCGCCGATAACATCGTGAAAAAGGAAAAGACGACATGAGGCTCGCAAACAAGACCGGCATTGTGACCGGTCCGGCCAAGGGCATGGGACAGGCGATCAGCGAAATGCTTGCCCGCGAGGGCGCCGATCTCGTGCTGGCCGGCCGCGACACGGCCGCAATCGACGAGGTCGCCGCCAACATCCGCGCGATGGGGCGCAGGGCGGAGGTCGTCAAGACCGACGTGACCGACGCGAAGCAGGTCGAGGCGATGGTGCGGCGCGCGGTTGCGCTCTTCGATGGGCAGATCGACATCCTGGTCAATGTCGCCGGGGTGACGGGTCCGATCGAGACCCCGGTTTGGGAAATCGATCCGGACGATTTCGAGTTTGTGCTGCGGGCCAACGTGTTCGGCACCTTCCTGCCGATCAAGTACACGCTGCCGCACATGATCGAGCGCAAGAGCGGCAAGATCGTCAACATCGGCGGCACATCGGGCCTGCGCGGCTACCGCTACCGGACGGCGTACAGCGCCTCCAAATGGGCGATCCGCGGTGTCACGCGCACGGTCGCGCTCGACGTCGGCGAATTCAACATCAACGTCAACGCGGTCTGTCCCGGCATCGTCCAGACGCCCCGGATGGACAAGCTGTGCGAGGAGAAGGCGAGGAAGCGCGGCTGGACGATGGAGCAGGTCTACCAGGAGTATGTCGACGACATGGCGCTCAAGCGCGTGACCGAGCCGCAAGATGTCGCGAACGCGGTGCTCTTCCTCACGACCGATGACAGCCGCCAGCTCACCGGTCACGAGATCGTGGTCGATGGCGGCTGGGATGTCTGAAGCGGCCATCCCCAGCGCCGAATGAGACTCTCGCAGGGATCCGTGGAGGTGCGATGACGTACGCGATCGAGCCGCGTCACGAGCGGGATATGGCCGGCGTGCCCCGTCTCATGGTGATCGGCGGCAGCAAGGTGGCGGCGGCGAGCGGCCGGTGTTTCGCGACGGTGGACCCGGCGAGCGGTCGCGTCATCGCCGAGATTCCGGCCGGCGACGCGGCGGACGCCGAGCGTGCGGTCGCCGCGGCCAAGGCGGCCCTGCGGGGTGACTGGCGCACGACGCTGCCGGCCGAGCGCGCCCGCATCCTCTACCGCACGGCGGCGTTGATCCGGCAGGACGCGACGCGGCTCGCCCGCATCGAGACTCTGGATTGCGGCAAGCCGTTGCGCGAGGCGAAGGGCGACATCGAGACCGCGGCGCGCTACTTCGAATACTACGCGGGCATCGCCGACAAGATGCAGGGCGACACGATTCCTCTCGGTCCGGATTTCGTGTCGTTCACGCTGCACGAGCCGGTCGGGGTCACCGTGCACATCATCCCGTGGAACTATCCGTTGGTGACGACCGCGCGCGGCATCGCGCCGGCACTTGCCTGCGGCTGTACCGCCGTCGTCAAGCCGGCGGAGCAGACGCCGCTGACGGCCATCATGCTCGCCGATATCCTGGACCAGGCGGGGCTGCCGAAGGGCGTCTACAACGTGGTGACCGGCTATGGCGAGGAAGCCGGCGCGGCGCTGGTCGGCCATCGCGACGTGTCCCACGTGACGTTCACCGGCTCGGTCGAGACTGGCAAGCTGGTGATGAAGTCGGCGGCTGATCATATCGCATCGGTAACGCTCGAACTCGGCGGCAAATCGCCGGTCGTGGTGCTGGCCGACGCCGACATCGAAGCGGCGGTCCAGGGCACGCTCAAGGCGATCTACAGCAACGCGGGCCAGGTCTGCTCCGCCGGCTCGCGCCTCGTCGTCGAGCGCAGCGTGCACGGCGCGATGCTGGAGAGGCTCGCCCGCTCCGCGGCCGGGTTCAAGCTCGGCCACGGACTCGATGACCCGGACCTTGGCCCGCTCATTTCGGAGGAGCAGCTCGACAAGGTCGCCGGCTACGTGGCCGGCGCCAAACAGCGCGGGCTCGAGATCGTCGTCGGCGGCGACCGGGCCGGTGTGGCGGGGCTCTCCGGTGGCTGGTTTTTCAACGCGACCATCATCGACGGCGCGGCCGGAGACGACCCGATCGTCCAGGACGAGATTTTCGGTCCGGTGCTCACCGTGCAGGTTGCGGACTCGGCCGAGGAAGCGCTCGCGCTCGCCAATGGCACGGCCTACGGGCTGGTCGCGGGAATCTATACGCGCGACATCGTGCGCGCGCTTCGCCTCGCGCGCGATCTCGAGGCGGGACAGGTGTTCATCAACCAGTTCTTCGCCGGCGGCGTCGAAACGCCGTTCGGCGGCGTCAAGCAGAGCGGGTTCGGGCGCGAGAAGGGCCTGGACGCGCTCAAGTCCTATTACCGGGTCAAGTGCGTCACCGCACGCATCTGAACGCATCCACGAAGGAGCCATACGGCATGGGCAGCAACGATCTCGTTACGGAACGCTCTCTCAAGTACCGCTGGTCGCCTTTCAGCCGCACGCACTACATCGAGCAGCACGGCTTGCTCCCCATCGTGCGCGGCGAGGGCGCGAAGGTCTATGACGTGAACGATCGCGAGTATCTCGACGCCCACGCCTCGCTCTGGCTCGTCAACGTCGGTTACGGGCGGCAGGAGATCGTCGAGGCGGTGCATCGCCAGATGCAGAAGCTGTCATGGTTCTCCTGCTTCGAGGGTTACACCAATCTGCCGTCGATCGACCTCGCCGAGCGCCTGGTGGGCATGCTGAAGCCGGAAGGGATGGACAAGGTCTTTTTCTCCGGCAGCGGATCCGAGGCGGTCGAGACGGCGTTGAAGATCGTCCGGCAATACTGGAAGCTCAAGGGCAAGCCGGGCAAGTACAAGATCGTTTCCCGCAATCGTGCCTATCACGGGGTGACTTTCGGCGGCATGAGCGCCACCGGGATGCCCGCGAATCGCGCGATGTTCGAGCCGCTGTTGCCGGGTTTCGTCCACGCACCGTGTCCCGATCCGTACCTGCGCGAGGTCGATGCGCCCGACGACCGGTTCGCCCATGCCTGCGCCGACGCGGTCGAGCAAATGATCAAGGCGGAGGGCGCCGACACGGTCGGGGCAATCATCGTCGAGCCGGTGCAGGGGGCAGGCGGCGTGATCATTCCGCCCGACGGCTATCTCCAGGCGTTGCGGGAGATCGCGACGCGAAACGACGTTCTGCTGATCTTTGACGAGGTCATCACCGGGTTCGGCCGCACCGGCGACATGTTCGGCGCGCGTCATTGGGGCATTCGCCCGGACATCATGGCGTTCGCGAAAGGCATCACCAGTGGCTATGTGCCGCTCGGCGCGACCGCCGTGAGCGCGGCGGTATTCGAAACGTTTTACGCGAACGAGCAGCAGGGCCCGTTGCGCCACGGCAACACGTATAGCGGCCATCCGACCGCCTGCGCCGCCGCGCTCGCCAACCTCGATATCCTCGAGCGCGAGGACCTCGCGGGCAACGCCAAGCGCGTCGGTCGCCGGCTGCTCGACGGGCTCAAGGGCTTCTCCCGGCACGAGATCGTCGGCTTCGTCGACGGGGTCGGGCTGCTGGCCCGGGTCCAGCTGGTGCGCGATCGCAAGACCCGTGCGCTGTTCGCGCCGGAACTCGCCGTGGCCGACCGGATTTCGCGGCGGGCGCGCGAGCTCGGCGTGATCTTCCGGCCGTTGCCGGGCGATGCACTCTCGTTCTCGCCCCCGCTGTGCCTGACGGCCAGCGAGGCGGATAAGATTGTGAGCGTCGTCGACCAGGCGATCGGCGACGTGGCGGCGACCTTGTGAGCACCCACGCGCGCGCCGGCGTCCACGACCCTTCGAGATAGGCCGCACGCGTCGCCCGTGCGGCCATCTCCCTGCCCATGGCTGAACGAATCCTGCGGTCCCGACGGCAACTTGAACTGCCATGAGAAAGGCGTCTTTCTGGCCAGTCGCTCCGCTCGTCGCGCCCGCCGTCGCGGTGGTGCTGTTTTTCTTCGGTTGTCTTGGGGTAATGGTCGCCTACAGTTTTCTGCCCAACACCGGCATGGCGCAGGTCGGCAGCGAATTCACGCTGGCGAACTACAGCAGGTTCCTCGGCAACTCGTTCTATCTCTCGTACGTTTCCCGCTCGCTCACGCTGTCAACCTACTGCACGGCCGTGACGCTCGTTCTGGGCTATGCCGTGGCGTACGTCATGTACCGGGCGACGCCCCGGATGCTGCTGTTGATCAGTCTGGTGCTGATTGTCCAGTTCTTCACGGCGTACGTCATCCGCACCTACGCGATCATGCTCGTCCTCGGGCGCAACGGATTGATCAACCAGGTCCTGCTGGGCCTCGGGGTGATCGATCAGCCGCTCAAGCTCCTGTTCAACGAAATCGGCGTCGCCATCGGGATGGTCATGGTCTCGATCCCGTTCATGGTGTTTCCGATCTACAGCAGCCTGCACGCCATTCCCAGGAATCTGGAGCCGGCGGCGCATGCGCTCGGCGCAACGCCGTTGCGGTGCTTCTGGACCATCACCCTTCCACTGACCATTCCGGGAATCGCGGCGGGCGTCATCATCGTGTACCTGTTCGAAGTGACGGCTTATATCATTCCGGCCCTGCTGGGAGGCGGCTATTACGACATGGTGGCCAACCTGATCTACAGCAAGGCCATGGGCGCCATGGACTATCCGTTGTCGGCGGCGGTCGCCATGAGCATGCTGGTGATCAGCTGCGTCATCGTCTACGGCGCGCAGAAGGCGTTCGGATGGCTGTCGCCGCGCCGATGACGAGCGCTGGACACATGGGCAAGGGCCTGGCCGTCAAGGCGCTGGGATACGCGGTCGTCCTGGGTCTCGTGTTTCCGCTGATCGTCCTCATCGGCGTGTCGCTGAACGCCGGGGTCGAGCAGAATTTTCCGCCGCATGGCCTCTCGCTGCGGTGGTACGCCAACATCGTGAACCGCGACGGCTTCCTGCGCGCCATCCAGATGACGCTGATGCTCGCGGTCGTGTCGACCATCTGGAGCGTCGTCGCCTCGGTGCTCGTGTCGCTGGCGATCGTCCGCTACAAGTTCGCCGGCAAGGATCTCCTGCTCACTGCCATTCTGTCGCCGCTGATCGTGCCGCAAGTCGTCGTCGGATTGGCCTTCCTGATCACGCTTTCCACGCTCGGCATTTTTACCTCGACCATCTCGCTTGTCCTCCTGCACGGCGTCATCACGCTGCCGTTCGCGGCGCGGGTGGTGGTCTCGACGATGATGGGGGCGCGAATATCGCTGGAGGAGGCTGCCCGTTCCCTGGGCGCGCCGCCGTGGAAGGCCTTCTGGCTGGTCACGCTGCCGCTGATTCGACCGGGCATCGCCACCGCCGCGGTGTTCGCGTTCGTCACGTCGTTCGAGAACTTCACCGCGACCCAGTTTCTGGTCTGGGATCGAACCACGCTTCCGGTCGAAATCTACACGTTCGTGCAGACCGAGAACGATCCCACCGGTGCAGCCATCTCCGCGGCGATCGTGCTTTCGGTATGCGCACTGGTCCTGGTGCTGAACCGCCTGCTGGGGCTCGAGGCACTAACCAAACGGTGAACGCAGCATGAACAACCGGGTCGAGATACAAAACCTGACCGCACGCTATGGCGATACGGTCGCGATCAGGGACGTCTCCATCACGCTCGAGGCGTCCCAATTCATCACCGTTCTTGGTCCCAGCGGCTGCGGCAAGACCACCCTGTTGCGCGTGCTGGCCGGTTTCGCCGACTACGACGGGCGGGTTTTGATCGATGGCGTGCGCATCGACGGCGTGCCGCCCCACAAGCGCGGCATCGGGATCGTCTTTCAGGACTATGCGCTGTTTCCGCACATGACGGTCGAGCGGAACATCGGCTTCGGGCTCAGGATGCGCAATGCCTCGGCGAGCGCGCAGCGCGAGGCCGTGGCGAACGGGATCCGTCTGCTCCGGCTCGACGGGCTTGCGAGCCGGTATCCGCACGAGCTCTCCGGAGGCCAGCAGCAGCGCGTGGCGCTGGCGAGAGCGATCGCCATCAATCCCGCGTTGCTGTTGCTCGACGAGCCGTTGGCCGCGCTCGACAAGAATCTTCGGGACGACATGCAGGTGGAGCTCCGGCAACTGCAGCGCAGCGTGGGCATCACGACGATGTTCGTGACCCACGATCAGGAGGAGGCGCTCGCCCTCTCCGACAAGGTCATCGTGATGAATCACGGCGAAGTGCGGCAGTTCGGCACGCCGATGGAAATCTACAATTCCCCCAAGGATCGCTTCGTCGCCGACTTCATCGGCAAGTCCAATATTTTCGCGGCGCAGATTGTGGCCGAAGAAGGAAGCTATCTGGTTTGCCGGCTGGCGAGTGGGGCGATGGTCAGGGCGCCGGCGGCCCGAACCGCGGGGCAGGGCACGTCGATCTTCCTCTCGATCCGCCCCGAGCTGCTGCGCCTTGCGCCGTCGGACAAGCTCGCCAGCGGCCCGGAAAACCGGATGCAAGGGAGCATCGAGCACGTAACGTACCTGGGCCATCGGTCGAAGATTCGCGTGCGTCTGGATGACGATGTGCGGCTGGAGGTCAATCAGCCCAATACCGGCACTGGACAACACGCGACGTTGTGGCAGATCGGACAAGGCGGTCACGTTGTCCTGGCCGCCAGAGAACACGGTGGTTATCGGTGAGTGATGCAACGCACGGGGGACACCCATGGTTGAGTTGATCGAGACTGACGTCCTGGTGATTGGTGGCGGGGCCGCGGGCACGAACGCCGTGCTCAAGGCTGCCGACCGCGGGGCGACGGTAATGCTGGTCGTGAAGGGCCTCATCGGCAAGAGCGGATGCTCCATTTTTGCGAGCCACCTGCCGTATCACGACGTCAGCACCAAGGAAAAGGATCTCGATCGGCTGCGGTATTCCGTTCGCTATTACAACCACTATCTGACGGACCAGGAATACTGCATTCGCATGGGCGCCTACATGCGCAACGAGTTCTACCCGGATCTCGAGCGCCTCGGCGTGTACTGGCGCCGCGACGATCAAGGGCCGGCTGATGGCGATCACCAGCCGCACGCCGGCACTGGTTGTCCACAAGCAGGGCGCGTCGGGCATCATCATCATGGACAAGCGGCGCCGCGAGATCTTTCGCCGCGGCATCACCGTGCACGAGGAGTGCGCGGTGACGTCGCTGTTGACCGACGGCGGGCGGGTGGTGGGGGCGACGGTGCTCGATTTTCGCCGCGGCAGGTTCTTTGCCATCGCCGCCAAATCGACGATCCTCGCCACCGGCCATTCGGACTACCTGGCGACGCGCTCCGACCGGCACCCGGGAGCAGTCGGCGGATGGCGTGGCGATGGCGCTGCGCGCCGGCGCCGAGGCCGCCAACCTCGAGATCCAGTGGTGGCACACGAGCGACGTGCTCGAGCCGAAGGCATGGATGCGCTTTCACCTCTATCCCAATCCGCTGATGGGAACGGAGGAGACATCACGGCTCTACAACGCGCAGGGCGAGATGTTCTACGAGCAGAAGACCCACAGCCCGGGAGCGTCGGCGCCCTACACCGAGCAGATTCGCCGTCTATGTCGTGAGGTCATCAACGGCAAGGCGGACTGGGCCGGTGGCTACTATTCCGGCTACGACCACATTCCGGCGGAGATCACCAGGACCCATCAGCACCAGGCCAAGGTGTGGAGCAAGCTGGGCCTGGATGTGGGCAAGGACCGGATCGAGTGCGGCATCACCTGGCACATGCGCCAAGGCGGGATCAACGTCGATACCGAGCGCATGGACACCAACCTGCCCGGCCTCTACGTCGCCGGCGGTCTCGGGTGCCATTACCTCGGTGGGGTCGGCCCGGTCAGCTACGACGGCAAGGTCGCGGGCGAGGCGGCGGCGGATGCGGCGCTGGCCGGGGGCCACGCAAGCCGCTGGCGGCTGAAGCGGCGGCGGCGGAAGAGGCGCGGGTGTTCGGCTTTTTGCGCGCCAGCCGGGACGGGGTGCGGCCGATCGAGGCCAAGCTGCGGATCCGGGCGATCATGTGGGAGCTGGGCTACGTGAAGAACGAGCAGAAGTTCGCGGCGGCGCTGGAAGCGCTGCAGGCGGTGCGGCGGGAGATGGTGCCGCAGCTGCAGCTGCAGAGCACGTCGCGGAGCTGGAACACCGGCTGGATGGATGCGCTGGACGTGTGCTCGATGCTCGATGCCTGCGAGGCGACGGTGCGCTCGGGGCAGAACCGGAAGGAGAGCCGGGGTCCGTTCTACCGCGAGGACTACCCGTACGTGGACAACGAGCAGTGGATGTGCCGCAACATCATCAGTCGGGTCAACGGCGAGTGGCGCACGCGCACCGAGCCGATCCCGGCGACCCACCTCAAGCCGGAGAAGAACCGTGAGCCCTTTTTTGAAGCCGACTACTGAGCCGGCGGCGGTGCGGGTGCGCCTGTACCGCTTCGATCCGGCGGCAAGAGTCCGCAATCCCGCGCGCCCATGACGTGATCGACGACTTCGCCCCTGCCTTCTTAGCTTGGCATCGTGAACGCCGTCAGCACCCCCGTGTAGCCGTAGAGGTGATGCCTTGCGATCTCGCCGCCCGCGAAAAAGCCGACCAGCGGCAGGTCGCCCAGGGCATTCCGCACCACCTGCAACTCGGCATGCCGCGCGCCGAAGTGGGGTCCACCACGTCCCGAACAACTGACGTAGAGCGCGCCCGCCACGGTCCGTGTCGCGCCGCTCTCCAGTTCGTCGCGGATCTCGGTCACGATGCGCACCAGATCGCGCTTGGCGGCTTCGGCGTTACGCGTGCAAAAGGCCACGCGCATGCCGGGCTCGACGTTCTCGGCGATCGCGAGGACCTGGTGCTGCCGGTCCACGCCGATCAGGTGCCGCACGACCGTGTCCGCGCCAAATTGTCCGGGCCGAGTTGGGACGTCCTCGGCGGTGGCGATCAAGCCTGCCAGCGTGGCGGACAGCGCCCGCGACAACTCGTGATCCGGCAGGTCGCGGTCGAGGCCCAGATCCTGCAACACGCATTCAAGCGCGGGCTTGCCGTCCAGGCTGACCAGGAAATTGCGCTCGGCTTCCGTTACATTGCGCCACGGGCCGATCGGCTGGCAACCCTGCGTCACACGCGAGATCACGCCGACTTCCGGGCCAAAGGCCACCCCGGACAAACCGCCGGTGAATACGCCATCCGCCATGTGTACCGCACGGTTGCGCGCTGACGACAGTCCGCCGAACAGATAACCGGTGGCCGTGCGCATGCTGAGCTCGCGCAGCAACTCCTGCAAGTCGGGCGTGCTGCCTTCGGCATGAACCAGCGCGGTATGGGCGACGAACCTGGACGATGCCGCAGGCAGCGGCCGCAGGCCCGAGAACAGCTGAAACGATTCGCGCGGCAGCGGCGCGACCATCAACACCAGGGCAGGTTCGTCGAAGTATTCGACGCCGCTCGCGGCCACGCCGACACCGATCGTCCCGACCCAGGCCACGCCGGGCAAGCCCGCGCGCAACGCATCGAGAATCGCCTCGGCCGCCGGCGCGTAATAGTCGCTCAGGTAACACCAGCCCAGCGTGAACGACGTCAATTTGCCCTGTTGCGCGCCACGCGCCGCGATCTGGGCTTGAATTTGCCTCTGGCTCTCCGCCAGGGCCACACGCCAATCGGCGTGCGCAGCATGAGCATGCACAAATGAAGCGAGGGACATAGCGATACCGTGTGCGTCGCGAATTCATGGTACGCCGCGATCGGCGTCTGGAACAGCCCGCCGTTGCGGCCAAAATTCGCATGGTGTTCCGCGCAGGCGCAGGCCAAAGGTGCTCCGCGCGACTGACACAATCGCAAAGCCCCGCATTTCTCCCCGCTGCCAGCGCATGACCCGACGGCCGCGCTTCACTCACGCTTGGTTGCAGGCAGCTGCTTCATTCGAAAAGCGAGCAGGACAGTCAGGTCGACGTACGCGACTTCGACAAAGAAACGACCGTCGTCGCCACCCGTTACCCGATAGGCGAGTTCCGCCCCGCCAGTCGTCGTCGACCGATTTTCCGGTCCCGGCGCCTCGATCACCATTCGGGCCGCGCACGCCAGTTGTCCGATGGTCTTGTCCCAGGCCACCAGTCGCGGCGCCTGGGCCGTGACGCGGACCGCCTTCGCAAAGCGGGCCTGATTCCCGGCATCGAGCGTGAACGCATAGGTATCCAGCGCGCGTCGCAGGAAATGCTCGCGCACCATCGATGTCAGCGCAGCTTTGACCTCGTCCGTTCCGCATTCGAGCCTGGGCACGGCGCAGCACCAGAGCAGGCTCGTGCAAGCGACGCAGAGCGAAATCCGGGAAGTCCGGCGCATGTTTGCCCCGTCCGAAATCGATTCGGCACACCGGCACAATCCATTGCCGGCAGGGAGTTGCTCCGATGATGGCCTGACTCGTTCCCGAGGATAGCCCAATACGCCATCCGAAATCGACCCTGCGGGAATCGGGGTCGAAATGGCGTAGCCTGTACGCCGGCACGCGGGGAGGTCATTGCGCGCAAGTCCAGGTCATCGGCAATTCGGCTTGAATCTCGATGGCCAGGTTGGCGTGGGCCGCGCGCAGTGCGGCTTCGACCGCTTCCGGTGCAACAGCGCGGGCGAAGATGAAGCCGAGGTAACCTGAGCCTTCCGGCGGCGGGGCCACTATTTGCCCCGGTTGGGCGGTGATCTGAATGTCGCTGACGCCCGGCACGGCACGCGCTGCCACCAGGCCGGCCGCATGGTGAAATATGCCGCGTGCGGGTACCGGAATCATCATCACCCCGGACGCGTCATCGCTGGCAGACGACGGAGCGGGCATGTCGAGCGCATGACGCAGGATCAATTCCTCGAGCGACATACCGAGCCGATGATTGAGTGCGCGTCCGCACAGGCCGCCGATGGACCGGGCCGCCACTTCCAGCAGCCAGATGCCTTGGTCATTGACGCGCATTTCCGCATGCACCGGTCCGCTGGTCAGACCGGCCAAGGTGCAGGCGCGTTGCACGTCGGCGGCGATCGCCATTTGCAAGTCCGGACCCAAGCGCGAAGGTGTAACGTAAATAGTCTCCTCGAAATAGGGGCCGTCGAGCGGATCCGGCTTGTCGAACAGCGCCAGTAGGCGTAACGCACCATCTTCCAGCAAGCCTTCAAGCGCAAATTCAGGGCCAGGGATGAAGGCTTCGACAATGAGGCCAAGTCGTGGGGCGTCGCGATCGGCGAAGGCCTGGATGCGGTGCACGCGGGCGACCGCCTGGACAAACGACGGCGCGTCATCGGCGCGGACGACGCCTCGGCTGGCGGACAACCGCCGGGCCTTCACCACGACCGGATAGTGCAATGACGACGCCAGGGCCAACGCATCGGTTTCACTGGCGGCGGCCCGGAAATCCGGACAATTGAAGCCGTTCGTCTGCTGCAATTGCCGAAAGGCAAGCTTGTCGCGAGTGGCGCGCACCGCCTGCAACGGATTACCCGCAAGCCCGAGTTCGTTACGCAGCAGAGCAGCGAGTTCCAAGCCGTGATCGTCCACCGCCAGCACCGCGTCCACCCTTCGCCCCAGGGAAGCAAGCGCCTGTTCGGCCGCGATTGCCGGTTGGTCGAACGGCAACGAAAGGATGGGACTCATGCCCATGAGCGGCGCGAGCCGGTGGCAATGGTCGGCGGCGGTTATCACCTCCACACCCAGCTTCTGCGCCGCAATCAGAAAATCCTCGTTGCGATAGCCGGCGGCAGGCAGCAGCAGCAAGACGCGTGGCATGGTCAGAACGATTGCAATTGCTGATTGGTGGGCTCGGCGCAGCAGTACCACGGCTCGGACAGGCGCGGAACGGGTAGGCCGGGATCCGCGCCATCGAGACTCGGCGCTGCGCAGCCGGCGGCGGCGTGCGCGAGCCGCCAGATCTCGCGGAACGCTTCCACGCGCGACGCGCTTTCCGTTCGCATAGCGGCAGCCTGTACGTCCTGCTGCAGCGCGTCCACGCGAGGGTCGGCATGGCGCCACGGATACCCCAGAAGCTCAGGGTCGAATGGTTCGAGCAGCTCGGCAAATCCCGGCAAGTGCAGCAGATACGAGCCTTGCGGCACCAACAGGCGGATGGCAAGCTGCACGGGTGGCACCGCCTCCTGGAGATTCAAGCGCGCCAGTTCGCGCAGCAGATCGAGATAGCCGGCCAGCGTCGTCCACGGCGTGAAGGGGACAAAGGTGGGCGCGAGCGCAATGCCGTGGGCACGGCACAACAGCAGTGCGCGCTCGAAATCGGCGCGAGTGTGGTGCTTATCGAGATAGCCCAGGATCCGATCGTCCACCGATTCGACGGCCGAGGTGACGAACAAACAGCCGCACTCGCGCAGTATCGGCAACAGCACGGCGTGGTCGAGCAAGTGCTGAATCTTGATCGTGGCATCGAAAGTCAGCTGCGGAAAGCGCGCGTGCATCGCCTTCATCACCTTGAGCGCATGAGTCGGCCCGTTGAAAAAATCCGGGTCGCCAAAGGAGATATGTGCTGCGCCCATCGCTACCTGTTGCGCGATGTCCGCCAGCACCACGTCCTTGTCCACTGCGCGGAACTTCCCTTGGTACACCGGGACCACCGGGCAGTGGCGGCACACATGTTTGCAGCCGCGTGTCGTTTCGGTGAAGCCCGTGATCTTGCGGCCGCCGCCCGGCAGGACCAGATGAGCGTACCGCACCAGCTCGGGCAGGCCCGTTCGGTCGGGTGTGATGAAGGCCACGCGCGCCAAATTGACAAGCGGCCCGCGCTGCACGCTGCAGTCGCCGTCGCGCAGGCGGTGGGCCAGGGCGACAAGGCCCGTTTCAAATTCGCCGCCCAGAAGCGTTTGCACGCCCAGGCCGCGCAGCAGCTGCTCGTTCATCGCCGCGTACAGGCCGTACATGCAGACATGGGCGGAGGGCGCCAGTGCTCGAATCCTGGGCAGCGCCGCGACGGCGATCCGGGTGGCGGTGTGCATGCCCAGATGGACGGCGACCAGTCTCGCACCGTGCAGGGTATCGGGATCGAGCTTCTGCAGGGCGAGGTCGACGCACACGACGTCGAACCCGGCGGCTTTCAGAAGTGCGGCGGGTGCGGCCAGGTTAAACGATTGGCGGCCCAGTTCGTACGGGCTGATCAGAACCGCCTTGAACGCCGGTTCCGGAGAAGCATCCGCATCGCGAGCGATGCCACGCAGGGCATTCACTGCCGCATCGTCACTTGGATTTCGGGCGCTCCGGCGCGCCGGCCAGCGGTTCGCGCGAAGCGCCTGCCGCGTTCATTCGGCTCACATAACGATCCCATAGCGCGACATAATTCGCGCCCAGCTCATAGAGGTAGTCCCAGGAATAGATGCCGGTGTCGTGCCCATCGGAGAAGGTCAGCGTTACCGCATACGAGCCCACCGGTTCGATGCTCTTGATACCGATGTTCTGCTTCCCGACCTGCAGGACCTCCTGGCCCGGTCCGTGTCCGCGGACCTCGGCCGACGGTGAATACACCCGCAAGAACTCGTACGGCAGTTCGAACCGTGTGCCGTCATTGAAGGCGATTTCGAGCTTGCGGGAAACCTGATGCAGCTTGATTTCGGTGGGGATGGGGGTTGTCATATCGGGTTCCGACATCGGGATTACACGCGAGACCGGGAAGATGCATCACGATGGGCAGTCAACCCGAGCTCGCGCTGGCACGTCAACGCGCACGCTCACTTGCTGCCGGGCTTCACATAGCCGGCCGCTGCATCGGCGCCGGCGCCAAAAAAATAGGCTTCCATCTGTTCGGCAAGGTATTTGCGCGCCGCGGCATCGGCCAGGTTCAGGCGATTTTCGTTCACCAGCATCTTCTGATGCTCGAGCCACGCTTTCCACGCTTCCTTGGAGACGTGTTCGAAAATCCGCCTGCCGAGTTCCCCTGGATACGGCGGGAAATCGAGCCCTTCGCTTTCGCGGCCGAGCTTTACGCAGTTCACCGTTCTTGCCATGTCGTTATGCGCCTAAAATGGTTGCCGTGCAAACCCTCCCCGGGGGCCCCACTTTCACCCTGGGGATGTCCGCCGCCGGCGGGATAACCGCGGGCAAATCCTTTGCGCCGCGGCCGCGGCTTCAATATAACATTGGCGCGAAGCGTCGGCAGCAGCATGCGCGCACGACGAATTACCGTCGCCTTGGATCGCTGCCGGAGATGGTGTTGTCGAGGCCGGCCGATGACGGCCCGGCAGGCTGATTCGCATCGACAACCAGCGTTGCGGGTCGATTGGACGGTTTCGAGCAATGCCAGCAGCCCTTTGAGGAGAGCAATCGGCGAGGGCGGACAGCCGCGGAGATGCAAATCGACGGGGAGAACGGCGGAGACGCCGCCGACACAGGCATAGCTATCGGCAAAGACGCCCCCATCTCGCGCGCAGTCGCCAACGGCGATGACCCATTTCGGCGCCGGGGTAGCCTGGTAGGTGCGCTCGAGCGCTTCGCGCATGTTCACCGTGACCGGGCCCGTCACCATCAGCACGTCCGCATGGCGGGGCGACGCAACAAAACGCAAGCCGAATCGCTCGAGATCATAGAGGACATTGTTGAGGGCGTGGATCTCCAGTTCGCAACCGTTGCAGGAGCCGGCGTCCACTTCGCGGATGGAGAGCGTCCGGCCGAGGCGCTGGCGAGCGAGGCGGTCGACCTGGGCGCCGAGTTCGGCCAGAGCGGCATCATCGACGACCGGCGCCGCTTCGGTCAGCGGCCCGTGGAGCAAGCTCTTGAACAGCATCCTACGCATGCGCGGTCCCGCTAGAGGTCATGGCCCGAGTACGAGCAATTGAAGGACTTGTTGCACAGAGGGAAGTCGGCGACGATGTTCCCTTCGATCGCCGCCTCGAGCACCGGCCACTGGAACCACGAAGGATCACGCAAATGGCAGCGCTCGATGCTGCCATCGCCTCCTGTCCTGACCCAGACCAGCACGTCGCCTCGAAAGCCCTCCACCAGCGCCACCCCTTCGCGCGTCCCCGTCGCCGACAGGGCGGCTGGGGGCGCACCGATGGGCCCGGAAGGGAGTTGCTGCAGGATTTGATCGATCAAGGCCATGCTTTGTTCGACCTCACGGATCCGGACCCAGACTCGGGCGTCCACATCGCCGGCTTCCAGGACCGGTATGTCGAATTGCAGCAGATCGTAGGGCGGATAGCCGGGGAAACGTCGCGCGTCGAAGTCCCGACCGGACGCGCGCCCGACGTAGCCCCCGCAGCCGAACTGTCGTGCCAGCGTCGCCGACAGAATTCCCGTGCCGACGGTGCGGTCCTGCAGCGACGCGGTGTTGTCATAGAGCTCGACCAGTTCCGGAAAGCGACGGCGACAGTCCTTCAACAGCGCACGAATGAGTTCCTTTCCGTCCTTGTGCAGATCGGTTCGCACGCCGCCCGGCACCACTTGATCCATCATCAGCCGGTGGCCGAAGCTCCCGTCAGCCACGCGCAGCACCTGCTCGCGCAGGTACCCGCAGTGGGCGTGCATCATGGCAAAGGCGGCATCGTTGCAGATCGCGCCGATGTCTCCGAAATGATTGGCGAGCCTTTCGAGCTCGCTCATCAAGGCGCGCAACCAGACGGCGCGTCCGGGGATTTCGATGCCGTACGCTGCCTCGATCGCCCGGGCGAAGGCCAGAGCATAGGCCACGGTGCTATCGCCGGAGACCCGCCCGGCCAGTACCGCCGCGCGCTCAATCGGCAGGCCCTCCATGAGCCATTCCGTTCCCTTGTGCGTATAGCCAAGGCGCTCCTCGAGCCGCACCACGGCCTCGCCGTTCGCCGTGAACCGGAAATGACCCGGTTCGATGATGCCGGCATGCACGGGACCCACCGCGATTTGGTGCAAGCTTTCACCCTCCGCGGTCAGGAACGCATAGCTGTTCGGGACCGGTGCGGCATCGCGCGCCGCCTCGGGGCCGCGCGGCAGATTCCACTTGCCATGGCTTAGCCAGGGACGAACGTCGGCGAGTCCTTCCGGGGCCAGTCCCCAGAGATCCCGGATGGCTCGTTCCAGGCGAATGGCGGGCGGATGCGACTGTCCCACCGACGGAAAGCTTCGGTCTTTGCACTCGACGCTGAGTACGCCAAAGCTCTTGTGGCCTTCTTCGACCACCGCCATGTGGACGTGCTCCCCGTCACCCCAGAGTCCGAGCAAAGCCCAGGCACCGGAGGAAAGCAGATGCGTCACCTGTCGCCATGCGTCATGGCTCACGACCGCCCGCGGCCAAGGCTGATGTTCGTTGACCGTTCGGCCCGCGCCGATGACAGCGAGTAGGCTCGTCTGCACGTGTGTCGCGTCACCCATTCAGCGCAGCAGCCCCGCAACGTTCTGAAACCAGGAAACCAATGGCGCGGGAAGAAAAATTCCCGCGGCCAGCACCAGAGCGAGGTGCGTGAACATCGGCACAAACGAAGCCTGGGCGGGCGCGTTGCTGCCATGGGCGTCGCCGAAGGCCAGACCGTTCAGATGACGAAGGAGGGCTCCCAGCGCGATCAACAGGCCCAACGCCAGCACCACGGCGAGTATCGGCTGGCGCGAGAAGGTGGACGTCAGGATCAGAAACTCGCTCATGAAGATGCCCATGGGCGGGAGCCCCACGATCGCAATCACCCCGACCACCAGGCCCCAACCCAGGACTGGGTGCGAAACGGTGAGGCCCCTGATGTCGGCCATCCTCTGCGTACCCTTGACTTGCGCGATGTGTCCGACGGCAAAGAAGATCGCGGATTTGGTCAGCGAGTGCATGATCATGTGCAGCAGAGCGGCGAAGTTCGCGAGCGGCCCGCCCATGCCAAAGGCAAAGCTGATGATGCCCATGTGCTCGATGGAGGAGTAGGCGAACATCCGCTTGATGTCGTGACGGCGGTACAGCATGAACGACGCAAACACGACCGAGACCAACCCCAGGGTGACCATCAGGGGACCCGGCGCAAGCGCGCGCTCGTTGGCGGACATCACCATCTTGAACCGCAGCACCGCAAACAGCGCGACGTTGAGGAGCAATCCCGAGAGCACAGCGGATATGGGCGTCGGACCTTCGGCATGCGCGTCCGGAAGCCAGGCGTGCAGTGGCACGAGCCCCACCTTGGTGCCGTAGCCCAACAGCAGGAAGACGAATGCCAGATTGAGCAACGCCGGATCGAATTCCGCAGCACGCTGCACCAGCACGCTCCACGCCATCGCTTCCAGCCCCTCGCCCAGGACGGCACTGGACGCGAGGTAGACGAGGATCGTGCCGAAGAGCGCCAGCGCGATGCCGACACTGCCCAATATGAAATACTTCCAGGCCGCCTCGAGCGCCTGGGGAGTGCGATAGATCCCTACCATCAGGACCGTGGTCAGCGTCGCCAGTTCAACGGCCACCCACATCAGGCCAACATTGTTCGCGAGCAACGCCAGGTTCATGGCGAACATCAGCGTCTGATACATCGCGTGATAGAACCGCAGGTACGCGGGTGTCAGGTGGCCCGTTTCCAACTCGTGGGCAATGTACGTCGCGCTGAACACGCTGGTGGTGAAGCCCACAAAGGTGTTGAGGACGATGAACACGACGTTCACGTCATCGACGATCAGAAACAGACTTGGCGCCGGGCGCACGAAGAACAGCGCGATCGCGCAGAGCAGCGTCAGCAGGGTGCCCAGCATGTTGAGCCGCGCCGTCGTTCGATCATCCGGCAGGAATGCGAGCAGCACCGCACCCACCGCCGGTACGACCAGGATCGCGGTGACGATGAACGAGCCAAGGTCGGTCACGGCTGTTCCCCGCGGAAACGATCGAGCGCATAGATGTCCACCGTGTCGAAGCGTTCGCGGATGCGGAACAGGAAGATTCCGATCACGATCAGCGCGACCAGAATGGAAAAGGCGACGCTGATCTCGACGACGAGCGGCATGCCTTTGGCGCCGGTGGCGGCGAGAATGAGTCCGTTCTCGATCGACATGAAGCCGATCACCTGGCCCACCGCGTTGCGCCGCGACACCATCATCAGCAGACCGAGCAGAATGACGGACAGGGCGAACGCGAGATCCTCGCGCACGAGCGTGCCCTCGGTGGCGGTGATCGGCAGCATGACCAGGATCGACAGCGCCACCAGTCCGATTCCCCCCATCATGATCTGCCCGATGCCGACCACGGTCTCGATGTCGCGGTGGATGCCAAGTCGCACGATGATGCGGTGCAGAACCACCGGGATGACGAGCGCCTTGACGATGAGCGCGATGGCGGCGGTGATGTACAGGTGGGGCGCATCCTGAATATGCGCTTGCCAGGCGACCGACAGCGAGACGACGAACGCGTGCAGGGCAAAGGTGTTGATGAGGCTGAACATGCGGTCCTGATAGAGCAGCATGAAGCTGACGAGCACGAGGCCGCCGGCGAACATGTGGGCGACGTCCAGAGCCAGGCGATCCATCAGACGCCTCGCGAAACGAAGAGGAGCAATGCGGCGAGCAGGCCGAGCATCAGGGAGACGCCCAGGAAATCGGATACGCGGAAGACCCGCATCTTGGCGACGGCCGTCTCGAATACCGCCAGCAGGAACCCTCCGACCGCGAGCTTGATGACGTAGACCAGCAAACCCAATGCGTGCGAAGCGATGTCCTGCCCGGCAATGGCCACGCCCCACGGGGCAAACAGGCAGAGAATGAGGGAGAGATAGAGAACAAGCTTCAACGAAGCGGCGGCTTCGATCACGGCGAGATGGCGCCCTGAGTATTCGAGGATCATGGCTTCGTGCACCATGGTGAGCTCGAGGTGCGTCGCGGGGTTGTCGATCGGAATTCGCGCGTTCTCGGCAATGGCGACCATGATGAGCCCGACAAGCGACAGCGCCAACGACACGCGCAATCCCACGTCCGTGCCCTGCATGTAGGTCGCCACGGCAGAAAGCTGGGTCGAGCCGGCGAGCAGGGAAAGCGTGAAGGCGACCATCAGCATCGCCGGCTCGGCCAAGGAGGCGATCATCATTTCCCGGCTGGAGCCGATTCCCCCGAAGCTCGTTCCCACGTCGAGCGCTGCCAGAGCCAGCATGAAGCGCGCGCTGCCCAACAAGGCGACGATCGCGATCAAATCGACGGCCGGGCTGAAGGCGAGGCCCGTGGCGAACGTCGGCACGAGCGCTGCGGCGACCCATGTCGTCGCGAAGATCAAATAGGGGGCGACACGAAAGAGCCAGGACGCGTTCTCTGCCAGCACGACCTCCTTGCGCAGGAGCTTCAGCAGATCGCGATAGGGCTGGATGATCTCGGGGCCCTGCCGACGCAGCAAGTGCGACTTGACCTTGCGCACGTAGCCGGTGAGCAGCGGAGCCAGCAGCAGGACCAACGCCAGCTGGCCGAGCTGAACGAGCGCGTCGAGTATCACTGCCATAGTGCAAGAATGGCCAGAAGTGCCACCAGGGCGCCCGACACCAGCGTCAAGTAGCCACGCAGAGTCAGGAACTGCACTCGGTTGAGTCCCGTGGCGGTAATGCCGACAAACCTCGCCACCGGTACATAGAAGGCGTCCCATACCCGATCCCGGAGATGAACGTGCATTCGTGCCGGCCGCAGGTCGCCGGGCGCCGGGATGTGGATTTCCTCGCGCGCCTGAAACATCAGCGTTCCAAACACGCGCCGAATCGGCTGCGCAAAGCTGCCCGCAGTGTATTGCGTGGCCGGACTTGCATCCGGAAATCCGCAGTCCCACGAGCTGGACCGGCGAATGACATGCGATGCCCAGCGGTGAATCACATAGGATGCAATGGTGGCTGCGGCGGCGATGAGCACGAACAACAAGAGCCCGTTGTACGAGCTTCGGCTTTCGGCGATCGGGACGATCGTGAGCCACTGGAGCCCCGCCTGTTGCGGCAGATGCCCACCTACGAGGATTTGGACAACCGGAGCCAGCGCGTCAATGAAATAGCTCGGCAGGATTCCGGCGACGAGGCACAGCAAGACCAACACGAACATGGCGCCCAGCGAAAAGGCATCCGCTTCCCGGGCATTCTGCGCGGCCTCGGTTCTGGGTCGGCCGAGAAAGGTTATGCCGAATGCCTTGACGAAGCAGGCGGCAGCCAGCGCCGCCGACAGGGCCAATGCGGCGCCGATCGCCGGGGCCAGGAACTTCACCACCCATTGCGGCACCTGGGGACTCAGCAAGATCGCCTGGAAAGTCAGCCACTCGGAGACAAAGCCATTGAATGGGGGCAATGCCGAGATGGCCGCCGAACCGATGAGGAAGGCAAAGGCGGTGAGGGGCATGCCATGGATGAGCCCGCCCAGGCGCTCCATGTCGCGCTGGCCGGTAGCGGTGAGGACCGTCCCGGAGCCAAAGAAGAGGAGGCTCTTGAAGACCGAATGGTTGAATACGTGAAACAGGGCCGCGGTCATCGCCAGCGCGGCGGCGCCGACCATGTCGTCGGCCCGAAAAACCAGCGCCAGACCCAGCCCGATGAAGATGATGCCGATGTTCTCGACCGTGTGATAGGCAAGCAAGCGCTTGAGATCGTGTTCCATGAGCGCGTGGAGGACCCCGAGGACGGCACTGGCGCCGCCGAAAAGGAGGACCACCGCACCCCACCACCAGGCGGTCGGCCCCATCAAGTCGAACACGATCCGGACGAAGCCGTACACGGCGACCTTGGTCATGACACCGCTCATCAGGGCGGACACGTGGCTCGGCGCAGCCGGATGCGCCAGCGGCAGCCAGACGTGCATCGGCACAAGCCCGGCCTTTGAGCCGGCGCCGAGCAACGTGAGCGCCAGGACAGCCGTGGCAATGGTGGGCGAACGGGGAGCACTGCGGATGGCCTCGAACGCGTAGCCGCCGTCGGGACCTGCCAGGAGACCAAAGCCAAGGAGCAGCGAAAGCGTCCCGAGACTCGCCATCAACAGGTAGATGTATCCGGCTCGCGCGTTGCCGCGCTGCTGATGGTGCGCCATCACGAGCGCCCACGAGGTGAGCGACATGAACTCCCAGGTGAGCAGGAACGTGAAGGCATCGTCGGCCAGCACGACCAGATTCATGCCGGCGAGAAATGCGGGGAAGAAGGGCAGCACCCGGGCAGGCTCCCGTTCGTGCCGTCCATCGCCGAGGCCATAGAGGCTCGCCGTCGCGCCACCCAAATTGACGACCGTGAGAAAGGCTGCCGCCAGTGGGTCGAGGCGGAAATGTGCGCCCAGCCAAGGCAATCCGATGGGCAAGTGCAGCGTCTGCGCCAATCCTGCGCCGGTTACCAGCGCCCATCCGGCCGTTACCAAGCCAAACGTCGAGGCGACCAGCGCGACCGCGTACACCAGCATGGCCGTCGTGGTCTGTCGCGCACCGGCGACCGCCAAGATGGCGGTTCCCAGGAGTGCCGCAACGCACCACAACAGAATGTCCACCGCCATTGAGCGCTGCCTCGTTTTCCTTCACGCGCCCATGGGGCGTGCGTTACGCAGGTCCAGAAATCAAGAAATCAACGCGCCTTCAGTCGCACCCCTCGTCCACCCTTCTCGCTGATGGCGCCTTCGCTGATGAGCTCGATGCCGGCGACCTCGAGCGCGGCGATGATCTTCATCAGCGAATCGACATTGCCCCGGATCACCCCCGCACTGGCCTCCATTCTTTGGATGGTGGGAAGCGACAGACCGGAAGCCCCTGCCAACGCGCGCTGATCCATTCCGATCAACGCGCGTGCGGCCCGCAGTTGTGGCGCGGTGAGCATGTCCAATAGATCAATAGTAACGTTTGATACAGAATAACTAAATCCTAAAACATCTTTGTCGCGATCGCAACTGGCGGACGCAAAGAGCGGCGCTGCCGATGCTGCAATCCGAGGTTGAAATTGTCAACGAGCACGGACTAGACGCGCCCGCGTGGTGAGACGCGCTCAGGTCGCCGCGAGGTTCCAATGCAGCGCGTCGCTGGCACGCGGGGTCCGCGGGGTCAACGCCAAGGGCCTCAGGGGCGTGTTGATGCTGGCCGCGGGAAGGGAGGCTGCGTCGCGACTACGGCGTGTGCGCGGGTACCGACGCTCTCGCTCGTGATCTGTTCACGGGAGCGGCCGGCCATCCAGCAGATTGTGCGTGGCAAGGTGGGCCTTGCCCTTGTCGTTCAGGATTTCATTGAGGATCATCCGCAACGTGCGCCGCACATAATCCTCGAACGAAGTTATCGAGCGAAGGCGCCAGTTTTTCAGCGCCGGCGCAACTGCAACTGGCGCTCGACGCGGAAGAGATCATCTTCGCCCGTGTCGCCGCCGAGGAGAAGATGTTGATCGTCCAGGCATTAAAGAAGAAGAGCGAGATCGTCGCCGTCACCGCTGATGGCGTCAACGACGCGCCGGCGCTGAAATGCGCCGACATCACCATCGCCATGGGCATTTCCGGCACCGATGTGGCGAAGGAGGCCGCGGACCTGATCTTGCTCGACCACAACTTCGCCAGCATCGTCGCGGCCATTGAGGAAGGGCGCGCAGTGTTCGAAACATCCGCAAGTTCCTCACCTACATCCTGAGCTCGAACATTCCCGAACTCGTGCCCTGTCTTGCTTGAAGAAGTGCGGAAAGCATGGCTGAAGAAGTGCGGAAAGCATGGCCGCGTCGACGCTGGCGGCGACGGTTCTATTACGGTCGCGCCCGCAGCAGCGATCAAGGTGCAGGTGTTGCGGGCGAATTTATGGAAGGACGCGTACTTCCCGAGTGCGCGCCACCCGGCCAGTGCGCCGCTGTGCCGGCAACCCGGCACGAATACGCTCACGGTGCACCAGGCCGCGTTCGCCTCGCGCCGCCGCCGTCCCTCCGCCTCAATCACGTTGATCAGCTCCGGTCGCCTTCCGGCCAGCACGCGGAAGTCGGCGAGTCAAGCACCAGCAGCACGCTCGCCTTGGTGATGACGACGTGGCCGAACGTGGCGTGCCGAACAGCAGCGCCATCTCGCCGGAATGCCCCCGGTCTGCAGCTTGACCGGTTCGGGAGCGAGCATGGCAGTTGCCTCGCCGGAGACGATGAAGTACATCGAATCGCCGACCTGACCCTTGCGAATCACCACGGTGCCGGCGAGACGTCGCGCGCATGCAGCAGGCGCACGATGTCGGCAATCGCCGCGGCGCCGAGCGTTTGGAAGAACGGCACGTCCGCCACCAGGTCCCAGGTTTTCAGGAAGTGCCGCGCTGCAGCTCCTCGGCGAAGGCGTTGGCGATGATGCCGGCCCACAGTGCGAAGATGACGATGCCGCTGACCATCACCCAAGCGGCGAGCATGCGGCCCCAGATCGTCGTCGGCACCGATGTCGCCATAGCCGGTGGTGCTCAAGGTCACGATCGCCCACCAGAGGCGTGCGGGATGCTGCGAAAGGCCTCCGGCTGCGCCTCGCGCTCGAACACGTAGGCCAGCGTCGCGGCGATCAACAGGGCGACAATGAACACCGCCACCACGCTGGCCAGCGCCGGCGTGCGCGCTGCATCACACGCAACAGCAACGCTAGGCCGCTGGATCGCCCGATGTACTTCAGCGCCCAGACGATGGCGAAGAGCTGCGCGTCGCGTTCCGGCAGGCCGACGAGCCAGCCTGCCGGCAGCGATAGCGCGGCCATCAGATCGATCCATCCGCCGGCCGACAGCACGTAGTCCAGCCGCGCGCGTGCGGCGGAGGCGGCGTGCTGCTCCGGCGCTTCCGGCGCCAACCAGATTCGTAACGCGTAGGCCGCCACGAAAAGGCCCCACACAGTCATTACGATTCCGGACAGCACGAGATCGGCCCGCGAGCCACCGGTGGTCCCGGTGTTGGCGATCATCGCCAGAAGCCCCGTCGTGCAGATCAACTCCGGGAGGCGGCACGCAGCCGCGCCCCGTGCGCGGCGACGCGCCGGTACATCAGCCCAGAGGTCGCGGCGCGGATGGACATGGCAGGAGCATGGGCAACGTGTGGCGAAACGATGCGTAACGGGGATTTGACGATCCCTCAGCCCGGCGTGGCATGACCTAGGTCAATACTCGGGCACTTGTCGCCTGCCGACAGCTCTCGCCGTGCAATAGCCACAGACGGACAGCGGGGACAGGGTGCACGAATTCCGATTGCGCGGACGGGTTGTGCGACAAATCCCCGGATCTCATGGCCGCGCACGTTGCCGCCATCGTGGGATGAGACCTGAATCAATGTCGGCGCAATGTCCATCAAAAACATGCAGCAGATCGCGTCATCAACGACCGCTCTCGGATA
The DNA here is from genome assembly GCA_963810845.1 of uncultured beta proteobacterium. Classification (GTDB taxonomy): domain Bacteria; phylum Pseudomonadota; class Gammaproteobacteria; order Burkholderiales; family Casimicrobiaceae; genus CAIWHR01. Next base: position 173,797 of record CAWEOX010000012.1, on the reverse strand, counting down.
GTTTGGACGACGACGCTGGACGTGCGGTTGTGGCCGGTCAGCGACCCCCACCGGGCCGATTCGAGCGCCTGCCGCTGCGCTCATCCTCGCCGCCGAGTACGACACGCTGCGCGATGAAGCAGAAGCGTATGCCGAGCGGCTGAAGACTGCCGGTGTCGCGACCCGCTACATCTGCCACGCCGGCATGGTGCACGGTTTCCTGCAGATGCGCGGCGTCGTTGCGGAGGCACAGGTCGCAACCGAGGAAATCGCGCGAGCCGTGAATTGAGGACCGCAGCGCGTTTCAATAACCCAATGCCAACCCCGTCCCCCTTCTAGGATCGTTGGCACCGAAGAAGCGTTCTTTGCCGCGCGCCTTGCCGTCAAGCGACGGCGCCCCGACTAGAATTCCCGCGACGTGGCCGGCGGGCTGCGGATCGCCCAGCTTGTGGCCCATGTCGACCAGGATCTTGCGTGTATCCGGGCTCAACGCAAAGGTCTCGACGTTGGTCGTCTCCGGCAGCCACTGCTGATGGAAGCGCGGTGCGTCGATCGCCTCCTGGATGTTCATGCCGTAATCGATTACGTTCAGAATGCAGAGCACGACCACGGTGATAATGCGGCTGCCGCCCGGCGTGCCGATCACCATGACCGGCTTGCCATCGCGGGAGACGATGGTCGGACTCATGGAGCTCAGCGGCCGCTTGCCCGGCGTGATCGAGTTGGCTTCGCCCTGTACCAGTCCGTACAGATTCGGCACGCCAAGCTTGGCCGTAAAGTCGTCCATCTCGTCGTTGAGCAGGACGCCGGTCTTCGCCGCGGTCACTTTGGCGCCGAACCAATCGTTCAACGTATAGGTCACCGACACCGCATTGCCTTGACTGTCGACGATCGAATAGTGTGTCGTGTTGGTGCTTTCGTGCGGCGGGACACCCGGCTTCAAATCTCGCGAAACGCCCGCCTTGTTCGGGTCGATGACTGCGCGGACTTTCTCGGCGTAGCCCTTGTCCAGCAGACGATCAAGCGGGTTCTTCACGAAGTCCGGATCGCCCAGGTAGCTGTTGCGATCGACGTACGCATGGCGCATGGCTTCGATTTGATAATGCACGGCCTGCGCAGAACGAAAACCCAGATCTTTGAGCGGATAACCCTCGAGGATATTGAGGATCTCGCACACCACGACACCTCCGGAGCTGGGTGGCGGCGCCGACACGATGTGATAGCCGCGGTAGTCGCATTCGACAGGCGCCAACTCGCGCACCTTGTACTGCTGGAGATCGGCCTTGGTGATGATGCCGTTCCCCATTGCGCTCGACGCCGCGATCGCGTCGGCGATCGAGCCTTGGTAGAACGCATCCGGGCCGCGCTGCGCGATCAGGCGCAGCGTTTTCGCCAGGTCCTTCTGCACCAGTCGATCCCCGGCTTTGTACGGCTGGCCCTTGTTCAGGAAAATGGCCGCGGTCGCCGGATCGTCCTTGAAGTCGTTGTTCGCCGTGGCGAACAACGCGATGTCGCCGTCGTCGAGCACGAAGCCGCGCTCGGCAAAACCAATGGCCGGCGCGATCAGCGTGCCGCGCGAGCGGGTGCCGTACTTTTCCCGAGCGTATTCCAGCCCGGCGACGCTGCCCGGTACGCCGACGGCCAGGTGGCCTTTCGTGCTCGCGCCCTTGATGACATTGCCGGCACTATCGAGGTACATGTTGGGCGTGGCCGCGAGCGGCGCCTTTTCGCGAAAGTCGATAAACGTCTTGCGCCCATCGGCCAACTGGATGGTCATGAAGCCTCCGCCGCCCAAGTTGCCTGCGGCGGGGTAGACCACGGCCATCGCATAACCCACGGCGACCGCCGCATCGACCGCGTTGCCACCTCTTTTGAGCACATCGACGCCCACCTTGGTGGCAAGTTGATGCGCCGTGACCACCATCCCATGTTCGCCAGCAACGGGTGCGACTGACGCGGCGCGCACCGCGGCGCAGACAATTGCCGCCGCAACCGCGACGATCAAGCGGCTTGAAACAAAATGGTGTCGCGTCATGGAAGAATCCTCCTGCACTTGATGGTCGACATCGCGATGTGGGCCGCTGGTCCATGTCCGGTCGAGCGATTGTGCGCGTTGGGATTGTGCCGCTGATACCAATTGCACACAAGCGTTCGAGCAGTGCGCGTAATGGTGCCCGTTGCAGTCGTTCGAACGCATCCGCCGAGAGCAGCGGCTTCACGGAGCCATGGGGATGGCCGATCGCTGTTCCTTCGCGCTCACATCGCCAGGATTGACTCCGGTTTCCAGGCACTGAATACTCCACGCGTGCCATTAAACTACCATCCGTTCTAAGGAAAAATCGCGTGTCCTTATGCTACTGACGCCTAATTCTACGGACGCTTTTGGCGCGCCGCGAGCAATGGGCGGTCGAGCGGACGCGCGGTTCGGACGTTCTTCTTCTAGCCGCAGCTGCTGGCGGCGCTTAATGGAGAAAAGAATGCGCAAGGTATCAGGTTTGATCTTGGCCGCGACGCTGATGTTGGTGCCGATGGTGGCGCCGGCCGATGGGCTCTGGAACGTCTCCGCGATGCTGCACGCGAAGAAATGGGTCGATCTCACACATCCCTTCGATGCCGACATTCCACATTGGAAGGGCTTTGATCCGCTGACGCGGAAGGTGATCTACGATTACGACAAGGATGGCTTCCGCGCCGAGATGTTCTGTCATGTCGGCCAATGGGGAACGCATCTCGATCCGCCGGCGCATTTCCACAAGGGCGCCCGCACCGCCGACAAGATTCCCGTCACGGACATGCTTCTGCCGCTTGTCGTGATTGACGTGCACCGGCAGGCGGCGAAGGACGCGGACTTCGTCCTGACGCTCAAGGACGTGAAGGCGTGGGAAGCAAAGCATGGTGCCATTCCCAAAGGCGCATTCGTCGCCATGCGCACCGACTGGGCAAAGCGCTGGCCCGATCAGAAGGCCATGCAGAACGTCGATGCGCAGGGCACTGCGCACTATCCCGGCTGGACCATGGAGGCGCTCAAGTATCTCTACGAGAGGCGGCACATCACCGCCACCGGGCATGAAACCACGGATACGGATCCCGGGCTTGCCACGACGAAGGACGATTATTCACTCGAAAACTACATCCTCGGCATCGATCACTATCAGATCGAGCTGCTGACGAATCTCGACCAGGTGCCGGAATCCGGCGCCCTTGTCTCGGTCACCTGGCCGGCCATCAAGGACGGCACGGGCTTTCCCGCGCGCGTCTTTGCGATCCTCCCTTAGAGTGCGGGGCTTTCGCGGTAGTCGCCTCGATTGCGGGCAATTGCATGCAAACGAAAACTCGAATGCTCGGACAAACCGGCGTCGCGGTTTCCCGCGTGGCGCTCGGCTGCGGGACCTTTGGCGGGGTCGGTTCGCCGCGTCACCTGATAGGACGTGGCTTGAGTCGGGAAGCCTCGCTGACCTGCATGGACGAGGCGGCTGCGCTGGGGATCAACCTGTTCGACACAGCGCACAGCTATGCGGACGGCGCGAGCGAGCTCTGCATTGGGGAATGGCTGCGGTTGCAGACCGCCGAGACGCGTGCTGCCATCCGCATCGCGACCAAGGTCGGCAACGTCGTTACCGACACCGGGGTTTCCGTGGATCTTTCGCCGCGAAACATCGTCGAGCAGCTCCCCGACAGCCTCACGCGGCTGGGCGTATCCCGCGTCGACTTCTGCCTGTCACATGCGCCCGATCCGGCAACACCTATCGAGTCGACGCTGGAAGGCTTTGCCGATGTGATCGGACGCGGATGGGTCGCCCACATCGGGGCCTGCAACGTCGACGCCGACCAGCTTGCCGCCGCGATGGAAGCGAGTTCCCGCCTCGGGCTCCCCCGATACGAATGGGTGCAAAACGAATACAACCTTCTGAATCGTGTCGACGAGCGGGAGCTGTTGGGACTCTGCGGTGCTCTATGGGATTGGCTACACGCCGTTCTCGCCAATGGCGGGTGGTCTCCTGTCGGGCAAGTACCGGCGCGACGAACCGCCGCCGCCCGACTCGCGGCTCTCGTTGCGACCTGAAGGTCATCTGCCCTCACCATCCTTCTTCGACGGGATCGCGCAACTTGAACGCGAGGCGGCACGGCGCGGCTGCGACACCGGTGCGTTAGCGCTGGCTTGGGTCATGAGTCACGCGCAGGTGACGGCCGCCATCTGCGGGCCGTCGCGTCGCGCGGAACATCTGGGGCTCGCTCGCCAGGCCTTGAGCATCGAGCTTGACGAGTCGGCCAGGACCAAAATGGGTTCCTGGTTTGCATGAAAGTCAGGCGGTTCGCGACCACAGCCGGTCATAGCGCTTGGCCCTCCAAAAGAGGAGTAACGGATGGAATACCTAAAGCGGTTGGCACGCATAGCATCGGCACTCGCATGCGGGTTTGGTGCGCTCTCGGCCTGGGCCGCCGACTATCCGGCGCCGCGGGAAGCATCGTGGATCGCGCGCGACTTCCACCTCCACACTGGCGAGGTCATGCCACAGCTGCAACTGCATTTCCGAACGATCGGTGCGCCAACGGGCGAGCCGGTCCTCGTGCTGCATGGCACTGCGGGCTCGGGCGCCAGCATGCTCACGCCCGCTTTCGCCGGCGAGCTCTTCGGATCAGGGCAGCCGCTCGACGCCTCGCGCTACTACATCATCATTCCCGACACGCTCGGCCATGGAAAGTCGTCCAAGCCCTCGGACGGTCTGCGCACGAAGTTCCCGAAGTACAACTACGAGGACATGGTGGATGCGCATTACCGGCTGCTTAAAGAGCACCTGAACGTCGGCCACCTCCGCGCGGTCATCGGCAACTCGATGGGCGGCATGGAGACTTGGATCTTCGCCGTGAAGTATCCGCAGTACATGGATATCGCAGTGCCGATGGCCTGCCTGCCAACCGAGATGTCGAGCCGCAACTGGATGTTGCGGCGGCTGATCACCGATTCGATCCGCAACGACCCTGATTGGAAGGATGGCCAGTACACGGAGCAGCCGCGAAGCGCGCGCTTTGCGTCCGTCTTTTTCGGGATCGCGACCAGCGGCGGCAACCAGGCGCTGTACAAGGCGGCGCCGACGCGCGAGAAGGCGGATCAGTTGCTCGATCAGAGATTGGCGGCGCCGTTCCCGGCCGATGCGAACGACGTGCTGTACCAATGGGACTCCTCGCGCGACTACAACCCTTCCTCGGGCCTCGAGAAGATCAAGGCCACGGTGCTCGCGATCAACGCGGCCGACGACGAGCGCAATCCGCCGGAACTCGGGCTGCTCGATCGCGAGATCAAGCGCGTCAAGAATGGCCGCGTGCTGCTCATCCCGGCGAGCGACAGCACCGCGGGCCACGGCACGACAGGAATGGCGAAGTTCTATCAACGCGAACTGGGCGAGCTGCTGCAATCGGCACCGCGGCTTTCCCCATAGCACCGAGCCGGGGAGCCCGTCCGCGCGTTCGCGGGCGTAGGGCCCTTGGTTCGCGGTGCGGCTGCCGGCAGGCATCTTGCCCGCTGCCAACCCCGGCAGACTTTCGTCTGTGCTGAGCGATGCGGCAACAGCGCCGGGCGACGTTGTCGCCGCTCCGTACGCCCGCGTCGTCAGCCCGCTTCCTTCACCGGGATGCCCAGCGCCTTCGCGACGCCTTTGCCGTAGGCGGGGTCGGCCTTGAGGCAATTTCGGATGTGGCGCAACTGGATCTCGCGCGGCGCCGCGCCGATCGAGCGTGCCGTGTTCTCGAACAGCACCTGCTGCTGTGCCGGCGCTCATCAGTCGGAACAGCGCTGCCAGGCTGCGAGTAGTAGTCGGTGTCCTCGCGGTGGTTCCAGTGGTCGGCGGCGCCTCCCAGGGAGAGCGGCGGCTCGCGGTAATCCGGCTGCTCGGCCCACTCGCCCTAGCTGTTCGGCTCGTAGCCGAGGGTGCCGCCGTGGTTGCCGTCGACGCGCATGGCGCCGTCGCGGTGGTAGCTGTGCACGGGGCAGCGCGGCGCATTCACCGGGATCAGGTGGTGATTGACGCCCAGCCGGTAGCGCTGCGCATCGCCGTAGGAGAACAGGCGCCCCTGCAGCATCTTGTCCGGCGAGAAGCCGATGCCCGGCACGATGTTGGCCGGGTTGAACGCCGCCTGCTCGACCTCGGCGAAGAAGTTCTCCGGGTTGCGGTTCAGTTCCATCACGCCGACCTCGATCAGCGGATAGTCCTTGTGCGGCCAGACCTTGGTGAGGTCGAACGGGTGGTAGGGCACCTTCGCGGCGTCGGCCTCGGGCATGACCTGCACCTTCAGCGTCCACTTCGGAAAGTCGCCCTTCTCGATGCTCTCGTAGAGGTCGCGCTGGTGGCTCTCGCGGTCCTTGCCGATGATCGCCTCGGCTTCCGCATCGGTCAGGTTCTTGATGCCCTGCTGCGACTTCAAGTGGAACTTGACCCAGTAGCGCTCGTTCTTCGCGTTGATGAAGCTGAAAGTGTGGCTGCCGAAGCCGTGCATGTGGCGGTAGGTCGCCGGGATGCCGCGATCGCTCATCACGATGGTGATCTGGTGCAGCGCTTCCGGCAGCGAAGTCCAGAAATCCCAGTTGTTCTTCGCGCTGCGCAGGTTGGTGCGCGGGTCGCGCTTCACCGCGTGGTTGAGGTCGGGGAACTTGAGCGGATCGCGCAGGAAGAACACCGGCGTGTTGTTGCCGACCATGTCCCAGTTGCCTTCCTCGGTGTAGAACTTGACGGCGAAGCCGCGGATGTCGCGCTCGGCATCGGCCGCGCCGCGCTCGCCGGCGACGGTGGTGAAGCGGGCGAACAGGTCGGTCTTCTTGCCGACCTGCGAGAAGATCTTCGCGCGGGTGTATCTGCGTGATGTCGTGGGTGACGGTGAAGGTGCCGTAGGCGCCGGAGCCCTTGGCGTGCATGCGCCGCTCGGGGATCACCTCGCGGTCGAAGTGGGCGAGCTTCTCCAGGAACCAGACGTCCTGCAGCAGCTGCGGACCCCGCGGGCCGGCGGTCATCACGTTCTGGTTGTCGACGACGGGACAGCCGGCGTTGGTGGTCAAGCGCTTCTTCTCGCTCATGACTTCTCTCCTCGTTTCTTGATGGGCTCAGGGGACATTTGGACAGTGTAGGAGGCGGTGCTAATTAACGCCAATGCATTGTCTCTAATTGATCGATAGCCAAAGCCTATTCTTTGGAGCCGCGCCGGCGAGGGCGCCTGTCCGAGGACGATGCGGCGCGCCTGTCGCGGCGCCTGACTGCGGGCGGTTGCGGCAGCTGCGATAGCTGCGGATCCTGCGGTCCGAAGGACGCCGCCGCGTCCGATGCTTCGGTGATGCGTTACCTGCCGCACGCGTCGAGCGGCGAGCCCGACCCGGACCGGTCGCCCGCCGCGCGCGACGCGCGTGGGATCTGAGGGTTGCACCGCCGCGTGTCGTGCCGGGCGCCTCGCACGCGTAACGCTCAGGGCTTGAACGGTTCAATCGCTCCGGGCTTGCGCAGCATCTTGTTGACCTCGTCGAGGTGCAACTCTTCCTGAACGATCATTTCCCGCGCGTATTCCTCGAGCAGGACGGACGTCCCTTCGGCTGCTTTCAACAGTTCGTAATACGCGGCGAGCGCCGTTCTCTCGTGCTCGAGGCTTTCCCGCAGGATGTCGCCGATGTCATGCTGGGCCGTTTCGAGCAGTGCGCCGATCTTGAGCGACGGATGCCCCCCAAGCAGCGTCACCAGTTCGCCCGCCTTGTGGGCGTGATCGAGGCCTTCCTGGGCGTTGCTCTTCATCCACGCCACGATCGGAATCCGGTTGTAGCCGTAGATCATCAGCGAATAGTGCGTGTAGCGAACCACGCCGGCCAATTCGAGCTCCATGATCTTGTTGAGCGCGTCGATCGCGACTTGACTCTTTGTGGCATCCATTGGGGTCTCCGGTTGCAGGGGAACAGGGAAGAAGATCGCAAGACAATTGGCGAGCGATTCTCGTTCGCCCCCATTTGTCACGTCCCGCCGCATGTTTTCCGTCGCATCAAGACCAGATTCTCCGGAAGAATACAGGCTGGGATGACGATTGTAGCTGCATGGACTGAATCACCACGCGACGGCTCGGGTCTTGCAGCGTCTCGCGTAGACGCTCCATACGCAGCCGTTTCGAAAATGGTCGTGAAGCATAAAATACGATACGCTTCGCCCGCCGCCGCACCACCGCCGAAAATGAAAGCTGCGAATGGGTGCCATTCCCCTCGGTGCGTGGATCGGACTGATTGCCCGAAGCGTTCAACTTGCAAGGACCTGCGTGAACCCACCGACCCTGCCCGCCAAGACGCGCATCGTCATCATCGGCGGCGGGATCATCGGCTGCAGCATCGCCTACCATCTCACCAAGCGCGGCGTGCGCGACGTCGTGCTGCTGGAGCGGCTGCAGTTGACGCACGGCGCCACGTGGCACGCGGCGGGGCTGGTCGGGCAATTGCGCAGCAGCAGCAACCTCACGCGCCTGATGCGCTATGGCGCCGAGCTGTACGGAACGCTGGAGGCAGAGACCGGCCAGGCGACGGGCTGGCATCGTTCCGGAAGCCTGCGGCTCGCGTCGTCGGCGGCACGCTGGCAGGAATTGCGGCGGTCCGCGACGATGGCCAAGGGCTTCGACTTCCATGTCGACCTCGTCTCGCCGCGGCAGGCGTGCGAGTTGTTTCCGCTGCTCGAGCCGACCGGCGTCGTCGGGGCGGTGTGGATCGAAGGCGATGGCTACGTCGATCCGGCCAGCCTCACCAATGCCTACGCGGCCGGGGCGCGGCAGCGCGGCGCGACGCTGATCCAGGGCGTCCGGGTGACGGCGATCCGCACGCAGCGCCGGCGGGTCACGACGGTGGTCACCGATGCCGGCGAGATCGACGCCGAATGCGTGATCGACGCCGCCGGCATGTGGGGCAACGAGATCGCGGCGATGGTCGGCACGCGGGTGCCGGTGGGCGCCGTCGAGCACCAATACTTCGTCACGGAGAAGACGGACCGCATTCCCGCCGGACTGCCGTCGCTGCGCGACCCGGACGGCAACTTCTACGTGAAGCCGGAAACCGGTGCGCTCGCGGTAGGCGGCTGGGAATCGAACACGCGGCCGTGGGGCGCGAACGGCATCGCGCGGGACTTCGGACCGGAATTGCTGCAGCCGGACTTCGACCGCTTCGCGCCGTTGGCCGAGGCCGCCACCGCGCGCATTCCGATGCTCGGCGAAATCGGCATCCGGCAGATGATCAACGGGCCGATCCCGATCACCGCCGACGGCGAACCGGTGATCGGCCTGTCGCCGGAGCTCGACAATTTCTACCTCTGCTGCGGTTTCACGTCGGGCATCGCCGCGTCCGGCGGCGCGGGCTGGGTGATGGCGAACTGGATCGTCGATGGCGATCCCGGCCTCGACCTGTGGCCGTTCGACGTCCGCCGGTTCGGCGCGCCGCACTCGGTCAAGCAATTCCTGTACGAGCGTGCCGTGGAAAGCTACGGCCGGTACTACCACATCGCCTGGCCCAACTACGAATCCGACGCCGGCCGCAGCGCACGCCGGAGCCCGCTCTACGGGGTGCTGGCGAATGCGGGCGCCGTCTATGGCAACAAGTTCGGCTGGGAACGCCCCAACTGGTTCGCGGCGCCGGGAACGGCGGCGGTCGAGATTCCGACGTTCGGGCGCGGGCCCGCGTTCGACGCGATCGGCGCCGAGCATCGCGCGGTACGGGAGCGCGTCGCGCTGATCGACATGACGTCGTTCTCGAAATACGAGGTGCGCGGCCCGGGCGCGCTGGCGATGCTGCAGCGGCTCGCCGTCAACGATCTCGACCGGCCGGTCGGCACCATCGTGTACACCCAGCTGTGCAACGAACGCGGCGGAATCGAGGCCGACGTGACCATCACCCGGCTCGCCGGCGACCGCTTCTATTTCGTCACCGGCAGCGCGCTCGGCGTGCGCGACCGGTCGACGATCGAGCGCCATCTGCCCGCTGACGGCAGCGTGGCGATCGTCGAGCAGACCTCGGCGAAGGCCGTGCTGAACCTCTGCGGGCCCCGAGCCCGCGATGTGCTGGGCGCGCTCACCGACGCGCCACTCGACAACGCGAGCTTTCCGTACATGAGCGCGCGCGAGATCGACGTCGCGCTAGCGCCGGTGCTGGCCTTGCGCGTGACGTATCTGGGCGAGCTGGGCTACGAGCTCCACGTTCCCGTCGATTACGCGCTGGACCTCTACGAGCGGCTATGGGCCGCCGGCGAGCGTCACGGCATCGCCAACGCCGGGTACCGGGTGATCAACAGCCTGCGGCTCGAAAAGCACTATCTCGTCTGGGGCTCCGACATCACGACCGACTACAATCCCTACGAGGCGGGACTGGGCTTCTGCGTCGCGCCCGGCAAGGGCGACTTTCTCGCGCGCGCCGCATTGGCCGACGTGAAAGCGCGCGGTCCGAAGCGCAGGCTAGCCTGGTTCACCGCGTCGCCGGAGCTCAACCTGTTCGGCGGCGAGATCGTCCTCGCGGGCGACCGCGTGCTGGGCCGCGTCACCAGCGCCGGTTACGGCTATACGGTCGGCCGCAACATCTTCTGTGCCTACGTTGGCGCCGACGAACCGGTGCGGCGGAGAATACACGATCGAGGTGATGGGCGAGCGGCATCCGGCGCTTCGCCACACGCGTCCGCTGTACGATCCCGATCGCCGCGCGATCCTCGCCTGACGTCGAACCAACGCCGCCTGGAGCCGCTCATGTCCGATCCCAATGCCACGCCAAGCGCTGATCTCGAGGCGTTGCTGGCCACTCGCCGCGACGGCCATGGCATGCCGCGCGCGTTCTATCACGACGAGGCGCTGTACGCGGCGGAAATGCGCACGATCTGGCACGGCGGCTGGCTGTTCGCCGGGTTCGCGCTCGAGATTCCGGAACCCGGGGATTTCCTGACGCTCACGGTCGACGGATCGCCGGTACTGGTGATCCGCGACGATCACGATCGCGTGCGCGCGTTCCACAACGTGTGTCGCCATCGCGGCACGCAACTCTGCCGTCAAGGAGTCCGGGCAGGTGCGCGCGATCGTCTGCCCTTATCACGGCTGGACGTATTCGCGGCAAGGCGAGCTCCTCGCATGCGCGGGCATGCAGGAAGGCGTCGACCAGATGCAGCTGGGATTGAAGCCGGTGCACGCCGAAGTCGCGGCCGGCCTCATCTACGTGTCGCTGGCGGTCGAGCCGCCGGCCTTCGACGGTCTGCGCGAGCAGTTTGCCGCGGCGGCGAGGCCGCAAGGATTCGACCGCGCGCGGATCGCCAAGGTCACCGAGTACGAGGTCGAGGCGAACTGGAAGCTCGTCTGGGAAAACAACCGCGAATGCTTCCATTGCGTGCTGTGCCATCCGCAGTACGTGAAGGCGAACTTCGACGTCTACGACGAAGCGTCCGCGTCCGAGGCGATCCGGCAACAGATGGCGGACGCCGTCGCGCCGAACCCAGTCGAAGTGGGCGGCGCATGGGCATCGCGATCACGCATGCGAAGGGGGGATTGGCGCCGTTCCCGGATCCGGACCGCAACACGTGGTACGCGGCCGATCGCACGGTGCTGGTGGAAGGCTTCGCCACCGAGTCGATGGATGGAGCGCGCGTCGCGCCGTTGATGGGCGACTATCAGGACGCCGACGTCGGCGTCTTGCGCATGCGCAGCATGCCCAATTTCTGGGTGCATGGGAGCTGCGACCACGCGGTCGCGACGCGGCTCCTGCCCGCAGGTCCGCGCAAGACCCTCGTGCGCAGCTACTGGCTCGTCGACCAGTTCGCGCAGGAAGGCGACGATTACCAGCTCGATCGGCTGCTGCCGTTCTGGCACCTTACCAACGAGCAGGATTGGGACATCTGCAAGTGGCAGCAGAAGGGCGTCGACTCGATCGCGTACGAACCGGGCCCGCTGTCGCAGCGCAAGGAATACAACGTCGACGCGTTCATCCGCTGGTATCTGAAGCAGATGCGCGCCGGCGGCCACTCCGGCAACGCGGCGAGACCGTTGTCGCGCGTGGCGTAACGGCCACGCGCCGCCGCGCGCTGCCGCGGCTCAGCGAATCAGCGACACGTTCCTGCGGCCGCTCAGCCGAAGCAGCATGCGGAACAGCAGCAGCGCCAGCGCGACCACCACCATGATGCAGACCGAGAACGCGGCCGCCTGGTTCGCATTCCCGGCGTCATCGAGCAGCAGCACGGACACCGCCGCCACCTGGGTCGCCGGCGTCACGAGGAAGATCACCGCCGACAGCGTGACCATGCTGCGCACGAAGAAGAACACGCCGACGCTGATGATCGACGGCGCGATGATCGGCAGGATGACCGCCCACAGCGTCCGGAGGAAGCCGCCGCCCAGCGACGTCGAGGCCTCGTCGAACACCCGGCTGATCTGATTGATGCTGGTGGTGGCGATCAGGAAGCCCTGGGCGTGGTAGTGATAGACATTGCACAGCGCGAGGATCAGCAGCGTGCCGTACAGGACTTCGAGCGGATTCGCCGGGTCGTTGAACACCAGGATGTAGCCCAGACCCAGGACCATCCCCGGCACCGCGGCCGGCAGGATCGACAGGAAATACAGCCATTGGCCGGCGAAATTGCGCAGCCGCCGGGTCACGCAGGCGCCGCCGACGGCGACGACCACCCCGATGCCCGCCGCCATCAGCGAGACCCAGATGCTGGTCCACAACGGCTGCAGTCCGTTTTGCACCTCGAACCGGTAGTGGCGCAGGCTGACGTGCAGGTTGTACGGCCACAGCGTCACGAAGCTTGCCACCACCACGATCAGCACGATCGCGGCGATCATCGCGCAGACCACGAGCGCGAACGCGAGCCCGGTCCGGTCACGCCAGGGCGCGCGCGCGAGCTGCAGCGGCTGCGAGCGCTCGGTGATCGTCGCATGGTGGCGGCGCATGATCCATTTCTCCGCGATCGCCGCCAGCGCCGCCGGCACCAGCAACATCACGCCGATCACGGCGCCCATCTGGAAATTGCCCTGCCCGGACACCTGGTTGTAGATCTCGGTTGCCAGCACGCTGTAGTCGCCGCCGATCACCATCGGATTGCCGAAGTCGGTGATCACGATCGTGAACACGACGAACGTCGCCGACAGGAGCCCGTACTTGGTCGACGGCAGCGTGATGTCGCGGAAGATGCGCGCGCCGGTGGCGCCCAGCACTTGCGCGGACTCGTACAGGCGAGCATCCGCCACCGCCAGCGCCGCGGACAGGATCAGATAGGCGTGCGGAAAGCTGTAGAACACGTCGGAGATGACGATTCCCCAGAAACCGTAGATGTCGATGCCGAGGCCGAACGTCCGGTTGACAATGCCATTGCGCCCGAACAGGAACACGATGCCGAGCGCCTGCACCAGCGACGGCGCGAAGAGCGGCAGCAGCGCAATCGAGCCGAAGGTTCCTTTCAGCGGCATCATCGTCCGGCGCATCGCGTAGGCGAACGCGTAGGCGAGCAGCACCGTAATCGTCGTGGTGGCCGCCGCAACGGCAAGGCTGTTGCCGACCACCTTGGCAAACTTCGGGCCGTTCACGTAGCGGACATAGTTGCCCAAACCGATGCCGTCGGCGGTCACGAAGCTCATCTTGAAGATGCCGAACAGCGGCAGCAGCACGAACACCAGCAGCGGCACGACCACCGCCATCGCCAACGCGAACACGGCGACCCGGTCGCCATCGAACGTCGGGATCCGGCGGGCCGTGGCGGCGGCGGTGGTGGTCATCCGGTGGCGTCCTGCAGGCGGTGAATCGCGGCGGCGGGAATACGCACGGCGAGCGCGGCGCCGACGACGAGGTCGGTCCGCCGTCCCCGCAACTCCAGCAGCAGCCGCTTGTCGTCGACGATCAGCGTGATCCGCGTGAAGCTGCCGAGGAACACGCATTTTTCGATGCGCCCGGCCAGCGTGTCGACACCGCCCGCGGGCACGTCGATCAGCTCGATGTGCTCGGGCCGGATGCCGATGTAGGGATCGGCGCCAGCGCCTTCCGCGGCAGGGAGCCTCGCCATCGACAGCCTGACGAGGTTCATTCGGCCGATGAACTCGGCGACGAAGCGGTTGACGGGCTGATCGTAGAGATCGACGGCGCCGCCCACCTGCTCGATCACGCCGGCGTTCATGACGACGATGCGATCCGCCATCTCCATCGCTTCGTGCTGGTCGTGCGTGACCATGATCGTGGTGACGCGCAGCGCGGTCTGCAGATCCTTGATCTCGGCGCGCAGCTCCTCGCGCACCTTGGCGTCGAGCGCCGACAGCGGCTCGTCGAGCAGCAGGACCGTCGGCTTGGGCGCCAGTGCGCGCGCGAGCGCGACGCGCTGCTGCTGACCGCCGGACAACTGATGCGGATATTTCGCCGCCTGGTCGCGCGAGATGCACCAGCTTCAGCACCTCGTCGATCCGCGGGCCGATCGCGTCCTTTGGCCACTTCCGGCATTCGAGGCCGTAGCCGATGTTCCTCCCCACCGTCATGTTCGGAAACAGCGAATACGACTGGAAGACGATGCCGAAGTTGCGCAGGCGCGCGGGGACGCCGATGAGGCTCGTTCCATTCTGCGTCACTTCGCCGGCATCCGGCGTCTCGAGTCCGGCGATGACGCGCAGCAGCGTGGTCTTGCCGCAGCCGGAGGGGCCGAGGAAACAGACGAATTCGCCTTCCTCGATATCGAGGCTGACGATCGTTCAGCGCCAGCGACGGCGCCGAAGCGCTTGGTGATGTTGCGAGAGCGACAGAAACACGAATGGTCCCCGTGGCTAGCCGGCGGCCCGACGCCGGCCTCTCATCCCGCGGAGTGCTGCGCTGTGCGGGATCCGGCGGACGGGCACGCCTGCGCCGGATCCGGTGAACGCGGCAGCTAGCGTTCGATCTTCTGCTTCCACTCGGCGATGATGCGGTCCTTGTTCTTCGCCGACGCCGGCGAAATCCATCTTGTACAGGACCACCGAGACGTCGGGCGGCAGGCCGGCCTTCAGGACCGCGTCGGGCGCCTTGGCGCCGGGCACCGACGACATCTCCGAGCGCTCGCCGTAGAGCTTGGCCGCTTCGAGCGTCAGCAGCCAGTCGAGGAACTGCTTCGCGTCTTCCTTGTTCTTCGCGGTCTTCATCAGCGCGTTGACTTCGGTCTCGAAGCCGGCGCCTTCGCTGGGAATCACCAGCTTGATCGGATAGCCTTCCATGATCTGCTTGACGCGCGCTGAACGCGAACGAGATGCCGATCGCGTACTCGCCGGTCGCCGCCGCCTTGCACGGCCGCGAGCCGGACTTGATGTACTGCGCGATGTTCTTGTCGAGATCCTTGAGGTACTGCCAGCCCTTCTCTTCGCCCTTCATCTGCAGGATGCTCACGACCTGCGCGTAGCCGGTGCCGGAGCTCGCCGCGTTGGGCATCACGATCTGCCCCTTGTAGACCGGATTCAGCAGGTCCTGCCACGACGTCGGCATCGGCAGGTTGTTCTTCTTCAGGACTTCGGTATTCACGCAAAAGCCGGCGAAATAGCCGGTCGTCGCGAACCAGCGGCCGTCCGGATCCTTGAACTGGGCATTGACCTTGTCGATTCCCGCCGGCTTGTACGGCTCGGCCATTTCCAGGAATCGCGGATCGACCATCTGCGTCACCGCCCAGCCCCAGATGACGTCGTGGCGGGGATTGCTCTTCTCGGCGAGCATGCGCGCCGCGAGATCGCCGGTCGACAGGCGCAGCACGTTGACCTTGATGCCGGGCTTCGCCTTGGCGAACCCGTCGAGATAGACCTTGACGTCGTCTTCCTCGAGCGACGTGTAGGCGGTGATTTCGCCCGCTTGCGCGGCGAGGCAACAGGAGGCCAGCGCCAAGGCCGTCAAGCGCCGGATCGTTCGCGTCCAGTTCGTCATGTGGTAGCTCCCCGCGACTGCCGCGAAGCCAGGCGACGATCACATGACTGCGACCGTTGGCCTCCCGGCGATTGGCCGGGAACGACGATAACATGGGCGTATTGCGTTCACAAGGGCGCGTGTTGGATTCACCAACCAGAGGCGCCGCGGACCGCAGCCGCCTTCGAGTACGAGGATCCGCGCGCGCGCGTTGCAACCACCACATTCGCGATCACGCGCGCATTCCGGCACGCCAACTCATCCCTTGGCGACCGTCACCGGGACGCCGGCGCCTTTGAGGCCGGCGGCGAGCTTCCTGGGCGGGGCGGCCTCGGAAACCACGTCGTCGATGTCGGCGAGCGCGCAGACCCGCTCGAACTGGACCAGGTCGTATTTCGAGCTGTCGATGAGCAGGATCGTCCGCTCCGACCGCTCCATCATCGCGCGCTTGACCGCGCAGCCCAGCGAGTCCGCGTCGGTCACGCCGTCTGCCGTGAGCCCGCCGGCGCCGATGAACGCCTTGTTCGCCTTGAATCGGCGGATGAAGTCGAGCGTATCCGCGCCGAAGACGCCGCCCTCGCGCGGCACGTAGTCGCCGGGGCACAGGATCACGCGGCAATGCGCGCTGGTGCCGAGCGCCCGGCCACGGGCAGGCAATTGGTCACGACGGTGAGGTGCAGGTTGCGCGCGGCCAGCGCGTTGGCGAACAGGCTGGTGGTCGAGCCGCAATCGATCATCAACGCGTCGCCCGGCTCGACCCACGCGCGCCGCGGCGGCGCCGATCAGGCCGCGCTCGGCCGCATGCGCGCGACGGCGGATGCCGATGCCAGGCTCGTCGATCAGCGAGCGGCTTGCCCCGCCGCCATAGGTGCGCTTGAGCGCGCCGCCTAACGCCAGCTCGTCGAGATCGCGCCGCGCCGTCTCGGTCGTGACGTCGAACACCTTGGCCAGCGTCGCGATGCGCACGGTGCCCTCGCGCCGGAGCAGCGCCAGCATTTGCGCATGGCGCTCCGTCCGGTTTAGTCGCTGCTTGCGTCGTCCCATTGCGCTAGGCCGCGTCAGTCAGCTCGCGGTGCCCCGAGTCGGCGGCAAGATCGAGGAACGTGTAGCGGTCGCGCAGGAAGCGGGCGTTGCGCACTGCCGACGCGTAGAAGGCCGGGGTCAGGCCGATCTCTTCCGGCGTGCCGGGGCAGCCCGCGCGTCGCAGCACTGCGCGGATCCGTTCGGCGGGGACCATCACCGCCCGCACACTGCCACGAATGTCGTCCCATCGGTCCGCCAAGTGTTGCTCGAGCTGCGCCGCGGCCTGCGGCGTCAAGCGCTTTCGCTCGAACTCCCGCCAGCAGGACTCGCCGATATCGGCGCCGAAGCGGCGCTGCAGTTCGTCTTCGGTTACCGACGCGGAGCGAAGGCGCGGCGGCCCGGCAGCGAGCACGTCCTCCTGGATCCGGGCCATGGTCAGCGTGGCGACCGCGACCTGCTCGCCGTGAAAATAGGCGTCGCGATCGGACGGGGCAAACATGTCGATGTAGTGGCTGATCAGATGCTCGCCCTGGCTCGCCGGATAGCTGCCGGCGCAGATGCGTCATGCCCATCCCGGAGAGCACCAGCGTACGCGCCAGCGCCCGCATTGCCTCGAGATCGCCGTGCAGCAGTGCTTCGGGGCAGTCCAGCAAGACGCCGGCTCGTCCTCCGCCAGCAGCGCGAACGGCGCGTGCCGGTACGGCGTTCCGAACAACAGATGCGAGAGCAGCCAGTCCGCCTGCGCCGTCGAGCGGCATAGGGAATCGCCAAGGCCGGCGCGGATCATCCGCGCGGGCGCCGCGGACAACACGGCAAGGTCCATGAATACCCCGGCGGGCGCGGCCGCCGCGCAGCGATTGCTTGTGGCCGTCGACGGTGATCGCCGCGTTCTGCGACGTGTAGCCGTTCATCGAGGGGGCGGTCGCGAAGACCGCATAGGGCTTGCCGTCCTGGGCGGCGGCGTATTTGCAGAGGTCGTTGATGGTTCCCGAACCGACGGCGACCAGCGCGTCCGCTTCGGCGCAGGCGTGCCGCAGGCTCGCGACGGTGATCGCGTCGGCATGCGGCTGTCCGGGAAGAACCACCGGCACGAGGGTTACCGCACGCGCGAGCGCGCGCTCGACCCGTTTGCCCAGCACCTCGCGGGTGGTCGCGTCGCTCACGACCGCGATGCGCTTCCCCAGCCGCAACGACGTAAGGAGATCGGCCTCCCGGCCGGCAAGGCTGTGCTCGATCGCCACTACCTGAATGGGAACCCGTAGCGGTGCGCCGCCGTCCGGGTCCAGCCATTCGCCGCGCAACAGTTGTCCGAGCGCGTCGGGCGCGGTCACCGTCAGACTGCATCGAACGCTCATGCCGCGATCCTGGGCGCGCTGTTGCACGCTTCGAGGATGTCGAGGATCTGGCCGCGCAGCGAACCCTTGGCCGGCGAGAACGAGCCGTCGAACACCGCCGAGCCGATCGTGAACGCGTCGACGCCGGATTCGGCGAGCGCGTGAATCTGCCGGCGCGAGTGCACGCTGCCGGCGACGATCAGCGTGCCGCCGGAGAGCGCGCCGCGCGCCGCGCGCACCAGGTCGAGGGGATCGGCCTCGCGTTGCCCGAAAGGCGAGCAGGTCCACGCCTGCGCATCCCATCGCCCGCGCGCGCCCGCAATGTTCGGCCACGAGCGCAACCGATCCTTCGAGCTGGGTCGGATGGCCGACCGGGCGGCCGGGAAAGGGATAGTAGCGGGAAAGGTCGCCCAGGATGCTCCGCGCGGCGGCGAGATCGGTGCCGCCGAGCACGCGGTCCACGCCGAGCGCGACCGCCGACTGGAGCGAGCCGATGACCGCCGCGGGTGTCGTGCTGACCACCTCGAGATAGCAGACGCCGCCGCGCCGGTGGATCGCAGCGACGACTTCCTCCATCGTGGCCACCGGGACGCCGACATCCTTGAACCCGATGTGCGTCACGCCGAGGTCGCACACCTGATCGACGAGACAACCGGCGTCCTCGACGGTCTTGTCGTTCCGGGTCAGCATGAAGATGAAGTCCATCGGTGTTCCGGTGCCGCGCCCGACGCTGCGATCCTCTGCAATGTTGGCAATCTAACATAGGTATTGGGGAATGCAATATTGGTCGACAGGGCATCGAGGCTCTTTCGACGCTTCCGGACGTTACCGGCGCCAAGATGCGCGAGGTCACCGCGCCAGCCTCCGGTAGAAGCCGGCTGCCGCCATGCCGAATGCCGCGTGCGCCGCGACGGTGATCCCGTCGCGGGTGGCCTCGAACCAGGGGAAGATCATCGTGAAGCCGTACATGTTGACGGCGTACACCAACAGGCCGAAGGCGGCCCCCGCGAGCAACGATGAGAGAACGCCGAGGCGTGCTATCAATCGGGCCAAGATCACGCCGTACGCGACGGACAGCGCGACGTGAACGAGCGTCGCGACCAGCACGACCCGCCAGTCGACGCCTGGCGCGGGCGATAACACCCCGGGGCCCAGCGCGATGGCGGCGGCGAAACGCGCATCCCGGAAAAGAATCTCCGGCAGCGCGTCGGTAAACACCGACCACAGCACGATCTCGACGACCGTCGCAACGATTCCGGCGGCGATGCCGGCATACGTAGCGGCGCGCCAATGGATGGCCTGGTTCATGGGACGTTCGAGCCGGTTTCGCGCGTTCTGATCGGCCAGCGTACCATCTCGGCGAACACGGTTTTGGCGCGTGACTCCCTCCGGTACTGCCCGGGATGGATGATCATGCCCCGTTTCCATCAAGGCCGGACGCTGACATAACGTGGCTTCCATTGCTTCGTCGCCGTGTGACAAGGCGATCATCGCGGCGGCGCCGCACGGCCCGCCTTGCGCGAAAGGGACCGAGCCGTGGATTCTCGCGGCGACGATTCTCGCGTCCAGCATGGCGTTCATCGACGGGACGGTGGTCAATGTCGCGCTGCCAGCGTTGCAGACGTCTCTGGGCGCGACCTTGGCCGACGGCCAATGGGTCATCGAAGCGTATGAGTTGATGCTGGCCGCGCTGCTGCTGGTGGGCGGGGCGGCGGGCGACCGCTTCGGACGGCGCCGGGTATTCGCGATCGGCGTCGTCGTGTTTGTCGTCGCGTCGATTGCGTGCGGCCTTTCCGATCAGGTCTGGATCCTCATTATGGCCAGAGCCGTTCAGGGCGTCGGCGGCGCGTTGCTGGTACCGGGAAGTCTCGCGCTCCTGAGCGCCTCGTTCGCCAAGGAGCGGCGCGGGCGCGCGATCGGGACCTGGTCGGGGTTTACCGCCATCACCACGGCGTTCGGCCCCGTATTGGGCGGCTTCCTCATCGACCACGGCTCATGGCGCTACGCATTCTTCCTGAACGTTCCCCTGGCGCTGGCGGTACTTGCATTGACGTTTCGCTACGTTCCGGAGAGTCGCGGCGAGTTTGGAGGCGAGCGGATGGACTGGTTCGGCGCTGCGCTCGCCGTGGTGGGTTTGGGTGGCGTCGTCTACGCGCTGATTGCAGCGCAGACCGCGGGCTGGAGCGATCGGGCGGTATGGGGCTCGCTGGGGGTCGGCGCACTCGCCCTGCCTGCTTTCTTCATCGTCGAATCGCGCCAGACCGCGCCCATGTTGCCGTTGCGCCTGTTTCGCTCGCGTGATTTCGCCGGGGCGAACCTGCTGACGCTGCTGCTCTATGCCGCGCTCGGCGGAAGCCTCTTTTTCCTGCCGCTCAATCTCATCCAGGTGCAGGGCTATTCGACCGCTGCCGCCGGCGCGGCTTTGCTACCTTTTGTGCTGCTCATGTTTGTCTTGTCGCGCTGGGCAGGCGGGTTGGTCGAGCGTCATGGCGCGAAGGTGCCGCTGGTGGTCGGTCCCTCGATCGCGGCGTGCGGATTTGCGCTGTTCGCGGTTCCTGACGTCGGCAACGGTTATTGGGTCACCTTTTTCCCCGCCGCGCTGGTGCTGGGCTTCGGGATGACCCTGACCGTTGCGCCGCTGACCACGACGGTGATGCAGGCCGTGGATCCGAACGCGGTCGGCATCGCTTCCGGCGTCAATACCGCCGTTTCCAGTGTCGCGGGATTGTTGGCCATCGCCGGATTGGGCATGGTGATGGCGCATACCTTCAACGTCGAGCTCCACCGCCACCTCCTGGCGACGAATGTTTCTCCGGCGATCGCGGAAATGGTGGAGTCGCAACGCGCCAAGCTTGCCGCCATCGACCCGCCACCGGGCGCGAGTCCCGCCATGCGCGCATCCATACAGCGCGCCGTCGCCGCAGCCTTTGTCTCGGGCTTTCGCCGCGTCATGTTGATCGCGGCGCTGCTCGCGCTCGCAAGCGCTGCCAGCGCCTGGCTGATGATCGGAGGTCGTCACGGAGCACCGGCCGGGAAGCCGGCGCGACGACGCCGATGAGCACTTATATCCCGAACGCAGGCACCATCCGCCACGGATCGGGCGACATCGCCGTGCGTTTTCTGGCAGCATAGTTGCCCGGGAGTCGCGAGCTCCCGCCCGTTCCAGGGGGGAATTCATGACATCCAGGCTATGGCGCGTCATCGGTGCGTTTGCACTGGCAGCCGGTTGGTCGATGGTCTGGGGGCAGACGGTCAAGATCACGCCGCTGGGATCACATGCCGGGGAGCTCTGCAGTCGCGACCGCGCAACCATCTTCGAGGATCCGACGGGCGTTCGCATCCTCTATGACGCCGGGCAGTCGGTGACCGGCGCCGACGACGCGCGACTCGGTCCCATCGACGTCGTGCTGCTGAGCCACGCGCACGGCGATCATATCGGCGACCAGAAGATGAAGGCGCTCGAGGCCGGGACTTGCGACAACCCCGAGGTGGTGTCGGCAGCCCCCGCATTCCACGACCGCCGAGATCGCGGCGGCCAAGAACGCCGCCATCGTCATGGTCGTGCCGTTGGCGAACTTTATCGGGCGCAAGGTCGAGACCATCCGGGGTAAGCCCACCGGCGCCTGCCCGCAAACCGGCAACGATCTCGTCGCGCCCTTTGCCGCGCCGTGTCTTGCAACCGTGCAGACGGGCGGCACGCGCTCGATCAAGACGGCGAATGCGACCGCACGGCGGTCGAGATCACGACCGTGCCTGCCGCCCACGACAACACCGTGCCGCGCGAGTTGCTCGAGTGAAGCGGCGCGCAAGACGCTCGAGACGGACAACGTGAGCGTGACGCTCGGACCGCCGAGCGGTTACGTGATCCGCTTCACCAATGGCCTCACCGTCTATTTGTCGGGCGACACCGGCCTGCATGCGGAGATGAAATCGGTCGTGGGCGACTATTACAAGGCGAACCTGATGGTGCTGAACCTGGGGCCGAGTGCGGTGACGTCGAAAGATGCCGCCTACATCGCCAACGAGCTGGTGCAGGCCCGCCTCCGTGATCGCCTCGCATGTCAACGAGGGCGCCACGACCGGCGGCAAGATCCGGCCGGGTTCGCGCACCGCGACGTTCATGTCGCTCGTGAAAGGTCGGCCCGTCTATCCTGCCCTGAGCGGCAGGACGATGGAATTCAATGGCGAAGGGAAGTGCCTCGCCGGGTGTTAGCGACGCGAGCGCAGGCGCAAGCCATCGATGGCGATCGCCGGCAACGGATCAGCTTGGGACAGGCGAATGACGGACGGCGTGCGGCCAGACGCAGCGCCTGGCCGCATGGCCCAACCGGCACGTGCGCGCCATGACGGTCGTCCTCTGGCTGCTCGCCATTACGCTGGTCATCATCGGCATCGCCGGCACCGTCCTGCCGGCGCTGCCTGGCGCGACCCTCGTGTTCGGCGGCATCGTGCTAGCCGCGTGGATCGACGACTTCACGCGGATCCCCGTTTGGTTGCTGATCGTCTTTGGCGTGTTGACCGCGATCGCGTGGGCCGCCGATTACCTGGCCGCGATCGCGGGGGCGAAGAAGGCTGGCGCCAGCAAGCTCGCGCTCATCGGCGCGGCGATCGGGACGCTGGCCGGCATCGTGACCGGGCTGTGGGGCTTGCTGTTCCTGCCGTTGGCGGGAGCCGCGATCGGCGAATACATCGCCCAGCGCGACCTGCGCCGCGCCGGCCGGGTGGGTGTGATGACGTGGCTGGCGCTCTTGCTCGGCACCGCCGTCAAGGTCGCCATCGTGTTCGCCATGGTCGGGGCGTTCGTGGTTGCCCTGATGCTCAATCGCCATGCGTAAGTCGAGCACACTGACCATCGTGCTGACGGCGGCGATTACGCTGCTATCCGTCGTTGTCGTGCTCAAACCGTGCGGGCGGCGCACAAGGGTCGGGGGGCGGATCGGTCATGCTGTGCTGCGGGCGCCGAAATCCACGCATACCAGCCGCACGATGGGTATCACTGCCAAGGTGCCCGGTCGATCCTGCCGGGCAGCCGCTTCGGTCGTGCTACGTCCAATTTCGACGATCAGGATCGTTCCGCCGATGCTGCGGCCATCGCCAGCGCTTAACATCTGTCGACGAGACGTTCAGACCGCGCCGGCAAGTCGAGAGTCTTCGAGCGCGATCTCGCCCTGTCCCGGCGCATGACCCTCGGGCAATGGCGCTCGCGCCCCCTCACCGAAAAGGTCCTCGCCGTGGACGGCACGCAGCGCGCGTGCCGTCGCAGGGGCCGCAGCTGTAGCTGCCGTCGATATCGCGCGCGTTCAGCGCCGCGGAGCGCGGGCGCAGCGATTCGATCGCCGCGTCCGTCGCGTTTAATTGAAGTTCGCGATGACCGAACGAGCGGTCGTCATGCTGACCGTGCAGGTGCCCTTGCCGGCACAGCCACCGCTCCATCCGGTGAACTTCGAGCCCCGGGCCGCCTTCGCCAATAGCGTGACCGAGGTGCCGCTATCGTACAGCTCGGTACAGTCGCTGCCGCAGATGATGCCGGCAGGCGACGACGTCACCGTGCCCGATGCTGCCGCCGCGCCTGCCTTGGTCACCGTCAGCAGGTACTGGCTACTGACGTCGAAGGTGGCCGTGACCGATCTGGCGGCGGTCATGCTCACCGTGCAGGTGGCGGTTGTGCCGGCGCAGGCACCGCCCCATCCCGCGAATTTCGAACCGGCAGCGGCCGTAGCTGTCAAGGTCACGGACGTGCCGCTGTCGTACAGCTCGGAGCAGTCGCTGCCGCAGGCGATGCCGGCAGGCGACGACGTCACCGTGCCCGATGCCGCCGCCGCGCCTGCCTTGGTCACGGTCAGCACAAACTGGTTCGTCGATAATCCGACGAACCCGAGATCCACGCGCTTCAGGCCGGTAATGCTGCCGCCGCTGCGGGTGTCGTTGACCGTCAAGCCATAGTTCCGGAACTGGGTCAGGCCGTCCGCGACGCTGACGGTCGGCTGGGCCTGCTTGAGCAGCGCCCAGGCGCCGGCCACGTGGGGCGTGGCCATCGACGTGCCGTTGTAGCTCGCGTAGCCGCCGCCCGGTACCGATGACACGATGTAGCTGCCCGGCGCCACCAGCGACACGAAACTTGCGATGTTGGAGTAGCTTGCGATGCCATTTATGCCCGTCGCACAGTAGGAACCACCCGACGCGTCGCAGGTGGCCCCCACGCTGATGGCCGTCGAGATGCAGCCGGGCCCGCTGAGAGCCGTCGTCCACCCGTTGTTGCCGGCGGCGATCACCGTGGCGATGCCAACCGACCGCAGGTTGTCGATGGCGGCTTTCGTGCCCGAGTAGCTGCTGTCGCAGGGGCTCGAATAGGCCGTACTGCCGCCGAGGCTCATGTTGACCGAGGCGATGTCGTAGCTGCCACGCAGTGCGTAGACGCGTTCGAGGCCCTTGATCTGGTCGCTGGTGTACGAAAGCACGGCGCCGCTCCCCGCCCCGTAGTAATTCGGGAACAGGCTGAACACCTGGACCGCGATCACGCTGGCATCCTTGGCCACGCCGTGTGATCCGTCGGCTACCCGGGTGCCGCCGGCGGCGATGCCGGCCACATGCGTGCCGTGGTCGCAGTAGGTGGCGCAGGGGAGGGCCGAGTCGGATGCGGTGCTGGACGAAGCGCCACCCGGGCAGAGCGATTGGGAGTCGTTCAGAGTGCTGGTGGTGGAGTAGCACGCTTCCGACACAACCTTGCCGGCCAGGAACGGATGGGTCTTTTCCACGCCGGTGTCCAGCACCGCCACCGCCCATCCGGAACCGGTGGATCCATTCGTCCAGGCCGTGGGCGCGTTGATCAGCGGAACGCTCTGCAGCAGGTCAGTCGTGGCCAATTGGTCATCCTCGATGCTGCTCACGAGGGGGGATGCGCGCAAGCGGGCCAGCGCGCTGGCGTCGACCTCGGCCGCCAGGAAGGGGATGGTCTCGAAAAGGGCATAGGCTCGCGACGAGGTTCCCGTCAGCGACTGGCCCACCACGGCGTTCTGCGACGCGCGGATGTTGGCTCGCTGCTGGAGCACGTCACGCGCGTTCAGGAGTCCCTCTGGATAGGACGGCACGCTCAGGCCGACGATCACGCGGACGGAGCCCTCGGCGGCCGCTTGCGCGGCCAGCGAGTCCAAGGTCGCCGATGGGGCCGGTTGGGCGAGGGCGTGGTGGCCCAGGCACAGCGATGCAATCAAAACGCCGACGGCAGCCGCGCGATAAGACCTCAGTCTGGAAGATGGCATGCGAAACCCCCGATCAGTCGACTCATCGAAAACGCGATGATCGCACGATTGTATGCTATTGTCATGACGAATATTGTGTCTGATCAAACACGCTGGGCCACGCATGACCTCCTCGATGCCCAGCCTCGTCACTTCAGCGGCACCCTTCGTCGGCGCCCGACCAACGGTGTGGCTGCACGGCGCTCTGCTTTGCGGCGTCGCTGCTCCTGTGCTACAACACACCGGCGCTGATTGGCTGTGCGGTGCTCTACGCGCTCGGCTATGTTGCGTTCTACCGGTCGATCGCGGGGGAGCGACACAGCGGACCGCCGCCCTACGCGGAGCAGGTATCCCGAAGCGTAGCCCGGCATTGAGCAAAACGAAGCCCGGGTGGACACAGAAGAGGGTGCCGGCCGCGCCCCCTTCTCATTCCGCTTCCCTAACTGCCGGGCTGGGCAAATACGTCGCCTGCGATTGCGTTGCCTCGACCGCGCACGGCAAGATCCCGCAAGACGCCGCCTTGATAGCTGGGGAAATCACGATGTGCAAAGCCCGATCGCGCCAAACCCATCGCCATTCCCTGTTGTGCATCCTGCCGCCGTACATCCTGCGCGAGATCGCGAAGAACGGCACGGCCGAAGAACGCGCGGCAGCGCTCGAATCGCTGGCCACCGACGAAGCCATTCGCAACCTGCGGGCGGCTACCGCGCTGGCACCGCGTCTCGTGCGACCGATTCCGCCCAAGCGCGCCGCAAAGCCGGTCGCGCCCAAGCCGCGCCGCACGATCTACGACGCCGCCGGCTCGCAGCAACTCCCCGGCAAGGCGGTGCGCAAGGAAGGCGCCGCGCCGTCCGGCGACGTGGCGGTCGACGAAGCGTACATCGGCCTCGGCGCGACGTTCGATTTCTATCTCGACGCGTACCATCGCAACTCCATCGACGACGCCGGACTTCCGCTCAACGCGACCGTCCATTTCGGCGTGCGCTACGACAACGCGTTCTGGAACGGCCAGCAGATGGTGTTCGGCGACGGCGATGGCCGGCTGTTCAATCGATTCACGGTCTCGCTCGATGTCATCGGGCACGAGCTGACCCACGGCGTCACCGCGCGCGAGGCGGGGCTCATCTACCAGGATCAGCCCGGCGCGCTCAACGAATCGTTGTCCGACGTGTTCGGTTCGCTGGTCAAGCAATATTCGCTGAAGCAGGACGCGAGTCAGGCCGACTGGTTGATCGGCGCCGGTCTCCTTGCCGGCGGCGTCAAAGGTGTCGCGCTGCGCTCGATGAAGGCGCCGGGAACCGCGTACGACGACCCGGTGCTCGGCCGCGACCCGCAGCCCGCGCACATGAAGGATTTCATCCACACGACCGACGACAACGGCGGCGTGCATCTCAATTCGGGCATCCCGAACCGCGCGTTCTATCTCGCCGCCATCGCCATCGGCGGCAAGGCGTGGGAAGCGGCGGGCCGCATCTGGTACGAAACGCTGCGCGATCCGAAGCTCAAGGCGAATGCGAATTTCGCCGCCTTCGCCAAACGCACCGTGACGACCGCCGGGCGCCTGTTCAAGGCGAAGGGCAAGGAAGCGACCGCTGTCACGCAGGCATGGAAACAGGTTGGGGTGCTGTGAACAATAATGGGCACGGGGCCGGACCGCGGAGGTGCGGAATCACGCAATCGTGGCTTGATAAGGACCCTGGCCACGGTGCAAGCGATCCCCGAAATCCTGACGGCGCCATTATCGCGCTGACCATCAATACACGGGTCGTACTGTCGAGAAGACGGCGTCGCCCACATCCCGAGCCTCGCGCCGCCGACCGCGGTGGAAGGTTCCAACCTCGCCGACGACGATGCGCGCGACCTGCATCGGATATTTCAAGTAGCGCTCGCAGCGACGCGCGGATGCGCTGAGTATGCCGGGCTGCGAATCCGCCGCGACGGGGTCGCGGTGCGTGGCGCACAATCCCATTGACATCAAGGCATCAACTTTGGTATGCTTTGATGCATGCGAACGACGCTCACCTTGGACAAGGATGTCGCGGCGATAGTCGAGCGCTTGCGCAAGACCCGCCGCCAACCGATGAAGGTCATCATCAATGAGGCGCTGCGGGAGGGTCTGAAGCAGATCACCCAACCGCCATCGAAGCGGGCGCCGTTTCGCACCGTGTCCGTCGATGTCGGACGTTGTCTCCTCGGCAATGTCGACAGTGTGGCCGACGTGTTGGCCGTCGCGGAGAGCGATTCCTTCGGATGATCCTGCTCGACGCGAATCTGCTGATCTACGCTCACGTCAACGCGTTCCCGCAACACGCGAGAGCGCGCAAATGGCTGGACGCGCAGTTGAGCGGGAGCGGGCCGGTGGGTTTGCCGTGGGAAAGCCTGCTGGCGTTTCTGCGGATCGTTACCAATCCACGGGTGTTCGAGCGCCCCGAGCCCGTCGCCGACGCGTGGCGACAAGTCAAAGCCTGGCTGGAAGCCGACGTGTCCTGGATACCGCAACCCACGGAGCGGCATCGTGATGTGCTGGAGTCGCTCCTTGCGGCAACCAGCGCACAGGCGAACCTCGTACCGGACGCGCATCTGGCTGCACTCGCCATCGAACACGGCCTGGTATTGCATTCCACGGACGGCGATTTCGCGCGCTTTCCCGATCTGCGCTGGCAGAATCCCCTTTACGTGTAGGTTCGGAATTGGCTTTCGCACAAGGCGCCTGACGATTGCATGCGCTTCAATCGAATTCCTTGTGGTCGTTCATACCGGCTCGAAATTGACGTTTGATGTTTGATGCGGTAGCATCTGATGCATGCGCACCACCCTCGACATCGCTGACGATGTGCTCCAAGCGGCTAAAGACCGCGCGCGCCGCGAAAAGAGGACGACCGGGGAGATCATTTCCGAGCTCGCCCGGACGGCCTTGACGGCGCCGCCG
This sequence comes from uncultured beta proteobacterium, assembly GCA_963810845.1. Lineage (GTDB taxonomy): Bacteria > Pseudomonadota > Gammaproteobacteria > Burkholderiales > Casimicrobiaceae > CAIWHR01. Next base: position 145,429 of record CAWEOX010000012.1, on the reverse strand, counting down.
CCCTTGGGTGCGCGCGCGCCAAAGGCTCACTACGGGTTCCGTCCGTTCCCGAAGCGCGGCGGCATCGTCACCAATGAGCTGATCGACAAGCTGCGCGAAGACGACGCTTACTGATGCGCGCGCTGCTGGACGTAAACGTTCTGATCGCGTTGCTCGATGCCGATCACTCGCTGCATGAACGCGCTATGACGTGGTTCACAAATCACGCCAAAGCGGGCTGGGCATCCTGCCCCATAACCCAGAACGGCTGCGTACGGATCATGTCGAATCCAGGCTATCCAAATGCGTTACCGGTAGGTGCGGTCATCGATCGACTCGCGGAGGCCGGCGCGAGCGCTTTTCATGAGTTCTGGCCCGACGACATCAGTCTGCTGGACGCACAGGTCGCGCGTGCCGAGCGGATCCATGGACCGCGCCAGATCACGGATGTCTATCTATTGGCGCTCGCGGTTCGGCACGCGGGAAGGTTTGTCACTTTCGATTCCTCGATCTCGCGCGATGTCGTCATCGGTGCCGACAAGGCTCACCTACTCGTCCTTTGACCGATGCACTTGATGGGAATTCTGTACGTACTGTTCAGTTTCACTTTACCAACGGGCCGCCCCGGGTTTCGCTTTGCTCAACGCCGGTCTACGAGAGCCGATCTCCCAAAAATTTCCACCCACCGCCGCTCAACCTCCCAGCAACGTGACGCCGATAGCGGTGCCTGCCGCGCGCAACTGCTGATCGAGGGAGGCCAGCGGTAAGCCAACGCGCTGCGCCAACTCCTAGCCGCGCAATGGCTTTGCCGCGTCGAGTTGACCTTCCATCGGTTTTTCGGGCACCGACGAGCAGCCCTTACGCCGCCCGTCTCGTCTTCGACTGCTGGTTCAACCACCTCTCGTAGAACGACACCGGACTGACACCGCCGAGTGATGTGTGTCGACGAACACGGTTGTAGAACACTTCGATGTACTCGAACACGTCTGCACGCGCGGCGTCGCGCGTTTCGTAGCGACTGCCGTGCACGCGCTCGTTCTTCAAACTGTTGAAGAAACTCTCGCTCGGCGCATTGTCCCAGCAATTGCCCTTGCGGCTCATCGACGCGAGCATGCCGTATTGGGCGAGCTGCTTCTGAAAGTCGTGACTGCAGTACTGACTGCCACGATCCGAGTGATGAATCAGCCCCGGTTGTGGTCGCCGGCGGAACCACGCCATGCGCAACGCGTCGATCACCAGATCTTTGGTCATCCGCTCGCGCATCGCCCAGCCAACGATCTGCCGGGTGTAGAGATCAAGCACCACCGCCAGGTACAGCCAACCCTCATCGGTGGCGAGATAGGTAATGTCGGCGGTCCACGCCTGGTCCGGACGTTCGGTTTCGAAGTTCTGGTCGAGCCGATTGGGCGCCACGGGCAGCGTGTGCTTGGAATCGGTGGTCGCCTTGAAGCGCCGCTTGTGCCGGCCGCGCAGCCCGTTCTCGCGCATCAGTCGCTCCACGCGTCCGCGGCTCACCGGAATGCCGCGCCCTTTGAGCTCCAGGTAGATGCGCGGCGAGCCGTAGGCGGCCTTGGTCTCGTCATGGATCTCGCGGATCAGCTTCAGCAATTCGCTGTCACTCAGCCACTTCTTCGGTCCCTCGCTCTCGCGCCAGGCCGCAAAACCACTGTCACTCACCTGCAAGACCGCGCACAACGCCTGCAGCGGGTACGAGTCGCGATGTCCTTCAATAAACGCGTACCTCACAGCGACTCCTTCGCAAAATACGCGGCGGCTTTTTTTACGATTTCCATCTCCATCTTCAGCCGCGCGTTCTCCGCACGCAGCCGCGAGATCTCCATCTGCTCCGGCGTGATCGGCTTTGCCCTTCTCGGCGCTACCGAGCTTGCCCTCCGCTTGCGCCTTGACCCAATTGCGAATCGACTGCTCCGGAACGCCGATCTCCCGCGCAATCTTCCTCACCGGCTCCCCGCCACGCGCTCGCTGCAACGCTTCGAGCTTGAACTCGAGCGTGTACGCCACCTTCGGAATCCTCTTCATCGTTCACCTCCAACAACGCTATTATCTCGCGCTGCTGTTGGTGCCCGTTAACCGCTGGGAAGCTCAAGTAATGACGACTTCCTCGCCGTTTTCAACCCAATCCAGCAAGGTCCCAAAAGTGTTCTTGGCTTCAAACGCGCCTACTTGACGCATGGATTGGCGGAGTCGGGCGCAGGAACACGGGGCTTACGCGACTTGGCGACATCTGGCATAATGAAACCGTCACGTGTCGCAGGAGCACAGGACCATGCCACACAGCCTTCACGGAACAGCACTGAGCACCGATCCGAACGCGGTATCCACCGCCGGTTCATTTGCGCAGATCGTCAAGTTTCTGGGCGGTCGCCAAATATTCAAGAAGCCCATCACCTCAAAGCTGGATGTACACGAGGTTATCCAGAAAGGTCTCCCAGGTGGCGTATTGATCTACATGGCGAAACACATTCAGACCATGAAGCCTGTGGATGTGGGGCAGGCCGTTGGTGTGAGCATTCGCACGGTACAACGTCGCACGGGGAGCCCGCAAAAGCTGCTAAGTCAAGATCAGAGTGGCCGGGCATGGAAGTTCGCCGAAGTCTTGACCACCGCGACAGCGGTATTCGGAAGCCAATCGGAGGCCGAGAAATGGCTGACTACTCCGGCCGTGGCACTCGATCAACGCCGACCGGTCGATCTGTTGTCCTCGCCCGCAGGGGTGGAGATGGTCGAGCAATTACTCGGGCGGCTTGAATACGGCGTTTACACGTGACTCCATTGCCCGCCGCACTGGGTGGAACCACCTTGGTCGCATGGCGGTTGGACGAGAAGAAGTTTGCTGCGACATGGGACAGTGGGGAAGGTGCGCGGTTATATGGTGGCCGCTGGAATCCGCGTGGCAGAAGGATCGTCTACTGTTCCATCGATCCCGCCACCGCAATTCTGGAGGTCGCTGTTCACAAGGGTTTCAAAGCCCTCGACACCGTTCCACACGTATTGACTTCTGCCGTGATAACCGACCCCGCGTCGGTTCACGTCGTTCTGCCCGGTGTGGTGCCTGACGCAAATTGGCTGCGACCGGGACTTCCGAGCGCCGGTCAGCAGTCATTTGGAGACGGCTTGTTGTCCGCTCATCCTTTTGTGCTCATCCCGAGCGCAGTGTCTACCCACAGTTGGAATCTGATCTTCGATGTTGAGGTCGCCACCGCAATTTACTCCAAGCATTCACAGGAAGACTTCGCATTGGACACGCGTCTTCACCCGCCACCAGTCTAGTCAGGAGCGCTGGGACGTTCCGGCTTTCAACAGCAGATTCCGCTTACCCCAAAAAATTTACGCTGACCACCGGGTCCTCCGCGGCACGCTGGGGCGGCTCGCTGAGAAAGACCGGGTAACAGTGCAAGAGGCGATGCGGTGGCGACTTGCGTAGCCCGGGTTTCGCATTTGCTCAACGCCGGGCTACGTGCTGGGCTACGAAACGCTGGAATCGATCCCCCGTATAATTCAAGTCCTCTTCCCCAGAACAATACGTGCGCCACTACAACTCGAGAAAACGCGTGCTGGTCACCGGCGGCGCCGGCTTTCTCGGCTCGCACCTGTGCGAACGGCTGCTCGCCGACGGCAACGACGTCCTCTGCGTCGACAACTTCTTCACCGGCACCAAGGACAACATCGCGCACCTGCTGCCGAGCCCGCATTTCGAGCTGATCCGGCACGACGTCACCTTCCCGCTGTACGTCGAGGTGGACGAGATCTACAACCTCGCCTGTCCCGCGTCGCCGATCCACTACCAGTACGACCCGGTGCAGACCACCAAGACCAGCGTGCACGGCGCGATCAACATGCTGGGCTTGGCCAAGCGCGTCAAGGCCAAGATCCTCCAGGCTTCCACCAGCGAGGTGTACGGCGACCCGCACGTCCATCCGCAGACCGAAGACTACTGGGGCCACGTCAACCCGATCGGCATGCGCTCGTGCTACGACGAAGGCAAGCGCTGCGCCGAGACGCTGTTCTTCGACTACCACCGCCAGCACAAGCTGCGGATCAAGGTCGCGCGCATCTTCAACACCTACGGCCCGCGCATGCATCCGAGCGACGGCCGCGTGGTGTCCAACTTCATCGTCCAGGCGCTGAAGGGCGAGCCGATCACCGTCTACGGCGACGGCAGCCAGACGCGCTCGTTCTGCTATGTGGACGACCTGATCGAAGGCCTGGTCCGCCTGATGGCACACGCCGGACGACTTCACCGGCCCGGTGAACATCGGCAATCCCGACGAGTTCACGATCCTGGAGCTCGCGAAGAAGGTGATCGAGCTGACCGGATCGAAATCGAAGATCGTGTTCAAGCCGTTGCCGAGCGACGACCCGGTCCAGCGCCAGCCCGACATCACGCTGGCGCGGGAAGTCCTGAAATGGACGCCCTCGACCGGCGCTGGACGAAGGCCTGCGCAAGGCGATCGGCTATTTCCAAGATGGCGCCGACGGGAGCACTGTACGTACTCGGTAATCGTGCGATCGCGCAGCCCGGCGTTGAGCCAAATGCGAAACCGGGGTGGACGTGGCGACGCTGGTGAGGTGGGTGGGGGATCTCTCAACTGGTCTGTCCGTGTCGACCACGGCAGATACGAAGCGACGTCCCTCCACCCCGGCACTTCCACTCTCGCGCGGAAGCACCAAGACAACCATACAGGCGGAGCGACACCCGGGGCCGAGTGCCCGTTGCCACAACCACCCGGGTTTCAGTTCCTTCAACCCGGGCTACGCGGCCGCCGACCACATCCCGCGATTTGGGCGATAATCGCCCGATGATCGACCTGCACTGCCACATCCTGCCGGGTATCGACGACGGCTCGCCGGACGATGCGACGTCGCTCGAAATGGCGCGCATCGCCGCCGCCGACGGCATCCGCACGGTGGCGTGCACGCCGCACATCTATCCCGGGCTCTACGAGAACAACGCCAACGGCATTCGTGCGCGCGTGGCCGCGTTGCAGGAAAAGCTCGATGAAGCCGGGATCGCGCTCAAGCTCACGTTCGGCGCCGACGCGCATCTCACGCCCGAGCTGTTCGGCCGCATCAAGAACGGCACGGCGCCGACGCTGCACGGTGGCCGCTATTTCCTGCTCGAACCGTCGCATCACGTCGCCCCGCCGCGGTTCGAGGAAGTCGTATTCGACTTCACCGCCGCCGGTTACGTGCCGGTGATCACGCACCCCGAGCGCTTGACGTGGATCGACGGGAAGTACGGCGTGTTCGAGTCGCTGTTCAAGAGCGGAGCGTGGATGCAGATCACGTCCGGCAGCCTGACCGGCCGCTTCGGCGGCAACGCGCAATACTGGGCGGAGCGCATGCTCGACGACGGCATGGTGCATCTGCTCGCGACCGACGCGCACGGCATCAAACACCGCGCGCCGCTGCTGGCCGAAGGCATGCAGGCGGCGGAAAAGTGGGTCGGTGCGGAGGAGGCGAGGCGCCTGGTGTTCGATCGCCCGCAAGCGATTCTCGACAACCGCCCGCCGGAGGAAGTGACGCCGGTCCCGGCACTCGACCCCGCGGGCCACAAGCCGCGCTCGCAGGGCATCTGGGCGAAATTGATGGGGCGCCGGGCGCGGTTCTGATACGCGTTTGCGCGCCCGCGAACCTACCGAATGACGCTTCGGTCCGGTTGCAGAATCCCGATGGCACAAGTCCGAGCGCGGCCGCGCGGCGAAGAGACATGACCATCCCCATCGAAGACTACGCGCTGATCGGCAACACCCGCACCGCGGCGCTGGTGGGGCGCGACGGCTCGATCGACTGGCTCTGCCCGCCGCGGTTCGACTCGCGTGCGTGTTTCGCGGCACTCCTCGGTACTCGCGAACATGGGCGCTGGCTGCTTTCGCCGGCGGCGAAAGTTCGCACCGTCCGCCGCAGCTATCGCGGCGAAACGCTGGTGCTCGAAACCGAGTTCGAGACGAGGGACGGAACGGTGCGGCTCATCGATTGCATGCCGTTGTGGCCGGATCGAACCGACATCGTGCGCGTCGTCGAAGGCGTGCGCGGTCGGGTAGCCATGCGGATGGAGCTCATCATTCGCTGCGGCTATGGCGTCGTCGTCCCGTGGGTGCGCCGCGTCGAGGACGCCCTGCTCGCGACCGCGGGCCCCGACTCGCTCGAGCTGCGCACGACCGTCGAGACCACGGGCAAGGGGCTCACCACGATTGCCGAATTCACGGTTCAGCGCGGGCAGCGCGTCCCGTTCGTCCTCACCCATTTCCCGTCGCACCAGCCGCGGCCGCTGCCGATCGACGCCAACGCGGCCATCGCGGCGACCGAGCTCGCGTGGCACACCTGGTGCACGCGCTGCACGTACGATGGGCGCTGGGGCGACGCGGTCAGGCGCTCGTTGCTCACGTTGAAGGCGCTCACGTATGCGCCGACCGGCGGCATCGTCGCCGCGCCGACGACCTCGCTGCCGGAGCGCATCGGTGGCGTGCGCAACTGGGATTACCGATTCTGCTGGCCGCGTGACGCGACGTTCACGCTGTACGCGCTGTTGCTCGCCGGCTATCACGACGAGGCGCGGGCGTGGCGGGCGTGGCTGTTGCGGGCGGCGGCCGGCCGGCCGCAGGACATGCAAACCGTCTATGGCGTCGCCGGCGAACGGCAGTTGACGGAACTGCAACTGCCGTGGCTGCCGGGCTATGCGGGCTCGGCGCCGGTACGCATCGGCAATGCCGCCGCCGCCCAATGCCAGCTCGATGTCTACGGTGAGGTGATCGACGCGCTGCACCTCGCGCGCATCGCCGGGCTCGACCACGATGACGATGCCTGGAACTTCCAGCGGGCGCTGCTCGAGTTTCTCGAATCGCACTGGACCGAGCCGGACAACGGCATCTGGGAAGTGCGCGGCGAGCGGCGGCATTTCACGCATTCGAAGGTCATGGCCTGGGTCGCGTTCGATCGGGCGATCAAGACGGTCGAGAGCGGGGGCGCGGACGGCCCGGTCGCGCGCTGGCGTCGGCTGCGCGCGCGGATTCACGCGGATGTGTGCGACAAGGGCTACAGCGCGAAGCGCGGCGCGTTCGTCCAGCATTACGGCTCCAACAAGCTCGATGCGAGCCTCCTGCTGCTGCCGCTGGTCGGATTCCTTCCGCCCGAGGATCCCCGTGTGCGCGGCACCGTCGACGCGATCGAGCGTGAGCTGATGGTCGACGGCCTCGTCGTCCGTTACCTCACGACCCGGCAGGTCGACGGGCTGCCGAAAGGCGAGGGCGTGTTCCTGCCGTGCTCGTTCTGGCTTGCCGACAATCTGGCGCTGCTCGGGCGCAACGCGGAGGCCGAAGCGCTGTTCGAACGATTGCTGGCGCTGCGCAACGATGTCGGGCTGCTGTCCGAAGAATACGATCCGCGGGGTGGCCGTCAACTCGGCAACTTCCCGCAGGCGTTGTCGCATGTCGCGCTGATCAACACCGCCCGCAACCTGTCGCGGCATGGGGGGCCGGGCGAGCACCGCAGCGGTGGCATGGAAGCGCCGCCTCCTGCCGGATCAATGCCCGCGGCGGGGCGAAGCCGCCCCGCGCCCAAATCGGCACGCTGAAGCCTGGCTCACGCATCCGGTGATCGCTTAGACTGCGGGCAACGCCAGCTTGTCTCGGTGACGAAGACGCTGACCAATGCATGACGCGCGCGATTTAGGGCGGCTCACGGAATCCCGAACCGACGCAAGTACCGTGCCGTTCGTGCATCGGGCGGCGCCCGGAGACCGCGACGTCAGCGGAGCTCGGGCTCGGCACCGGTGAGCTCGATGATCCGGCGGTAGCGTGCGATATCCGCGCGCAGCCACGCGTCGAGCTCCGCGGGCGTGGACGGCGCCGGATCGACGCCGACCGCCGCGATGCGCGCGGCGATGGCCGGCGTGCGCAGCCCTTTGACGATCGACCCGTTCAGCTTGTCGAGCACGTCGTGCGGCGTGCCAGCCGGTGCGAACACGCCATACCAGTTCTGCAGCACAAACTGCGGAAACCCCGCTTCGGCGAACGTCGGGACGTCGCTGGCAACGGCGGCGCGCGCGGGTCCCGTTACCGCCAGGGCGACGACCTTGCCGGTGTGCGCGTGGGCAATCCCGTTCGCCGCCACGACCAGCGTAAGATCAACCTGCCCGCCGAGGACGTCGGCCAGCGCCGGCCCGCCGCCCTTGTACGGCACGTCGAGGATGTCGATGCCGGCAAGGTGTTTGAACCACTCGAAGCCGAGATAATGCGGACTGCTCTTGCCGAGCGACGCGAAGGTGAGCTTGCCGGGGCTTGCCTTCGCCGCCGCCACCAGCTCCGCCACGTTCTTCACGCCGGTCGACGGATTCGCGACCAGCATCAGCGGCGAGGTGGAGATTCGAGCGACCGGGGCGAAGTCCCGCAGGGTGTCGTAGGGAAGCTTGCTGCCGAAGGCGGCGTTGATAGAATGAAAGTCGGTGGTGAGCAAGAGTGTGTAACCGTCGGGCGCGGCGCGGGCAACGAGCTCGCTGGCGATGACCGAATTGCCGCCCGGACGATTGTCGACGACGACGGGCTGGCCGAGATCCCGTTGCAGATAGTCGGCAATCGCGCGCGCTGCGACGTCGGTGCCGCCGCCGGGCGGGAACGGCACGACGATTCGAATGGGACGCGAAGGGAACGGCGCCCCTTGGGCAAGCGCCGCCGCATTGACGCAACCGGCGATCAGCAGGCAAAGACCGACCGATAATATCTTCATGGAATCGTCCGCTACGATGGGTGTGCCGTCAGCGCTGCGTGACCGTCTGCCGCCCGGTGCCGTCGCCGCGCGTGGCGTGCGTCTCCGTGGTCTGCCGAGCATACGCTTCGGCGGTCGAACGGGCGACGCCCTGCGCTGGCTCAAGCCGGGCGTGCTGCGAAAAACGGTGAGATGATGGAACGAATCCGCGTGGGAATCGTGGGCGCCGACGCCGCCGGGCAGGGATGGGCGCCCCTTTCCCACCTGCCGGCGCTCAACGTGCTGCCCGATTACGAACTCGCGGCGATCTGCACCGCCCATGCCGATACGGCTGCCGCAGCGGCGGCGCGATACGGCGTCAAGCGCGCCTTTCACGATTACCACGCGATGGTGCGGGAGCCCGGCATCGACCTGGTTTCCGTGGTCGTGAAGGCGCCGGCCCACCACCCAATCGTCATGGCAGCGCTCGAGGCCGGCAAGCATGTCTACTGTGAATGGCCGCTGGGCGCGAATCTGGCGGAAGCCGAAGCGATGGCCGACGCGGCGCGACGCAAACGCGTCTGCGCCATGGTGGGCCTGCAGGCCCGCGGGGATTCGACGATCCGCTACCTGCGCGACTTGATCGACGAAGGTTACGTCGGTGAGGTCCTGGCGGTGAACATGACCATGTTCACCGGCGGCGTGCTCGAGCGGCCGAAATCACGGCTGTGGGACCGCGACCGGACGAAGGGCGTGTCGGTGCTCACGATCCGTGGCATCCACACGATGGATGCCCTGTGCTGGTGCCTCGGTGACTTCGTCCTGCTGTCGGCCAAAGTCTCGACGCAGGTCAAGCAATGGCGCGTCGCCGGAACCGACGAGCTGGTCGACGTCGACGCGGCGGACAATGTCATGATCCATGGCGTGCTGGAGAGCGGCGCGATCGCCTCGGTGCACGTCGGGGCGGTGCCCTACGCTGCGTCCGGCTGGCGCATGGAAATTTATGGCCGCAATGGCACCCTTCGGGCGGACTCGAAGGGGGCGCCGCAACGCGATGCCAACCAATTGCACGGATCGCGCGATGGCGGGCCGTTGGCGCCGTTGCCGGTTCCCGCCGCGTACACCGAGGTTCCCGAAGCCATGCCCATCGGCCCGCCGCGCAATGTCGGCCATCTTTACATTCGCCTCGCCAAAGCGATCCGCGAGGGCACGCCCGTCGAACCGGACTTCGACCTCGCAGTACGGCGGCACCGGCTCATCGACGCGATCCAGCGATCCTCCGATTCGGGACGCACGCTAGCGATCGCTCGAGATACCGGGACGGCCGGCCCGCCGGTCGGGTGACGCCATGCCCCGACCAGAAGGCGTATTCGGCTGGCGAGGCAGGATCGGATTGATCGTGCCGTCCAGCAATTCGACGCTCGAGCCCGAAATGAAGGCCATGTGTCCCGCCGGCGTCGAAATCTACGCCACCCGCGTTGCCTTCACCGCGGACGAGGAGGGGCTGAGGGGCATGCGCCAGCACGTGAGCAGAGCCGCGCGCGACCTGGCCTCGGAAGGCCTGTCCGACCTCATCGTATTTGGCTGCACCGTGGGCAGCATGATCGAAGGCAAGGGATACGACGACCAGATCTGCGCCGAAATCACGGCCGAGACCGGCATACCGGCGATGGCCACGACGACGGCCGTCATCGCCGCGCTGCAAGCGCTGGGCGCGTCGCGCGTCGCGGTGGCAACACCCTACACGAGGCGGATCAACGCGATCGAAGCGAAGGCGCTGCGAAGCTACGGCGTCGATGTCGTCAACATGAAGGGCTATCACGAAGACGTTGCGGATGCCCTCTTCACGAACCGGATGATCGGCGACCTCACCGAGGAAGACGCCTACGCGTTTTCCAGGTCCGTAGATTGCGACGAGGCCGGGTGCCTGTTCATCAGCTGCACCAATTTGAGAACCATGGGCATCGTCGGGCGCCTCGAGCGCGATCTCGGCAAGCCGGTGTTGTCGAGCAACGTGTGCATGGCCTGGCTCGCCCTGAAAAGGCTGAACCTCCGCTACCGCCCGGGCGAGCTCCCGGGGTGCGATTGCTCGCTGTTCAGGACGCTCGCTTCGTAAGCCGGATCCGAACGGATGGATGGTGCACGGCCGCGGTCAGGGTAGCGCGCGATGTGCGGTGTGTAGTGCCCGGCAGCGGCCGGGGTCGCGCGCGGGCGCCCGAGGGTCGCAAACGTCGGCCTATGGGTCCCGGCGCGGACGCGGCCGGCAACCCATGCCGACCGCGTCCGCGCCACCCATGACGGCCGACGCGACCCACGGGCGCCCGCGCGCGACCCCGACCGCTGCCGCGAGACGTGGTGCCTATACGAGACAGAACTCACGCGTTGGCACGCGCCCGGCGAATGTCCCGCGCTGTTCTTTCCGTGCATCAGCACAGTCCCGGCGCGGGGTGAGCCGCTGAGTGCGGGCGCCTGTGCCGCCGTCGGCGCTGCGCGTGCGGCGGGCGACGGGCGGTCGTGGGTTGACCGCCCGTCGCCCGCCGTCCCACGCGCCCGCCGACACGCTTGGCGGCACCGAAGCCCGCACTCAGCGGCTCACCCCGCGCCGCACCGACCCCCGGTCGTTCCCGCGAGTTGGCGAAGCATAAAGCCGAAGCCCGCGCCCGGCGGCTCACGTCGCGCCGCACCGGCCCCCGTCCGGTTGGGATAAAGAAAAAGTTGCGGCATTGCGCAACCGGTGCTAGAGTAATTTTACGGACCCGTAAAATAATGGCAGGCCCCGGACATGTTTGCCTTGTCCGGGAGCGCCAAGCGCTGGTCGTTGGCTTGTCTGTTCGAATAGGAGCGAGAGAACATGAAACGATTCGTTGCATCGCTGATGGTAGCCGCGTCGGCGGCGGTACTGCCGGCGTCGGCGCGCGCCGACGAGGTCTCCCTGCGCGCCATCGGTTTCCTGCCCAAGAACCATCCCGTCATGGCCGAGGTGCAGGTGTGGGTCGATGCCGTCAACAGCGCGCTGAAGGGCGAGGTGAACGTCAAATACATCGGCGGGCCGGAGATCATTCCCTCGCTGCAGCAGGCCGAGGCGGTGGGCAAGGGCGTCATCGACATCGCGATGGTCCCCACGGCCTTCTATCAGAGCCAATTGCCCGAGGCCAGCGCGTTTTCGCTGTCGCGCAAGAGCGTGACCGAGGAGCGCGAGCCGGGCGGCCTGTACGACGTCATGGTCAAGCGCCACGAGGCGCTCAACATGCGCTACATCGGACGCATCCATTACGGCAACTTCTATCTGTGGACCAAGGACAAGATCACCACGCTCGATGGCCTCAAGGGCGTCAAATTGCGCACCACCGCCTTGTATGACCGCTTCATGCGGCGCGTGGGCGCGATCCCGGTGACCGTGCCCGAGGGTGAAACGTACACGGCGCTGGAGGGCGGCACCGTGAGCGGCATGGGCTGGCCGGTATCCGGCCCGCGCGAGCGCGGCTGGACGAAGGTCGTCAAGAACGTGATCGACCTGCCGTTCTATTCGGCCAGCAACGTTCTCATCCTCATGAATCTGGACAAGTGGAAAGCGTTGTCGCCGTCCGCCCAGGCCAAGATGATCGAGCTGACTGCCGCCTTCGAGCCGAAGATGGTGCAGCACTTCAAGGATGCCGAGACGGCGGAGTGGGTGGAACTGCAGAAGGCCGGGGTCACACGCATCAAGTTCACCGATGCCGAAAACAAGAAATATATCGATGCCGCCTACGACGTGGAGTGGGAGTACCTCGCCACCAAGCTGCCGGACCGCGTCGCCGAACTGCGCCGCTTGACCGGCAACTGATCCCGTTCCGGCCACGCGGCGGTGCCGCGTGCCGGCAACGAACGCGGCCACGCGCGGTTGCGCGACATCATGTTTCTGACCCGATTCGACCGCGGGCTCGCGAAAATCGAGAACGCGTTTGCCGATGTCGCGCTGGTCGGCATCGTCTTTCTCATCGGCTCCGTCTGTTACGAGATGCTGATGCGCGGCCTGTTCGATCGGCCGCAGGTGTGGGTGATCGAGCTCACGGAATATACGCTGCTCTACATCACCTTCCTCGGCACCTCGGCGCTGCTGCGCGAGGGCGGCCATGTCTCGGTCGATCTGCTGACCGATGCCTTGAACGCCGCCTGGCGTCGCCGCCTCGCGCTGGTGAGCGCCGCGATATGTTTTTGCGTCACGCTGGTGCTGGCGGTGTTCGCCGCGCTGGCCACGCTGGATGCGATGAAGCGTGGCGTGTACAAGCCGACCGTCATGGAGTTTCCGACCTGGATCGTGCTGGCGGTCATCCCGGTGGGATCGCTGCTCCTGGTCTTCCGTTTTGCTCACCGCTTCTTGTTCCTGCTCTCGGGTCCGCCGCCCGAAACCGAGCGCTAGCGAGCCGGACATGCATTGGTCGATGACGCTGCTGATCATTTTCTCGTCGCTGCTCGGGTTGATGGTCATCGGCGTGCCGATCGCGTTTTCGTTCCTCGCGGTCAACGTGGTGGCCGTCTATATCTATTGGAACGGCGCCGCCGGGCTGAATCAACTGGTGTTGTCGATCTACGAATCGGTCACCAATTTCGCCCTGCTGGCGGTGCCGCTGTTCGTGCTGATGGGCGAGGTCATGTTTCGCTCCGGCATCGCCGGCAAGCTGATGGATGTGATCGATTCGTGGATCGGTCGCGTTCCGGGCCGTCTCAGCCTGATGGCGGTGGCCGGCGGCACGGTCTTCGCCACGCTCACCGGATCGGCGATGGCCGGCGCCGCGATGCTGGCGGGACTGCTGGTGCCGGAGATGCAAAAGCGCGGCTACAGCAAGGAGATGAGCCTCGGCCCGATCCTCGGCGCGGGCGGCCTCGCCATCATGATTCCGCCGTCGGCGCTGGCCGTGCTGCTGGCCGCCATCGCCAACTTCTCGGTCGGCGAGTTTCTGGTGGCGATCATCATGCCGGGCCTGCTGATGGGGGTGGCGTTCGCCGTCTACATCGTCGTCCGTTGCTCCCTCAATCCGAAGCTCGCGCCCGCGTACAAGCGGGACCCGATTCCGCTGGGCGCGCGGCTGCGCAACACCGCCGTTTACGGGATGCCGCTGTTCATCATCATCTTCCTCGTGATCGGCCTCATGTTCCTGGGCTTGGCCACCGCGACCGAATCCGCGGCGGCCGGGGCGCTGGGGTGCTTTGTCCTGGCCTGGGTCTACGGCGGGTCGAGCTGGAGCATGATCAGGAAATCGCTCGAGGCGACGCTGGGGGTTTCGGTGATGATGCTGATGATCATCACCGGGTCGACCGCGTTCTCGCAGGTGCTCGCCTTCACCGGCGCCTCGACCGGGCTCGTCGAGCTGGCGACGAGCCTGCAGGTGAGCCCGATGTGGATCGTCGTGGCGATGCAGATCGTGATGCTGATCATGGGCTGCTTCATGGAGCCGCTCTCGATCATGATGCTCACGATTCCGATCTTCTTTCCCATCATCAAGATTTTCGGCTTTTCGCCGATCTGGTTCGGCGCGGTCATGCTGCTCAATATGGAAATGGCGACGATCACGCCCCCCTTCGGGCTGGTGCTGTTCGTGGTCAAGGGCCTGGCCCCGCGCGGGACGTCGCTGACCGATGTCTATCGCGCCGCGCTGCCCTTCATTCTTTGCGACCTCGTGGTGATGGGGATCCTGCTGATCTTCCCGGGAATCGTCACCTGGCTCCCGGGTTTCATGGGAAAGTGAATGACAAATCCGCATCGCACCGACGAGCGCCGTGCCATAGCTGATCTCACCCTCGGCGGCGCGAGATGACGGCGCGGCGCCTGCGGATCGCGGTCGATGTCGGGGGAACGTTCACCGACGTCACGCTCTGGGACCCGCGCGGCCCCCGTCTGGTCGCGGCCAAGGCACTGACGACGCCGAAGGACCGCGCCATCGGCGTGCTGGAGGGCGTTGCCCTGGCGCTGGAAGCCGCAGGATCCCGAGCCGAGGAAGTGCTGGAGGTCGTGCACGGATCAACGACCGGCACCAACGCGCTGATCGAACGCACCGGCGCCAAGGTGGGATTGCTGACCACCGAGGGCTTTCGCGACGTGCTCGAAATCGGGCGCATCATGCGCCCGGAAGCCGGACTCTACGATTTCTCGGTCGACTTGCCGCTGCCGCTGGTGCCGCGCCAATTGCGGCTCGAGGCGCGCGAACGCGTGGACGCGAACGGCCGCGTGCTCGTCCCCCTGGACGACGCCAGCGTCGTCGCCGCCGCGGAGCGCTTTGCCCAGTTGGGCGTGGAAGCGGTGGCCGTGTGCTTTCTGTTTTCGTTCGTGTCGCCGGAGCATGAGCTGCGCGCGGCCCGCATTCTCTCCGAACACCTGCCGGGCGTGCTCGTGAGCTTGTCGTGCCGCGTCTGTCCGGAGATCCGCGAGTACGAGCGCAGCTCGACGACGGTGATGAACGCCTATCTCACGCCGGTGATGTCCGCCTATCTCGATTCGCTGCAGCAGCGGGTGCACGAGTTGCTGGGGCCGGTGCGGCTGGCCGTGATCCAGGCCAATGGCGGCTCGACGTCGATCGCAGCGGCGCGCCGGAAGGCGGTGACCACCGTCAACTCGGGGCCCGCCGGCGGCGTGGTCGCCGCCGCCTTCTACGGCCGGCTGCACGGGCGCGACCGCATCGTCTCGGTGGACATGGGCGGGACCTCGTTCGACATCGGCCTGGTCGAGGACGGCGCCTGCAAGATCACGACCGAAGGCAGCTTCCAGGACCTGCCGGTACGCATCCCGATCATCGACCTGCACATCATCGGTGCCGGCGGCGGCTCGATTGCGTGGCGCGATGCCGGCGGCGCCCTCAACGTCGGGCCGCGCTCGGCCGGCGCCGAGCCGGGGCCCGCCTGTTACGGTCGCGGCGGCGAGAGTCCGACGGTCACCGACGCCAACCTGGTGCTCGGCCGGTTGTCGCCCGAGTACTTCAATGGCGGCCGCATGGGATTGGACGCCGACGCGGCGCGGCGCGTCGTCGGCGCGCTGGCCGGCGAGATGGGGCTGGGCCTGGAGGAAACCGCGCTCGGCATCATCCGCGTGGTCAACGCCAACATGGTCAAAGGCATCGCCGCCGTCACGATCCTGCGCGGCATCGACGTGCGCGGCTTCTCGCTGCTCTCGTTCGGCGGCGCCGGCGGGGTGCACGCGGTCGAGCTCGCGCGGGCATTGTCGATGCGCGAGGCGTTGGTGCCGCCGTTGCCGGGGACCTTCTCCGCGGTCGGCCTGCTGGTCACCGAAGCGCGGCACGATTACGTCGTGGCCTTGGGCGGTGTGCGCGCCGACGAGGCCGATCTGGCGCTGCTGGAGTCGCACTATGGCCGCATGGAAGAAGAAGCGCTGGCCGAGCTGCAAAGCCAGGGCTTCGCCCGCGAGGCGATCGCGCTGACGCGCACCGCGGATGTCAAAGTGACGGGGCAGACCTACGAGCTGACGCTGCCGTTGTCCACGGGTCCCGTCGACGAGCGCGTCATCGCTGCGTTGCTCGACGCGTTCACGCGGCTCTATCGCGAGCGTTATGTGTTCTTCTTCGAAGGCGAGCCGATCGAGATCGTCAACCTGCGCGTGGTGGCGCTGGGACGCAATCCGCCGCTCGACTTCGAGCGCCCGGCGGCGGCCGGACCCGATCCAACGCCGGCGCGCAAGGGCGGGCGGCCCGTGTATTTCGAAGACCTCGGCTTCGTTCCCACGACCGTCTACGAGCGCGCGTTGCTGCGGCCGGGAAACGTCGTGCCGGGCCCCGCGATCGTGGAGGAGGAGACCTCGTCGGTGCTGATTCCACCCGGAGTCGAGGCCCGCGTGCTGGCCGATATCGGGCTGGCGATCAGCGTCGATGAAACGGAGTCACGGCAATGACCGATTTGATCACCATGCAGGTCATCCGCTACGGCCTCGAGCAGGTCGCCGACGAAATGGGCTACACGCTCGTGCGCACCGGCCGCTCGACGATCATCACCGAGATCAAGGATATCTCGTGCGTCGTCACCGACGTGGCCGGCCAGACGGTGGCGCAAGCGCACCACAATCCCAGCCTGCTCGCCGGCTTCGAAATCACCATGAAGGAGCTGACCGCCTTCTTCCGTCCGGAGGACCTCTTCCCCGGTGACGTGATCATCACCAACGATCCGTACAAGGGCGGTCAGCACATCATGGATCTCTACGCCATCGCTCCCGCGTTCTCCGACGGCAAGCTGATTGGTTTCGTCGGCAACATCACCCATCATTCCGACCTCGGCGGCGTGGCGGCCGGCGGCGTCGCCGGCGGCATCCGCGAGATCTACCTCGAGGGCCTGCGCCTGCCGATGGTGAAGCTGTACAAGCAAGGCAAGGAGGATCGCGAGATCGCGGCCATCATCGCCAATCAGATCCGCGTGCCCGCCAAGACGCTGGGCGACATCCGCGCCCAGGTGAGCTCGGTCATGGTCGGCACGGAGCGGCTGCGCGGCATGTTTCGCCGCTATGGCGAGGCGACGATGCATCAAGCCTGCGCCGACCTGCTCGACTATTCCGAGCGGCGCATGCGCCTGGGCCTGGCCAAGTTGCCCGAGGGGATCTACGAGGGCGAGGACTTCATCGACGATGACGGCATCAACGAGCGCCCGATCCGTGTCGCGGTGAAGCTGACCGTCAAGGGCGGCGAAGTCGTGGTCGACCTCACCGGTTCCGATGCCCAGGCCGAAGGCAACGTCAATTCGACGCTCGCCAACACCCACGCCGCCGCGTATTACGTGATGATCGCCGTCGTCGATCCCGGCGTGCCGGCCAATTCGGGATGCTATCGTCCGATCAAGGTCGTCACCCGGCCGGGAAGCGTCGTCGACCCGCTGCCGCCCGGGGCCGTGGCGGCGCGCACCAACTGTTCGCAGAAGATCGTCGAGGCGATGATGCGGGCGCTCTCCAAGGCCGTGCCCGATCGGGTGACCGCGGGCTCGCACGGACAGATCTGCACCTGCGGCTTTGGTGGCCGCGACTCCATCAGCGGCGAAGCGTTCATCTATACCGACATCCAGGGCGGCGGCAGCGGTGCGCGACCGTATCGCGACGGGCGTGACGGCCAGGACAGTCACCTGCCGCGCTTCATGAACACGCCGATCGAGGTGACGGAGCGGCAATTCCCCGTCCGCATCGAGCGCTACGAGTTCATCGCCGATTCCGGCGGCGCCGGCGTTTATCGCGGCGGCCTCGCGCTGCGGCGCGACGTGCGCATCCTGGCCGACCGCGTGAGCTTCGCCCGTTACGCCGACCGCCACAAGTTCGCGCCGCAGGGCCTCTTCGGCGGTCTGCCGGGATCGGTGGGCGCGTTCGTCCTGAATCCGGGAACCGCGGGCGAGCGGACGATGAAATCGAAGGGGCTCGACACGCTGGCGGCCGGCGACCTCTTGAGCATCCATCTGCCGGGTGCGGGAGGCTACGGCGATCCACATTCGCGCGCGCGGCCGCTGATCGAGCAGGATCTTCGTGACGAAAAGATCAGTGCCGAGTCCGCGAGGCGCGACTACGGATTCGAACCCTCGACCGCCCCCGCGGGGGAGCCTGCATGAGCTCACCTCCGCACACGAGGCGCCGCGTCGTCCTGTCGCTGGAGCAGGCGCTGTCGTTGCCGTATGCCACCTCGCGTTTTGTGCAAAAAGGCTGGCGGGTCATCCGGATCGAGGCAACCAGCTCGACCGGCGGCCTGCCGGGAGATCCCAACCGCTATATCGGCAAACGCGTGGCGGGCGACGATCGGCGCAGCTACTTCATCGCGCAGAATGTCGGCAAGGAGGCCATCGCGCTCGACCTCAAGCAGCCCGCCGGTCAGGAGGCGCTGCGCCGAATCATCGGGGCGCTCGGTGTCGACGTGTTCTGCTGCAACACGCTGCCGCGCCGTTACCGGCAACTCGGGATCGACTACGACACGCTGAAGGCGGTCAAGCCCGACATCGTCTGGGCCGGCATTTCGGCGATGGGGCCCGATTATCCCGACGTTCCCGGCTACGACCCCGCCATGCAGGCCATGGTCGGCTTCATGGAGCTGACCGGCGAGCGCTCCGGGCCGCCGATGCTTTCCGGCGTTCCGCTGATCGATCTCAAGGCCGGCGACGACCTCTATGCCGAAGTGATGGCGGCGTTGCTCGCGCGTCATGAAACCGGACAGGGCCGCGCCATTCATGTCTCGATGCTGCAGGCGGCCGCATCGTGGCTCGTCACCACGATGCCGCTGCTCAATTTCGATTGCGGCGACGAGGAGGTCTCCCGCGCCGGCAACGAGCACCGCAAATTCATCCCGACCAATGCCTACCGGACCGCCGACAGCTTCGTGTTCATCGCCATCGGCAACGATGGCCAGTGGCAGCGCCTGACCGCGATCCCCAAGTTCGCCGCGATTGCCAATGCGGTGCGCATCACCAACGAGGGAAGGCACCAGCAACGGGCGGCGATCCATGCCGATATCGCGGCGATCATGCGTCGCTACCCGACCGCGCAACTGATGGACGATTTCGGCCGGGCCGCGATTCCGCATGCCCCCATCCAGACGATCCCCCAGGTCGCGGCCATGGCGCAGATCCGCAGCAAGATGCTCACGACCACGATGCCGGACGGCCGGACGATCCACCTGCCGCCGCCGGCGGTGGACCTGGATGGTCCCACCCATTTCTCGTTTGCGCCGAGCTATGGCGAACACACGCGAACGGTGCTGCGCGAGGCGGGCTTCAGCGATGCCGAAGTCGATGGCCTGGTGGCTACGGGTGTCGCGGCGTCACCGGCCGGTGCAGTGCCCACCGAGGCTGCCGAGCGGACATGAGCCGCAAGAAGGAAATCGTCCTGCAGGCCACGGAGCTCTTCCACCGCCAGGGCTTCATCGCGACGTCGCTCGAGGACATCGGCAATGCGATCGGCATCAAGCGCGAGGGAATCTATCACTACTTCAAGGACAAGTCCGAAATCCTGTATGCGGTCATCAAGCCGACCAGCGACGGGCTGCTGCGCGGCCTGAAGCAGATCATGGCGCTGCCGATCTCGGCCGAGGAGCGCCTGTATCTGGCGATCGAGAATCACCTGCATCAGTTCAATTCGAACTACCGCGAGATGGAGATCATCTTCCGCGCCGTCTATGCCAAAGAGCGCGGCAACCGGCCGGACGCCCTGGCCCGGACATGGTCGGCGTACGGCGACCTGTGGATCGAGCTGATCCGTTCGGGCATGAGCGCCGGAGAATTCGATCCCAATCTCAATCCCAAACTGGTCGCCTATGCGATGCTCGGCACCTGCAACACCTTGTCGACGTGGTATGACCCTTACGGCGAAGCCACGGTGCGCGATCTCACGCGCAATTATTTTTCGGTGTTCGCGTTTGGCCTGACGACGGCGCGCAAGCCGAGTGCCACGCTGCTGCGACGCCTTGCCGAGGAGTGAGACCCATGAACCACGCGCCGATCCGCATCCTGTGGCAGAGCAGCACCGTGGTCGAGGATTTTCCGGCGTACCGGAACGCGATCGAAGCGCACGCCCGCGAGCGGCTCTTCCCGGGCTCGACGCTCGAAGTGCGCGGCGTGGCCGCAGGTACGACCAATCTCCGCTTCAAGGCGTTCGATTTCCTCAACAACCGCGCGTTGCTGGAGAGCGTGCTCACCGCGCAGGAGGAGGGGTTCGATGCGGTCGCGCTGGGCTGTTTCCTGGACCCGGTGCTGGACGAGCTGAAAGAGCTGGTCGACATCCCGCTGCTCTCGCTCGGCGAATGCGGCCTGCACGTCGCCGCGATGCTGGGCCGCCGGGTCGCGCTGTTGTCGCACACCGCGTCGCTCAACACCAAGTTTCATGGCGATCTGGTCCACAAATACGGGCTCGCGCCGCAAGCGGGCCCGATGGTGGGATTCGAATTGCCGTTCGCCGAGCTGGAAGCCGGCCTCGCGGGCAACGCCGGGGCGTGCCTGGCGCGCATTCGCGCGGCGGGGCGCGAGGCGATCGCGCAGGGCGCCGACGTGATCGTCCTCGCCTGCGGGTTGATGAACCTGGTCGCCATTCGCAACGGCCTGACCGAGATCGACCGCGTGCCGGTGCTGGACATCTCCGGTGTTCTGCTGAAGCTCACCGAGGCGATGGTCGTGTTGCGGCGGACGTCGGGCGTCCGGATCGGACGCACCGGCTACTTCGAGCGGCCGGACAGCGCTGAAATCGAGCGCGTGCTGGGCGTCTACGGCGTGCGCAGCAGCGGGCGCGGCCCGGAACGGGGCGGTGGCCGCTGACACCCGGCACAATGAAGGCATCGGCGAAGCGCGATTACGCCGACCCGAAGCGCATCAGCGCGTGTGCATACGCCGGCGCCGTCGGCTCGTGCATGAAGTACACGTGGATCGTGCGCCACGACGTCGCTTCGAGCCGCCGCGCCCACTGCCGGAGATCGTCGTCCGAGTACGTCTCGAGGCGAAGCCGGACATAGCCCCAGGGCGCGGTCTCGACGAGCGGCGGCGGCGCGTTGTCTTCGCGCTCGGACAGGCACAGCGCCGCCCCCGCGCCCTTCAGCGCATCGTAGACATCGTCGGCAAACCAGGTGTCGTTGCGAAATTCGAACGCGGCGCCGTGGCCGTCGGGTAGCAGGCGGAGAAATTCGCTCAAGCGCGGCAGGTCCTTTTTCAGGTTGGGCGGAAGCTGGAACAGCACCGGACCGCGCTTGGCGCCGAGCGCGGCGAGGTTACGGTACAGATAACCCAGCGGCTCGGCCGCGGTTTCCACTTTGATCCGCGCGATGTGCGTAATCCGGCGCGACGCCTTGATCGCGAACCGGAAGCGCTCGGGCGTCGCGCCGGCCCAGGTCTCGAGCACCGCGGTCTTCGGCATGCGGTAGAACGTGTTGTTGATCTCGACCGTCGGCAGGCGCTCGGCGTACCACGCCAGCATCGCCTCCGCCTTGATGTTCTCCGGATAGAAACTGCCCTTCCACTCCTTGAAGGAATAGCCGCTCGCTCCCGCCAGTAGCCTCGACGTCGTCATCTGTCCGGCCTCCTTTCTCTCACTATAGAATCCCGGCATGGCGAAAGACAGTCTGACCGAATACTCCGCCAAGCGGGCCTTCACCGCTACGCCGGAGCCGCCGCCGGCGGTGGCCCACACCGGCAGCGGGCCGTTGCTGTTCGTCGTCCAGCAGCATTCGGCCCGGCGCCTGCACTACGACTTCCGCCTCGAATGCGACGGCGTGCTCAAGTCCTGGGCGGTGCCCAAGGGTCCGGCGCTCGATCCCAACGAGAAGCGGCTCGCCGTGCAGACCGAGGACCATCCGTATGACTATGCCTCGTTCGAAGGCGTGATTCCACCGGGGCAATACGGCGCGGGCGAGGTGATCGTCTGGGACTGCGGCGTCTATTCGCCGGACGAAGGCGGCGCGACCTGGTTCCACGATCGCGCGCGGGCGGAGCGCGAGGTCAGGGAAGGTCTCGCGCAAGGCAAGTTGAGCTTCCTCTTGCGCGGCGAAAAGCTGAAAGGCTCCTTTGCCCTGGTGCGCACCAAGGAGGCCAAGCAGTGGCTGCTGCTCAAGCACAGGGACCGGTTCGCGGTGGTGGCCGACGTCACCGCGCAGGACCGCTCGGTTCTCTCCGGCGTGTCGGTCGAAGATCTGACGGTTGTCCCGGTGCAGCGGATTCCCGCGGCGCAGCTCGTGCCCTCGGGGGAGGTCCAGCCCATGCCGGCCAGCATCGCCCCGATGCTTGCGGAACCGGGCGACGCGGCCTTCAATCGTGCGGAGTGGATGTGGGAGCCGAAGCTCGACGGCTATCGGGTGCTCGCCTTCATCGACGGCCACGGTGTCAGGTTGCGCTCGCGGCGTGGACTCGAGCTCGCCGGCAAGTTCCCGCAGCTCGCCGCGGAGCTCGGCAAGCAGGTCGTCGAGCGGCATGATCCTCGACGGCGAGCTCGTGGCCTTCGACCTGGGCGGGAAGGCGTCGTTCGCGGCGCTCCAGGACCGCGCCCAGTTGAAGACGGAGCGGGAGATCGCCGCGGCCGACCAGAAGGTGCCCGTGGTCTTCTTTTGCTTCGATCTGCTGCATTTTGCCGGCATCGATCTGCGCCATGTGTCTTACCACCATCGGCGCCGCTATCTCGCCCAATGCCTGCTGCCTACTCCGCACGTCCAGCTCGTGCATGCGGCCGAAGACGGCATCGCCCTGCAGGCCGCGGCACTCGCCAGCGGCTTCGAAGGCGTGGTCGGCAAACGCAAGGAAAGCCGATACGAGGCCGGGCGCCGCTCGACATCGTGGCTGAAGGTGAAGCCGTCGCACAGCGCCGATTTCGTCGTCGGTGGCTACACCGGCGGGAAAGGCTCACGCGCGGCGCTGGGCGCGCTCCTCGTCGGCTATTGGGACAAGGGCAAGCTGCGCTACGCTTCGCACGTCGGCTCCGGCTTCGACGAGCGCACGCTGGCGCAACTGAAGACGCGGTTGCAGCCGCTGCGACGGGAGACCTGTCCCTTCGTCGACGTCCCGGAGGTGAATGGCCCGACCACGTGGGTCGAGCCCCGGATCGTCGCCGAGGTGAGCTTCCACAGCTGGACCGAGGACGGCGCTCTGCGCGCGCCGGTCTTCCTGCGGCTGCGCGATGACGTCGATCCGAAAGCGGTGCGGCGCGCCGATCCCGGCGGCGCGCCACCAGCCGCCCTGTCGGAGGGCGGGCCGGTCGACGACATCGTCGCGCAACTGGAAAACGCGAAGACCACGTTCACCCTCGCGGTCGGGCCGCATCGGATCCGCCTGACGCACCTCGATCGCGTCTACTGGCCCGCGAATCCGGCCCTGAAGCAGCCGGCGCTCACCAAGCGCGACCTGTTGCGCTACCTCGCTCAGGTTTCGCCGTACATGCTGCCGCATCTGGCCGATCGCCCGCTCACCATGATCCGCATGCCCGAGGGGATCCGCGGGGAGCGTTTTTTCCAGAAGCACTGGGAGCAGGAGCGGCCGGCATTCGTCGAGACCATCACCGTGTTCTCGGAACACAAGGACGAACGTCACGACTACCTGCTGTGCAACAACCTCCCGACGCTCCTGTGGCTCGCGCAGTCCGGGACGCTCGAATTTCACATCTGGCATTCGCGCGCCAGGCCCGGACCCGATGCGCGCTCGAAAGGCACCGAGTACGCGGCGTCGCTCGAGTCGCTGGAGGCCTCGGTGCTCAACCATCCCGATTACGTGGTGTTCGACCTCGATCCGTACATCTATTCCGGCAAGGAAGCGCCCGGGGCGGAACCCGAGCTCAACACCGTCGCCTTCGAGAAGGGCAAGGCGGTGGCGTTCTGGCTGCGCGAGCTGCTGCAGAGCATGTCGCTCGAGTCCATCGTCAAGACGTCGGGCAAGACCGGCCTGCACATCTTCGTGCCGATCCGCCGCACCATCGATTTCGATGCGGCGCGCCACGTATCCGAGCTGGTCGGCCGGCACCTGATGCGCCTGCACCCGAAGGACATCACGCTGGAATGGAGCGTGCCGAAGCGCACAGGCAAGATTTTCATGGACTACAATATGAACGTCCGCGGCAAGACGCTGAACGTCGCCTATTCGCCACGTGGCGAGCCCGGGGCGCCGGTGTCGATGCCGCTGACGTGGGAAGAACTCGCCGGCGCGCACCCGCTCGACTTCAGGATCACGAACGTGCCGCAGCGCCTGGCGCAATCGGGTGATCGCTGGGCAGACGCCCTGACACGCAAGCAGAGCCTCGAAAAGGCACTCGCGCGCGTCAAGGCTTAACCAAATCGGAGGCGGAGCATGGCTGCACGATCGATAGCGTCATTGACGGTCTCGTTCGGGCTGGTCTCGATCCCGGTGAAGCTCTATTCGGCGACCGAGGCGAGCCGCGCGATATCCTTCAATCTGCTGCACAAGGGGTGCGGATCGCGCTTGAAGCAGCAGTACATCTGCGCCAAGGAGGAAGTGCCGGTCGCGCGCGAGGACATGGTCAAAGGCTATGAATTCGCGAAAGACCAGTACGTGATCTTCACGCCCGAGGAACTGAAGGCGATGGAGGAAGCCGGCACCCATATGGCCGAGATCACCGAATTCGTGCCGCTCGAAGCGATCGACCCGGTGTACTTCGACAAGGCTTACTACCTCGCGCCCGACAAGGGCGGCGCCAAGCCTTACGCGCTGCTGGCAAGCGCGTTGCGCGAGTCGAAGCGCTGCGCGCTCGGGCGCTGGGCCGCGCGCGGCAAACAGTACATCGTGATGATCCGTCCGGTCGAGGATGGCCTGGTCATGCAGCAGCTCCTCTATGCCGGCGAGGTGAGGACGATGAAGGACCTCGAGATTCCGACGACGGAAGTGAAGCCCGCCGAGCTCAAGCTCGCGCAGCAGCTGATCGAGGCGCAGACGTCCGACACGTTCGACCCCAGCGCCTACACCGACGAGGTGGCCACGCGCATCGAGGCGGCCGTGCAAAAGAAGGTCGAAGGTCAGGAGATCACGCTGGCCGAGGCGCCCGAGGGCGGCGCGCAGGTCATCGATCTCATGGAAGCGCTGCGAGCGAGCCTCGAGCGGAAGGCGCCCGCGCGCGCGAAGGCGCCGCGGTTGGCAGCGGTTGCGTCCGAGCCCGCGGTGGCGGAGCGCAAGCCGCCCAAGCGGGCGCAGCAGTCCGAGGCGGAGGCACCGGTGGCGCGCAAGGGCGTGAAGAAAAAGGGCTAGCAGACAAGGCGGCGTCATGCACCCGTACGGCGTCCGTGACGTCGAGAAGCTGCTTCGCCTGTCGCGTGGCACCCTTCGCGCATTGATTGCCGCCGGGTTCGTCTCGCCCGCGCGCGGGCCACGCGGCGCATGGCTGTTCTCCTTCCAGGACCTGATCGTGCTGCGCACCGCCCAGGCGCTTGCCGACGCCAAGGTGCCGCAGCGGCGGATTACCAAATCGGTGCGCGAGCTGCGCCGCCACCTTCCGGATGCCATGCCGCTGTCCGGCCTCAGCATTTGCGCCGTGGCCGACCGCGTGGCGGTGCGCGAGGGCAGCCGCCGCTGGCAGGCGGATTCCGGACAATACCTGCTTGCGTTCGAGGGCGATCCCGCCAACGGCTCGCTAAGCGTGATCGAGCGCGAGCCGGCGGCCGCGGCGCCGAACGGCGGGCAGGATTGGTTCGAGCGCGGGGTGGCGCTGGAGCGGGAGGATGCCGAAGGCGCGCTGCGGGCGTACGAGCGCGCGGTCGCCGCCGATCCGGCGCTTCTCGATGCCCATATCAACCTGGGCCGACTTCTGCACGAGGCCGGTCGCTTCGAGAAGGCCGAGCAGGTCTATCGCGACGGGGTGAAGGCTTGCGGCAGCGATCCGGTGCTGCTCTACAACCTTGGCGTGCTCCTCGAGGACATGGAGCGCACCCCGGAAGCGATGGCCGCGTACGAGGCGGCGCTGCGCGCCGATCCCGGCTTGGCCGATTGCCACTACAACCTGGCGTTGCTCTACGAAAAGTCGGAAAAGCCGAAGGACGCGATCCGGCACCTCGCGCGGTACCGCGCACTGGTCGCCAGCCAGTCAGATTGAGCCATCGGGGCCGCGGAGTAGGCCCCGCCGGTCCAGCCAAGACCCCTCTCGGTGGCGAGAGGGGCTTCGATCTCAATCGAGCGAGGCTGGGGTCGGCTTCTTCGGTTGCTTCGGTTTCTTCGGTTCCTTGCGTTGCCGGTCGCGATTGCCCATCGGGAGCTCCTTTGCCATCAATGGCGCCAACGGCGAGCGCGAAGCGCCGCGGGTGGCGTCGTTCAAAGGTGTGATGATAGCTCGGGTCCGCCCGCCGGGTACACCGGTCGAAAATCGGGCTCCAACCGCGGACGAAGGGTGCCGCGATGTCAAAACGCTTGCGGTTGAATCTGCGTCACGCGTCCACCGGGAAGCGACATGGTCGCCGACGTGGGTGACGTGAACTCGATCCTCACAACGCCATCATTGCCGGCACTCGTCGGAAGGCCTTTGTAGGGGCACGAGATGCACTGGCCTCCGATGTACTTGTTCATCGTTCCGGTGAAGACGTTGTCGACGATCGGTCCGGACGTGATGTACCACTGCGGATCGCCATTCGCCTTGTAAGTAAAAAGGGTGACGACCAGGACGCCGTTCTTCAGGTCGAGGTTGTACCCGGAGCCGGATTCGCTCGGATTCCACCAGAGCCCCACGACGGGGACAACCGACGCACCGAACGTGGCCTGGAACGCCATCGACGTGATTTCCGCGAGCTTGAGCATCCCGCTCGACGTGGTCGGGTCGACCCCTGCCTGCGGATTGGGCGACCCGAGCACGATCGGGCCTATGCCGCTGGCCAGATTGTAGGTGCTGACCTGGTTGGCGTAGCCCGATACCCACAGCAGATCCGGCGCGGCGCAGCTTCCGCGCGACAGACCGAGCAATTGCCAGCCCTGGTTCGCCGCAATGCTCAGCGGGCTGGTGATGGAGCCCGAAGCGACGCCGCTGATGGTGAAGGTCATGCTCCACAGGTCATTGCACGGGACGCCGGCCCCGATCGTGGTCACGTCGGTGGCGTCGCCGATCGCGGTGACCGCGATTTCGCTGTTGGTGAAGCGGGTCGTGCCGACGCTTCCGCTTGCCGTCAGCTTGAAGGTGTAGGTAACGGGGACGGCATGCGCAGCCGTCGCGACGGCGCACGATGCGCCCATGACAATGGCAATCCGACGCAGCCAACGTAGAGACATTCCCCACATGATCGGTCCCCCTGCTGAGGTAACGCCGATTCCCCGGATGGTCAGCGCCGCGGACGTGGTTGGCTCGTACGCTGATGACCGGATTCCTTGACCACGAATCGATGACGATTGCGGGCGATCAAGCTTCGGCGAGTACGTGACCCCAGCGTAGTGGAGACGGGGCGCTGCCGCTGCGGGCGCTCGCTGATTCGCGTGTAGGAGGCCGGCGGCACTCGTGTCAGAAGTGGCCTACCTGAAGCATCCGCTTGTCGCAACGCAGCAGGACGTGCTCACCGAAACCCGTCCGGCCGCGGAACATTCCGCTCGACGCGGACTCAATCGCAAGTGCGTCTCGCGCGTTAATGTCTTACGCCAACGCCACGCGCGGGAGCGCGCGCGGCCGGACTTGGCCGTGGTGACGCTCATGGGTCCTCCTGGCCGCGATGCTCTGGCCGGCTGCGACAGGCACCCGTGGCGGCCGGATGACGGAGGAGGCCATCATGAAAAAACTCGGATTGGTATTTTCACTCCTGCTGATCGCCTGCTTTGCCGGCGGTGCGTCGGGTCAAGGCGGCGGTGGGCACCGCCACGCGGCCGGCAGCATGCCGGGCGCCGGCGCGCCCGGCGGCTGGCATGGTGGCGGATGGCGAGGCGGCGGGCAGCCTGGCCACTGGTATGGCGGTCGCGGCTGGAATGGGTGGGCCGGCGGCTTCGGCAGCGTTGCCGTTTGGGGCGCCTATCCGTATTACTTGCCGGGCCCGCGCTACTACGCGTATCCGCGCTACTTCGCGTACCCGGGCTACTACGGTTATCCGGGCTACTACGCGTATCCGGGCTACTACGCCTATCCCGGCTACTATCCCTATCCGGTCTACGTTGATCCCGGCCCGACGGTCTACATCCAGAAGCCGCCGGTCGTGGCCACGGCGCCAGCGCCTCCCGTGGCGCGGGCACCTGCACCTGCTCCGGCTCCGAGGTTCGAACGCTACACGCTCTCGGCCAAGGAGCTGTTCGCCTTTGACCGGGCCGACCTCGCGACACCGCAGCCGAAGCTCGACGAAATTGCCGTCGCGCTGGTGCGCAATCCCCAGCTCACCGGCATCACGATCACCGGCTACACCGATCGACTCGGATCCGACAACTACAACCTCAGGCTGTCGCAGCGCCGTGCCGACGCCGTGAAGGCCTATCTCGTCGGCAAAGGCGTCGAAGCCCATCGACTGGTCGCCATTGGCAGGGGCGAGGCAAACCCGGTGGTCCAATGCAGGGAATCCGCACAGGCAGCCCTCATCGCATGCCTCGAACCGAATCGCCGCGTGGAAATCCAGGCGTTCACCATCGAACGTCCGGCGGGTTAGTTACGCCGTCACGTCGACTCTGAAGCCGGCCGCTGCGCCGGCTATTGGGTGGCGGGTGCGGGCCTGCTGCCTTCGTCCGCGCCTGTCGCTGCGTGATTATCGCGCCACGCTCCGGCAGGCCCGCGCCGCCGATGGGCCTGTCCCGTCATGCGACGCAATGTTCGCGTCCGCGCCTTTCCCCGCGTTGACGCGCACGACCCCTGCGGCCTAGTATTTTGGTCCCACGAGCCCGGCATGGGGCGAGATGTCGAGAAGAAGCGTCCGTCTGTTCGTCGCACTCTGGTCGGCGTTGGTTGCCGCCGATAGCCTCGCGGCCGGTGTGGGAATCTTCACCATTGTCGACGGCGACGCGCGCGTGTTGCGCGCAGTGACGTGGTACAAGTTGGTTCCGGGCGCGCGGATCGAGGCGGGCGACCTCATCTCCGGTGCCGGGAAGGCGACGGTCCAGGTCGAGTTCGTCCCAGGCAGCACCCTGAGCCTGAGCGGGCCGGTTGAACTGTTCGCCGCGAAGCCTTTCTCAAGTGACAAACCTCCAGGTACGCAGGAGTTCGCATTGGGGCACGGATGGATGAAGTTCGTTGCCAAGACGGCCGACTCGAGTGCGCGGGTGCGCACCTCGTTGGCCGCCATCGATATGGCCGAGGCGATCGTGGTGATGCACGCGGAACCCAATGCGACCGAGGCTTTCGTCGAGTCGGGGACCGCGAGAATGGCGACCACCGACGCGAACAAGGACGGTCCGCCGCAGGACGCGAATGCGGGCCAGTACTGGGCGCGCTCTGGCCGCCAGCCGCCGCGCACCGACAATCGCGCGCCGCCCCCGTTCGTCGCGGCAATGCCCCGCGACATGGTCGACGCGTTGCCGAATCTCGCCGGCCGCTTCCCGAAAGCGCCGGCGACGCTCGCGCCGCAGGGCGAGATCACGTTCGCGGAGGCCGAGCCCTGGCTCGCCGGCCCGTATCGCAAGACGTTCCTCAAGCGCTTCGAGCCACGGCTCCGGGAGCGCGAATTTCGCAGCGCGGTAGAGTCCCGCATTGCCTCGTTTCCGGAGTGGGATCGCCTCCTGCACCCGGAAAAATACGCTCCGAAGGAGTCCGCCCCGCAAAAATGATCGCCGCGGGGGCGCTTTCGCGGCACTGGAGAGAACGCCATGAAACTGATCTGGAAATTCAATCTGGTGCTCCTCGGGATCTTCGTGCTGGGTCTTGCGATCACCGGGTACGTCTCGTACAACGTGTTGCGCGCCAACGCCCGCGAGGAGGTTCTGCAGCACGCGCGGCTGATGATGGAAGCCGCGCTCGCCACGCGCAACTACACCGCCTCGCAGGTGAAGCCGCTGCTCGAGACGCAGCTCAAGTATGTCTTTCTGCCGCAGACCGTGCCCGCCTATGCCGCCACCGAGCAATTCAACGAGCTGCGCAAGACGCACAAGGACTACGCCTACAAGGAGGCGACGCTCAACCCGACCAACCCGCGCGACCGTGCCAGCGACTGGGAAGCCGACGTCGTGCAGATCTTCCGCCAGACGCCGGAGACGCCCGAGGTGGTCGGCGAGCGCGATACGCCGACGGGTCGATCGCTCTACCTTGCGCGGCCGATCCAGATCAAGAACCCGGCGTGCCTCGCCTGTCACACCACGATCGACGCCGCGCCAAAGACCATGGTGGACCTCTACGGCGGCGCCAACGGCTTCGGGTGGAAGCTGAACGAAGTGATCGGCGCGCAAGTGGTTTCGGTGCCGATGGCGGTGCCGATCGAGCGGGCGGGCGCGACGTTCCGGGCCTTCATGCTGTCGCTCACCGCGGTCTTCGTCGCCACGTTCGTCCTGCTCAACATCATGCTGCACACCATCGTGATCCGGCGCATCACGCGCCTGGCCGCGATCGCCGATCAGGTGAGCCTCGGCAACCTCGACGCCGGCGAATTCCGGACGCGAAGCAAGGACGAAATCGGCATCCTGACCGAAGCGCTCGGCCGGATGAAGACGAGCCTCGTGCAGGCGATGAAGATGATCGAGGGCTAGTCGCCCGGTCGTTCGTTGATTGCGAAATCGGTTGCCTGCCGCTGCGATGACCCTCCCGAGTCGACTTGGCAAGTACGAGCTCCAGTCGGTCCTGGGAAAGGGCGCGATGGGGCTGGTCTACAAGGCCTTCGATCCGCAAATCGAGCGCACGGTCGCGATCAAGACCGTGCGCAAGGACGTCGCCGGCTCGGAGCTCGCGTCGCAGTTCACCGCGCGGTTCAAGAACGAAGCCAAGGCTGCGGGGCGGCTCAATCACCCGAACATCGTCGGCGTTTACGAATACGGCGAGGACGACAGCGTCGCGTTCATCGCGATGGAATATGTCGACGGCACCGGCCTCGGTGAATACCTCAACCGCAAGACGCGCTTCGAATTCAGCCAGGTGTGCGGCATCACGGCGCAGTTGCTGCGGGCGCTCGAATTCGCGCACGGGCGCGGGGTCATCCACCGCGACATCAAGCCCGCCAATCTGATCCTGACCATGGAGGGCGTGCTGAAGGTCGCCGATTTCGGCATCGCCCGCGTCGACGCCTCCGAGCTGACGATGGTGGGCACGGTGCTCGGCACGCCGTCTTACATGGCGCCCGAGCAATGCATGGGAAAGGCGACCGACCAGCGTTCGGACCTCTTCAGCGTCGGCGTGGTGTTCTATGAGCTCCTGACCGGCCAAAAGCCTTTCACGGGCACGGCGGAGACGATCATGTACCAGATCTGCCACGTCGAGCCCATCCCGCCGTCGCAGCGCGCGCAAGGCACGCTTCCCCTGTGCATCGACGCGCTCCTCGCCCGGTCGCTCGCCAAGGCGCCCGAGGCACGATTCCAGAATGCGCGTGACTTCCAGCAGGCCTTGCAGGCGGCCGCCTATTCCGTCGGGGCGACCGCCTCACCGTCCGACGCCACGGTGTTGAGTCCGGGCCTGGTCGACCTTCCGCCGCTGCCGCAACCGTGGTGGGACAGCGACGCGCTGACGACCGTGGAGAAGCAGCTCGCCCACTTTGTCGGGCCGCTGGCCAAAGTGTACGTGCGCAAGGCGGCGGCGCACAGCAGCAATTTCGGCGAGCTGTATTCGATGCTCGCGACGAACATCGACGATCCGCAGGAGCGCCGGCGCTTCATCGCCGCGGGCACGCATGCCACCGAGCCGGGCGGCGGCCTCGCGCAGACGGGTGGACGCGTCCGCACGCACGGCGGCGTGCCCGGCCGGGAGCCATCCGGCTCGTCAGCCGCCGAGCGGGGGCACAAGACGGATCCCCGCGCGTCGACGGCTTCGCACCCGCTGGAACAGGCGTTCATCGACGCGACGACAACGCGGCTCGCCGTCTATGTCGGACCGATTGCCCGGATCGTCGTCAAGAAGGCGGCGGCACAAGCGAAGAGCCAGGAGGATTTCGTGCAAATCGTCGCCGGCTACATTGGCACGCAGGACCGGCACGCCTTCTTGCGCGAGATGGGTTTCGATCGCGGCTGATTTCGCCGCGCCGCGGTCATCCGCTGCGTATCGTCAATAACGTTCCCAGCGGTTTTCCCAACGGTCATACCGCCAGCCGTTGTTGCGATAATCGTAACGGCTGTCGCCGTAGTTACGGGCGTAGGTTTCGTTACGTCCGGAATAGCGGTCCGTGCTTCCATAGCGGTCCACTGGCCGTGCCGACGAA
Organism: uncultured beta proteobacterium; assembly: GCA_963810845.1. Lineage (GTDB taxonomy): Bacteria > Pseudomonadota > Gammaproteobacteria > Burkholderiales > Casimicrobiaceae > CAIWHR01. Next base: position 113,063 of record CAWEOX010000012.1, on the reverse strand, counting down.
ACGCGGTCGTTCATGCCGAACGGGCGCAGAGACGGATATTCGCCCGGCTGCAAGATGATGCAGCGGCCTTCGAAGCGTGCGTCACTGCAGACTTCCCAGGAGCCGCCGGTGACCACGGCCGACGACGCGCGGTCGTTGAAGCCCGTATTGCCCAAATTCCAGATCGTCCCGTTGCCTGTGAACGAACGGCCCGAGAATCCGTCATTCTCGTAGAATGTGACATCAGCAGCCGCTTGCCCGGCAATGACCATGGCGGCGGCCAAGAGTGAAGCTCGTAGTGTCTTGCTCATTTGCTTGCCTCCATTGCTATACGTCCTGCACAAAATCATGCCTCCCCATGTCGCATGGTAGGAGTCCTGGCGCGCGTTGGCCGCCCGACATCGCCCAATTTGCTTGTCAGAACGCGCCTACCCGCCGCGGCGCGAGCGATTGATTGATGCACCCGATTGACAACGACACGACGCAGGGGAAATGGCATGGCGTCCCGTAAATATGGTAATATGGTTCGCCATGAAAACGACCATCGAAATCCCCGATCCCTTGTTCCGTAAAGCGAAGTCGCGCGCGGCCGAACGCGGTCAGACTCTGAAGGAGTTCGTCACTGATGCACTGCAGGCAAGGCTCGCAGCCGAACGTGAAAGCGATCGTCCCGGCGAGCCGCCGTGGATGGGCGGATTCGGCAGGTTGCAGCGTCTTCGGAAAGAGACGGCGCGCATTCAAGGCGTGATCGATGAGGCGTTCGATCGAATCGAACCCGAGGATCGGTTGTGATACTCGATACCAACGCGTTGTCTGCGTTCGTCGATGGCGATCCTGCGGTAGGCGACGTATTGCGCAGCCAGGCGCGAGCGTGCATTCCGGTAATCGTGCTTGGTGAATTTCGTTATGGGATCGCCCAGTCGAGGCACCGCGCGTCATATGAGCAGTGGTTGGAGTCCCAATTGCGGCATTTCGACGTCCTCGGGGTGACGGAAGAGACGGCAATTTCGTACGCGGCGCTGCGCGTCGGGCTCAAACAGCGCGGCACACCGATTCCCGCCAACGACGCGTGGATTGCGGCGCTTGCCTTGCAGCATCGATTGCCCATTCTGAGCCGCGACAAGCATTTTGACGCGGTCCCCCGCATCAAGCGGCAGAGCTGGTGAGATGGACGGGCGGATCCGCCCGAGGTAAGCGCCCGTCCCGTCACACCGTCAAAACACATTCACCGGGAAGTTGTTGACGAGGCAGACCCAGCATTGCTCGGCGGCGGCGGCCTCGATCAGGATCGAATAGGTATTGCGGTGCGGCACGCTGCTGTCGGCAGCAAAGTATCGGGCGCTGCCGTCGGCGGCGCGGGCGAGCGTCCAGGCGCGCACCGGGGCGTGCGGCATCGTGCTGAAGTTGACCCAGTTGAGATTGTTGCTGAGCACCTGGATGTTGCCAGCGGTGCTGACGATGTTGGGCGACTGGAAGAGCGTTCCCTGGAACGCCTGGCCGGTGGTGGTCCAGCCTTGATTGACGACCACGCCGTTCAAGTCGAGGGCGCCACCGGCCTTCAACACGATGCCGCCGGGAAACACGAAATCGTTGACCGGTGCCGAGGGTTCGCGGGTCAAGGTTAGCGAGCCGGTGGCCTGGAAGATGCTGCTGCTGGCGCCGTAGGTGGGATCGGGGACGCCGGCGGCACGGCTGCCACCGGGAGCCACCGCCCGTGATGCGCAGGACAAACCCCGATAGCATGATGTCTTGTCCACTGACACCGCCCGCTGCGCGAGTTGTTTATCCTCGCACGAAGTCCACTTTCCGTGGACAAGCGGATACTTGCGAACGTTATGTCCATCCCCGATCGAGCGCTGCGCTACGGCATCGTTGCCGCAGGCGTGTTGACGGCGATGGTGCTGCTAGTCGTGTTCTTTCCCTGGAACGTGTTGCGCGGGCCGCTCGCCGGCTATCTCAGCGCCCGCTTCGATCGACCGGTCGCGCTAGCTGGCGACCTCGCCGTCGATCTCGGATGGCGCACCCGAGTTCAAATCGACGGCCTGTCGATCGCGAACGCGGCGTGGTCGAAGCAACAGCCGATGGTCACCTCGAAGCGCGTGATCCTCTGGTTCACGCCCGGATCGCTGCTGCGCGTCGAGCCGATCAGGGCGCGACTGGTCGACACCGACGTACTGCTCGAACGGGCCGCCGACGGCAAGGACAACTGGCATCTGGGGCGCAACGAGCCCACGCCGCGCATCGGCAACATCGAGATCGAACGCGGCGTGGTTCGCGTGCGCGACGCGAAGGTGCGCGCCGATGTCACGCTCGAATTGCAGACCATCACCACTGCCGGTGACGACCGCGCGCCGCTCAGCTTCAACGGCAAAGGCGTCCTGCACGGCGAAGCGGTCCAACTGGAAGGGAAAAGCCTCGGCCTCGCACAACTGCAGGACATCGACGATCCCTATCGCCTCACGCTCAATGCCCGCATCGGACGCACCACCGTCGATTTTGACGGCACGGTCGTCCCGGCCGATACCGAGAACATTCGCGGCGCCTTGCGCCTGCAAGGGCCCGATCTCTCGAAGCTCTACCCGATCGTGCCGGCGCCGCTGCCCTGGACGCCGCCGTACAAGCTCGCCGGCGAACTGACGCACACGCAACACCTATGGGATTTCCGCGGCATGACCGGAACGGTGGGGCAAAGCGATCTCAAGGGTAACGTCCGCATTGACGTATCGCGACCGCGCAGCATGATGACCGCCGACCTGACATCGGCCCGGTTCGATTCCAAGGACCTCGGGGGGTTCATCGGCCTGCCGCCCGGCGAACCGGCGCAGCGCGCGCAAACGGCCGAACAACAGCAGGAAGAGCGCCGACGCGGATTGTCGTATCGGGTGCTGCCCGACAAGCCGCTGGAGCTCGAGAAGTTGCGCGCGCACGACGCCGTCGTCACGTTTCGCGGCACCAGCGTCAAGTGGAGCGCGATACCGATGGACAATCTCGCCGCTCGGCTGACGCTCAAGGACGGCGTGCTGCGCTTCGATTCGCTGGATTTCGGCATCGCCGACGGCCACGTGATCGCCAAATTCGACGTCGACGTGACGCGCAACGTCGCGCAGGCGCAAGGCGAATTCGAAGCGCGCAACGTCGAGCTGAAGCGCCTGTTTCCCAAGCTCGCCTCGCCGCAGGGGACGGCAGGCCGCTTTGGCGGCCGCGCCCATTTCAAGACCGAAGGCAACACGGTGGCGGCGATGCTGGCCGCCGTCGACGGCGACGCCGCCGTCATCATGCGCGGTGGCGAAGCGAGCACGCTGCAACTGGTGCTGACCAATCTCGACCTCGCCCGGGCCGCGGTCCTGCTGCTGCGCGGCGACGAGGCCGCCGAGATTCGTTGCGCGGTCGGGGCGCTGCATGCCAAACGCGGGGTCATGACGCCCGATCTGTTCGTGATCGACACGTCGGCAGTCGTCATCACGGCGCAAGGCAACGTCGACTTTCGCGACGAGAAATATGACCTGGCGCTCAACGCCAAGTCGAAGCGCCCGAGCCTTCTTGCGCTACGCGGCCCGGTCGTGATCCGCGGCACGTTAAAGACGCCGGTCGTCGGTCCCGCGCTCGGCCCGGTCGCCGCGCGCGTCGGCGCGGCGACCGGACTCGGCCTGGTGGCACCGCCGCTCGCCGTATTGCCGCTAATCGATTTCGGCGGCGCGTCGGATGTCGATTGCAGGGCGCTGATGGAGCAGGCACGCGTCAACACCGCGACCACCGAGCGCATCGTGCGTCCACGCCCGGCGAAGACCGCCCAGCGCTAGCGCGCCGATTGGCCAGCGCGCGGCGCGGTACCCTAGGAAAGCGATCGGGCGGGCGTGAGCGCGGCGGTCTCACGCTCGAGTTGCACGAGCCAGAAGCGCATCGCCATCGCGCGATACATCGTCACCGCGGTGGTCAGGTGTTCCCGCGCCTTGTCGGCCTCGCCGGCGTGTGCATAGAACCGCCCGAGCCCGGCATGGCAGTGAGCAGTGAGCGGCCGCATGCCGAGCTCCTCGGCCAGCGCCAGCGCGTCGGCGAAGTGCCGCCGCGCCTGGTCCGACGCGGAATCCGCCGTCGCGAGGATCTCGCCCAGCAGATGGCGCGCGTAGACTTCGTTGCCGCGCTCCTTCTGTTCGGTGGCGAGCGAGAGCGCCGTCGTGGCGAGGCGCGTCGCTCGCTCGGATTCCCCGGCGAGCAGGTGGATCTCGCCGCACTTGGCGAGCAGCAGCGGCAGCCGGCTCATCCGGCCCATCTGGGTTGCGCCTTCGACCGCGGCATCGACGTACGACAGACCCTCTTCGATGCGGCCGCAACGGGCGAGGGCAACGCCCAGATCGGCCGCGATCGGCGGCCGCAGCAGCGGCACCTGCTTGCTGGTGGCGAAGCCGCGCGTGAGAATCGTGATCGCCGATTCGAACTCGCCGATCCGCACCCGCACGCCGCCAAGCCCTAGGCACGCATGGCAGATGCTGTACGCGTGACGCGACGCGTCCGCCAACTGCAGCCCCGCGGCCGCTGCCGCGCGGGCCTGCTCGAAGTCGCCCAGCTCGGACAGGGTCCACGCGATATGGCTGCGCGCACGCACCGCCGGCAGGCCGGCCTGGCCGAAGGCGTCGTGCTCATTGTCCGGGCCGATCAGCGCCACCGCACGCTTCAGGGAATCGAGCGCCTTGGGGTAGTTGCCGAGCGTCCGGTAGATCTCGCCGACACTCATGTTGCCGATGATCTGCAGGTCGACAGCGCCGGCGCGCTCGCCCAGCACCAGCGCCCGCTCGCCCGTTTCGAGCGCGCGGTCCGAGTTCCCGACGTTGCCGTAGTAGTTGCTGAGAAAGGAGAGCACTTGCGCGAGGCGCCGTTCATCGCCCAGCTCCTCCGCCAGGTTCTGCGCGGCCTCCAGCACCTCCAGCAGCCGCTGGTGCCGGCCGAGCGGGACGAGCGCGTTGCGCAGGTCGCAACAAAGGTCGAAGGCCAGTTCCCGCACGCGCTGCGACGGCGGCAGGCGGTCCACCACGTCGAGCGCGCGCTCGAAGTAGGCGATGGCCTCGACGCTCGCGAACTGCGCGGCGGCAAGACGGCCGGCATTGTGCAGATAGGTGAGCGCTTTGTCCCAGGCCTCGCCCAATACCGCGTGGCGCGCGAGGATGTCGACGTCGTCGCTGTCGCCGAGCGCCGTCAGGATATCGAGGTGCAGTTGCTGTCGGCGCCGTTGCAACAGCGTGTCGTAGGCGACCGCCTGGGTCAGCGAGTGCTTGAATTCGTAGGCGAGGCCGCCGACGTCGGCGCGCTCGACGAGCAGGCCGGACATTTCGAGCCGGCGCAGCGCCTTGCGCAGCTCGTCGGTCGGCAGACCGCTGACGCGCTCCAGCAGGTCCACGCTGGCGACCTCGCCGATGGCGGCAAGGGTTTGCAGCACGTACTTGTCGGCGCGCGCCAGGCGGTCGATGCGCGCTGCCAGCACGCCGCGCACCGTCGGCGGGATCGGGGTCGTCCCCGACCGTTTCCCCAGCCGGTAGCGTCCCGGCTGTCCCTGCAGCTCGCCCCCCTCGACCATGCTGCGCACGTATTCCTCGATGAACAGCGGATTGCCGCCGCTGCGCTTCGGCAGATCCTCCTTCAATGCGGAGAGCGATTCGTCCTCACCCAGCAGATCGGTGATGATCTGCCGTGTCGCATTCGGCGCGAGGCCGTCGAGGCGGAGCTCGAGCCGCTCGCGATCGGCAAGCCAGGCGGCGTCGTATTCGGGGCGATAGGTGAGCACGACCAGCGTCGAGGGCGGCATCTCGCGCGTGAAGGCGTCGAGGAAGTCGCGCGTGTCGGAGGTCACCCACTGCAGGTCCTCGTAGGCGAGCACCAGCGGGCATTCGGCCCGCATCTGGGCGGCGAGCCACATCAATGCGGCGAACACGCGCTGCCGGCGCTCTTCGACCGGCAACCCGAAGAAGCGGTGATTTTGCGGCAGCGCCCGGAACATCGACAGGAGGGGCACGCCCACGGCGTTGGCATCGCCGTCGAGGGCCACGATGCGGCCGGCGACCTTCTCCTGCAGCGCGCGGATGTCGTCCGCCTCGTTGATGTTGAAGTACTGGCGCAGGATGTGCAGGCCCGGCCGGTAGCCGGCCCCGCTGCCATAGGGGACGGCGCCGCCGTCGAGCGCCAGCACCTTCTTGCGGGAGACCGTGCGCAGGAATTCGTGCACGAGCCGCGATTTGCCGATCCCGGCTTCACCGACGATCACCGCGAGCCGGCCCGCGCCATCGGCGATGAGCTCACTGAACAAACCGAGGAGGCTTTCCTGTTCGCCGCTGCGCCCGGTGAACGGCGTCATCGCGCGCGTCGGGGCGCGGTCGAACCGCGACCCGCGCGCGGGCGCGCGTCCGACCTCGACGACTTCGACCGGGCGCTCGAAGCCCTTCACGCGGACCGGGCCGATCGGGTGCGGCTCGATATAGCCCTCGGCCAGCCGGGCCGTCTCGGCAGTGGCGAGGACCGATCCCGGCTTTGCCATCTGCTCCATCCGCGCCGCGAGGTGCACGGCCTGACCGACCGCCGTGTAGCTCATGTGCAGACCATGCCCGCTGACGTTCAGCACGACCTCGCCCGAATGGAGCCCGACACGGATCTGGATCGGCACGCCGTGCGCGCGCTGGATGTCGTCGCCGTAATGGCGGACGAGGTCCTGCATGCTGAGCGCGGCGTGACAGGCCCGCACCGCGTGGTCCTCCCAGGAGACCGGCGCGCCGAAGAAGGCCATGATGCCGTCGCCCAGCACCTGGCTCACCGTGCCGCCGTATTTTTCGACGGCCTCGCACATGTGCTCCAGCACCGGGTCGAGGAGCTTGCGCGCCTCTTCCGGATCGCGATCGGCGATCAGCTCCGTCGAGCCCTGCAGGTCCGCGAACAGAACCGTCACGAACTTGCGCTCGCCTTCCAGTGTGGAGGTCGCCGCCAGGATCCGCTCGACGACGCTGCCGGCGTCGCCGCCCGCGACCGTCGTCGCGACCGGATGCGCGCATTCGGGGCAGAACTTGGCCCCTGCCGGCAACGCGGTGCCGCAGGCGGTGCATTTCGCGGGCGGGGCGATTTGAGGCATGGTCGGGTGAGCGGGGTGGCTCGTGGAATGGTCAATAGTCGGTGTATTTCCTGGCACTGCCCTTGACCAGAGGCGCCGGGTACCGGGTTTCGTTGCGGACCATCTTCGCATGGGTCGCCGCGAAGAGATCGATGCCGAGCTTGTCGGCGAGGCGCACGAGGTAGATCAGCACGTCGGCGAGCTCGTCGGCGACTTCCGCCGTCTTGGCGGGCGACAGCGCACGGCTCTGCTCCTCCGTCAGCCACTGGAAGTGCTCGACGAGCTCGGCGGCCTCGGCGATCAGCGCCATCGCCAGATTCTTCGGGGAGTGGAACTGGTCCCAGTCGCGTGCCGCGGCGAACGCGCGCAGGCGATCGCGCAACTCGTCGAGGCTATGCGCAGGCTGCGGCGGTGGTTGTGGGGTCATGGGCACCGGCGTCGCGTGGATAAGGCCGCTGGCGGCTGCGGGGATTGGAATGGGATGTTAATCCGCGGCCGCGCTGCGCGCGAGTGCCGCATCAAGTTCAGGTCTGGCGGAACTGCAGGTCGAAGGACGCCGCCTCACCCTGGCCGAGGGCACCCACCAGCGCGGGCAAGGCCTCGCGCAGCGGCGCTTCCAGATTCCAGGGAGGATTGAGCACGAACATGCCGCTGCCGTGCATGCCGAAGCCGTCGGCGGATGGGGCCACGATCGTCAGCGACACACGGAGCCAGTCGCCCGGCGCGAGGCGCTGCAATTCCTGCGGCAGATTCTCCGCCTCGCGCCGTTGCAGCAGCGGATACCACACGGCATAGGTGCCGGTGGCGAACCGCTGCAGCGCATCGCGCAGGGCCGTGCGCACGTCGCGGTAATGCGCCGCGACTTCATAGGACGGGTCGATCAGCACCAGGCCACGCCGCGACGGGGGCGGCAGAACCGATTTCAGCGCGGCAAAGCCGTCGCCGGCGACGACGGCGACGCGCCGGCCGGCGGCGCGGAAATGCTCCTGCAGCGCCTTGCTCTCCGTCGTGTGCAGCTCGAAGCAGCGCAGGCGGTCCTGCGGCCGCAGCATCTGCAGCGCGATCTGGGGCGAGCCCGGGTAACGACGCAGCACGCCGTCGGGGTTCGCGGCGCGCACCTGCTGCACGTAGTCACGCACCGGCGCCGGAAGGTCCCGGCGCGTCCACAGGCGGCCGATGCCATTGGCGAATTCCGCGTTGCGGGCCGCATAACCCGCCTCGAGCGAGTAGGCGCCGGCGCCGGCGTGGGTGTCGATCACCCACAGGGCCTTGTCCTTGGCCGTGAGGTGCTTCAGCAATTGCACGAGCACCACGTGCTTCAACACGTCGGCATGGTTGCCGGCATGGAAACCATGACGATAGCTCAACATGCGGCCGATAATACCGGACTCTGTAACATATGCCGGATTCGACCGCGGAGGCCCATCATGCCCACGACCAACCGCCAGTTCCGCCTAGCGTCGCGCCCCGTCGGCCTGCCCAAGGCAAGCGATTGGACGCTCGCCGAGGCGTCGGTCGACGATCCTGGCCCGGGCCAAGTGCTGGTCAAGGTTCTCTACCTGTCCATCGATCCGGCGATGCGCGGGTGGATGAGCGAGGGCAAGTCGTACATCGCGCCGGTCGCGATCGGCGACGTGATGCGTGCCGGCGGCGTCGGCCGCGTGATCGCCTCGGGCAGCGCGGATTTCGCCGTGGGCGATTACGTCTTCGGGGGGCTCGGCGTGCAGGAGTACGTCGTGGCGGACGGCAACGCGCTGCAGCGCGTCGATCCGCGGATCGCACCGCTCCCGGTGTTCCTCAGCACGCTCGGCATGCCCGGCATGACCGCCTATTTCGGGCTCCTCGACATCGGCAAGCCGAAATCCGGCGAGACGGTCGTCGTCTCGGCGGCCGCGGGGGCGGTGGGGTCGGTGGTCGGCCAGCTCGCGAAGATCAAGGGCTGCCGCGCCGTCGGTATCGCGGGTGGCGCGGCGAAATGCCGGTACCTCATCGACGAGCTCGGCTTCGACGCCGCGATCGACTACCGCGCGGAGGACGTGAAAAAGGCGCTCGCCCAGCATTGCCCGATCGGCATCGACGTCTATTTCGACAACGTCGGCGGCGACATCCTCGATGCCGCGCTCGCGCGCCTCGCCCGCCACGCCCGCGTGGTCATCTGCGGCGCGATTTCGCAATACAACAACACGACGCCGATCAAGGGGCCGTCGAATTACCTGTCGCTGCTCGTCAACCGCGCGAGCATGACCGGCATGGTCGTGTTCGACTACGCGGACCGCTACGCCGAGGCGGCGCGCGAGATGGCGGGCTGGATGGCCGCGGGCAAGCTCAAGTCGCGCGAGGACGTCGTCGCCGGGCTCGAGAAATTTCCCGACGCGCTGCTGATGCTGTTCCGGGGCGACAACGCGGGCAAGCTGGTGCTGAAGGTCGCGGACGACTGACCGCCTCCGACGCGCGTACCATCTCCCCACCGAGCGAGGACAAGGCAGAGCCGATGACGGCGAAACGACGAATCATTGTGGGCATCAGCGGCGCGTCCGGCATCGTGTACGGCGTGCGCATGCTCGAAGTGCTGCGCACCGCGGGTCTCGAAACGCACCTCGTGATGACGCGCTCGGCCCAGGTCGCGCTGAGTTACGAGCTGCCGCTGAAGCCGGCCGACGTATTCGCGCTGGCCGACGTCAACCATCGCGTCGACAACATCGGCGCGTCGATCTCGAGCGGGTCGTTCGCGACCATCGGCATGGTGGTCTGCCCATGCTCGATTCGCAGCCTGTCGGAGATCGCGACCGGCGTGACGTCCAACCTCCTCACCCGCGCCGCCGACGTCGTGCTGAAGGAGCGGCGGCGGCTCGTGCTGCTGGTGCGCGAAACCCCGTTGCACCTCGGGCACCTGCGCAGCATGACGCAGGTCACCGAGATGGGCGCGATCGTGATGCCGCCGGTGCCCGCGTTCTACAGCCGGCCGCAGACCATCGACGACATCGTCAACCAGACCGTCGGCCGCGCGCTCGACCTCTTCGGCATCGACACCGACCTCGTGCGCCGCTGGCCGATGTCGGGGGCGGACCCGGCGCCGGGCCCATAGCGGCGAGCCACCGACGTGACGGCTGCTGGCACGCCGCTGCCAAACCCATGAGCGACGATCCGAAACCGCATGGCTTGGCCGCCGGCCTCACCAATTACGGCGACGCCGGCTTCTCGCTGTACCTGCGCCGTTCGTTCGCGAAGTCGATGGGGTTCTCGGCGGCGATGCTCGCGCGGCCGATCGTCGGCATCGCGTATCCCGGGGGCGGCTTCAACAACTGCCACCGCCACTTTCCGGAGATGCTCGACGCGGTCAAGCGCGGCGTGCTCGCGGCGGGCGGGTTGCCGCTCGATTTTCCGACGATCTCGCTGGGCGAGGTGTTCCTCAATCCCACGAGCCTCATGTTCCGCAACCTGATGGCGATGGACGTCGAGGAGATGGTGCGGGCGCAGCCGATGGACGCGGTGGTGCTGATCGGCGGCTGCGACAAGACGGTGCCGGCGCAGCTGATGGGCGCGGCCTCGGCGAACCGGCCCGCGGTGCAACTCGTCGCCGGGCCGATGATGACGAGCCGTCACCAGGGCGAACGGCTCGGCGCCTGCACCGACTGCCGCCGTTTCTGGGCGCAGTATCGCGCCGGCAACGTGAGCGACACCGGGATCGGCGACATCGAAAGCAATCTCGCCACCACCGCGGGCACCTGCGCGGTGATGGGCACCGCGAGCACGATGGCGTGTCTCGCCGAAGCGCTCGGCATGGCGCTGCCGGGCACCGCCGCGATACCCGCGGTGCACGCCGACCGTCTGCGCGCCGCCGAGGCGAGCGGCGCCGCCGCGGTGCGGCTGATCGCGCGGCCGATCGCGCCGCGCGAGATCATCACCGAGGCTGCCGTCGACAACGCGCTGCGCGTCCTGCTCGCGATCGGCGGCTCGACCAACGCGATCATCCACCTGACGGCCATCGCCGGGCGCGTCGGCGTCGCCGTGCCGCTCGCGAAGCTCAACGCGATGTCGGACGCCACGCCGGTGCTCGTCGATTTGAAGCCCACGGGGCAGCACTACATGGAGGATTTCTTCGCCGCGGGCGGCATGTCCGCCGTGCTGCGCGAACTGGCGCCGCTGCTCCATCTCGACTGCCGCACGGTGACCGGCGAAACGCTCGGCGAGCGCATCGCGGCGGAGCAGGAACTGTGGGTCGACCGCGCGGTCATCCGCGCCGCGGCCGATCCCATCGAGCCCGTCGGCGGGCTGGTCGCGCTGTTCGGCTCGTTGGCGCCGCGCGGCGCCATCCTCAAGCGATCGGCGGCGGATGCGCGCCTGTTCGAGAAGGAGGGGCGGGCCGTGGTCTTCACGTCGTTGCCGGATCTCGCCGCGCGCATCGACCGCGACGATCTCGACGTGACCGCGGACGACATGCTCGTGCTGCAGAACGCGGGACCGGGCAGCGGCACGGGCATGCCCGAAGCGGGCTATCTGCCGATTCCGGCCAAGCTGGCGCGCGCGGGCGTGAAGGACATGATCCGCATTTCCGATGCGCGCATGAGCGGCACCGCGTTCGGCACCGTCGTGCTGCACGTGACGCCCGAGTCGGCGCTGGGCGGACCGCTCGCGCTGGTGCGCAGCGGCGACCGCATCCGGCTGTCCGTCAAGGCGCGGCGCATCGACCTGCTGGTCGACGACGCGGAGCTCGCGCGCCGCCGCGCCGAGCACGCGCCGCCGGCCGCCGTGCCGCCGCGCGGCTATGCGCGGCTGTACGCCGATCACGTGCTGCAGGCGGACGAGGGCTGCGATTTCGACTTTCTGCGCGACAATGGCGGCGACCGTGAGCGCGGCTGAACGTAACGGTCGCGCTGTCGGCGGCGAGGTCGAGTCCGCGTATGCCTGGGTTCGTCTCGGTGCCGCACTCCTTCTGTCCACGATCGGCGGCGTAGGGCTGTGGTCGGTCGTCGTCGCCTTGCCGGCGGTGCAGGCCGAGTTCGGCGTTGCCCGCGCGGACGCGTCGCTCCCGTACACGCTGACGATGATCGGTTTCGGCCTGTCCGGCGTGGTGATGGGCCGCTTGTCCGATCGCTTCGGGATCATCGTCCCGGTGATGCTCGGGACGCTCACGATGGCATTGGGCTACGCCGTGGCGGGCATCGCGACGACGCTCTGGCAATACACGCTTGCGCAGGGCCTGCTGATCGGCGTCGGCAGCGCGGCGACGTTCGGGCCGCTGCTCGCCGACACGTCGATGTGGTTTGCGCGCCGACGCGGCATCGCCTTGGGCATCTTTGCGAGCGGCAACTATGTCGCGGGCGCCATCTGGTCGCCGGTGGTGCAGCATTTCATCGCCGCCGACGGCTGGCGGCACACCTCGGTCGGCATCGCCGTCTTTTGCGTGGCGACGATGCTGCCGCTGGCGCTCGTCCTCAAGCGCCCGCCGCCGGCCCACGCGGCGGCGTCGGCGAGTGCGCATCTCGCGCGGCGCACGCCGGAGGGGCTCGGGCTGTCGCCCGCCGCGCTGCAGATGCTGCTGATCGTCGCCGGTCTCGCCTGCTGCGTGGCGATGGCGATGCCGCAAGTGCACCTCGTCGCCTATTGCGGCGATTTGGGCTATGGCGCGGCGCGCGGCGCGCAGATGCTGTCGCTGATGCTCGCCTGCGGCGTCGTCAGCCGCCTCGCGTTCGGCTGGATCTCGGATCGCATCGGCGGCTTGCGCACGGTATTGACGGGATCGGCGCTGCAGTGTGTCGCGCTGCTCCTGTTCCTGCCGTTCGACGGGCTCGTCTCGCTGTACGTGATCGCGGGACTGTTCGGCCTCTTCCAGGGCGGGATCGTGCCCGCCTACGCGATGGTGATCCGCGAATATTTCTCGCCGACCGAGGCGGGCGCGCGCGTCGGCTCCGTGCTGATGGCCACGCTGTTCGGCATGGCGTTGGGCGGCTGGATGTCGGGCGCCGTCTTCGACTGGACCGGCTCCTATCGGGCGGCGTTCGTCAACGGCATCCTCTGGAATCTCGTCAATTTTTCGATTGTCGGCTGGTTGCTGCGGCAGCAGATGCGGCGCGGGCGCCGGCTCGCCTCGGCGTGAACGGAGCGCAAATGACAGATCGGCGCCGCCAAGGTAATAATGCAAGCCTGGAAGCGACCTCAGGAAAGGGAGCCATGCCGGAGGGTCGAGATTGCGGAGTCGCTCGCCATGCGACGGCGTGAGTTCATCGCTGCGGCGTTCGGCGCCGCCTGCGCACCCTTTGCCGTCGAGGCGCAACCGACCGGCAAGCTCTATCGGATCGGCTGGCTCGACTACAGCTCGTCCGCCGAGAATCTTGGAATATTCGATCAGGCGATGGCCGCGCGCGGCTGGATCAAAGGACGGACATTCGCCATCGACTATCGCGGCGGTGAAGGGAAGATCGAGCGCCTGTCGGTGGCGGCGACGGAGTTGGCGCGCATCCCGGTGGACGTCATCGTTGCGCCGGGCACGTCGGCCAGCCTCGCCGCCAGGAAGGCGACCAGCTCAATTCCCAGTCGTCATGATCGGCGTCGATGACCCGGTGGAGCGTGGTCTCGTCGCCAGTCTCGCGCAGGCCGGGCGGAAACATTACCGGGTTGACCAACGCCGGCAAGGAGCTTGCCGGAAAATTGTTGTCGCTGGTTCGGGAACTGCTGCCGCGCGCGTCGAGCGTCGCGGTGCTGTGGGATTCGACTGATCCCGACCACCGCGTCATTCTCGGCCAGCTTGAATCCGCGGCGCGGACGCTCAAAGTTGACGCTTGAACCCCGTGGAGGTGCGGCGCTACACCGAGGTCGAACCGGCGTTCGCGGCGATCAGGAAGCAGGGAAACCAGGTGCTCATCGTGCCCTCGAGCAGCATGCTCGTTCCGGCATGGATCGCCGATCTCGCGCTGAAGAATGGACTGGCGCTGGCGTCGACCTCCGCCGCCTTTGTCTACGAGGGTGGCCTCATGGCTTATGTCGACGATTGGAACGCCGTTTTCGAGCGCGCGTCCAACTTCGTCGACAGGATCCTGAAGGGTGCCAAGCCCGCTGACCTCCCGGTCGAGCTGCCCACGAAGTTCAAGCTGATCGTGAACGCCAAAACCGCGCAGACGCTCGGCCTCGCGATTCCAGCGTCGATCCTCGTTCGCGCGGATCACGTCATCGAGTGACAGATCGGGACCCGCCAATCTGGAGCGTCGCGAGCCGGTGCGCAGGGCGTCGACCCCGCATGGCCTATTTTGGGTTGAGGTGACATGAGATTCAACTTCTGGCGTGCCGGCATTCTTGCGCTCTCACTCGCGACTCGTCCAACACGTGCGGTGGCGCAGTCGGCGGACGTGATCAGGATCGGCGGCCTGTGCGACCGGACCGGTGAGTCGAAGCTGATCGGTCTCGAATATTGCCCTGGCGTCGTCGACTACATCGCGCTGGTCAACCGGAAGGGCGGGGTGCTGGGGCACAGGCTGGAGTACACGGAGATCGACCATGCCTACACGCCGGAACGCGCGATCGACGGCTACGAGCGGCTGAAGCGCGACGGCGCCGTGACGGTCATGAATTACGGAGTCCCGACCCTCCTTGCGCTGACGCCCCGGTACATGGCGGACAGGATCCCGGCGTTCAACTCGGGCACGGGCCGCGGGGATGCCATCGACGGCGAGGTCTGGCCGTACATCTTCCCCGGAGTGGCTTCGTACTGGTCGCAGGCCGGCGTCATCATGAAATACCTCAAGGACAACGGCGCGAAAAAGGGAACGAAGATCGCCTACCTCTACTTCGACAACCCGGCCGGTCGCGACGGCATCGCGATGGTCGAAGCCGTCGCGAGGACGGAAGGATACGTGGTGCGCAAGTTTGCGGTGCAACCGCCCGGCATCGAGATCGAAAGTCAGGTCAACGACATCACCCGCGACTTCAAGCCGGACTGGGTCGTACCAAGCCTGTTCGGGAAGTCGCCGTCCGTGGCCATCAAGGAATTCCGGAAGGCAGGCTTTCCGTTGAACCGTGTCGTCAGCTTTGTCTGGGGCGCCGGCAGTGCCGACATCGACGCAGCCGGCTGGGACGTCGCGCAGGGCTACCTCGGCGTGCAGTTCGCGGCCGTCGGTCGCAATCCACCGGTCATGCAGGAACTCGCCCAGATGTTCCGGGATCAGGGCAAGGAAGTGCCGAAGTATTTCGGCAGCGTGTATTACAACCGTGGCCTGCTGCACGGGGCCCTGCTCGCGGAAGGCATCCGGCTCGCGATCCGGAACCACGGCGTGCCGGTGACGGGTGACAAGGTCCGGCGAGGCTACGAGGCGATCAGGAACTTCGACGCGCAGGGCCTCGGTCCCTCGCTGACGTTGACGCCGACAGGACCACGAAGGCGGGGGCTACCTTCGCGTGTACCAGGTGAAGGGCACCGAGTGGGTGCCGGTGAGCGACTGGATACGCGGGTACCGCGACGAGGTCATGGCGCTGGTGAAAAATGCCAACAGCAAGTAGCACGTCGAGCGAATCACGCCACGCGGGATCGAGACAGTGGACAGCAAGAAGCTTGACGCGCTGCGCCGGAAGTATTCCGACGCCAAGGGCGGCGATATTTTCGATCCGGAGTTCGCGGCAGTCGCGGCGCAGGTGTTTTCCGGCGCCGAGCGGCGCAAGTGGCCGTTCGCCGATCCGGCCACGCTGCTCGGCGCGCCGTTCCGGCCGGACGCGCCGGCGTTGCCGGATTTCGGCGGGCTCGATGTCGCGCTCGTCGGCGTGCCGATGGACCTCGGCGTCACCAATCGGGCCGGCGCACGGCTCGGTCCGCGGGCGGTCCGTGGAGTCGAGCGCATCGGGCCGTTCGAGCATGTGCTGCGCATCGCGCCGACCGTGCATCTCGCGGTGGCCGACATCGGCGACGTGCCGATGGCGAGCCGGTTCAGTCTCGACCAGTGCCACGCCGACATCGAGGCGTTCTTCACCCGGATCTGCGCCGCGAACGTGATCCCGCTCGCGGTCGGCGGCGACCACTCGATCACCTATTCGATCCTCAAGGCGGTCGGTCGGCAGCGCCCGGTCGGGATGGTCCATATCGACGCGCATTGCGACACGTCCGGCGAATACGAAGGCGCCAAGTTCCACCACGGCGGCCCGTTTCGGCAGGCGGTGTTGGCCGGGGTGCTCGATCCCGAGCGCTCGATCCAGATCGGCATTCGCGGTGGCGCCGAATACCTGTGGGAATTCTCGTACGACAGCGGGATGACGGTGCTGCACGACGAAGACGTGACGGCGATGGGCATTCCGGCCGTCGTGGCCAAGGCGCGCGCGGTGGTCGGTGACGGACCGGTCTACGTGACGTTCGACGTCGACGCCGTGGATCCGGGCTTCGCCCCGGGCACCGGCACCCCTGAAGTCGGCGGGCTGACGCCGCGCGAAGTGCTGGGCATCCTGCGCGGGCTCGCGGGTCTCGACGTGGTCGGCGGCGACGTGGTCGAGATCGCCCCGCAGTACGATGCGACGACCAACACCGCGCAGATCGGCGCGCAGTGCCTGTTCGAAATGCTCGCGCTCGTCGCCATCCGCCGCAGGTCGCAACGCCAATCCTCCGGCACCGGCGAAGGGCAATGAGATCCAGGCGCCCGCCGCTGCCGACGCTACGCGCACGCAGGTCGCGGCCATGACCCTGCGGCCGATCGTTCCCAAAGGTGAAGCGCTGCGCCGCGCCGTTGCGTGGCTCGCCGAGCAGGAGGTCGCTTCGCCGCACCTGATCGAAGAGGCGTGCCAGCGCTTCGACCTGGGTCCCGCCGACGAGGAGTTCCTGCTCGCGGAGTATCACCGCCTGCACGATCCTCGTAGCCCGGGTTGAGCGGCAGCGAAACCGGGGGCCGTCTTCGGCCGTAGCCCCACCCGGGTTTCGCTGATGCTCAACCCGGGCTACGGCTTGCGCGGCAAATCCGGCACGGCGCGGCGACCGTCGACGACGTGCGCAATCGCCAGCAATGGGTGCCGCCACAGCATCCGCGGCCCCGCGTAGCGCATGACCACGCGGACCGCTTCCCGCATCGACGCGCTATAGCAGTGGACCTTGCAGTTGGCGCAGGTGGGCTTGGCGTCGCCGAAGACGCAGCGGTCGAGGCGGCGGGTCGCGTAATCCATGAGGCCCTGGCATTCGGCGCAAAGACCGGCCTGACCCCTTCGCGTGGGTAACGTGGTGATCCCGGCAGTAGATGCTCGCCATGGCGCGGATCGTGGCGAGCTCGCGCGCGAGGCGCGGATAGCGTCGATGGTCGTGCGCGCGCCGGGTCAGCGGCAGCGCGACCGGGCGCGGCGCTTCGGAGTCGATCATGCCGCAAAGCTTGCCGGAGGTGCGGGATTGCGGCCATGATCTGCGTCAAGCCGCCAGGCCGTCGCGCGCGCCACGAAACCAAGGATGAAATCCATGATGCTATCGGTGCTCGATCAGTCCACCGCGGCGCAAGGCCGCGAGCCGGCGGCCGCGATCCGGGAAACGCTCGATCTGGCGCGTCACTGCGACGCGCTCGGCTACCACCGTTACTGGGTCTCCGAGCACCACAACAGCGACAGCATCGTCGGCACCGCGCCCGAGGTCCTGATGGCGGCGATCGCCGCCACGACGACGCGCATCCGCGTCGGCAGCGCCGGGGTCATGCTGCCGCATTACTCGGCGTTGAAGGTCGCCGAGCAGTTCCGGGTGCTGGAAGGCATTGCGCCAGGCCGCATCGATCTCGGTGTCGGCCGCGCGCCCGGATCGGATCGGCTAACGGCCTCGGCGCTCAATCCCTACAGCAATGCAGCCGACCTCTTCCCGCAGCAGGTTCACGACTTGCAGGCGTGGGTCTGCGGCGCGCCGCTGCCCGACGATCATCCGTATCGAGCGGTGAAGGCGCATCCGCAAGGGGCGACCAGTCCGGAGCTGTGGATTCTCGGCAGCTCCGATTACGGGGCGCGTCTCGCGGCGCATTTCGGCTTGCCCTACGCCTTCGCGTATTTTTTCAGCGATGGCGGCGGCGTCGAGGAGGCGCTCCATCTCTATCGCAGCCAGTACCGGCCGAGCGCGCGCCATCCGCGGCCGCAGGCGACGATCTGCGTCTTTGCGCTGGCTGCCGATACCGATGCCGAGGCGCGGCGGCTCTTGCGGACGCGCGAGTTCTGGCGGATCGGGTTCGAGCAGGGGATAAGAAAGCCGCTCGTCACGCCGGACGCCGCGGCCGCGTACCCGTATTCGGAAGCCGAGCAAGCCATGATCGAAAAGCTGCGCCGCCGGGCAATCGTCGGCACCGCGGATCACGTGTGCGCGCGCCTTGTCGAACTCGCGGAGCGGCTGCGGCTCGACGAGCTCGTCGTCGTCACCTGGACCCACGATCCGGCGCCGCGCCATCGCTCGTACGAATTGCTGGCCGAGGCGTTTCACCTGCGCTCCGATTAGAATGTCGGCTTAGGGGGCCGTCGCCCTGTCAGCCGGACCGCTGCCGCGAGCCCGGTTCCCGAGTCCGCGCGAACCAACCACCATGAACCTCCTTCCCGCATCCGTCGGCGCGTCGATCGACGACATCGAAACGCCGGCGCTGATCGTCGACCTCGACGCGCTCGACCGCAACGTGCGGCGGATGGCCGAGTTCGCGCGGTCGGCGGGCGTACGGCTGCGCCCGCACGCCAAGACGCACAAATGCCCGTCGATCGCGCTGCGGCAGATCGCGGCCGGCGCCGTGGGCGTGTGTTGCCAGAAAGTCGGCGAGGCCGAGGCGCTCGTCCGCGGCGGCGTGCGCGATGTGCTCGTCAGCAACGAGATCGTCGGCGCGCAAAAGCTGCGCCGCCTGGCCGCGCTGGCGGCCGAGGCGACGATCGGGCTGTGCTTCGACGCGCCGGAAGCGGTCGATGCCGCATCGGCCGCGGCGGTCGAGTTCGGCGTCACGATCGGCGGACTGGTCGAGATCGATGTGGGCATGCGCCGGTGCGGCGTCGCGCCCGGCGAGCCCGCGCGCAGCCTCGCGCGACGGATCGCCAATGCGCCCGGCCTCGAATTCCGGGGCCTGCAGGCATATCACGGCACCGCGCAGCATCTGCCGACCGTCGCCGAGCGCGAGCACGCGATCGCGGGCGCGGCCGACGCGGTGCGCCGCACGCTCGATGCGCTCGCGCGCGAAGGCCTGCCCTGCGCGATCGTCAGCGGCGCTGGCACCGGCACGTTCCGTCTCGAGGGCGGCAGCGGGTTGTGGAGCGAGCTGCAGGCGGGCTCCTATGTGTTCATGGATACCGAATATGCGCGGATCGGCGGCAAGGGCGGCGGCCTGTACACCGAGTTCGAGCACAGCCTGTTCGTGCTCGCGACCGTCATGAGCGTACCGGCCGCGGATCGCGCCATCGTCGATGCCGGCCTCAAGTCCTATAGCGGCGAAAAGGGCGTGCCCTGGGTTCACGGGCGCGACGACGTCGAGGTCATCGGCATCGCGGATGAGCACGGCACGCTGCGGGTGGGTGAGCGCGCCGAACGCCTGCGGCTCGGCGACAAGGTGATGCTGATTCCCGGGCACTGCGATCCGACCGTCAATCTGCACGACTGGTACGTCGCGATCCGGCGCGGAAGGGTCGAAGCCCTGTGGCCGATCACGGCGCGTGGGGCGAGCATCTGACCGGCGATCGCGATGCGGCAGAGCGGCGGCCGGCCCTCGGCCGGGGCAAAGAGTAAAATCGATTCCCTGCTATCGCGTCGAACATCAACAATCCATCGAATCGGAGACCTGACATGGACGAGCAACTGCGGATCGCCGCACTGGAATACCACCGCCTGCCGCGACCCGGCAAGATTTCGATCGCGCCGACCAAGGGCCTCATCAACCAGCGCGATCTGGCGCTCGCGTATTCGCCGGGGGTTGCCGCGGCGTGCGACGCGATCGCCGCCGATCCGCGGGAGGCGCAAACGCTCACGTCGCGCGCCAATCTCGTGGCCGTGGTCACCAACGGCACCGCGGTGCTGGGACTCGGCAACATCGGGCCGCTCGCCGGCAAGCCGGTGATGGAAGGCAAGGCCTGCCTCTTCAAGAAGTTCGCCGGCATCGACGTGTTCGACATCGAGCTCGCCGAGAATGATCCGGAAGAGCTGGTGAAGACGATCGCCCGCCTCGAGCCGACGTTCGGCGGCATCAACCTCGAGGACATCAAGGCGCCGGACTGCTTCTACATCGAGCGCAAGCTGCGCGAGAAGATGAAGATCCCGGTGTTCCACGACGACCAGCACGGGACCGCCATCGTCGCCGGCGCGTTCATGCTGAACGGGCTCAAGGTCGTCGGCAAGGACATCGCCAAGGTCAAGCTGGTGTGCTCGGGCGCGGGCGCCGCCGCGATCGCCTGCCTCGACCTCATGGTCGGCGTCGGACTGAAGCGCGAGAACATCATGGTCTGCGACAGCAAGGGCGTGATCTACAAGGGCCGCGAGACGCCGATGGAGGAGAACAAGGCGCGCTACGCCCGCGACACCAAGGCACGCACGCTGGCCGATGCGATCGTCGAGGCCGACATCTTCCTCGGATTGTCGGGCCCGAGGGTGCTGACCCAGGACATGGTCAAGGCCATGGCGCCGTCGCCGCTGATCCTGGCACTCGCGAACCCCGAGCCCGAGATCGTGCCCGAGCTCGCCAAGGCCGTGCGGCCGGACGCCATCATCGCCACCGGCCGGTCGGACTACCCGAACCAGGTCAACAACGTTCTCTGCTTTCCCTTCATCTTCCGCGGTGCGCTCGACGTCGGGGCGACGACGATCAACGAGGCGATGAAGCTCGCCTGCATGCGCGCGATCGCCGAGCTCGCGCACGCCGAGCAGTCGGATATCGTCGCGCAAGCTTACGCGGGCGAGGACCTGTCGTTCGGGCCCGAATACCTGATCCCGAAACCGTTCGATCCGCGCCTCATCGTGATCGTGCCGCCGGCGGTGGCCAAGGCGGCGATGGACAGCGGCGTGGCCACGCGCCCGATCGCCGATTTCGATGCCTACCGCGACCGGCTGTCGCAGTTCGTCTACCACTCCAGCCTGATCATGAAGCCGGTGTTCGCCGGCGCCAAGCGGGCGCCGAAGCGCGTCGCCTATGCCGAGGGCGAGGAGGAGCGCGTGCTGCGCTCGGTCCAGGTCATCGTCGACGAAGGCCTCGCCCGGCCCGTGCTGATCGGCCGGCCCGAAGTCATCGCGGCACGGGTCGAGCGATTCGGGCTGCGCCTCGCCGCGGGCAAGGATTTCGACCTCGTCAACATCAACAACGATCCACGCTACAAGGCCTGCTGGCAGCTCTACTACCAGCTGATGGGGCGCCACGGCATCTCGCCGGAGGACGCGAAGGAGGCGGTGCTGCGCAAGCCGTCGCTGATCGGCGCGCTGCTGCTGCAGATGGGCGAGGTCGACGCGCTGGTGTGCGGCACGGTCGGCAAGTACCACGCGCATCTGCGCCACGTGGCCGACGTGATCGGCCGGCGGGCCGATGCGCCGGTGTTCGCGACGCTCAATGCGCTGCTCCTGCCCAACCGGACGCTGTTCGTCGGCGACACCTACGTGAACCGCGACCCCTCCGCGGAGGATCTGGCCGAGATCACCCGGCTCGCGGCCGAAGCGGTCCGCCGTTTCGGGCTCGTGCCCAAGGTCGCGCTGCTGTCGCACTCCAATTTCGGCAGCGACGACTCGGCCTCGGCGAGCAAGATGCGCGAGGTGCGGCGGCTGGTGATGGAACGCGTGCCGGGACTCGAGATCGACGGCGAGATGCACGGCGATGCCGCGCTGTCGGAAGCGATCCGTTCGCGCGTGCACCCCGATTCGACGCTGAAGGGCGAGGCGAACCTGCTCATCATGCCGAATCTCGATGCCGCCAACATCTCGTTCAACCTGCTGAAGATCACGGGCGGAGAGGGCGTGACCATCGGGCCGATCCTGCTCGGCGCGTGCAAGACCGTGCTCATCGCCACGCCGTCGGCGACGGTGCGCCGGCTCGTCAATCTCACGGCGCTGGCCGTGGTGGGTACCGCCAGCGAGTGCTGATCGCGGGGGCTGAGGACAAGGGCGGGCGTCACGGCCGCGCCCCTGCCATTGGTCCAGGCGTCAGCGAGCGCCGAGCGCGGTGCGCGGATGCGCCGGCGCGAGCCGCAGCGCCATGGCGGTGCCGTCACCCCGACGTGCTGCGCAGGGTGACGGCCGCTTCATCCCGCGCGTCGGGGGACACCCGATCGATCCCTCGAGAACCTTCCACGCGCTGCGCCAGCCGAAGCTCGCGACCGCGCCGCCCGCGAGGATCAGCGAGAGCGCAATTCCGGCGGTCGCGCCGCCTTGGATCAGCAGCACCAATCCCGCGGCGAGCGTGCTCGCGCCCACGAACCCGACGCCGGACCACATCCCGCTGCGGGTGATCGCGCGACCGGCCTCGCTCGACAGGCCGGGCGCGTAACGCGTGTACAACGGGCGGCTCACGAGGAAGCTGTCGCGGGCTTCCACTTCGGCCATCAGGCGCATCACCTTCGTGACGTTGTTGGTGCCCCGGCGTCCGGCCTGCGGCGTAGCGCAGGGCGGGTCCGACCGCTTCTCCGGCGTCAGGTTGACGACCTCGGAGACGCCGAGTTC
Organism: uncultured beta proteobacterium; assembly: GCA_963810845.1. Lineage (GTDB taxonomy): Bacteria > Pseudomonadota > Gammaproteobacteria > Burkholderiales > Casimicrobiaceae > CAIWHR01. The sequence continues at coordinate 90,411 of CAWEOX010000012.1, read as the reverse complement.
GTTCTGGGGTACCTTGTTCGCTTCCATTGCTGACTCCCATCGCCTTTCGGGCATAGTTGGCACCGCAAACGAAGATTTGGTGCAGTGCACAATCGGACGATAGGACCGGCGCAACCCAGGGTCAAATAGTACTTTCCGATCCTGTGGATCAGATCGGATGATGGCCGCGCAACCCCTTGGGACAGCGCAGGAAATCGCGATTCTGCGACGCGTGACGGCCCGGCAATGGGCGCTGTGCGCCCGGATTCCGCGCCACCCCACGAGCGGTCAATCCCCAGGCGTCACTTCGCTTTCGTGCCAGCGCGAGAGCGCGAGACGCGACAGCCAGACGGTGACGGCGAACAGCGCAACGCCGGCCAGCGTGATCAAGCACCAGCGCGGCGAACAGCCGCGGGATGTTGAGCTGGATGCCGGCGAGCAGGATCTGGTAGGCGAGCCCGGCGCCGTGGCCGCCGGTGCCGGCGACGAATTCCGCGACCACCGCGCCGATCAGCGCGAGGCCGCTCGCGATGCGCAGCCCGCCGAAGAAATACGGCAGCGCGCTCGGAATGCGCAGCCGCAGCAGGATCTGCCACGCGGCTCGCGCGGCACATCCGGAACAGGTTGAGGAGGCCCGGATCGACGCTGCGCAGGCCGAGCGTGGTGTTGGAGATGATCGGGAAGATCGCGACCACGACCGCGCACAGCACGAGCGCGATCCGCGTGTCGTTGACCCAGATGATGATCAGCGGCGCGATGGCGACGATCGGCGTCACCTGCAGCAGCACCGCGTAGGGGAAGAGGCTCATCTCGATCCAGCGGCTCTGCACGAACAGCAGCGCGACCAGCGCGCCGACGACGATCGAGATCGCGAGCGCGGTGAGCGCGATGCCGAGCGTCACGCGCGAGCGAATCGGACAGCAGCACGCGATCGGCGACGAGCGTGCGCAGCACCGCGAGCGGCGACGGGCACGAGATACGCGGGCACGTCGTAGGCGACGACCAGCGCCTGCCACAGCGCCAGCGCGACGACGGCGACGAGCGCCGGCGCGGCGAAGCGCAGCAGGCGCGACGGTGCGGCGGACGCGTCCATCATCCGCGGGCCCCGCGCCGACCGGCAGTGGCCGCGACATCATGACGTGGCGCTCACGCTCGTACGTCCGCGGCCGCGCCGGCGACCAGCCCCGACAGGCGCTGCCAGTGCGCGGCGAACGCGGGCGACAGCCGGAACGCGTCGGTGCGCGGATAGGGCTCGTCGATCGCGACCTCGGCGATCACGCGGCCGGGCCGCGCCGCCATCACCACGACGCGCGTGGACAGGAACACCGCCTCGACGATGCTGTGGGTGACGAAGACGACGGTCAGCCCGCGCGCGGCCCACAGCGACAGCAGCTCGCCGTCGAGCCGCTGCCGCGTGAATTCGTCGAGCGCGCCGAACGGCTCGTCCATCAGCAGCAGGTCGGGCGCGGTGACGAGCGCGCGCGCGATCGACGCGCGCATCTGCATGCCGCCCGAGAGCTCGCGCGGAAAATGCCGGGCGAATTCGGCGAGGCCGACCAGCGCGAGCGCGGCGGCGACGTCGCGCTCGGCGGCGGCGCGCGGCGCGCCGGCGAGGTCGAGCGGCAGCCGGACGTTGGCCGTCGATGCGCGCCCACGGCATCAGCGTCGGCGCCTGGAACACCATCGCGAGCCGCCGTCCGGGCCCGCCGGTGCGCGTCGAAGCCGCCGCCCCACCAGCGCAGCGTGCCGGCGTCCGGCGCGATGAGCCCGGCCATCAGGTTGAGCAGCGTCGTCTTGCCGCAGCCCGAGGGCCCGAGCAGCGTCAGGAACTCGCCGCGGCGCACGGCGAGATCGACCGGCGCCAGCGCGCGCGTGCCGGTGGCGTAGGTCTTGCGCGCGCCGGCGATCGCGATCACCGGCGCCGCGTGCGGCGGCCATCGCGGACGCGGTCAGGGCAGGACCTTCACGTCGCGGACGATCGACAGCGTGTACGCCTCCTGGTAATCGACGCCGGGCTTGGCGAGACCCGCCGAGCGCAGGAAGTCGATCGTCTGCGTCCAGCGCGCGTCGGTCATCGTCAGCAGGCCCAGCCGTGCCGGCGTCGCCGCCGGCGACGATCGCGTACTCCTTCATCTTGCGGTGGCTGTAGGCGAGCAGTTCGTCGCCCATCTCCGGATTGTCGCGCTTGATGAGCGCGTTGCCCGGCGCCGGATTGGCGAGATAGCTCTTCCAGCCTTCGGCCGACGCGCGGACGAAGCGCGCGAGCGCGTCGGCGCGCTTGGCGAGCGTGTCGCGGGTGACGACGAGCACCTCGGAGTACGGCGGATAGCCGAGGTCGGCCAGCAGGAACACCACCGGCTTGACGCCGCCCTTTTCGATCGAGAACGGCTCGGAGGTCGCGAAGCCCTGCTGCGACAGCGTTCGGGTCGGCGAGGAACGGCTGCACGCTGAAGCCGTACGGCCGCTTCTGGTCGTCGGTGAAGCCGTAGCGCTGCTTGAGCCAGGGCCAGAACGTCGTGTTGCTGGCGGCGCCGATGGCGATCGGCTTGCCCTTGAGGTCCTCGAGCTTCGCCACGCCGGGATGGGCGATGATCGCCGTCGGATTCTTCTGGAACGTCGCGGCGATCGCGGTGACCGGCACCTTCTGCTCGATCGCCGAGGCGACCTGCAGCGCGTCGGCCATCACCACGTCGAGCTGGCCCGCGGCGAGCAGCTGCAGGCCGTTGACCTGCGGCCCGCCCATCCTGATCGTCACGTCGAGGCCGTGCTTCCGGTAGGTGCCCTCGGCGACGCGCCTGGTAGAAGCCGCCGTGCTCGGCCTGCGCGAGCCAGTCGGTGGCGAAGACGAGCCGCTCGGGCGCCTGCGCGGCGGCGCCGGACGCAACGAGGATCACGGCGAAGACAAGATGCGCGACGATTCGGGTCATCGAAACTCCGGACATGAAGAACGGCGCGAGACCGACCCGCGCAGCCGCGATTATGCGCAGGTTCGCGGTGCCGCGGCGCGGTTTCGTGGTTGGTCGACCGGTGTCGTGTAGCCCGGCGTTGAGCAACGCGAAACCCGGGTGGGCGCCCAACCTGGCAACCACCCGGGTTTCGTTTCACTCAACGCCGGGCTACGACCACGTCACGCCGGCACGGCGACCCTCTCCACTTCGTCGCGCACGAGTCGCCGCAGGATCTTGCCGACCGGGCTCTTGGGCAGCGGCTCTTCACGCCACTGGACGAACTTCGGGACCTTGTACGCGGTGAGATGTTGCCGGCAGTAGGCGGTGAGCTCCTCCACCGTCAGCGCCATGTCCTTCCGGACCACGACGATCTTCACCGCCTGGCCGGTGCGTTCGTCCGGCGCGCCGATGCACGCCGCTTCCACCACACCCGGGTGGCTCATCACGACTTCTTCGACCTCGTTCGGGAACACCTTGAAGCCCGACACGACGATCATGTCCTTCTTGCGGTCGGTGATCTTGATGTAGCCGCGCGGGTCCATGTGGCCCATGTCGCCGGTGCGCAACCAGCCATCGGCGGTGAAGACGTTGGCGGTCTCCTCCGGTCGCTGCCAGTACCCCTTCATGACCTGCGGGCCGCGCACGCACAACTCGCCCGTTTCGCCGAGCGGCATTTCGACGCCCAAGTCGTCGCGGATGCTGACCTCGGTGGACGGTACCGGCAGGCCGATGAAGCCGGTGTAGCCGATGCCCTCGACCGGATTGGCGGTGACGATCGGCGCCGTCTCCGTGAGACCGTAACCCTCGATCAGCGGTCTCCCGGTCAGCGTCTGCCATTGCTCGGCCACCCGCCGCTGGACCGGCATGCCGCCGGCGAGCGCGACCTTGAGTGCGCTGGTGTTGATCTCCGTGAAATCCGGCGCATTCAGCATCGCGTTGAACAGCGTATTGACGCCGGTGATGACGGTGAACGGAACTTCCTTCAGCTCCTTGATGAGGCTCGGCATGTCGCGCGGGTTGGCGATCAGGACGTTGTGTCCGCCCCATTTCACGAAGGTGAGGAGATTCACCGTCAGCGCGAAGATGTGGTACAGCGGCAGCGGCGTGATCACGACCTCGCCGCCTTCGACGAAGTTCGTGCCCATCCAGGCCGAGACCTGCTGGAGGTTGGCGACCATGTTCCCGTGCGTCAGCATCGCGCCCTTGGGAACCCCGGTCGTGCCGCCCGTGTACTGCAGGAAGGCCACGCTGTCGGGGCCGAGCGCGACCGGCAGCAGCGTGTGCTTGCGGCCGGCGGCGAGCGCGCTCCGGAAATCGACGGCGCCGTCGATGTGCCATTCGGGCACCATCTTCTTCGCGTACTTGACCACCAGATTGGTGAGCAATGCCTTGATCGGCGGAAAGAGATCGCCGATCTCGGTCGTGACGACGGTCCGCACCGGCGTCTTGCCCATCACGGCCTCGACGGTGTGGGCGAAGTTCTCGAGCACGACAATCGCCTTGGCGCCGGAATCCTTGAGCTGGTGTTCGAGCTCGCGGGGCGTGTAGAGCGGGTTGCAGTTGACGACGACGAGGCCGGCCCGGAACGCGCCGAAGACCGCCACCGGATACTGCAGGACGTTCGGCATCATGATCGCCAGCCGATCGCCGGGCTCGAGCTTGCATTCGTGCTGCAGATACGCGGCGAAATCCCGCGTCTTCTGCTCGATTTCGCCGTACGTCAGCGGCGTACCCATGCTGCTGAACGCGGGCCGGTCGCGAAAACGCGCGCAACTCTGCAGGAAGATATCGTTGAGCGACGAGTAGGCCTGCGTGTCTACGTCGTGAGGAACTCCCGGCGGGTAGTGTTGGAGCCAGATCCTGTTCATATACTTTCCTCCCGTAACCGAACGGTCGCGGCGGAAGCGATCGGGCAGGGCCGGAATAGCGCTCGACAATCGGCAATTCGCGCGGCCTACCTTATTGGACCCGTTTTTCGCGGTGACGGTATAGACCGAAATCAAGCAATGGCGAGATAGTGGCCGCGGCGGCAGCGCCGCCCCGTGCCGCGAGGGCGATCCGCTTCGCGTCGTCTGGGGCGCCGGGCCGTCAGATCACGCCCGAGCCCGTGGCCGGCAGCGGCTGCTCCTTCGCGCTGACGCCGAGGAGGCGCGAAACCCGGATCGGCGTGTCGGGCCGTTGCAGTTTCTCGACGTGCGCCTCGATCTTGCGGTCGGCGATGGTCATGCGGGTTCGCAGCCGCACGTATTCGGCCCACGACTCGATGATGAAGCGTTCGACAAAGCGTCCGTCTTCGGCGAGGTCGCGGAAGACGCGCCAGCTGGAGGCACCGTTGCGGCGCCGGATCGCTTCCATCGCCTGGATCCGGTGCAGGAACGGGGCACGATTTTCGGGCTCGATCCGATACTCGAGTTGAATCAGCACCGGACCGTCGTCGGGCGATGGCTCCCTGGCGATCACCATATTGGCCGCCTGCACGCCCGGCGTCACGTCCGCTTCCTCCCCCAACCTCACGCGCACGCCGCGCGAGAGCGCGAGCAGCGCGACCATCGCGCCGGCCGAGGAGCCCAGCGCGATATGGGTGCCGGCCAGCGACGCGAGCCAGCCCCACATCGCGCTGCCCAATGCGAGGCTCGCCTGCACGCCGACGAGGTTCATCGCGACGGCGCGGGCGCGGACCCACGCCGGCGCCGCGCTTTGCGTGCCTGCCGACAGGCTCGCGAGCACGGTCACCCACGCGGCCCCCGCGCAATACGTGCCGATGAGCGCGAAGACGGTGATATCGGTGACGGCGATGAGCAGCATGGCGACCGCGGAGAGCACGGTGCCGGCGCTGACGACGCGATTGAGCGACCGGCGCTGCAATTGCCGCGGTATCGACAGCGCGCCGGTCACCGCGCCGATTCCGAAGCTCGCCGACAGCAGCCCGTAGCCGCCGGCGCCGAGGCCCAGCTGATCGCGCGCGACCACCGGCAGCAGCGCCCACAGCGAGCTCGCGCAGATGCTGAAGCTGATGTTGCGGATGATGAGCGCGCGCAGCGGCGGCGAGTGGCGCGTGTAGCGCAGGCCGCTCAGCATGCCGGAGAAGAGCGTTTCGGGAACGCCGGGAATGACCCGTGCCGGGCCGCGCCATCGCCGCACCGAAACGATCATCACGATGAAGAACAGCGCGCTCGCGAGCAGCGCGCTGCCGCTGCCCACCCACGCGGCAACCGCGCCGGCGAGCGCCGGGCCGATCGCGCGGGCGACGTTGAAGGCCACGGCGCTCAAGGCAACCGCCCGCGCGAGCTCCGTGCGGGCGACGAGATCGTTGACGCTGGCCTGCTGCGCGGGCATGTAGACCGTGAAGCCGGCGCCGATCACGAACGTGAGCGCGAGCAGCGTCAGCGGCCCGATCAGGCCGAGGATCGTGATGGTGCCGACGAGCGCGGTGGCCGTGAGCAGGACGACCTGCGTGACCATGATGATGCGGCGCCGGTCGACGATGTCCGCCAGGGCGCCGGCGGCCAGTCCGAACAGCAGCGTCGGCGCGGTGCTCGCCGTCTGCACCAGCGCGACCATCAGCGGCGACGGCGTGAGCGTGGCCATCAGCCACGCGGCGACGGTCGCCTGCATCGTGTACCCGAGCGCGACGCCGATCGAGCCGAGATAGAACAGCCGGAACGCAGGGTGCCGAAGCGGCGACCCCTCGAGCAGGCGGGCGGCGAGGTGCATGGTGGCGGGCCAGGAAACCGGACGAAACGGCGAACGAGATTACCACGCGAGGCCGTTGCCGGCGGCACACCGATGACGCGGCGCGGTGCAACGGCCGGGGTATCGCCGCAACGCGCGCCACATCGCGGTAGTGCAGGCGGGAAGCGCGTGGGGACCGGCGCCCGTTCGCCCTATAATCAACACCTGGGCGCGGGCAAACGGCCCGAAGGAGGACACCATGGATCTGACGACACTCGAGCGGCTCCCGCTCTGGATCGGCGGCAAGGCGGTTCCTGCGGGCACCACGCGTTACGGCGAGGTCACCAACCCGGCGACCGGGGAAGTGGTCCGCCACGTTCCGTTGAGCAATGCCGGCGACGTGGATGCCGCGGTGCGGGCGGCAACCGCCGCGTTGCCGGAGTGGCGCGCCGCCCCGCCGTTGCGCCGGGCGCGCATCCTGATGCGCTTTCGCGAGCTGATGGATGCGCGGAAGAAGGATCTCGCGCGGATCGTCACGGAGGAGCACGGCAAGACGCTCGCCGACGCCGAGGGCTCGATCACGCGCGGCATCGAGGTCATCGAATTCGCCGCCGGGATTCCCCATCTGCTGAAAGGCGAGTTCAGCGAGAACGTCGGCAGCGATGTCGACAGCTGGTCACTGCGGCAGCCGGTGGGTGTCTGCGCGGGGATCACGCCGTTCAACTTTCCGGCGATGGTGCCGATGTGGATGTTCCCGGTCGCGCTTGCCTGCGGCAACACGTTCATCCTGAAGCCGTCGGAGCGCGACCCGACGCTGTCGATGCGGATGGCGGAACTGCTCGCGGAAGCGGGCGTGCCCGACGGCGTGTTCAACGTCGTCCACGGCGACAAGGAAGCCGTCGACGCGATCCTCGCGCATCCCGGCATCAAGGCCGTGTCGTTCGTCGGCTCGACGCCGATCGCCAAGTACATCTACGAGACCGGCGCGCACTACGGCAAGCGGGTGCAGGCGCTGGGCGGCGCCAAGAACCACGCGGTGGTGATGCCCGATGCCGACTTCGATTTTGCGACCGAGGCGCTGATCGGCGCGGCGTACGGCTCCGCCGGCGAGCGCTGCATGGCGGTGTCGGTGGTCGTCGCGGTCGGCAGCGCCGGCGACGCGATCTGCGAGCGGCTGGCGGCACGGGCGCGGCGGGTGAAAGTCAACGTGGGCACGGATGCCGAGGCCGAGATGGGTCCGGTCATCACCTGCGCCGCCCGCGACCGGATCATGGGCTACATCGACCGCGGCGTGGCGGAGGGCGCGACGCTGGTCGTCGACGGCCGCCAGCCGCGCGTTTCCGGCTACGAGGGCGGATTCTTCGTCGGCCCGACGCTGTTCGATCGCGTCACGCCGGCGATGGCGGTCTACCGCGACGAGATCTTCGGTCCGGTGCTGGTGATCGTCCGCGCCGATTCGCTCGCCGATGCGATCGGGCTCGTCAACGACAACCCGTACGCCAACGGCGCCGCGCTGTTCACGCGCTCGGGCCACGCGGCGCGGCGGTTCCAGGAGGACGTCGACGTCGGCATGCTCGGCATCAACGTGCCGATCCCGGTGCCGATGGCGTTCTTCTCGTTCGGCGGCTGGAAGAATTCGCTGTTCGGCGACCTGCATGTGCACGGCATGGACGGCGTGCGGTTCTACACCCGCGGCAAGGCGATCACCGCGCGCTGGCCCGACGACGGCAGCGCGGCGCCGGGGTTCCACATGCCGTTGATGGGGTAGGCAGGGATGGCCTAGCCCGCGTTGAGCGCTAGCGAAACCCGGGATAGGCACTGCGTTGCAACGGCCTACTCGAGGATCCGCCACGACAGGCGACGCGGCGGCACGGAATCGCGCACCATCGCCTGCACGAGGGATGCCGTGTTCTGCGGGCCATCGACGCGGACCGTGATCCGCAACAACGGCGTGGCGGGCGGCGCCCCTCCCGGTCCCGCGCCGGCCGCACCGGCGACGGGAGCGCTTTGCACCAGTGCGCAGTTCGCCGCCGTCGCGCTGCCCGGTCGCAGGCAGACGCGCTCGATGACGTAGCGCAGGGTGTTGCCGTCACCGGCATCGGGCGCGCGGGCGTCGGCCGGGTATCGGTCAGGTTGTTGCAGCATCCAGGGCACGCCGCGTGCGTCTTCGCCCGGCTGCCGCGAGGCGTAGTACTCCTGCGCCGGCAGATCGCGCTCGCGATCGGCGATGACGCGCGCGTCGGACAAGCGCAGCAATGGCCTCCTCGATCGCGGCGTTGGCCGCCGGAATCGACGCCTCGCGGAAGGCGAGGTTGCCGGTGACCGCGGTCACCGTGTCGACGGCGCGCACCAGTGCCGCGGCGGCGAGGCTCATCAGCGCCAGCACGACCAGCGCCATGACGAGCGCGATTCCCGGCTGACTCGCCGCGTTGCCTGCGCCGCTGGCAGGAGATCGCGTGGCGCCGTGCCTCATGGACGGGCGTTCCAGATCGTATTGCGCAGCGGAATCACCGTCTCGTAGGTGCGATAGCGCCAGTCCGCCGGCAGCGTGCCTGCGAGGCGTCCCGCGCAGCGCGCCTTGTCCTCGTGTTCGCAATCGAACAGCACCCAGTCGAACGGGGCGGCACCGCGCGATCGAACGTTTCGCTGGTCACGATGAGGCCGAGGCGGATGGCCTTGATCTGCGCCAGCGTTGCCGCGGGCGCGGCGAGCAGGCTCGCCGGATCCCACGGCGCGGCTCGGCGGCGAACCCAGGTGTCGAGGAAGCCGTCGTCGTCGGTGTCGACGCCGTACTGCAGCTTCATGTTGACGATGTCGGATGCCAGCGGATTGGGCGCGGCGCCCGGCGTGGCGAGATCGAGGCTGCGCAGCGTGCCGTCGACGACGTCGTAGCGCACGCGCCGGGCCCGGTCTTTCGGCCCCAGGTCGAGCAGCACGGACGCCGCGGGGAAAGCATCGGTCAGGCCGGCGTGCACGATTTCGACGACGCCGTCCGGGTCGGGCGGCGACACCGCGATCGCCGTGGTGGCGGCGCAGTGCCCGTCGGGGCCGATCGCGACGATCGCGTCGCCTGGCGGCGAACCCGGTCGGGGCGCGAATGCGGTACGGCGATCCGGCGCGGCGCGGCGGACGCGAAGAGCATCGGCGCGGCGAGTGCGGTGCCGGCGCCGTAGGTTACGACGAAGGTATCGGGCGTATCGGCGGTTGCGCCGGCGGTGATCAGCACCGGGATCGGCCGCAGCGTCGTCCCGATGTCGCCGGTGTCGGGGCACGTCGCGAGCTCGCGCGCGGCCGCGGCGAGTCCGTTGCCGGCGTTGGCGAGCTCGATAGCAAGGGTGAACGTGGACAGTGCGCCGGTTTGCTGGGCGTCGGCCAGGCCCGTGGCGTTGCGCTTCCAGGCCTTCGGCACCCGCGAGCACGCCGAGCATGACGACGGTGGCCACCAGCGCGATCAGCAAGCCGACGAGCAGCGCGACGAGGCTGGCGCCGCGTTGCCGAGGGTGCGCCATCGCCGTTGTCCGCTTGTGGCAACCGGTGATCATCAGTTGTGGCCGATGACGGCCGTCGTGCCGTGGCGGTGCGCGGCGGTCTCGCCCGGTAGCTGCCAATGCACGGCCACCGTCACCTTGCGGCTCGAGAGTACGGGACCCGACTCGATGCGCACCTCCGGGGCGTTGCCCGTCATGTCCGCGCCCGGAAGCCGCCGTGCGAGCCGGGAGAAGGCGACGTACCCCTCGCCGTCGGCACTCGCGTCGTAGCGCGCGGCGAGCGTTGCCGGATCCTCGGCCCACATCCGGCCGATGAGGGCCTGCACGAGGTGCGCGGCCTCGCTGCGGCAGTGCGCGGCGTGGACGTGGCGGATCGCCTGGGCGTGCAACCCAACGATGCCCAGCACGCCGATCGAGAACACCGCAACGGCCATCAGCGCTTCGAGGAGCAGCGCGCCGCGCTGCGTCGCCGTGGACATGTCGGTGCTACCCGCAACTGCCGTCGCGCCGGAGGACCCAGCAGCGATCGCTGCCGGCCCAGCCGTCCGGGACCGACGGGGTGCTGCGCGCGTTGGACTGATCGATCGTGTAGACGAAACCCTGCATGCCCTTGTCGCCGCGGCCCGTCGCCCGGGCGACGATACCCCGCGGTCACCACAGTGCATTCGAGCGCGAAGGCGTCGGCGGCACCGGGTGGTGGCGGCGGAGACCCGCATTGGCCGGCGCCGTCGTCGTAGCGGCGCTGATCGAGGAAGTACTGCTCCATGCGCACGCGCTGGTCGGCGAGTCGCGCCAACGCCTCGATGATGCGTCCGCGACGCACGTGGTCGGCATAGTGGGAACGGCGATGGTGCCGAGAATCGCCATGATCGCGACGACGACCAGGAGCTCGATCAGCGTGAAGCCCGTCGTCTTGCCGGCAACCGGGCAGGGCGGCGTGGGGCGGGGTGGCTCCTTGCGCCGGAGCCATTCGTAAGCGAAGTACTCAATCGGTGCAGACATCGCGGCTTTTCTCCACGCGCACGCGCCCGCTGTTCGCGAGCACGACCTTCCTTGCCGGAAATCCCCGGCGGCAAATCGTGAACGTTCCCATCTGCAGCCCGCCGTTTGGCAGCCGCGCGTTGACCGAGACCGGTGAACGAGACGTAGTCGTCCACCGGCCGGTTGCCGCGAACGTGGATTCCGGTCGCGGCAGCGTCTTCCCTGCGCAGCACCGGCTCGTCGCCGGCGTTGCGGCCGTCGCCGTTCACGTCGACGTACACGAGCCAGCCCGCTTCCCAGCCGGCGCCGTCGCCGCAGTGCAGGCCGTCCGGGGCGCGGCACAGGTTGACGCGCTGGCCGCGCTTGATCGCCTCGGCGCGGGCGAGGGTGAGGCTGCCGGCGAGTTGCTCGGCGCGGTTCGCGAGCTGGTAGTTCGCGATCCAGTCGCTGATAGCCGGGCACCGCGAGCGAGACCAGCAGGCCGCCGAGCGCCAGCGCGATCATCAGCTCGACGAGCGTCCAGCCGTCGCCGGTGGCGGCGCGCCGCGCGCCGGGAGCGGGTGTCACGCGGGCGACAACGATCCCGCGCCGCCACGGCGTGCAGCGCGCCCGCTGCCGCCGACCGCTCCTGCCCGTGTACAACGCTTTGCCCCATCGACCGTCCCCGGCTGCCCGTTCGCGCGCCGATACGCCGAACGTGTGCCCATGCTAGACACCGGCGCGGCCGCCGCAAATTGGCCGAACGAGCTAAGCCGACGGTCTGACGCCCACAGGGGGCCTTGACGAAATTTATTTCATGTTTAATATATTCAGGTCGAAACCAATTCGTCGCAGCACCGTTTCCCGCCTTTTTTGCCGCGGCAGCCGGCGCCCCGACAGCAAGGTCCTGGTCATGCGCATCCTCTGCGTCGGTGGCGGCCCCGCGGGCCTGTATCTCGCGCTGCTGCTGAAAAAGGCCGACCCGCGGCACGAGATCACCGTCGTCGAGCGCAACCTGCCGTACGATACGTTCGGCTGGGGCGTCGTCTTCTCCGACCAGACGCTCGGCAACCTCGAAGCGGCGGACGCCGAAACCCACGCCGAGATCCTCGCCGCGTTCTGCCACTGGGACGACATCGACGTCCATTTCAAGGGCCGCACGATCACGTCGGGCGGCCATGGCTTCTGCGGCATCGGCCGCAAGCGCCTGCTCAACATCCTGCAGGCGCGCTGCGAAGCGCTGGGCGTCAGGCTGGTCTTCGAAACCGAGGTCACCGACGAAGCGGCCTACGGCGCGCAGGACCTGATCGTCGCGAGCGACGGGATCAACAGCGCGCTGCGCACGAAGTACGCGGCGGTGTTCGCGCCACAGGTCGAAAGTCGCCGGTGCCGGTACATCTGGCTCGGCACGAAGCGGCTGTTCGAGGCGTTCACGTTCGCGTTCGAGAAGACCGAATGGGGCTGGTTCCAGGCGCACGCCTACCGGTTCGATCGCGACACCTCGACGTTCATCGTCGAGACGCCGGAAGAAGTCTGGCACGCAGCGGGGCTCGACCGCATGACGGGCGAAGAGGGGATCGCGTTCTGCGAGCGCCTCTTCGCCCCGTACCTCGACGGCCACAAGCTGATGACCAACGCCCGTCATCTGCGCGGGTCGGCGTGGATCAACTTCCAGCGCGTCACCAACGGGACGTGGCTCAATTTCTCCGGGCCGGCGCCGATGGTGCTCGTCGGCGACGCCGCGCACACGGCGCACTTCTCGGTCGGATCCGGGACCAAGCTCGCGCTGGAAGACGCGATCGCGCTGGCGAAGGCGGTATCGGGCGGGCCGGACCTTCGCGCCGCGCTCGAAGGCTACGAGGCCGAGCGCTCGCTCGAGGTGCTGAAGATCCAGAACGCCGCGCGCAATTCGACCGAATGGTTCGAAAACGTGGACCGGTACACGGCCTTCGATGCCGAGCAGTTCGCCTACAGCCTGCTCACCCGCAGCCAGCGCATTTCGCACGAAAATCTGCGCCTGCGCGACCGGGGATTCGTCACCGGCATCGAATCCTGGTTCGCGGCGAGGAACGCGCTGCCGGCAACGCCGGTGCCGCCGATGTTCACGCCGTTCACGCTGCGCGGCGTGACGCTGCCGAACCGGGTCGTGGTCTCGCCGATGGCGCAGTACTCCTGCATCGACGGCACGCCGGACGACTACTATCTCGTTCACCTCGGCAGCCGCGCCCATGGCGGCGCCGGGCTCGTGTTCACCGAAATGACCTGCGTGACGGCCGACGCGCGCATCTCTCCCGGATGCGCGGGCATGTACGCGCCGGAACACAGGACCGCGTGGACCCGGATCGTCGACTATGTGCACGCCCGCACGCCGGCGAAGATCGGGCTGCAGTTGGGCCACGCGGGACCGAAGGGCTCCACGCAGCGCGGCTGGGAAGAGGCGGATGAACCGCTGCCCGCGGACAACTGGCCGCTGATCGCGCCGTCCGCCGTGCGTTACGGTCCGCGCAACCAGCTGCCGCGCGCGATGACGGCCGACGACATGGAGCGCGTCAAGGCCGATTTCGTCCGCGCCGCCCGCTGGGGCGCCGAATGCGGCTTCGACTGGCTCGAGCTGCACTGCGCGCACGGCTACCTGCTGTCGGCGTTCATCTGCCCGTTGACCAATCGCCGCGACGACCGCTATGGCGGGTCCATCGAGAACCGTTGCCGCTATCCGCTCGAGGTCCTCGCCGCGATGCGCGCGGTCTGGCCCGACGACAAGCCGATCTCGGCGCGGATCTCCGCGCACGATTGGGCGCCCGGCGGCAATACCGCGGACGACGCGGTCATCGTCGCCCGGTTGTTCAAGGAAGCCGGCGCCGACCTGATCGACGTGTCGTCGGGCCAGACCACGCGCGAGGCGGCGCCGGTGTACGGCCGGATGTACCAGACGCCGTTCGCCGATCGCATCCGCAACGAGGTCGGGATCGCGACGATGGCGGTCGGCGCGATCTTCGAGCCCGATCACGTCAACAGCATCGTGATGGCCGGCCGGGCGGATCTTTGCGCGCTGGCGCGGCCGCATCTCGCCGATCCGTACTGGACGCTGCACGCCGCCGCGCAACTCGGCTACCACGAGATGCCATGGCCGCCGCAATACCTGACCGGCAAGGCGCAGCTCGAGCGCAATCTCGCCCGCGCCGCGGAAATGGCCGCTGATCGCCCGGAGGCGAACGGGTGAGCCGCGCGAGCGCGGCGGGCGCTGCCCGGACCGCGGGTCCCGCGCGGCCGGTGAAGCCGCGTGCCGGCGTGCTGACCGCGGTCGATCCCGAATCACGGATCCACGACGACCATCACGAGTCGCTGCGGCTGTGGCTGCGACTCCTCACGTGCACGCTGCTGATCGAGCGTCGCATTCGCGCCGGCCTGCGCGGAGCGTTCGCGACGACGCTGCCGCGGTTCGATCTCATGGCCCAGCTCGAACGCAATCCCGCGGGCCTCAAGATGGGCGAGCTGTCGCGGCGGCTGATGGTGTCGGGCGGCAACGTGACCGGCATTACCGACCAGCTGGTCGCCGAGGGGCTGGTCGAGCGGCGGCCGATCGCGCACGACCGGCGGGCCTACGCAGTGCGGCTCACCCCCAAGGGCAAGCGCGCGTTCGACGCGATGGCGACCGCGCACGAGCAGTGGGTGATCGAGCTGCTCTCCGGGCTCGACCCCGGCGAGCGCAAGCGGCTCCATGTCCTGCTAGGCCGGGTCAAGACGACGTTGCCGATCGGCGAGACGGCGGCGAACGATACTGCGGAGGAGTCCCCCTCATGATGATGAACGCGCAATTGAAGCCCTGGCGCGAGTACGCCGCCACGCATTTCCGCTGGCAGACCGATGCCGACGGCAAGGTGGCGACGATCACGCTCGATCGTCCCGAGAAGAAGAATCCGCTGACGTTCGAATCGTACGCGGAACTACGCGACCTGTTTCGCGGACTCGGCCGGGCGAGCGACGTGAAGGTGATCGTGATCACCGGTGCGGGCGGTAATTTCAGCTCCGGCGGCGACGTCCACGAGATCATCGGGCCGCTCACCCGGATGCGCATGCCGGAACTGCTGGCGTTCACGCGCATGACCGGCGACCTGGTGAAGGCGATGCGCCACTGCCCGCAGCCGATCGTGGCCGCGGTGGACGGCATCTGCGCCGGCGCCGGGGCGATGGTGGCGCTGGCATCCGATCTCCGCTTCGGGACGCCGCAGGCGAAGACCGCATTTCTGTTCACGCGGGTCGGCCTCGCCGGCTGCGACATGGGGGCGTGCACGCTGCTGCCGCGGACGATCGGGCAGGGACGCGCGGCCGAACTTCTCTACACCGGGCGCGTGATGACCGCGACCGAAGGCGCCGCGTGGGGTTTCTTCAACCGGATCGTCGCGCCGGAGGCACTCCTTACCGAAGCACAGGGGCTGGCGCGGGCGCTCGCCGACGGGCCGACGTTCGCCCACGGGATGACCAAGACGCTGCTGCATCAGGAATGGGCGATGGATCTCGACGCAGCGATCGAGGCCGAGGCCGAGGCGCAGGCGATCTGCATGCAGACCGACGACTTCCACCGCGCGTACGAGGCGTTCGTCGCCAAGCGATCGCCCCGCTTCGAGGGCAACTGAGCCAGCGGACCCGCGCCCCAAGTGAACAGCGATCACCTCGACTGGCCGTTTTTCGACGCCGCGCATCGCACGCTCGCGGCGGACGTCGAGCGCTGGGCAGCCGGCGCCGGGCTCGGTCGCGAGCACGACGACCACGACGCCGCTTGCCGCGACCTCGTTCGCGCCCTCGGGGAAGCCGGGTGGCTTCGCTATTGCGTGCCCGCCGCCCATGGTGGCGCGCTGCCCGCGCTCGATTCGCGCGCGCTGTGCCTCGTCCGCGAGACGCTGGCGCGGCATGACGGTCTCGCCGATTTCGCGTTTGCGATGCAGGGGCTCGGCAGTGGCGCGATCACGCTCGCCGGAACCGAGGCACAACGGACGCGCTGGCTGCCACGCGTCGCGCGCGGCGAAGCGATCGCCGCCTTCGCGCTGTCGGAGCCCGGCGCGGGGTCCGACGTGGGCGCCCTGACCACACGCGCCGTCCGCGACGGCGCGCAGTGGGTGCTGGACGGCGGCAAGACGTGGATTTCCAATGGCGGCATCGCCGATTTCTACTGCGTGTTCGCCCGCACCGGCGAAATGACCGGAACGAGCGGAATATCGGCTTTCGTCGTTCCCGCCGACACACCGGGGCTCACGATCGGCGAACGCATCGCGACGATCGCCCCGCACCCGCTGGCGCGTCTCGCGTTCGCTGGCTGCAGGCTTCCCGCCGACGCGCTGCTCGGCGAGGAAGGGGACGGTTTCAAGCTCGCGATGCGCACCCTCGACATCTTTCGCGCGTCCGTGGCGGCGGCGGCGCTGGGCTTCGCCCGCCGGGCGCTCGCCGAAGCGACGTCACACGCGCGCACGCGGCCGATGTTCGGCGGCATGCTGGGCGATCTGCAGCTCACCCAGCTCAAACTCGGCGAGATGGCCACCGCCATCGACGCCGCCGCGCTGCTCACGTACCGTGCCGCGTGGCTCCGCGACGTGACGGGCGCACGGACGACGCGCGAAGCGGCGATGGCCAAGCTGACCGCCACCGAGTCCGCGCAGCAGGTGATCGATGCCGCGGTGCAGCTCTTCGGCGGACTCGGCGTGACGCGCGGGCAGGTGGTCGAGCGGCTGTATCGCGAGATCCGGGCGCTGCGCATCTACGAAGGCGCCACCGAGGTGCAGAAGCTGATCGTCGGGCGCGCCGTATTGCAGGACACCTGAATTGCCGTCGGAGACTCGTTCGAGAACACCGATATCGGGGATGCCGCCATGACGCCTTCCGCGCACGTCGATACCTTCGCCCGTGATTCACTGCCGCCGCCCGAGGCCTGGCCGGAGTTCGTCTTCGACCTGCCGGAGCTGCGCTATCCGGAGCGCATGAATTGCGCGACGGAGCTGCTCGATCGCGCAATCGTGCGCGGCTGGGGCGGGCGAACGGCGATCCGCGCCCCGGACGGCCTGCACTGGACCTATGCGGAGCTCGACACCATCGCCAACCGCATCGCGCACGTGTTGGTCGACGATCTCGGCCTCGTTCCGGGCAATCGCGTGCTCTTGCGCGCGCCGAACAACCCGATGCACGCGGCGTGCTGGTTCGCGGTCATGAAGGCCGGCGGCATCGCCGTCGGCTCGATGCCGCTACTCCGCGCGCGCGAGCTGACCGACATCGTCACCAAGGCCGCGATCACGCACGCGCTGTGCGATGCCCGGCTCGTCGCCGAGCTCGAGGCCGCGCGGCCGAACTGCCCGACGCTGACGTCGATCGCGCTGTTCGGCACGTCCGCGGCCGACGGCATCGACGCGCGTCTCGCCGGAAAGCCCGCGTCGTTCACCGCGATCGACACCGCCGCCGACGATGTCGCACTGATCGCGTTCACGTCGGGCACGACCGGCAAGCCCAAGGGCACGATGCATTTCCACCGCGACCTGATCGCGATCTGCGACTGCTTCCCGCGCTCGACGCTGCGGGCGGTGCCCGACGACCTCTTTACCGGCAGCCCGCCGCTGGCGTTCACGTTCGGCCTGGGCGGGCTGCTGCTGTTTCCGCTGCGGATCGGCGCGGGGACGCTGCTCGTCGAAAGGACGCCGCCGGAAGAACTGCTGCCGGCGATCGCGAAACATCGCGTCACGGTGCTGTTCACGGCGCCGACGTCGTACCGGGCGATGGCGCCCGAGGCGGCGCGGCACGATCTCTCGTCGCTGCGCAAATGCGTGTCGGCCGGCGAGGCGCTGCCGGCGGCGACGCGCCAGCTGTGGAAGGACGCGAGCGGCATCGAGATCATCGACGGCATCGGGTCCACCGAACTGCTGCACATCTTCATCGCGCACGACGAGGCCCACGCCAGGCCGGGCGCGACCGGCACGCCGATACCGGGGTACCGGGCCTGCGTGATGGACGACGTCGGCCGGCCGCTCCCACCGGGGCAGGTGGGCAGGCTCGCGGTCAAGGGACCGACCGGCTGCCGCTACCTCGCCGACGACCGCCAGGCGAACTACGTGAAGGACGGCTGGAACTACACGGGCGACGCGTACCACGTCGACGACGACGGCTATTTCGTCTTCCACGCGCGGACCGACGACATGATCATCAGCGCCGGCTACAACATCGGCGGGCCGGAGGTCGAATCCGCGCTCTTGCTCCACCCGGCGGTGGCCGAGTGCGCGGTGGTGGGATCGCCCGACGACCTTCGCGGCGAGATCGTCAAGGCGTTCGTGGTGCTGCGCCCGGGGTTTGCCGGCGGCGAGGCGATGGCGCGCACGCTGCAGGACCATGTCAAGCAGACGATCGCGCCCTACAAGTACCCGCGCGCGGTGGAGTTCGTCAGCACCTTGCCGCGCACCGAAACCGGCAAGCTGCAGCGCTTCCGCCTGCGGCAGATGGAGAAGGAGAAAGCTCCGCGATGAGCACCTTTGTCACCACCCGCACCGTTCGCTTCTCGCACTGCGACCCGGCGGGCATCATCTTCTATCCGCGGTACTTCGATCTCATTCACGAGGCCAAGGAGGACTGGTTCAAGGAGATCCTCGGCTGGCCGTTTTCGCACATGCTGGGCACGTTGCAGCAGGGCTTTCCGATTGCCCGGCTCGAAGCCGACTTCCGCGGCCCGTCGCGGATGGGCGAGGAGCTCGCCATTGCGTTGTCGGTGCCCGAGATCGGCACGGCATCGCTGCATCTGCACTATGCGGTCACCTGCGGCGAAGAGCCGCGGCTCGATGCGCGCACGGTGGTCGTGCACATCGACCTCTCGACCGGCAAGCCCGTGCCGATTGGCGACGACCTGCGCGGCCGAATCGAGCGTTTTCGTAGCGCCGCCAACCCGGCTTGAGGAGACGACATGAGCGAATCCGACGCCCGTCCGCGCGAGACGGTCGACGTGGTGCATCCGGCAGGGTGGGCCGCGCCCAAAGGCTACGCCAACGGCATCGCGGCCCGCGGGCGGCTCGTGTTCGTCGGCGGCCAGATCGGCTGGAATGCCGACCAGCAATTCGAGACGACGGATTTCGTCGGCCAGGCGCGGGCTGCACTCGCCAATGTGGTGGCAGTCCTGGCGGCCGCCGGCGGCCGCCCCGAGCATCTCGTGCGGATGACGTGGTACGTCGTCGACAAGCGCGAATACCTCGCGAGCGGCCGCGCGCTGGGTGTGGCGTATCGCGAGTTGATCGGCCGGCACTTCCCGGCGATGACCGCGGTCGAGGTGAAGTCGCTGATGGAGGACGCGGCGCGCGTGGAGATCGAGGCGACCGCCGTCATTCCCGACGCCACATGACCCGTCTGGCGCCGGGATCGCCGTAGCGCGATAATCGCGACTTCGCCCGCCAGCAGTCCACCCGACGGCATCAACCTACCTTCGCCCACTCGCGCGAGGGCACCGACCCGGAGTCGCATGATGAACGCCCCCGAACACCTTCGCACCGCGAAGCCGAAATTCGTCTGGGAAGACCCGCTGCTCCTCAACGACCAGCTGACCGAGGAGGAGCGGATGGTCCGCGATTCGGCGCATGCGTTCGCGCAGGAGAAGCTGCTGCCGCGCGTGACCCAGGCCTTCCGCCATGAAACGTCCGATCCGGGCATTTTCCGCGAGATGGGCGCGCTCGGATTGCTGGGGCCCACGGTGCCGTCCGAGTACGGCGGCGCGGGGCTCAATTACGTCTGCTACGGCCTGATCGCGCGCGAGGTCGAGCGCGTCGACTCCGGCTACCGGTCGATGATGAGCGTGCAAAGCTCGCTCGTCATGTTCCCGATCTACACCTATGGCACGGAAGCGCAGCGGCGGAAGTACCTGCCGAAGCTCGTCACCGGCGAGCTGATCGGCTGCTTCGGCCTCACCGAGCCCAATCACGGCTCGGATCCCGGCAGCATGATCACGCGTGCGAAGGCCGCGCCCGGTGGCTACCGGCTGTCCGGCAGCAAGATGTGGATTTCCAATTCGCCGATCGCCGACGTGTTCATCGTTTGGGCGAAGACCGACGACGGCATGATCCGCGGCTTCATTCTCGAAAAGGGCATGAAGGGCCTGTCGGCGCCGAAGATCGAAGGCAAGTTCAGCCTGCGCACGTCGGTCACCGGCGAGATCGTGATGGACGAAGTGTTCGTTCCCGAGGAGCAGCGGCTGCCGAACGTCAAGGGGCTGGCCGGCCCGTTCGGATGCCTCAATTCGGCACGCTACGGGATCGCCTGGGGCGCGCTGGGCGCGGCGGAGGCCTGCTGGCACGCGGCACGGCAATACACGATGGATCGCCTGCAGTTCGGGCGCCCGCTCGCGGCCAACCAGCTCGTCCAGAAGAAGCTGGCCGACATGCAGACGGAGATCGCGCTCGGGCTGCAGGGTTGCCTGCGGCTCGGCCGCCTCAAGGACGAAGGCAAGGCCGCGGTGGAGATCACGTCGATCATGAAGCGCAATTCCTGCGGCAAGGCGCTGGAGATCGCGCGCATGGCCCGCGACATGCACGGCGGCAACGGCATCGTCGACGAGTTCCACGTGATCCGCCACCTCGTCAACCTGGAGACGGTGAACACGTACGAAGGGACGCACGACATCCACGCGCTGATCCTCGGCCGCGCGCAGACCGGCATCTCGGCGTTCTCCTGATCGGCGCGGTGAAGCTCTACGACTACTTCCGCTCGTCGGCGGCGTACCGCGTCCGGATCGCGCTCAATCTCAAGGGCGTCGCGCCCGAGCGCGCGTTCGTGCACCTGCGCCGTGGCGCGCAGCACGAGGCCGACTACCTCGGCCTCAACCCGCAAGGTCTCGTGCCGCTCATCGTCACTGACGACGGCGCCGCGCTGACGCAATCGCTCGCCATCATCGAGTGGCTCGACGAAACGCAACCCTCGCCGCCGCTGCTGCCGGGCACGCCGGTCGAGCGGGCGCGGGTGCGCTCGCTCGCGCTCGCAATCGCCTGCGATATCCATCCGCTCAACAATCTGCGCGTGCTGAAGTACCTGACCGGCACGCTGGGCGCGACCGACGCCGCGCGCGACACGTGGTACGCGCACTGGTGCGAGGTCGGGCTGCGGGCATTGGAAACGCGGCTCGCGCGCGAACCGGCGACCGGGACGTTCTGCCACCGTGACGCGCCGACGCTCGCCGACATCTGCCTCGTCCCGCAACTCGCCAATGCGCGGCGGGTCACGCTCGACCTAGCGCAATTCCCGACGCTGCTGAGGATCGAGACGGCGTGTGTCGCGCTACCCGCATTTGCCGCCGCAGCGCCTGCGAACCAGCCGGACGCCGAGTGATCGCGCGGACGCGGTGGGACGCGGGCGGCGCACGCCTTTTGTCAATCTTCCACAGGTGTCTGCGATGACGACCGTCTTTCCCGCCTGGAGCATCCCCACCGTGCCGGTCGAAGGCACCGCCGATCGTTTTCCGGTACGGCACATCTACTGCGTCGGTCGCAATTACGCCGAGCACGCGAAGGAGATGGGCGGCGACGCGAGCAAGGAACTGCCGTTCTTCTTCACCAAGCCGGCGGACGCCGTGGTGCCGGTGGTGCCACCGAGCGTCGGCAGCGTCGCGTATCCGCTCGCGACCAAGAGCCTGCACCACGAGATCGAGCTCGTCGTCGCCATCGGGGCCCGCGGCGTCAGGCTCCCGCCCGAGCGGGCACGGGAGATCATCTTCGGTTACGCGGTGGGGCTCGACCTGACGCGGCGCGATCTGCAGAACGACATGCGCGAAAAGAAGCGGCCGTGGGATATCGGCAAGTCGTTTGCCGCGGCGGCGCCGATCGGCGTGATCCACCCGGTCAGCACGGTCGGGCATCCCGCCACCGGCATGATCTGGCTCGACGTCAATGGCGCGCGGCGGCAGCAGGGCGATCTCGCCGACATGATCTGGGACGTCGCCCACACGATCCATTTCCTGTCGCAGTACTACGAGCTCCTCCCGGGCGATCTCGTCTACACCGGCACGCCGTCCGGTGTCGGTGCGGTCGTGGCCGGCGATCGGCTCGAGGGCGGCATCGATCGCCTCGGCACGCTGTCGATCGCCATTGCGCCGGCGCTGCATGAGCGCGCCGGGCCGCCCCAAGCGCGAATTGCTCCCCCTCGGGGGGACGGCGCGCAGCGCCAAGGGGGCACTCATGACGGTGATGACACGGGACGAGGTCGAGCGCGGCTACAACAATCGCGCCGCGGTACCGGACCATCCGCGGTGGTTCGCGCGCTACGCCGAGTCGTCAGCCGTGGCGGTTCGTGACCTCCGGTCGAAACGCGACCTCCGCTACGGCTCCGGACCGAAGGAAACGCTCGACCTCTTCCTGCCGTCCGGCCTGGCGAAGGCCACGCTCGTGTTCGTTCATGGCGGCTACTGGCGCGCGCTCGACAAGAGTGATTTCTCCTTCGTCGCGCTGCCGTTCGCCGCGCACGGGATCGCCACCGCGGTGATCAACTACGACCTGTGCCCCGACGTGTCCATCGCCGCCATCGTCGACGAATGCCGGCGCGCGGTGGCCTGGGTCGCCGGCGAGGGAACGGCGCATGGCGCGGCGCCGCAGCGTGTGGTCGTCGCGGGTCATTCGGCCGGTGGCCACCTCGCGGCGATGCTGCTCGCGACCGACTGGGCGGCCTATGGCCTTGCCCGCGATCCCGTCGCCGGCGCCGTCTCGCTGTCGGGTGTGCATGATCTCGCGCCGATGGTGCTGTTCTCGTTCAACGCCGACTTCAAGCTCGACGCGGACGAGGCCGCGCGCCTGTCACCGGTCAATCTCGTCGCGCGATCGCGCGCGCCGCTGCTGATTGCCGCGGGTGCCGACGAGACATCCGAGTTCCTGCGCCAGTCGCGTCTCCTGTGGGACCGCTGGCCGGCCAACCGGCCCGCGGGGATGACCGGGCCGTTGTTCGTGCCCGCGCGCGACCACTTCAGCGTGGTCGCCGATTACGCGGATCCCGCGAGCGACCTGACGCGTCGCACGCTCGCGCTGTTCTGAACGGCGGCCGTCATCCGACAACGCGCCATAGAGGCCGCCGATAAAGAGGCGCGTCACCGCGCGATCCTCGACGCCGCCGAGCGCCTGCTCCTGCGATCACCCGATCGCGTCGCGAGCGTTGCCGAGGTCGCCGCCGAGGCCGGGCTCGGCAAGGGCACCGTCTATCTCTACTTCGCGAGCAAGGAGGAACTGCTGCTCGCGCTCCACGAGCGCAGTCTCGACCCGTTCTTCGGGGCCCTCGACGCGTTGCTCGAGCGTGAAGCGCCGGTCGCGATCGACGATCTGCTCGCAGTCACCACGGAATACATCGTCCATCCGCCGCTGGTCCTGCCGCTTGCGGCTCGATGCTTCGCGCTGATGGCGCAATCCGTTCCTGCCGGCGGGGCAGCAGCGTTTCGCGCACGGATGGGCGCGCGGCTCGAGCGTGGGGGCGCGTTGCTCGAGCGGCGCTTCGCGCGGCTCGCACGCGGCGAAGGCGTGGCCAAGCTGCGGCACAGCTTCGCGTTGATCATCGGGCTCTGGCAGATGTCCGCCGCATCGGCCTGCACGGAGCGCCGCGAGTCCGACCCGCATCGCCGGCGACGTCGCCGGTGTCCGCATGGAATTACCCCGACGAACTCGCCAGGGCGCTTGCCGGATTGTGGCAAACCGTCGCCGGCGCGCCGCCCCCCGCGCCGACCTGACCGGGAGCGCGCGCCGGGAAGTCACTTCCACCTACAATACGGGTCCGCACCTTGCGATTGCTGCCATGGCCTTAAGTCCCACCACCGACATCATTGCCGACCTCAAGGCGGGCCGGATGGTCATCCTCGTCGACGAAGAGGACCGCGAGAATGAGGGCGACCTCGTTCTCGCGGCCGAATTCGTCTCGGCCGAGGCGATCAATTTCATGGCCCGACACGGCCGCGGATTGATCTGCCTCACGCTTACCGAGGACCGCTGCCGGCAGCTGCACCTGCCGCTGATGGTGGCGGCCAACCGGTCGTCGCATGGGACGAATTTCACGCTGTCGATCGAGGCCGCGACCGGCGTCTCGACCGGCATTTCGGCGGCCGACCGCGCGCGCACGGTGCAGGCGGCCATCGCCTATGACGCAAAACCCGGCGACATCGTCCAGCCCGGCCACGTCTTTCCGGTGATGGCGCAGCCTGGCGGGGTGCTGAACCGTGCCGGGCACACCGAGGCCGGCTGCGACCTCGCGCGGCTCGCCGGCTGCGCGCCGGCGGCCGTCATTTGCGAAATCATGAAGGACGACGGCGAAATGGCGCGGTTGCCGGACCTGATCGAGTTTGCGCGCGAGCACGGCCTCAAGATCGGCGCGATCGCCGATCTCATCCATTATCGCAGCCGGACCGAGCGCCTGGTCGAGCGGATCGCCGAACGCCCGCTGATGACGGCGCACGGCGCATTCCGGCTGATCGTTTATCGCGACAAGATCTCCGATGCCACGCATCTCGTGCTGGTGCGCGGGCCGATCAGCCCGGACACCGAGACACTGGTGCGCGTTCACGAGCCGCTGTCGGTGATGGATCTGCTCGATACGCAAAGTCTGTCGCATTCGTGGACCATCCCCGGCGCCCTCAAGGCGATCGCCGAGGTCGGCCGCGGCGTGATCGTGCTGTTGCATCGCCCCGAAACCGCCGAGGAACTGCGCGCCCGCGCGATCGCCGACCAGCCCCCGGTTTCGCCGCGCATCGACCTGCGCAATTACGGCATCGGCGCCCAGATCCTCAAGGACTTGAGCGTCGGCAAGATGCGGCTGATGGCCAAGCCGCGGAAAATGCCGAGCATGACCGGATACGATCTCGAAGTCACCGGCTACGTCGCGCCGCCGGATCACCGCGCCGCGTGACGTTGGTCGCCGCCCGCCGCGCCCCCCGCCCATCACCGCTTCCATGCCGATCAAGCGTTTGCTGCCCACTGTCGCCGGTGACCGCCGCCGCGTCGCCATCGTGCTGTCGCGGTTCAATGCGGCGATCGGCGACCGCCTGCTCGCCGGCGCACTGCGCGGGCTGGCGGAAGCGGGCGTGGCCGAGCGCGATGTTCTCGTCGTCTCCGTTCCCGGTGCGCTCGAAAGCCCGCTTGCGCTGCAGCGGCTCGCGCAATCGGGCGAATATGACGCGCTGGTCGCGCTGGGCGCGGTCGTGCGGGGCGAGACGTACCACTTCGAAATCGTGGCCAACGAGTCGGCTGCCGGCATCGCGAGCGTGCAGCTCGAATTCGGCATTCCGATCGGCAACGGCGTCCTCACCACCGACACCGACGAGCAGGCGCTGGAGCGCGCCGACACCAAGGGCTTCGAGGCCGCGCAGACCGCGCTCGAAGTCGCGAACCTGCTGGACGCGATCGATGAAGATTAGCGATACTCGCCACGCACCCGCGCGGTCGACGCCGCGGCGCCGGGCGCGCGAGTTCGTGCTGCAGGGCCTCTACCAGCGCCAGCTCTCCGGCAATTCGGCCACGGCGATTCGCGCGCAGATCGCCGACGCCGCGGGCTTCGCCAAGGCCGACCAGGCGTATTTCGACGAATTGTGGACGGGCGCCAGTGCCGGGTTCGACGCGCTCGTCGTTCTGTGCGCGCCGCACCTCGACCGGCGGGCGGCCGACCTGTCGCCGGTGGAGCGCGCGATCCTCGCGATCGGCGCCTGGGAGCTCACCCAGCGGGCGGAAATTCCTTATCGCGTCGTCATCAACGAGGCGGTCGAGCTGGCCAAGTCCTACGGCGGGACCGATGGCCACAAGTTCGTCAACGGCGTCCTCGACAAGCTCGCGGCGGCCGTTCGCAGCGCCGAGATCGCGGCCGCTGCCGAGGGGCGCGGAACCGGCGTCGTCGATGCCGCGTGACCGCCCGCCGGCGCGCGGTCGTCGATGGCGTCGCGCCGTGTGCGCCGTCGCCGCCGCGCTGTTGCTCGGCGCAGGGGTCGACGCCTTCGCGGCACGATCGCTCGTCGTCTACTGCAGCCATGACCCCGATGCGTGCGAGCTGACCGCGCAGACGTTCACGCGCGACACCGGGATCGCCGCCGCGATCACCCGCAAGCCCACCGGCGAGTTCTACGCGCAGATCCGAGCGGAGCGCGACAATCCCCGCGCCGACGTCTGGTACGGCGGCACCATCGATCCGTTCCTGCAGGGTGCCGCCGAGGGACTGTTCGCCGAGTACCGCTCGCCGGCCCTCGGCGAACTCCATCCGTGGGCGCGCCGGCAGGCCGAGACTACGAACTACCGCGTGGTGGCGATCTACCGGATCATCATCGGCTTCGGCACCAACCCGGCGGTGCTCGCCAAGCGC
Organism: uncultured beta proteobacterium; assembly: GCA_963810845.1. Taxonomy (GTDB): domain Bacteria; phylum Pseudomonadota; class Gammaproteobacteria; order Burkholderiales; family Casimicrobiaceae; genus CAIWHR01. The sequence continues at coordinate 64,049 of CAWEOX010000012.1, read as the reverse complement.
AACGTGACCGCGCCCCGCTGCTGGTCGGATCTCGTGAAGCCCGAGTACCGCCGCGAGATCGAGCTCGCCAACGCGGTGACGAGCGGCACGGGTTACACCATACTCGCGACGCTCGTCGCGTTGTACGGCGAGGATGCCGCGTTCGCGTATCTGCGCAAGCTCGATCCGAACGTGGTCCGCTACACCCAGTCCGGGGTCGCGCAGGGGCCGTCGGTGGCCCGCGGCGAAGTGGGCGTGGGCGTGACGTTCGTCAACGAATTCATCACCCAGCAGCTCGCCGGCTTCACCGTGGACATCACCATTCCGTGCGAGGGCACCGGCGACGCGTTGGGCGGCATGGCGATCGTCAGCGGCGGCCCCAATCCGGCGGAGGCGCGGGCGTTCTACGACTGGGCCTTGACCCGCAGCGCACAGGAGCTTGCCAACCGCACGCGCAACCTCATTCTGCCCGCCAATCGGAATGCGGACATTCGCCCCGAGGCGGCGCGCTACGCGAACGTGCCGACGGTCGACGTCGACCCGGCGAAGTTCGGCGCACCCGCCGAGCGTCGGCGATTGCTCGCGCGGTGGCAAAAGGAAATCGGCGACGCCGTGCGCTGACCGCGCGCGGCGCCGCTCGGCGCCTCACGGCATTCGTCCGGCGGCACCCTATAATCGGGCCGTGAACGAGTTCGAACTGATCGCGCGATTCTTCACCCGCCCGGCGCGCTCGGCCTCGGTCGTGCTGGGTGTCGGCGACGATGCGGCGCTCCTTGCGCCTATCACCCGGCCATGTCATCGTGGCGGCGGTGGACATGCTGGTGGGCGGGCGCCACTTCTTCGCCGACGCCGACGCCGAAACGCTCGGCCACAAGGCGCTCGCGGTCAACCTGTCCGACATGGCCGCGATGGGCGCGACGCCGAGGTGGGCGCTGCTCGCCTTGGCGCTGCCGGACAGCGATCCGGCGTGGCTCGCCGCGTTCGCGCGCGGCCTCCATGCGTTGGCCGATCTACACGGCGTCGACCTCGTCGGCGGCGACACGACTCGCGGGCCGCTCAACCTCTGCGTGACGATCCTCGGCGAAATTCCGGCCGGGCAGGCGATCACCCGTGCCGGCGCGCGCGTCGGCGATGACGTCTACGTGTCGGGGCAGCTTGGCGACGCTGCGCTGGCGGTCGCGGCAGGGACCGGGCGCATCGCCCTCGATCCCGACGCGTCGGCCGCATGCCGGGCACGCCTCGACCGGCCCGCGCCGAGGATCGCGCTCGGCACGCGGCTGCGCGGTGTGGCGAGCGCGATGCTCGACGTTTCCGACGGGCTGACCGGCGATCTCGGCCACATCCTCGAAGCGTCCGGCGTCGGGGCCGTGATCGAGCTCGATCGGGTACCCCGTTCATCGCTGCTGGCCGCGCTGCTGGAGGGCGCCGAGCGCGCGCTGGCGCGGCAATGCCTGCTCGCAGGAGGCGACGACTACGAATTGTGTTTCACCGCGGCGCCGGCGGACGCTGCGCAGATCACCGCGATCGCCCGCGAGCTCGGCCTGCCATTGACGCGGATCGGCGCGATCGTCGCCGGGCGCGGCCTCATCGTGCACGACAAGCAGGGAGCGGCGATCGACTTGCCGCGCGCCTTCGATCACTTCGCACCAGGCGCCGCGTGACGCCCGGCCAGCCCACGCTTCGCTTTCTCGTCCGCCATCCGGCGCATTTCATCGCTCTTGGCTTCGGCGCGGGGCTCGCGCCCGTCGCCCCCGGAACCTTCGGCACGCTCGTGGCGCTGCCGATCGCGGCGGTGCTGTGGACCTATGCCGGCGACGCGGGTTTCATCGCCACCGTCGGCGCGCTGTTTGCCGTCGGCGTCTGGGCCTCGGCCGTGACCGGCCGCGATCTCGGCGTTCCCGACCACGGCGCCATCGTATGGGACGAAGTCGTCGCGTTCCTGCTGGTGCTGTATTTCGTGGGCAGCGACGGCGTGCGCGTCGCGTTTGCGTTTCTGCTGTTCCGGCTGTTCGACATCCTCAAGCCGCCGCCGATCCGGCAGCTCGACGCGGCGCTCAAGAACGGTTTCGGTGTGATGGCCGACGACATCCTCGCCGCGGGCTACACGCTGCTCGTGTTCGCCGTGTGGCAGCGACTGGCCGGATGAGCGATCTGCTCGCCGTTGCCGGCGGACGAGGCGCGCCGCCTCGAGGAACTCGCGCTCAACGCGTCGGGTGCCTTTCAGTCGCTGGTCTACGACGGCTGGCTGCTGGGCTACCGGCCCGGTCCGACGAAGCGGCTGCGCTGCGTCAATCCGTTTTATCCGTCGTCGCTGCCGGTGGTGGAGAAGGTCGCGTATTGCGCGTCGTTCTATCGCGGCGTCGCGCTGCCGCCGCTGTTCCGGCTGCTGCCGTTTTCGCAGCCGCCCGAGCTCGACCGCCATCTCGAAGCGGCGGGATGGGTGCGCTTCGAGCCGACGCTCGTGATGCACGCCGACCTCGCGCCGGGCGCTGTGCCGGGCGCGCCTGCCGAACGGGCCGAGATCGTTCGGGTCGCGCAATGGGTCGAGGCGACCGCGACGCTGCTCGACCGGGCCGACGGGGACCAGTCCGCGGCGCTGGAGCGCGCCCGCACCTATCCGCTGCCGCACGTTGGCGCCGTGATTCGCCGTGATGGCGACGTCGTCGCGTGCGGTCTCGCCAAATTCGAAAGCGATGCGGCCGGCCTGTTCGCCGTGGTCACGGCCGAACCGGCGCGCGGCCAGGGCCTGGGCCGCGCGATCGTGCACGCGCTGCTTACCGAAGCGCGCCGCCACGGCGCCCGCCGCGCCTACTTGCAGGTCACCGCCGCCAATGCGCCGGCCCTGGCGCTCTATCGCCGCTTCGGCTTCGTCGCGGCGTACGATTACTGGTATCGCGGTCTCGACGTCTGATCACGAAACGATGCCAACCGATGTTTCCATGAGCCTCGCCGAGCGCGTCGGCCGCTCCCTCGCGGCAAGGCGCCTCAAGCTCGCGACCGCCGAATCGTGCACCGGCGGGCTGATCGCCGGCGCGATCACCGACGTCGCCGGCAGTTCCGGCTGGTTCGACCGTGGCTTCGTCACCTATTCCGACGACGCCAAGATCGACATGCTCGGCGTGCGCGCGGAAACGCTGGCCGCGCACGGCGCCGTCAGCGAGGCCACGGCAGCCGAGATGGCGACGGGTGCGCTGGCCCGCAGCCGCGCCGATCTTGCCGTCGCCGTCACCGGGATTGCGGGGCCGGACGGCGGCACCCCGGCCAAGCCGGTCGGGACGGTCTGCTTCGCCTGGGCGCGGCGGGGAGGGGCCGTCGCCACCGCGGCGCGGCACTTTTCCGGAGACCGGATTGCCGTGCGTGCCGCGACCGTCACCGCGGCACTGCAGGGCCTCCTCGACCGGTCGGATTAGGTCGTCGGAAGGCTGGCATCGAACGATCGTTCTATGCCATAATCGCCAGCATTGACGGGCAGGGCTGGGCCTTTAGGGCGCAGTCAACCGGCCCCGAAGCACCCGGGAAACCCCTCTCCAGGACACACGATGGACGACAACAAGAGCAAAGCCCTCGCGGCGGCGCTGCAGCAGATCGAAAAGCAGTTCGGCAAGGGCTCGATCATGAAAATGGGCGAGTCGCAGATCCAGAACGACCTCCAGGTGGTGTCGACCGGCTCGCTCGGCCTCGATATCGCGCTCGGCGTCGGCGGGCTCCCGCGCGGCCGGGTGGTCGAAATCTACGGGCCGGAATCGTCGGGCAAGACGACGCTGTCGCTGCAGGTGGTGGCCGAGGTCCAGAAGGCCGGCGGCACGGCCGCCTACATCGATGCCGAAAACGCCCTCGACCCGGTCTATGCCGGCAAGCTCGGCGTCGATGTCGGCAACCTGCTGATCTCGCAGCCCGACACCGGCGAGCAGGGCCTCGAAATCGCCGACATGCTGGTGCGCTCGGGCGGTGTGGACATCATCGTCATCGACTCGGTGGCGGCGCTCGTGCCCAAGGCGGAAATCGAGGGCGAGATGGGCGACCAGCTGCCGGGCCTGCAGGCGCGGCTGATGAGCCAGGCGCTGCGCAAGCTCACCGCCAACATCAAGCGCGCGAACACGCTCGTGATCTTCATCAACCAGATCCGGATGAAGATCGGCGTGATGTTCGGCAATCCGGAGACCACCACCGGCGGCAACGCGCTCAAGTTCTACGCCTCGGTGCGCCTCGACATCCGCCGCATCGGCGCGATCAAGAAGAACGAGGAAGTCATCGGCAACGAAACGCGCGTCAAGGTCGTCAAGAACAAGGTCGCCCCGCCGTTCCGCGAGGCCCTGTTCGACATCCTGTACGGCGAGGGCATCTCGCGCGAGGGCGAAATCGTCGAGCTCGGCGTGACCCACGGCATCGTCGACAAGTCCGGCGCCTGGTACGCGTACAACGGCGAAAAGATCGGGCAGGGCAAGGACAACGCGCGCGAATTCCTGCGCGAGCATCCCGACACCGCCACGGAAATCGAGGCCAAGATCCGCGCCGCGGTCAACGTGCCCTCTCCTGGCGCGTTGCGCGGACGCGGCGAGCCCAAGGTCGAGGAGTAGCGTGGGGCAGGCCGCAGTGTGACTCGGCCGCCGAAGTCGCTGAAGGCGCGCGCGGTCGCCTATCTGGCGCGGCGCGACTACGCGCGGATCGAACTGCGCGACAAGCTGCTGGCCACCGGGGCGGCACCGGGCGAGGTCGATCCCATCCTCGACGATCTCGCGGCGCAGGGTTACCTCTCCGACGCGCGTTTCGCGCAGGCGCTGGTGCGCCAGAAGACCGGTGCCTACAGCAAGCGCGCGATCGCGCAGACGTTGAAGGCCAAAGGCGTCGCCGGTGACGTGGTGACGGAAGCCCTCGATGGCGCCGACGCGGACGACGGCGCCACCCTCCTCGCGCTGTGGCGGCGCCGCTTCGGACGCGCGCCGACGAACGACCGCGAGCGCGCACGCCAGGTCCGGTTCCTGCAAAGCCGCGGGTTCGGACTGTCGGCGATCCTCAAGCTGCTGCGCGACCCGCCCACGGACGCGTGACGGCGTCACCCCGGTCGGGACGGCGACCGTCGGTCCCGTCGAGCACGATCGCCCGTGGCGGCGCATGCACGCCGGCGTCATCGAGGTGGGGGCGTTTGCTCCGCTGCATCGAGCAGGCGCTCCACCCGTGCCCGGTCGTGGGCCGCGCCCAGAGCGGCGAATTCGTCGTGAGCGCGTTGCGCATCGGCGCGTCCTTCAGCGTGCTCGCCGCGCGCACATCGCAGCGTGGCGCGATGGTAGAGTCCCCGGGCGACCTCGAGCCGGCTGCCGATGGGCCCGAACTCCGCCAATGCCGCATCGAACGAACGCAGCGCGTCGTCAGGCTGACCCCGGGCGAGCAGCACCTCGCCCTGCACCCGGCGGGCGAGGGCGCGATAGTGGGGCGCGTTGCCGAATTCGGCGAACGTCGCGGCCTGTTCGGCGAGCCGCGCCGCTTCGTCGACGCGGCCCGCGCGCAAGTAGGTTTCCGCGGCGCGGGCCATGATCAGGTTCCGCGCGATGGCATTTTCGGTGTCGCGCACGAGCGTGACGTAGCGTTCGTACCATTCGAGCGCCGCGGCGACGTCGTCGCGCAGCATTGCGGCCTGGCCGAGTCCATGGAGCGCCCACGCGGACAGCAGCAGCTGGTTGAGCGCTCCCGCATGCGCCCAACCGCGCTCGGCGTGCGCGCGCGCGGCCGCGTCGTCGCCGAGGTCCGCCGCGACTTGCGCCGCCAGCGGCTCGAGCCAGGTCGCCAGCCGATCCTCGCCGATCCGCTCGCACACCGCGAGCGCCTCGAGCGCTGTCGTGTAGGCCAGGGCGAGCTCACCCATGCCGTGGAGCGCCTGCACGCGGCAGAATTCGCTCCACGCGACGCGCGCCAGCGATCCGATCTTGCGGCCTTCCTGCGCATCGAGCGCGGCAAACGCCAGCGCCTCGCTCCACCGGCCGCGGCCCGCGGCATTCTCGGCCAGGAACTCGTTGCCCAACGCGATCGCCAACGGGTACTGCTTGCGTTGGCCGATGGCGATGCTCGCCCGCGCCCAGCGGTCGCTCTCGTCGTACTGCAGCAGATGCTGGTGCGCCCCGGCCAGGTACGGAAAGATATTGGACAGCGTCGCCGGGTCGTCGAGCGGCTCGGCCAGCTGCCGCGCCCGCTCGAGGAATTCGATGGCCTTGGTGTGCTCGGTGCGATAGTGGTAATAGCGGCCGACGAGCGCCGTCGCGAGCGCCAGCGCATTGGTCTGCGTCGCGGGATCGAGTTCCGTCAGCGATTCTTCGAGTCGCGCCAAGCCCCGCGGATCGCCGAGCGGCGCATACGCATTCCCCACCTTTGCCTTGAGCGCGGCGCGCGCTTCGCGGGTCGTCGCGGCGGTCAGCGCGCGTTCGTAGCTGTCGACGGCATCGCGGATCATGCCGCGCATTGCATGGATGTCGCCGATCTGCTCGTCGACGGCGGCCAGATCGTCGGCGCGCTTCAGCGCCTCGGCGGACTCGCGCGCCTGCTCCAGGAACTTGAGCGCCTCGTCGTGCGCGAAGACGCGCTCGGCGTTGCCCGCGGCGCGGCGCGAGTACGCGAGCGCGCGCGCGAGATCGCCGGCCTGTGTGAAATGATGGGCGAGATCCTGTGCGTGATCGTCCGCACGCGCCGCCGTCGCCGCGTCGGGCGCGGCCGACGCCCCATGGAGTCTCTCCAGTGCTTCGCCGATTCGCTGGTGCAGGCGGCGCTGGCGGATCGGGTTCAACTCTTCGTAGAGGACTTCGCGGATCTTGTCGTGGGTAAACGCGAACTTGTCGTGGCCTCCCGACGAGGTCGCCGCTTCGCCGCCGTTCGCGCGCACGAGTTGCGCGGCGGTGGCCTCGTCGAGGGCGTCGAGCAGCGCATCGACGCTGCCGGACGTCACGGCCGAGAGCTCGTCGAACGAGAAGATCTTGCCGAGCGCCGCGGCCGTCCGCAGCGCGTCGACCGTTGCGTCGGTGAGCCGCGTCAAGCGCCGGCCGATCGCCTCCTTGACGCTTTGCGGAATCGCGAGCTCGTGCGTCGCCTTGCGCCCCCAGCCGCCGTCCTCGCGATAGATCTGCCCTTGCTCGATCAGCGACTTGACGACCTCTTCGAGGAAGAACGGGTTGCCTTCGGTCTCGCGGTACAGCGCGTCGACGAACTCGTCGGACACGGTTTCCTGGCGGAACAGCGATAGCGATCAGAGCGCCCGTGTCTGCCTGCGACAAGCGTCCGAGCGCCACGCGCGTCGCGAGCCGCTCGCGATTCCAGTCGACCAGCACGGCCGCCAGTGGATGCGCACGGTCGAGCTCGACCTCGCGGTACGTCGCGAGGACGAGCACGCGATCGTTGCGCAGGTGGCGCAACACGTAGTGCAGCAACGCCAGGGTCCCGTGGTCCGCCCAATGGATGTCGTCGACGAACACCAGCAGGCCGCGATCCGCGGCCAGCGATTGCAGGAGGCGGCCGACGTTGTCGAACAGCCGCAGCCGCTCTTCGCCGGGCGACAGCGGCGCGTTGGGGGCGAGCGGGCCGAGCTTCGCTTCGATTTCGGGCGCGAGCTTGGCCATTTCCGACGCGGTCGTCCCGAGCCTGGCGCGCAGTTGCTCGACACCTTGCCCGTGCGCCCACTCGCGCAACGCCTCGACGAGCGGCAGATAGGGCGTGGTCGCTTCGTACTCGTAGCAACCGCCGCGCAGAAGCGTCGCCCCGCTCTCCCGCGCATGCGCGATCAATTCCTGCGCGAGCCGCGTCTTGCCCACGCCCGGCTCGCCGGACAGCAGAACCAGATGCCCGCGTGCCTGCAGCGCCTGGTCCCAGTGCTGCTTCAGCTGCGCGAGCTCGGCGGCGCGTCCGACGAGTTTGCCGCGCACGAGCTCGTGCAGCGGCGTGCCGGCTGCGAACCCCACGTCTTCGACGCGCAGCGGCGCGAACTCCGACGGCAGGTCGGCAGCGACGAGCTGGAACAGCGTTTCCGGTTCGACGAGTCCGCGCAGCTTGTGCGCGCCGAGATCGCGCAGCGTCGTCCCCGGCGGCAGTGTGGGCCGAACGAGCTCCGCGGCCGCCGCCGACAGCAGCGTCTGGCCGCCGTGCCCGGCGTTCATCACGCGCTGTGCGCGGGCGAGCGTCAGCGATGATGCATATTCGCCGTCCTGCCGTTCGGCCGCCCCGGTGTGCAGCCCCATGCGCACGCGCAGGGGGCCAATCCCGCTCCACGGCTCCCGATGCAGCGCACGCTGCGCGCGCAACGCAGCGGCCGCGGCGTCATCGGCGCGCGCGAACGCCGAGCAGAACGCGTCGCCGACGATGTTGAAGACGCAGCCGTGGTGGAAGTCGATCGCTTCCTGCAGCAGCGCGTGATGGCGCGCCAGCGCGTCCGGCATCGCGCCGGGGTGCTGCTGGAACAGCTGCGTCGAGCCTTCGATGTCGGTGAACAGGAAGGTGACGATGCCGCTCGGGAGAGTGTCCATGCCGCGTCGGGTGAGGGCGGGGCGCCGGCGAACATCTTGGAGGACGCCTCGGCACCGGTCAACCGGGGACGATCCTGCGGTGCTCGACCCGGACGGCGCGGACGACACCGCGCCACATTTGGCAGTCGCGGGCGAAGCCGCGTAAAATCAATAGCTTTGCCAGCCCGCCGGTTGCGATTTTCGCGCCCGGCGCACGACGCCGGGACGAATGCTCCGCCATGAAAGCCGCCGACATCCGCACCAAGTTCCTGCATTTCTTCGCCGAGCGCGGGCACACGATCGTGCCGTCGTCCTCGCTCGTGCCTGCCGAAGATCCGACGCTGCTGTTCGTGAATTCCGGCATGGTCCAGTTCAAGGACGTGTTCCTGGGCGTCGACAAGCGTCCTTATAACCGCGCCACCACCGCGCAGCGCTGCGTGCGCGCCGGTGGCAAGCACAACGATCTGGAAAACGTCGGCTACACGGCGCGGCACCACACGTTCTTCGAGATGCTCGGCAACTTCAGCTTCGGCGATTATTTCAAGCGTGAGGCCATTCATTTTGCGTGGGAGCTGTTGACGAAGGTGTACGGGCTCGCTCCGGAGAAGCTGTGGACGACCGTCTATATCGACGACGACGAGGCGTACGACATCTGGACGATGGACATCGGCGTGCCGCCGGCGCGTTGCATCCGCATCGGCGACAACAAGGGCGACCGGTACTCGAGCGACAATTTCTGGCAGATGGCGGACACCGGTCCCTGCGGACCGTGCTCGGAAATCTTTTACGACCACGGCCCCGAGGTCTGGGGCGGCCCGCCCGGGTCGCCCGAAGCCGAGGGCGACCGCTACATCGAGATCTGGAATCTCGTGTTCATGCAGTACAACCGCGACGACAAGGGCACGCTGCACAAGCTGCCCAAGCCGTCGGTCGACACCGGCATGGGGCTCGAGCGGCTGGCGGCGGTGCTGCAGCATGTGCACTCGAACTACGAGATCGATCTCTTCCAGGACCTGATCCGGGCGGCGGTGCGTGAAACCGGCGCCGCCGATTACCTCAATCCGTCGCTGCGGGTCATCGCCGATCACATCCGCGCGTGCGCGTTTCTCGTCGTCGACGGCATCATCCCGGGCAACGAAGGACGCGGCTACGTGCTGCGGCGGATCGTCCGCCGCGCGGTCCGGCACGGCTACCAGCTGGGGCAGCGGGCGCCGTTCTTCCACAAGCTCGTCGAGGACCTCGATCGGGTGATGGGCGACGCCTACCCCGAGCTGCGCCGCGACAAGCTGCGCGTCGCGCAGGTGTTGAAGCAGGAAGAGGAACGGTTCAGCGAAACGCTCGAGCACGGGATGAAGATCCTCGAGCAGGCGCTCGCCAAGGGCGCGAAGGTTCTGGACGGCGAGACGGCGTTCACGTTGTACGACACGTTCGGCTTCCCGCTGGATCTGACCGCCGACGTCTGCCGCGAGCGCAAGGTCACCGTCGACGAAGCCGGGTTCGACGCGGCGATGGACAAGCAGCGCGAGCGCGCCCGCGCCGCGAGCCAGTTCAAGAGCGGCGCGCAGCTCGACTACGCGGGCCAGAAGACGCTGTTCCGCGGTTACGACACACTTTCCGCCGAAGGCCGCGTCGTCGCGCTGTACAAGGAGGGCGCTCCCGCGTCGTCGCTCGCGGCCGGCGAACGCGGCGTCGTGGTGTTGTCCGAAACGCCGTTCTACGCCGAGTCCGGGGGGCAGGTCGGCGACCGCGGCGAGCTTACCAAGGGCGGCGTGTGCCTCACGCTGTTCGCCGTCGAGGACACGCAGAAGATCCAGCCGGACGTGTTCGGCCACGTCGGCGTCGTCGTGACCGGCGAGCTCAAGGTCGACGACACCGTCGCGGCCCACGTCGACCAGGCGGCACGCGCGCGGACGATGCGCAACCATTCGGCGACGCACGTGATGCACAAGGCGCTGCGCGAGGTGCTGGGGCCGCACGTGCAGCAGAAGGGCTCGCTCGTCGATCCCGACAAGACGCGCTTCGACTTCGCGCACCACGCGCCACTGACCGACGACGAAATCCGCCGCATCGAGTCGATCGTCAATGCCGAGATCCTGCAGAACCTGCCGACGCAGGCGCGGGTGCTGCCGATCGACGAGGCGCAGAAGACCGGCGCGATGATGCTGTTCGGCGAAAAGTACGGCGACGAAGTGCGCGTGCTCGACATCGGCAGCTCGCGCGAGCTGTGCGGCGGCACGCACGTCGCGCGCACCGGCGACATCGGGTTTTTCAAGATCGTCGGCGAGAGCGGCGTCGCGGCCGGCATCCGCCGCGTCGAGGCGGTGACCGGCGACAACGCGCTCGCCTGGGTCCAGGCGCAGGAAGCGATGCTCGCCGCCGCGGCCGCGGCCCTCAAGGCGCCGGCCGCGGAAATCGAGGCGAGGATCGCCCAGCTCATCGACAGCGCGCGCGCCGCGGAGAAGGAGGTCGCGCGGCTGAAGGCCAGGGCGGCCGCCAGCGCCGGCGACGATCTTGCCGGCAGCGCCATCGACGTCAAGGGCACCAAGGTGCTGGCCGCGGTGCAGGACGGCGCCGATGCCAAGTCGTTGCGCGAGACGCTGGACAAGCTCAAGGACAAGCTGAAGAGTGCCGCCATCGTCCTCGGCAGCGTGGCCGACGGCAAAGTGACGCTGATCGCCGGCGTGACCGCCGATCTCACCGGCAAGGTCAAAGCGGGGGAGCTCGTCAACCACGTCGCGCAGCAGGTCGGCGGCAAGGGCGGCGGGCGGGCCGACATGGCCCAGGCCGGCGGGACCGATTCGGCAGCGCTGCCCGGCCGCGCTCGAGTCCGTGCGCGCGTGGGTCGAGCAGCGGTTGTGATGGGACGGTGCCCGCTCTGCACAACGCCGGGCGGCCCGCGGGCCGCAAGTGAGATTCGCCCGGCCGAATAGCGTAGCGCCATGCTGACCGTACAGCGGATCGACCATCTCGTCCTCACCTGCCGCAACGTGAAGGCGACGATCCGCTTCTACACCGAGGTGCTGGGCATGCGCGAGGTCACGTTCGGCACCGGCCGCAAGGCGCTGTCGTTCGGGCGGCAGAAGCTCAACCTGCATCCGGCGGGGCAGATCGGCGGGCGGCAAGACGGGATCGGTGGCGGCCATCGCGGCGCAGCCGACACCGGGCTCCGTGGACCTCTGTCTCGTCGTTGCCGAGCCCGTCGACGCGGTGCTCGCGCACCTCGCCGCCTGCGGCGTCCCGATCGAGGAGGGCCCGGTGATGCGCACCGGCGCGCTCGGTCCGATCGAGTCCGTCTACGTGCGCGATCCCGACGGCAACCTCATCGAGCTCGCGCGCTACGTCGACGAGGTCGGCTGATCTTCGCACCGTCCTCGTCCCGGCATTCCCGTTTCAATCCGTGGAGGAAACATGAAACTCGCATCGACGCTCTCCGGGCTCGCGCTCGCGCTCGCGCTCACATCCGCGCACGCGGACATCAACGTCGGCGTCATCGTATCGGCCACGGGGCCGGCGGCATCGCTCGGCATCCCCGAAAAGAACACGTTCGCGCTGATGCCCACGACGATCGGCGGGCAGAAGGTCAACTACATCGTGCTCGACGACGCGAGCAACCCCAGCGAAGCCAGCAAGGACGCCCGCCGTCTCACCTCCGAGAACAAGGTCGACGTGATCGTCGGCTCGACCACGACGCCGGCGTCGCTGGCGGCGCTGGAAGTCGCGGCCGAGACGCAGACCCCGATCATCACGATGGCACCGACGCCATTCGCGCCGGACAAGGCGGCCTGGGGATTTCAGACGCCGCAAAGCATCGACATCATGAGCTCGGCACTTGATCGAGCACATGAAAGCCAACGGCGTGAAGACGCTGGCGTTCATTGGCTATGCCGACGCGTACGGCGACGTGTGGTGGAACACGATGAGCAAGGCCGCCGAGGCCGCCGGCCTCAAGTTCGTCGCGCAGGAGCGCTACCAGCGCGCCGACACGTCGGTCACCGGGCAGATCCTGAAGATCATGTCGGCCAATCCCGACGCCGTGCTGATCGCCGGCTCGGGAACGCCCGCGGTGCTGCCGCAGGCGACGCTCGCAGAGCGCGGCTACAAGGGCAGGATCTACCAGACGCATGGGGTGGCCAATCGCGACTTCCTGCGCGTCGGCGGCAAGAACGTCGAGGGCACGATCTTCCCGGTCGGCCCGATACTGGTGGCCGAGCAGCTCCCCGACGCCAATGCCTCGAAGAAGGCGGCATTGGAGTACGTCGCGATCTACGAGAAGGCGAACGGGCCGAACAGCCGCTCGACGTTCGGCGCGCACGCGTGGGACGCCGGGTTGCTGCTGCAGTACGCGATACCGGAGGCGCTGAAAAAGGCGCAGCCGGGCACGCCCGAGTTTCGCAAGGCGCTGCGTGACGCGCTAGAGAACTTCGAAGGAAGTGGTCGCGGCGCACGGCGTCTTTACCATGAGCCCCACCGACCATCAGGGCCTCGACACGCGGGCGCGGGTCCTGGTCAAGGTCGAGAACGGCGACTGGAAGCTCGTCAAGTAGCTTTCGACTGACAGGGGGGTCGTCATGGCCAAGCCCGCGTTCAACCGGCTCGCGTTCGCGCCGCCCGCCGTCAACGTCACCCCATTGCGCGACGGCGGCTGCGTGCTGCGCTCGCCGCAGGCACTGGGTCCCTATGCCCGGTGCATCGGCGAATATCTCGTGCACTGGGGAACGAGCGCGCCGGAGCAACTGTTCCTGGCCGAGCGGGCGCCGGACGGCAATTGGCGCGAGCTCTCCTACGGCGCTGCGCTCGATGGCGTGCGCGCGATCGGGCAGGCATTGCTGCGCCGTCGCCTGTCCGTCGAACGCCCGGTCGTGATCCTGTCCGACAACGGCATTGACCATGCGCTGCTCGCGCTTGCGGCGATGCACGTCGGCGTGCCGGTGGCGCCGGTGTCGCCGTCCTATTCGCTGGCCTCGCGCGATTTTGCGAAGCTGAAGCACATCCTCGCGTTGCTTACACCGGGGCTGATATTCGTCCAGGACGCCGGCAAGTTCGCACCGGCGCTGGCCGCCGTCGATACGGGAACGGCGGAACTGGTCGCCGCCGGCAATCCGGTGCGCGGCCTGCGGACGACTCCCTTCGCCCGCCTGGCGGCGACCAAGGCCGGGGCGCAGGTCGACAACGCCTACCGGCGCGTCGGCCCCGACACGGTCGCCAAGATCCTGTTCACCTCGGGCTCCACCGACCTGCCCAAGGGCGTGATCAACACGCAGCGGATGCTCTGCGCCAACCAGCAGGCCGTAGCACAGATCTGGCCGTTCCTCGCCGAAAAGCCTCCGGTCATCGTCGACTGGCTGCCGTGGAGCCACACCTTCGGCGGCAACCACAACTTCAACATGATGCTGCGGCACGGCGGCACGATCTACATCGACGACGGCAAGCCGGCGCCCGGGCTGGTCGAGCGGACCGTCGCGAACCTCGGCGAAATCGCGCCGACGATCTATTTCAACGTGCCGCGCGGCTACGACATGCTGCTGCCGCATCTCGAAAGCAACAAGGCGCTCGCCGCCAACTTCTTCCGCCGCCTCGATCTGATCTTCTACGCCGCCGCCGCATTGCCGCAGAACCTGTGGGAGCGGCTCGAAGACATCGCCGTCGCGACGCGCGGCGAGCGGGTGCGCATGGTCTCCTCGTGGGGATCGACCGAGACCGCGCCGCTCGTGACCTCGGTGCATTTCGAGATGGAGCGCGCGGGCGTCATCGGCCTCCCCGTGCCGGGCGTCGACCTCAAGATGGTGCCCAATGCCGGCAAGATGGAGTTGCGCGTACGCGGCCCGAACGTCACGCCCGGGTACTTCAAGCGCGCCGGATCTCACCAAGGCCGCGTTCGACGACGAGGGCTATTACAAAATCGGCGATGCCGGCCGCTTCGCCAACCCGAACGATCCGGTCGAGGGCATCGAGTTCGACGGCCGCATCGCGGAGGACTTCAAGCTTCTGTCCGGCACGTGGGTCCACGTCGGTGCGCTGCGGATCAAGGCCGTTGCCGCCGGGGCGCCGGTCGTCCAGGACTGCGTGCTCACCGGCCATGACCGCGAGGAGATCGGACTGCTGATCTTCCCCAATCCGGCGGGCTGCCGCAGCCTCTGCCCCGACGCTGCGCCCGACATGCCGCTGGCCGCGCTCGTCGAGCGCCCCGAGGTGCGGGCCCGGATCGCGGCGGCACTCGACACGCTGGCGCGCGACGGCACCGGCAGCTCGACCTACCCGACGCGTGCGCTGCTGATGGACGAGCCGCCGTCCGGCGATGCGAATGAAATCACCGACAAGGGCTACGTCAACCAGCGCGCGGTGCTGCTGCGCCGTGCGGCGCTGGTCGAACGGCTCTATGCGCAAAAGCCGGAAGCCAACGTAGTCGTTCGCGACGATGACGCGAACGCCACGCCACCACTGCGCAGATGATGTTGCGATCGATCGAGGGAGTTGCCCGCAATGAGTGACGCCGTACGCTATTCCGTCGCCGATGGCATCGCTGTCGTGACCATCGACAGCCCGCCGGTCAACGCGATCAATCGCGCGGTGCGCGAGGGACTGAAACAGGCATTCACCGCGCTTCGCCCGCGCGCGGACGTGCGGGCCATCGTGCTCGCCTGCGCGGGCCGGACGTTCGCCGCCGGAGCCGACATCAAGGAATTCGACACCGGCATCGGCGAACCTGGGTATCTCGAGGTCTATCGCCTGATCGAGGACAGTCCGTGTCCCGTCGTCGCGGCCGTGCACGGCACCGCGCTGGGCGGCGGCACGGAGCTCGCGCTGGCATGCCATTACCGGGTCGTGGAGCAGGGCGCGCGCGTCGGCCTGCCGGAACTGACGCTGGGCATCATTCCCGGCGCCGGCGGCACGCAGCGGCTGCCGCGCGTGATTCCGCTCGAAGCCGCGGTCAACATGATGCTGGGAAGCAAGCCGGTCACCGCCTCGGAAGCGAAGGCGCTCGGCCTTGCCGACGCGGTGGTGGCGGGCGACGTCGTCGCCGGGGCCATCGCCTACGCCCGGGAACTCGTGCGCTCGGGCGCGGGCCCGCGGCGCACCCGCGAGCGCCCGGTGCGCGACGCGGAGAACGCGGGCGCGATTTTCGCGGCGGCGCGCGCCAAGGTCGCCAAGACGATGCGCAATCGGCCATCTCCGATCGCGCTGCTCGACGCGGTCGAAGCCGCGGTGACGCTGCCGTTCGACCAGGGATTGCAGGTCGAAAGCGCGAAGACCGGGCAACTGGTGCAGGCCATCGAAGCGCGCGCCCTGCGTCACCTGTTCTTTGCCGAGCGCGAAGTGCGCCGGATTCCCGGGCTCGCTGCCGACGTGGCGCCGCGGCCGATTGCGAGCGTGGGCATCGTCGGCGCGGGCACGATGGGCGGCGGGATCGCGATGTGTTTCGCCAATGCCGGCATTCCGGTGACGCTCCTCGATGCGACGCAGGCGAATCTGGACCGCGGCCTCGCGACGATCCGCAAGAACTACGAGCGCTCGGTGACGCGCGGCAGCCTCGCGCCGGACGAAATGGAGCGGCGCCTGGCGCGCATCACGCCCGCGCTCGACTATGCCGCGCTGTCCGGCGCCGATCTCGTGATCGAGGCGGTGTTCGAGAACATGGCGCTCAAGAAGGAGATCTTTGCGCGGCTCGATGCGGTCGTGCGCCCGGGCGCCATCATCGGCACGAACACGTCGACGCTCGACATCGACGCGATCGCCGCCGTGACGAAGCGCCCGCAGGACGTCGTCGGGCTGCATTTCTTCAGCCCCGCCAACGTGATGCCGCTGCTGGAGATCGTCAAGACGCGCGACACGGCGCCGGATACGCTGGTCACGGCGCTGAAGGTCGCCGAACGGATCAGGAAGACCGGCGTCGTCGCCAAGGTCTGCTACGGCTTCATCGGCAACCGCATGATGGATCCGTACGGGCGCGAGGCCGAGCACTGTCTCCTCGAAGGCGCGACGCCGGCCGAGGTGGACGGCGCGCTGGAGGAATTCGGCATGGCGATGGGCATCCTCGCCGTGTACGACCTCGCCGGCACCGACATCGGCCACCTCACGCGGATCGAACGCAAGCATCTGCTCCCCGACGACCCGACCTTCTATCGCTGCTCGGCCATCCTCAACGAGCACGGCTGGCTGGGCCAGAAGTCCGGCCGCGGCTTTTATCGCTACGACGCCGGCGAAGCGAGTCCCCGATCCGGAGGTCGTCGAGTTGTTCTGGGCGGAAGGCCGGCGCCTGAACGTGCCGCAGCGCCAGCCCGGGCAAGCAGGAAATCGTCGAGCGCTGCCTGTACGCGATGATCAACGAGGGTGCGCGCCTGCTCGAGGAAGGCATCGCGTATCGGGCGAGCGACATCGACGTCGTGTATGCGGCAGGCTACGGCTTTCCGCGCTACCGCGGCGGCCCGATGTTCTACGCCGACACGGTCGGTCTGGACGTCATCTGCCGGCGCATCCTCGAATTCCAGCGACACGCTCGACGCGCGGTACTGGGAGCCCGCGCCGCTGCTGAAGCGACTCGCAGCGACGGGGTCGAGCTTCGCCCGCTGGCAGGCCGAACGCGCCCGCCGACGAGGAGATCTGACGATGGCCAACGCATTCATTCCCTATGGCGCCTACTGGTCCACGCCGTTCGCCAAGTGGCAGGGTACGCTCGCGCACCTCAACAGCCTGAAGCTCGCCGCGCGCTCGGCGGCGCAGGCGCTGCAGGCGAGGAATTCCCGACCGGGGCAGATCGACCTCGGCATTCTGGGCATCACCAATCCGCAGCCGGGAAGCTTCTACGGCCTGCCCTGGGTCACCGGCATGATGGGCCTGCCGGGCGTCACCGGTCCGACGGTCCAGCAGGCCTGCGCGACCAGCGCCCGCGTGCTGCAGATGGCCGCGCAGGAAGTCGCGGCGCGGCCGGGCGCTTGCGTGCTTGCGATCACCGCCGACCGCTGTTCGAACGGCGCCATCGTCTACTATCCCGACCACACGGCGCCGGGCGGCACCGGGCGTGACGGAGCGCTGGGTGCTCGACAACTTCAACCACGACCCCTACGCGCAGAACGCGATGATCGACACCGCGGAGAACGTGGCCGCGCCGCTACGGCTTCAGCACCGCAGGAGCAGCACGACGTCAAGCTGCAGCGCTACGCGCAGTACCAGACGGCGCTTGCCGACGACCGCGCGTTCCAGCGCCGCTACATGATCGACGTGCCCGATCACCGATGCGGGCTTTCGCCGGACCACCGGGACGCTCGCCGCCGACGAGGGCGATCTTCGACACGACCGCGGAAGGCCTCGCCCGGCTCAAACCGGTCAAGCCCGACGGCACCGTCACGTTCGGCAGCCAGACGCATCCGGCCGACGGCAACGCCGGCGCGATCGTCACGACGCGCGAGCGTGCGCGCGTGTTGTCGGCCAATCCGGAGATCGAGATCGAGCTTCTCGGCTTCGGCACGGCGCGGGTGGAGAAAGGCCACATGCCGATGGCGCCCGTTCCGGCCTCGCGCGCGGCACTGGCCGATGCCGGGCTCGAGATCGCGAGCGTCGACGCGGTGAAGTCGCACAATCCGTTCGTGCTCAACGATCTCGTGTTCGCCCGCGAAACGGGCTTTCCGCTGGACAAGATGAACAACTACGGCTGCTCGCAGATCTGGGGGCATCCGCAAGGTCCGACCGGCATGCGCAGCATCATCGAGCTGATCGAGGAGCTGGTGCTGCGGGGTGGCGGCGTGGGTCTGTTCAACGGTTGTGCCGCCGGCGATTCGGCGATGGCCGTCGTCCTGCGCGTGACGGACGCGCGCCGGGGCTGAGGCGTGGTTGCAAGGGTCATTGCCGCGGCGGGCTACGTTCCGGATTACGGAACGGGGTCTCCGGGCGATTCCGCCAGTTGCGCGCGCAGCGCGGTCTTCAGCACCTTGCCGTAGTTGTTTTTCGGCAGGCTCTCGACGAACACGTAGCGGCGCGGCCGCTTGTAGCGCGCGATGTGGTCGAGGCACAGCCGGTCGAGCTCGCCGGCCGGGACGTTCGCGCCGGGTCGCGCCACGACGAACGCGACGGGCTCCTCGCCCCAATCGGGATGCGGGCGTCCGACGACGGACACCTCGAGCACGCCGGCGTGGCGCAACAGCACTTCCTCGATCTCGCGCGGATAGATGTTGGAGCCGCCGGAGATGATCATGTCCTTCGCCCGATCCTTGAGCGTGAGGTAGCCGCGCTTGTCCAGGCTGCCGAGATCGCCGGTGTGCAGCCACCCGCCGCGCAGCGCGTCGGCGCTCGCCTCGGGGTTGTTCCAGTAGCCGCGCATCACGCAATCGCTGCGGGTGACGATCTCGCCGGTCTCGCCGGCGGGAAGCTCGCGATCGTCGTTGTCGACGACGCGCACGTCCACCAGCGTCCGCGCCCGGCCGCACGTGGGAAGATGCGCTTCGACATGATCGTCGCGGGCGAGCGACGTGATCGTCATCGGCGATTCGCCCTGTCCGAAAATCTGCACGAGCTTCGGGCCGAGCACGGCGAGCGAGCGCGTGAGATCGGCGACGTACATCGGCCCGCCGCCGTAGACGATGGTGCGCAGGTTGCGCGTGTCGGCGCCGGCGGCTGCGGCGGCGTGACTGAGTCGCGTCAGCATCGTCGGCGCGGCCCACAAGGAGACGTTGCGATGGCTCGCGATCAGCGCCAGGACTTCGGCCGGATCGAAGGACGCCGCCTCGGAGATCACCTGCCGCCCGGCTTGCGCGATGGCGGGCAGCGCGTAGAGGCCCGCGCCATGCGACAGCGCCGCCGCATGCACCATCGTGTCGCCGGGCGAAACCGTATCGATGTCCGCGAAATACGCATGGATCATGAAGCCGAGGTTGCGGTGCGTGAGCGTGGCGCCCTTCGGCCGCCCCGTCGTGCCGCTCGTATAGAAGATCCACGCCGGGTCGTCGGGCCGCGTTTCGGCGCACGCCATCGCGGCGCGGGCGGGATCGGCGAGGCGCGCGAACGCGTCGTCGTGCACGCAGACGAGCGAGGCGAGACCCTCGACTTCGCGCTCCAGGCCGGCCAGCGCCGGCGCAAGGTCGCCGGTCACGAAGCAGGCGCGGGATCCGGAGTGCTCGAGGATGTAGCGGAATTCCTGCCGGTGCAGGCGGAAATTCATCGGCACCGCGCACAATCCGGCGTGCCATGTCGCGAACAGCACGAGCAGAAATTCGGGGCAGTTGCGCATCGCCAGCGCTACCCGGTCGCCTTCGACGAGTCCGCAATCCTCGCGCAGCGCGCGTGCGAGGCGCGCGACCCGCGCGGCCAGTTCCCCGTACGTGAAGACCGGGCGTTCGCCGACGCAGAGCGCTGGCAGGTCAGGGTAGGCGAGCGCGCTGCGGACGAGGAGGGTGGCGATGTTCATGGCGTCTCCATTTGCGCCATCGAGGATCGAGGTGCAGCGACGCACGCGCTCCCTCGCTCCGCATGATATTGGGATCGCAGGCGTGCGCGCAAGCATGGTGCCGTCCTCCGCCAGGGGGTTCGGGTGACCGTGACATTCAGGTTCGAGCAGCGTCGGCCCCGCACGGGCGTTTGCCGCAGATCAATACGGCGTTTCTATCCTTCCCGTCGTACTACAGCGTCATAAATTAGCGCCGTGCTTGCGCCGCATTCAGGATGACGGCACAATCGTCGTCATAAATCCGTTTCGAAATCGCGCGCGATTCAGCACGTCGTCATAGCGCGGCGTCATAAATTCGCGATCGGAACGAAGGCGTCCACGGGGCGTCCCGGATGCCGCGCCACTGCGCGGCCCGGACTACACACCAAGACAAGGGAGTTGCTCGATGATCAAATGCCTCGCGGCTGACCGCAAGGACGCGGCTGCGCACGTCCGTTTATCGTTCGCGCTCGTGTTCGGGGTACTTGCCCTCGCCGCCGGGCCGTCGACCGCGACGAGCGTGGTGCCGATCAGCGATCCGGAGCTCTATGCGCGCGCCGACGTCATCGTGCACGGCGTCGTGGTGTCGAACCACGTTGGCGAGGACGCGCTCGGTCGGCCGGAGACGGTCACCAGCATTGCGCCCCTTGCGGTTCTGAAGGGGCAACTTGCTGGCGAACTTGTCCTCCATCAACTCGGCGGGACGCTGCCCGACGGGCGCTTCTTCAAGCTCTGGGGACGCCCGGAGTACACGGTCGGCCGCGAGGTCATCGTCTTTGCGATCGCGCGCCCCGAAGGCGACTATCAGACGGCGGAGCTTCTGCTCGGCAAGTTCGAGATCCAACAGGACGAGCGCGGATCGAGCTTCGCGGTGCCGGCACTCGTCGCGGACGATCCGGTGCAGGTGACGGTGCGGCGGCATCGCCCGAATGCCAGCCCGGGCAACCTCAAAGCCACGCGCATCGACGACGTCCTGGCGCCACGCGATCTGGACGGCTTCCTGCTGTCGCTGCGCTCGCCGCAGGCCGTTGCGCCGTCGGTGTGGCTTCCGCCGCGCGGCACGTTGACCCCGGTCGTGCATGTGGAGTATCAGCCGCGCGGGGTCGCCCCCAAGTGGGTCGCCATCGGCGCCAACTGGCGCTGGAACAACGGGGCCACGGCCGTGTTCACGCTCGACGGGCAGGCCAACATCACGGGCGGGGGAATCGCGGAGGCGACCGGCGCGGCACAGACATGGGATGCGGAACCCAATTCGACGATCAACTATACGATCGGCACGGGTTCGGCCAACCCGATCCACCTGAATGCGCTTTCTTCGCCCTGCGGCTGGAGCACGTGTATGTCGACGGGCGGCGTGATCGGGTGCGGCGGCCCCGGAGGCAGCGGCACGAACACCTGGCGCGGCGAGACCTATGTGACGATCACGAACGGCGAAGTGTGGCTGCGCGCGTACTGCACGGCCAACTTCTTCGATCCGGTGACAACGCAATCGGTGCTGACGCACGAGCTGGGGCACACGCTGGGACTGGGGCATTCGGACCAGGGGGTTTCGGCGCACGACACGTGTGGCGGGGACGAGAGCCCGGCGACGATGCGTTCCAGCGTCCAGCACCGGACGACGCTTGGCGCGGACGACGCGGACGCCGTGCGCTGGATCTACGGCGACGGCGGCAATTCGTGCGGTGGCGGCGGCATGATGCTGACGGTGACGAAGATCGGCGGCGGCAACGGAACCGTCACCGGCGTCCCCGCCGGGATCTCCTGCGGCACCGCGTGTTCCTCCACTTCCGCGAGCTACACGAGCGGAACGGTCGTGACCCTGTCGGCGGTTGCGGCCACCAACTCGGTATTCACCGGCTGGGGCGGGGACGCCGATTGCGCCGACGGCATACTTACGATGAGCGCCGCCAGGAATTGCAGCGCCAACTTCAGCCTTCTTCCCGATCTCCTCGTTTCATCGCTCACGGTCCCGTCGTCGGCGACGGCCGGCTCGGTCATCTCGATCTCCGAGACGACGAAGAACCAAGGCGGCGCCACGGCGGTCTCGACGACACGCTACTACCTCTCGACGACCTCGACGTACGACGCCAGCGACACCGCCCTCGGTTTCCGGGCCATCCCGCGCACTGGCATCCGGGAGCACGAGCTCCGCGACCGTGCAGTTGACGCTCCCGTCCGCCCTGGCGGCGGGCAGCTACTACATCCTCGCGCGCGCCGACGCCGACGGCCAGATCGCGGAGTCGAACGAAACCAACAACACGATGGCGAGCGCGATGTCGATCGGCGGACCCGACCTCGTCGTCTCGACGCTCTCGCGGGTCGCGACGAGCGGCGCGGGGCTCACCATCACGATCAGCGATACCACGCGCAATCAATCGACGACGGCTCCGGCTGCTTCCTCGGTGACGCGCTTCTACCTTTCGACCGACACCACGGTTGCACCCGGGGACGTTGCGATCGGCTTCCGCGATGTCCCGGCGCTGCTGCCGGGAGTCTCGAATTCAGGCTCGACGCCGCTGCTGATCCCGGTCGGGACCACGGCCGGAACGTACTACATCATCGCCAAGGCCAACGACGCGGCCATTCCGTTCGCCGAGACCAATTCACGAACAACACGCGCTCGAGCAGCATCGTCATCGGCCCCGACATGGTCGTTTCTTCACTCACCGTCCCCGCGACGAGTGGCGCGGGATTGCCGATCACAGTGACCGACACGACCAAGAACCAGGGTGCAGGCTCGAGCGCGCGGGTCACGACGACGAGCTTCTACCTGTCGGTCAACACGACCATCGGCGTCGGCGACACACTGCTCGGCAGTCGCTCGGTTGGCATCCTCGGACCCGCGGGCACGGATTCGGTTTCGACGACGCTGACGATTCCACCGGGCACGACGCCGGGCACGTATTACATCGTCGCGGTCGCGATGACGGCAACGCGGTACCGGAGACAATCGAGACGAACAATACGCGTGCGACGGTCATCAAGTTAAGCCCCGACCTGATCATCTCCGCCTTCACCGTCCCCGTGACGGCAGCGGCCGGCGCGACGATCGAGGTCAGTGACACCACCCGGAATCAGGGTTCGGGATCGGCGAACGCGACCCAAACGCAGTATTACCTGTCGCTCAACACCACGTTCGACGCCGGCCGTCGACGTGCTGCTCGGCAGCCGCGACGTTCCAAGCTCTGCTGACCGGCGTGTCGAACCTCGGCCCGCTGACGGCACTCACGATTCCGTCGGCCACCGCCGCGGGCACGCACTACATCCTGGCGGTTGCCGATGCCGGCCACGGCGTCCTCGAATCGAACGAGACCAACAACACGCTGGCGAAGGCGATCACGATCACCGCGCCTTGACGCCATGCAGCTCGGTGCGATTGATGCGACTGGTTGAATGAGCTGATCAGTTAGCGCGCACGGATCGGCGTATTCACGGCACTCTCGCGACCGGCGGCGGCGTCCACTTTCCGCGGGTGATCGCTGTCCCCGGCCAGTACGCGCGCACGTAGAGGGAGAAATCCGCGCCTTTCGGCGCCGGCAGCCAATTCGCTTCCTTGTCCGGGCCGGGCGAATCGGCCTGCACATAAATCGTGAGTGAGCCGTCGGCGCCGAATTTGAGCGCCTTGTTCCTGGTGCCGACCGAGTACCGGTTCAGGGGATTGATCGCGAACAAGTGGTGTTCGTCGTAGAGCGTGAGCGACCAGAATCCGCGCACGGGCGGCAGACCGCCGCGGCCGAACGTCACCGTATAGCGGCTTGCCCCATTGAGGCGTGCCCCGTTCTGATCCAGGTCCTGATAGAAGTATTTCGTCTCCTTCGCCCGGTCGACGAAAATGTTGGACTTCGCGACGGCGGTGCGGGTGAAATAGTCGGTGCCGAAGGCGGCGCCGTTGGTCTGCGTGGTCCAGTTGTGCGGCAGCGTGATGCCGTAGTTGCGGAACTGGAACAGCGGAGCGACGACTTCGTTGTCGACCTTGGTCGCCTCGTCGATCATCGCCCTCTTGAGCGGCGGGTCCACCTTCGCGGCGGCGATGACCGCGCGTACCTCCGCATAGCGCGCCTCCTCACCCGGCAACGGCGGCGCGTCCTTCAGCACCGCCCCCAACTGGTCGAAGAACTTGTTCGGGTCGACCCACCGGGTCTCGGCTTCGCCGGTCGCCTGCGCCGGGTATGTCGGCTGCCGCGCCCAGTCGCGATGCTTCATCTTGCCGTCGTATTGCGCGAGGGGATACATATCGATGCCACGGATCACGGACTGCACCGCCCGCTTGTCCTCGGCAGTGTCGTCCTGGAACACGCGCGGGATGACGAAGCCGGTATTGGTCCGGGCGCGAAATACCTTGGTAATGCCCCTGGGCACGCGGCCCTTCCAGTTCGGGCCGACCATGAGGTAGAAGCCCCGCTTCGTCCCGTACATCGCGCCGAGCTCGACGAAGCTGTCGGTGCGCGCGTCGACGACCTGGTAGAGCCAGAATCGCTTGCCGAAATCGGGGACCTGGATCACGACCGGGCTCACGTCCAGGGCGAGGCTGCCGGCGCCATAGACCACGTCCTGATTCGGACACGCGACCAGGCGTTCTTGCGGCGCGATGTAGTCGGTGAGCATGCTGAGGCGATTGAGCGGCGCCACCGGCACGATGCCGCCCAGGAGACCGGGCCCCGGCAGGTCCTTGGAGGCGAGGCGGCGGTTGTAGACGTTGACCATCGGCCACGCCCAGAAGTACGCGTCGCGCGTGACCATGCGGGCGTACGACTCGGTGATTCGCGTGCCGGACACCGGACCCGGAATCGGTGTTGCACCTTGCCCCGGAGCCGGCCACCCTTGCACGGCGCCGACGACTGCGAACAGGATGACGAGCCGATTCAGCACACCTGGCATCTGCGTCTCCTCATGGGTGACCGCCACGCGCTCACGACTCGCTTGCGTGCGGCCGCGCATCGCTCGGCCCTCCCGGCTCCAGGCATCATGCGGTGCGATGTCGCGGCTGGGGCGATTTTCGTCCTGGCGAGGAACGGCTGCAACAGGCCGACGCCGGGTGCAAAGATCCGTCGCGGCAGGGCATGATCGGCAGTGACGACCTGCCGCGTGCAACGCGCGCGCGGCCGTCCGCATCATCCGTCCGGTGAATGGTCGCAACGACCGCGCCGCCCTAGAGTGGCATCGCTCGCGCGCCGGACGTCTGCCCGCGCCGCTCTCCCGGCGGCAACCCTCCTCGACGCATGATGTTCGCGGCGCGCGGGCACCCCAATGCCCGCGCTGTCCCTCGCGTTGCTCGCCTTTGCCGCCGGTGCCACGGTGTTGCAATGGCAGCCCGTGCTGCCGGCCATCACGGCATGGTGCGCAAGCGGCGTTGCCGCCGCGGCCGCTGCCCTCATCGTGCGCTGGTTCGCGCGACGGCATCGCGCCGCCAGCGCAGCCGCGCGGACGCTGCGCATGGTCGCCACGCTGCTCACGGTCGTGGCGTGCGGCGCGCTGGGATTCGGCTACGCCGCCTGGCGCGCAGAGATGCGTCTTGCGCAGCAACTGCCGCCGGCGTGGGAGGGCGTCGATATCGCGCTCGTCGGCATCGTCGACGAGCTGCCGCAAGCGTCCCCGCGTGGTACCCGGTTCGCGTTCGCCGTCGAGCGGATCGAAACCGCCGGGGCGGTGGTGCCCGCACGACTCTCGCTCGCGTGGTACACGCAGCTCGGAAAAGACGGCGCCGGCGAGCCGCCCGTCGAGCTCGCCGCGGGCGAACGCTGGCGCCTCGTCGTGCGGCTCAAACGCCCGCACGGCAACGTCAATCCGCACGGCTTCGACATCGAAGCCTGGCTTCTGGAAAACAATCTGCGCGCTACCGGCTATGTGCGCAAGGATGATCGCAACGCGCGACTCCACCCCTTCGCGGGTCGGCCATCGGACTGGGTCGAGCGGGCGCGCGAGCGCGTGCGTGCGCGCATTCTCGCGGCGCTGCCGGGCGCTGACTATGCCGGCGTGATCGTCGCCCTGACGATCGGCGATCAGCGCGCGATCTCCGAGCCACAGTGGCGCATCTTCAGCCGCACCGGCATCACGCATCTGATCAGCATCTCCGGCCTCCATGTCACGGTGTTCGCGGCGCTGGCCGGCGCCGGTGCCTACGCGCTCGCGCGGCGCAGCGTGTGGCTCACGACCCGCGTGCCGGCGCGCAAGCTGGCCGCGCTGACCGGGGTCATCGCCGCCACGGCCTACGTGCTGCTGGCGGGCGCGCAGGTGCCCGCGCAGCGCACGCTGCTGATGCTCGCCGTGGCCGCGTTGGGCCTTTGGCTCGCGCGGCCGGGTACGGCGGCGATGATCTGGCTGTGGGCGCTCGCGCTCGTCGTCGCGTGGGACCCATGGGCCGGCGTAACGCCCGGCTTCTGGCTGTCGTTCGGCAGCGTCGGGCTTCTCCTGTACGCCCACGTCGGCCGACTCCGATCGCCACCGGCGGCTTCCCGCGCCGCGCGCGTGGGGCGTGCGCTCCGGGTGGCGGCGCGCACGCAGGCGCTGGTCACCGTGGGTCTCGTGCCGCTGACGCTGGCGCTGTTCCAGCAGGTGTCGATCATCTCGCCACTGGCGAATGCGCTGGCGATACCCGTGGTCACGTTCGCCGTGGTGCCGCTCGCGCTGACCGGAATCGTGCTTCCGCTCGACATCCTCTGGCAGGGGGCGCACGCGGTCTTCGCTGCGATGATGGTGCCGTTGCAGTGGCTGGCACAGTCTCCCGGCGCCGTGTGGCAGCAGCACGCCCCTCCCGGCTGGGCGGTGGTCGCTGCGCTGGCTGGCGTGGTCTGGCTGGCCGCGCCGCGCGGCGTCCCGGGCCGCGCCCTCGGCGCCGTCTGGTTTCTGCCGCTGTTCGTGCTCGTGCCGCCGCGGCCGGAGCCGGAAACGTTCCGGATGACCGTGCTCGACGTCGGGCAGGGCCTTGCGGTGGCCGTGGAAACGCACCACCACACGTTGTTGTACGACACCGGTCCGCGCTACACCGACGATGCCGATGCCGGCGGCCGCATCGTGGCGCCGTTCCTGCGCGCCGCCGGCATTGCCCGCCTCGGCGCGATGATCGTCTCGCATCAGGACAGCGACCACAGCGGCGGGGCGTCGACGCTGCTGCAAACCGTGCCGGTCGATTGGCTGCTCTCGTCGTTGCCGGACGAGCACGAGCTGCTCGCGGACGAGTGGGCGGAGGACGGCGCCGCGATGCGCTGCGCGGCGGGCCAGCGCTGGGATTGGGACGGCGTGCATTTCGCGGTCCTGCATCCGCCGGCCGCGTTCTACGACGTGCCCAGGTTGAAGACCAATGACCTGTCGTGCGTCGTGCGCGTCGAATCGCCGTATGGGAGCGCGCTCCTGACCGGCGACATCGAAGCGAAGAGCGAAATGGAAATCCTGCGCGGCGCGCCCGACGCGCTCAAGGCGGATGTGCTGATCGTCCCGCACCACGGCTCGCGCACCTCCTCGACGCCGCCGTTCATCGCCGCGACGGCCGCGTCGATCGCCGTGTTCACGTCCGGCTACCGCAACCGTTTCGGACATCCGCGTCCGGACGTCGTCGCCCGTTATCGAGCCGCCGGCGCGCAGGTCTGGCGTACCGATTTCGATGGCGCACTCACGTTCGACTTCGCGCCCGGCGTCGGGCGCTCGCCACGCGCGGAGCGCGCCCACGATCGCCGCTACTGGCGTGAGCCGCCGGTACGCGACCCGAACGCGCCGCCGGAATGAATGTCGAACGGGACCACGTCGCCGCCGCGCATCCCGCCGCGGTGCGCCACGCATTGACCATGCCCGACGCTTCTTCGCAGACTGGAATCGTGGACACGTTTCGTTCCTGCCGAGCGGCGCGAATCGCGCGCGGCGTCGTGTTCACCGCGCTCGCCATCGCGGCGGGCGCAGTCGCCGCCGCCGATGCCGGTTCCGGGCAGGCGGGCGAGCTCAAGCTTTCGGTCGCCGTCGGCCCGGCGTATTCGCTGGGTTTGGCCGGCGACCGGTGGGCGAAGCGCATCATCGAAAAGAGCGATGGCCGGCTGCCCGTCAAGCTGTTTGCGGGCGCGACCCTGGCGCAACGCGACGCCGTGCGCGAATTCGCCGCACTCAAGGACGGTGCCGCCGACCTCGCGGTGGGCTCGACGCTGTATTGGTCCACGCACGTGAAGGCATTGGGAGTCATCGGCCTGCCATGGCTCGCGGCGGGGCCGAAGCGACTGGGCGCCTTGCTGTCGCCGCCCGTTGCGGATGCGCTCGCCGCCGCGGTGACGCGCGCGGGCGTCGTGCCGCGTCGCCTTCGCGCCGCTCGGCCATCGCGCACTCGCCACCGACCGACCGGGCGGTGGAGGTTCCCGCCGAGCTCGGCGGCCTGCGCGTGCGGATTGTCGGGCCGCCAGCCGTCGCCGATTTCTACTCGGCGCTGGGCGCGCAGCCCAGGACGATCACCTTTGCCGCCGCCGAAGCCGCGTTCGCGGCCGGCACGCTCGATGCGCAGGACGGAACCGCGGCGACGTTCGCCGCCACCCACGTCTACTCGATCGGTCTCAAGCGCGTGCTGCTGTGGGACGCGATCGCGGAGGCCGCCGTGTTCGCCGTCAACCGCGACCGCTGGGAAGCGTGGACCGACGCCGACCGCCGGGTCGTCCGCGAGAGCGCGCGCGAAGTCGCCGCCGAGCTCGCCGGCCTCGCGCAACAGGAGGAAGACGCCGCCCTCAAGGATCTCCGCCGGGGCGGAATGTCGATCGCGCGCCTGACGCCGGCCGGGCGCGCCGCGTTCGTCGCCGCGACGCGCGATCTCTACGATCGGTGGGCGAGCGTCGCCGGGCCGGACATCGTGCGCGAAGCCGAAGCCGCGGTCGCGGCGGTGACGCCGTGATTACCCGACGAAGCGGCCGAGGCGCACCGCCGTCTCACCCTTCTTGGGGCGGCGGGTCGGCATGATCAGCACGCAGTTGTCGTAAGGCGTGCGCACATCGGCGTCGCCGTCGCGGGCGAGCAGCGTGCCGGCCTCGGCCACGACACCGAGCCCGTGCACGGGGACCATGAACGCGAATTCGTCGCTGTGGATCGTCACCGTGGCCGTGACCTCGATGACGCGCTGCGGCGCGTGCGGCGTGCGGTCGATGTGGGCGTCGAGAAAGGCGGCGTCGAGCATACCGAAGTGGCGGAGGAACCGCAGCGTCGCCTGCCTCGCAACCGTCGGCGCCGCGCGCTCCCAGTGCTGGCCGCATTCGATCAGCAGCGCGTTGCGCGGATCCTCGGCATCGTCGAAAAACGCGTAGTCGCGCAGGCGCTTGCCGGCCGCATGGCCGCCGTCGATGACCACGTGCTCGGGCAGGCCGACCGCCCGCGCGAGTTCGACGCCCTTGCGTTGCCGGCCGGCCATCGCCAGCGGCGGGCACGGATCCGTCATCGAGTGCAGGTCGAGCAGATAATCGACGCGGTCGTAGAGCGGGCGCAATTCGCGCGCGCGGTCGAGGTCGGCCGAGCGGCGCGCGACCGGCGAAGCACCTCGTCGGTCCACAGGCGGTTGAAATCCTCGTCGATGCAGCGCGACGCGTACGGGTCGGCGTGGTCGAAGCCCCGGTAGGCATCGATATTGGCGAAACAGATCGACAGCGTGCCGTGATGCGGCCGCACGCCGGTGGCGAGCAGCCAGTCGAGCGCGATCGCGCCGCAGACTTCGTTGCCGTGGGTGAGCGCCTGCAGGCAGACATGGGGGCCGGCCTTCCCCGAACCAAAGGACCAGACATACGGGGTTCCCGTGTTGCCGGCGGCCCAGCGATCGAGATCCGGAAAGTCGACCTCGATGGCCGGGGCGGCGGACGCGGCGCGGGGCGCCCTCACCAAGCCGCTCCCATGCCGCCGTAGGCCAGCGAGCCGGGCGCTCATGCGACGCACACGCGATCGGCGAGACGGCGCATGAACGCTTCGCACTGCGCGAGCTGATCGAGCGTCACCCATTCGTTCGGCTGGTGCGCCTGCGCGATGTGACCGGGGCCGCAGATGATCGTCGGGATCGTGGCCTGGTGGAACAGCGCCGCCTCGGTGCCGAACGACACCTTGCCGTAGTCGTGCGTGGCGTTGCACGCCCTGCCGATCTCCGCGATTTCGCTGCCGCCGTGCGTGTCGAGGCCGGGCATCGCCGAGAGCTCGTCGAATTCGACGTAGGTGTCGGCGGCGATCGCGTGCATCTCGGGCAGGAAGCGCTGCGCATAAGCCTGCACTTCGGCCAGCAGCGCGTCGGGATCGTCGAACGGCAGGTGGCGGAACTCGAAATCGAACCAGCAGTCGCGCGGCACGATGTTGAGCGCCGTGCCGCCGTGGATGACGCCGGTGTGCACCGTCGTGTACGGCACGTCGTAATCGTGGTCGAAGGCGCCGTGGTCGCGAAACGCGCGCGCCATGTTCGTAAGATAGGTGACGATCTCGCAGGCGATCTGTACGGCGTTCACGCCCGAGCGGCGTCAGCGACGAGTGCGCCTCGAAGCCGCGGACGCGGCAGCGATAGCTCTTCTTGCCCTTGTGCGCGACGACCAGCTGCATTCCGGTCGGCTCGCCGACGATGCAGCCCATGGGTCAGGACCCCGCGCTGGCCGATATCGTCGAGCAACCGCCGCACGCCGATGCAGCCCACTTCCTCGTCATAGGAGAGGGCGAAATGCACCGGGCGCCGCAGGCCGCGGCGCAGGAGCTCCGGCACGAACGCGAGCCCGGTCGCGCTGAAGCTCTTCATGTCGGTGACGCCGCGGCCGTGGACCTTGTCGCCGATGAGCGTCGCCTCGAACGGGTTCGTATCCCACGGCTGGCCGTCCACGGGCACGACGTCGGTATGTCCCGACAGCACGATGCCATTGGCGGTGGCGTTGCCGTCCTGCGCCGGCAGCGTGGCGAAGAGATTGGCCTTGCGCTGGTCGTCGTCGAACGTCAGCGTCGAGGGGATGCCGAACGCGCCCAAATAGCCGCGCACCCAGTCGATCAGCGCCAGGTTCGAATCGCGGCTCGTGGTGTCGAAGGCGACCAGCGTGTGGATGAGGTTCCACGCGAGGAGGCCGGGCGCAGCGGTGGCGCCGGCATCGGGGCGAACCGAAGCGGGTGTCGCGGGAGCATTCATCGGGCGTCCCTCGTCGAGGCCGCGCAACACGCGGCGGGAGCAGAGAAAGTGAGGATAGGCAGGCGGCCAAGCGCTGTCAAATGCGTATCATTGCCGAGTCGAGCGTGCGCCGACGCCCGCGAGAGGAGCCCCGATGGTTGCGCGAAGACCCGTCCGCCGATTGCTTTGCCGCACCGGTGCGCCGTGTATCGGCGCGATGCTGCTGGCGCTGCCGTGCGCCGTCCCGGCCCAATCGGCGCTGCCTGTCGACGAGATCAAGCTGCCGCCGGGATTCACGATCAGCGTGGCGGCGCGCGTGCCGAACGCGCGGGCGATGACGATGGGCCCCGGCGGCACGCTGTTCGTCGGATCGACGTCGGCCGGGAGCGTCTACGCCGTCTCGCTGCCGGCGAGGGGCACCGGCGAGGCCGTGGTGCGCACGATCGCCAGCGGATTGCGCGAGCCCGCGGGTGTCGCCTTTCGCGACGGCGCGCTCTACGTGTCCGCGATCGACCGCATCCTGCGCTTTGACGATATCGAGCGCCGGCTCGCCAATCCGCCGGCGCCGGTGGTCGTCAGCAACCGGTTCCCGACGGAATCGCACCATGGGCGCAGGTTCATCGCGTTCGGACCCGACGGCAAGCTGTACGCGGGGGTCGGCGTGCCGTGCAACATCTGTGCTCCGGATCCCGACCGCTACGGCAACATCGTGCGGATGAATCCCGACGGCAGCGGCTTCGAGGTGTTCGCCCGCGGGTTGCGCAACACCGTCGGCTTCGACTGGAATCCGCAAACGAAGGAATTGTGGTTCACCGACAATGGCCGCGACATGCTGGGCGACGATGCGCCGCCGGACGAGCTCAATCGGGCGCCGCGCGCCGGCATGCATTTCGGTTATCCGTACTGCCACGGCGGCACGATTCCCGATCCCGAGTTCGGAGCGAAACGCGCCTGCGGCGAGTTCGAGCCGCCGGCGCAAGCTCTCGGTCCGCACGTCGCGTCGCTCGGCATGCGCTTCTATACCGGGACGCAGTTTCCCGCCGCCTATCGCAACCAGATCTTCATTGCCGAGCATGGCTCCTGGAACCGCAGCCGCAAGATCGGCTACCGGGTGACGCTGGTTACGCTCGACGCCACGGGCAAGGCACAGGGCTATCGCCCGTTCGCCGAAGGTTGGCTGCAGGGCGAGCGCGTCTGGGGCCGGCCGGCGGACGTGCTGGTCGCGCCGGACGGCTCGCTGCTGGTCTCGGACGATCTCGCGGGCGCCATCTACCGCATCGGTTACCGCGGGTCGTGACGGCAGGACGGGGACGACCACCGGCGCAACCCGCCGGGCGAGTTTGGGACCGTGAGCCGGTTGCGCTATTCTTTGCCCATTGAGCCCGTCAAGAGCCGAACCCGGGGGAGTCATGCCGTTGCGCCGTTTTCTCGCTGCGTGGGTCGTCGCTGTCGCGGCGTTCGCCGCCGCCGGCATCCCGTCGACACGCGCCGCCGATCTCACCATCGGCCTCGGCACCGACGTCACGGCGATCGACCCGCACTATCACAACGTGACGCCGAACAACAACGTCGCGGCGCACATCTTCGGGCTGCTCGTCCAGCGCAACGAAAAGTCGCAACTCGAGCCCGGGCTCGCGACCGAATGGAAGACGATCGATCCGCTGACCTGGGAATTCAAGCTGCGCAAAGGCGTCAAGTTCCACGACGGCAGCGATTTCACGGCCGCCGACGTGGTGGCGTCGATCGAGCGCGTGCCGACGGTGCCGAACAGCCCGTCGCCCTTCACCGCGTTCACGAAGCAGATCAAGGAGATGATCGTCGTCGATCCGCTGACGATACGCTTCAGGACGGCGACGCCCTATCCGCTGATGCCCTCCGACATGACGCAGGTGACGATCATCTCCAAGGCCGCGGCCAAGGCGACGACCGAGGACTTCAACAGCGGCAAGGCGGCGATCGGCACGGGCCCGTACAAGCTCGTCCGTTACGCCAAGGGCGACCGCATCGAGCTCGAGCGCAATGACGCCTATTGGGGCGGCAAGACGCCCTGGACCAAGGTCACGCTGCGGCTCCTGCCGCAGGACGCGTCGCGGGTCGCGGCCCTGCTGTCGGGCGACGTGCAGGTGATCGAGAACGTCCCCACGACCGACGTCGCGCAGTTGAAGCGCGACAAGCGGCTTGCGGCGTACCGGACCGTCGCCGACCGGCTGATCTACCTGCACATGGACAGCGACCGCGACGTCTCGCCGTTCGTCACCGACAAGGCGGGGAATCCGCTCACGAAGAATCCGCTCAAGGACGCGCGGGTGAGGAAGGCGATATCGAAGGCGATCAACCGGCCGGCGATCGTCGACAAGGTAATGGAGGGCGAGGCGGTTCCTTCGGGTCAGCTGGTCGCGGACTTTCTGTTCGGCGCGACCAGGACGCTGAAGGTCGAGCCCTTTGACCCGGACGGTGCGAAGAAGCTGCTGGCCGAGGCCGGCTACCCGGACGGCTTCGGCCTCACCCTCCATGCGCCGAACAACCGCTATGTCAATGACGCCAAGATCGCGCAGGCGGTGGCGCAGATGCTGGCGCGCGTCGGCATCGACACCAAGGTCGTGGCGATGCCGTCGTCGACGTTCTTCACCCAGGCGACCGACCTCAAGTTCAGCTTCATGCTCCTTGGCTGGAGCACGGGCACCGGCGAGGCGTCGTCGTCGCTGAAGGCGCTGCTGATGACCTACAACCGCGACAAGGGATTTGGCACCGCGAACCGCGGCCGCTATTCGAACGGCAAGGTCGATGCGCTGACCGAGGACGCGCTCGCGACCGTCGACGACGCGCGGCGCGAGGCGCTGCTGCAGCGCGCGACCGAGCTCGCGATCGCCGACACCGGCATCATTCCGCTGCACTTCCAGGTCAACCTGTGGGCGACGCGCGACGGGATCACGTACGCACCGCGCACCGACGAGTTCACGCTGGCGTGGAAGTTCAAGCCTCGTAGCCCGGGTTGAACGAAGGTGAAACCCGGGGCACCCCCTCCACGAAGGACGAGTCGACCATGAACGCTCCCTATTCCCTGCCCGCGGTCACCACGCCGGCGCAGCACTTCATCGGCAATCGCTGGGTGGCCCCGGCCAGCGGCGAGACGTTGGACATGATCGATCCGTCGTCCGGCACCGCGTTCGCGCAGATCGCGCGCGGCACTTTGGCCGACATCGATCGCGCGGTCGCGGCGGCACAGACGGCACGCGACGGCGCCTGGGGCCGGCAGGCGCCGGTGGAGAAGGGGAGGGCATTGGCCCGCCTCGGCCACGCGATCCTCGAGCATGCCGACGAGCTCGCGTTCCTCGAGGCGCGCGACTGCGGCAAGCCGCTGAAGCAGGCCCGGGCCGACGCCGCCGCCTGCGCCCGCTACTTCGAGTTCTACGGCGGCGCCTGCGACAAGTTTCATGGCGAGACCATTCCGTACCCTGCCGGCTACACGGTGCTCACCTGGCGCGAGCCGCACGGCGTCACCGGCCACATCATTCCGTGGAATTATCCGCTGCAGATCTTCGGGCGCTCGGTCGGCGGCGCGCTCGCCGCCGGCAACGCCTGCGTCGTGAAGCCGGCCGAGGATGCGTGCCTGTCGCTGCTGCGCGTCGCCGAGCTCGCCGCCGGGTGTGGATTGCCCGAGGGCGCGCTCAACATCGTCACCGGCCTCGGGCGCGAAGCGGGGGCGGCGCTGGCCGCGCATCCGGGCATCGAGCATGTCTCGTTCACCGGCTCCCCCGCGACCGGCGCGGGCGTGGCGCAGGAAGCGGCCAAGCGGCATTGCCCGGTGACGCTGGAGCTGGGCGGCAAAGGACCGCAGATCGTGTTCGCCGACGCCGATCTCGACGCCGCGCTGCCGGTGCTCGTCAATGCGATCGTGCAGAATGCCGGCCAGACGTGCTCCGCGGGCAGTCGGCTGCTGGTCGAAGCATCGCGTTACGAAGAGGTGCTCGCGCGTCTCGGCGAGCGCTTCGCGGGCCTCAAGGTCGGGCCGGCGTTCGCCGATCTCGATTGCGGGCCGCTGATCCGTGCCGGGCAACTGCAGCGCGTCCGCGACTTCCTGGCCGACGCGCAGCGCGACGGCATCCGGACCGTGGCCAAGGGCACCGTCGTGACGGACGCGCCGGCAGCGGGCTATTACGTCGAACCGCACCTGTTGCGCGACGTGCCGCAGACCTGCCGCCTCGCCTGCGAGGAGGTGTTCGGCCCGGTATTGGCCGCGATGCCGTTCGCCGACGAGGCCGATGCGGTCCGGCTCGCCAATGCCACCGCGTTCGGCCTGGTCGCCGGCATCTGGACCGCCGACGGCGGCCGGCAACTGCGGATGGCGCGTGCGGTGCGCAGCGGGCAGGTCTTCATCAACAATTACGGCGCCGGCGGCGGTGTCGAGTTGCCGTTCGGCGGCGTGAAGTCGTCCGGGTACGGCCGCGAAAAGGGGTTCGAGGCACTGTACGGTTTCACCGTGCTGAAAACCGTCGTTCTGCAGCACGGCTGATGACGACAGGTGCGGCGGCGACGTTGCCGCGCGGCGCCAAGGCGGGGGTACCAATGGGCGACATGCTGGTGAAGCTGTACGACCTGCCGGATGTCGCGCCGCGGGTCCGGGCGTTGCGCGACGCCGGCGTGATCGTGCGCATCGCGATGGCGTACGAAAAGGCGCCGGTCGTGACGTGGGTGCGCGAGCAGTTCGGCGACGCGTGGGGCGACGAATGCGAGGTCGCGTTTGCCCGTCAGCCGGTGTCCTGCTACGTCGCCGTCGACCACGGCCGTCTCGCCGGATTCGCTTGCCACGACAGCACCTGCCGGAACTTTTTCGGGCCGATGGGCGTGCACGCCAGCGCGCGCGGCCGGGGCATCGGCAGCGTGCTCTTGCAGTGCTGCCTGCACGCGATGGCGGCCGCCGGCTACGCGTATGCGATCATCGGCGGCGCCGGCAACGACGCGATCTACCGCAAAGTCGCCGGCGCGATCGATATCGAAGGTTCCACACCGGGCATCTATCGGGACCGGCTCGCGCCCGATCCTGCGCCCGGCTGAAACCGCCGCTGCCGCGTTTTCCTCAACTGACCTTTTGAGCACAAGCATGAGACTGCAAGACAAGATCGCGATCGTCACCGGCGCAGGCTCCGGATTCGGCGAAGGCATCGCCAAGCGCTTCGCGACCGAAGGCGCCAAGGTGGTCGTCAACGACATCAACGAAGCAAACGGCGAGCGCGTGGCGCGCGAGATCGTCGCCGCGGGCGGGCGGGCGAAATTCTGCGCCGGGGACGTCTCCCGCGATGCCGATGTTTCGCGGCTGATCGCCTTCGCGCTGGCCGGTTACGGCGATCTCGACATCGTCGTCAACAATGCCGGCACCACCCATCGCAACCAGCCGCTGCTCGACGTGGCCGAGAGCGAGTTCGACCGCATTTACGCGGTCAACGTCAAGAGCCTGTTCCTCACGGCGAAACACGCGGTGCCGCACTTTCGCAGGAAGAAGAGCGGCGTGTTCATCACCATCGCGTCGACCGCCGGCGTGCGCCCGCGCCCAGGGCTCACCTGGTACAACGGCAGCAAGGGCGCCGCGATCGTCACCTCGCGCTCGATGGCGGCCGAGCTCGCCCCGGACAACATCCGCGTCAACGTCATCAATCCGGTGGCCGGCGAGACCGCGATGCTGGCCGACTTCATGGGCGCCGACACGCCGGAAATCCGGGCCAGGTTCGTCGCCACGATTCCGCTGGGACGGCTGTCGCTGCCGTCCGACATCGCCACCGCGGCGGTGTTTTTCGCGTCCGACGAAGCCGGGTTCATCACCGGCACGTGCCTCGAGGTCGATGGCGGACGCTGCGTCTGACGCCGGCGGCATCGCCCACCCGGCAACGTCATGCTGAGTCGGTTCGACCGCATCCTGCTCCGCGTCAACCGGTGGTCCGTGATCGTGCTGCTGGCGGCGATGGCGGTGATGGTGTTCGCCAACGTCGCGCTGCGCTTTCTCACCGACCACTCGATCCTGTGGGTCGAGGAGGTGTCGCGCTTCCTGATGATCTGGCTCACGTTCCTGGGCGCCGGCATCGTGTTGCGCTATGGCGCGCACGTCGGCATCGACACGCTGCAGGACCGCTTCCCGCGTCAGGCGCCGGCTCTGCGCGCGGTGATCGTCTGCGGACTGCTGTGCTTTTTTGCGACGATGGTCTGGCTCGGGACGGACTACGCGCTGCGGACGTGGCGGCAGACGACGCCGGTGCTGCAGATTCCCTACGGCGCCGTCTACCTCGCCATGCCCGTCGGCTTCACGCTGATGATCGTGCATCTCCTGCTCATGGGGGCGCCGTACATTCGCCAGAAGCGCGTCCTGTCGGACGACGAATTCGATGCCGACGCGGTGAAACTGTGATCGCGACGCTGTTTGGCGCCTGCATCGCGCTGCTGGTGCTCGGCGTGCCCGTGGCGTTCGCGCTCGGGGGCGCCACCTTGGCCGCGATCCTCGCCGGAGGCCTGCCGTTGATCGCGCTGCCGAAATACCTGTTCAGCGGCATCGACGTCTTCGCGCTGATGGCGGTGCCGTTTTTCATCCTGACGGCGGAGCTGATGACGGGCGGCGCGTTGTCCGAGGTGCTGCTGCGCTTTGCTTCACAGTTTGTCGGGCGTTTTCGCGGCGGCCTGGGGCACACGAACATTCTCGCCATCACGTTCTTCTCGGGCATCAGCGGCTCGGCGCTGGCCGACGCCGCCGGCCCCGGCGCGATCATGATCCGGATGATGAAAAAGGACGGCTACCATCCCGAGTACGCGGCTGCGCTG
Organism: uncultured beta proteobacterium; assembly: GCA_963810845.1. Classification (GTDB taxonomy): domain Bacteria; phylum Pseudomonadota; class Gammaproteobacteria; order Burkholderiales; family Casimicrobiaceae; genus CAIWHR01. The sequence goes on along the minus strand of CAWEOX010000012.1, from coordinate 26,302 downwards.
ACGGCGGCGGTGTCGATCCTGGGACCGATCATTCCGCCGTCGATCACGATGATCATCTACGCGCTCGCGTATCCCGACATCAACCTGGTCGGGCTGATGATCGCCGGCGTGGTGCCCGGCATCGTCATCGCCGTCGCGATGGCCGCCATCAACCACGCGATCTCGACGCGCCGCAACTACCGCGGCGTGGTCGAGACGCTCCATCTCGCCGACTATCTCCGGAATACCTGGCGGGCATTGCCCGCGCTGGTGCTGCCGGTGCTGATCCTCGGCGGCATCGCGTCGGGCGCGTTCACGCCAACCGAGGCGAGCGTGGTCGCGGTCTTCTATGCGCTGGCCGCCGGCCGCTGGATCTACCGGTCGCTGGAATGGCGGATGCTGCCGTCGATCCTGTCGCGCTCGGCGCTGATGACGGCGTCGGTGCTGATCATCGTCGCAATGTCCGCGGCGTTCGCGTGGGTGCTGACCGTGTCGCGCGTCCCGCAGCAGGCGACCGAGTGGATCGTCGGCATGCACCTGTCGCCGCTCGCGTTCCTGTTCGCGGTGAACCTGCTGCTGCTCGCGTTCGGCATTTTCATCGAGCCGCTGCCGGGCGTGGTCGTGCTGGTGCCGATCCTGGCGCCGATCGCGCACGCGCTCGGCATCAACGACCTGCAGTTCGGCATCATCGTCATCGTCAACCTGACGATGGGGATGATCACGCCGCCGGTCGGCGGCCTGCTGTTCGTGACCGCGGTGGTCGCACGGGTGCCGCTGGCGCGGATGGTGGCGCAGATCTGGCCGTTCATGTGGGCGCAGATCGCGGTGCTGGCGCTGCTCTCGGCCGTTCCGGCGATCAGTACGCTGCTACCGAACGCCTTCGGGTATCGGTGAGCCGATCCAGTGTTATTTTTGAGTTTTTCATCGAATTGCGGGAGCTACTGTGGCTGGCGCGGCGCGGCGTGAGCCGCTGGGCGCGGGCTTCGGGTGCCGCCAGGCGTGTCGGGCGGGCGCGTGGTACGGCGATGACAGCCGCCGGCCGCGCCCGCGCCCGGGACGCCGAGCCAGGAGGGCAAGCTAACTACTCCCCGTGGTTTGCTCCGCATCGGCACCACTCTTCCACGGCGACCCTGACCGCCGCGGGGCACTATCCACCAACGAACTCACGCAGATCGGTGATGAACCCTATTTGTAGTTCTTGATGCGGTCGATGTTTTCCTGGCCGAAGCGCTTGCCGAAGTCGGCGTAGACCGGCGCCAGCACCGCCTGAAACTTGGCCTTGTCGACATTCTCGACGACGGCCATGCCCTTCGACTTCAAGTCGGCGACTGCTTTGCGCTCGTCGTCGTCGACCCGCGCGCGGTTGACCTTCACGGCTTCCTTGGCGGCGTCCAGGAAGGCCTGTTTGTCGGCCGCGGAAAGCTTGTCCCACTGCGCCTTGTTCATGAGGATCAGCGACGGCGAATAGACATGTCCCGTCAGCGTCAGGTTTTTCTGCACCTGATCGAGCTTCGCCGACGTGATGACCGACAGCGGATTCTCCTGGCCGTCCACGGTGCCTTGCTGGAGCGCCGTGTAGACCTCGGTGAACGCCATCGGCGTGGGCAGGATGCCGAACTGCTTGTAGGCCTGGATGTGGATCGGGTTTTCCATCGTCCGCATCTTGAGGCCCTTGAGGTCGTCCGGGTTGTTCACCGGGCGCTTGCTGTTGGTCATGTGGCGGAACCCGTTCTCGGCCCAGGCCAGCGCGACGATGCCCTTGGGCGGGAACTTCTGCAGCATGTCCTGGCCGATCGGTCCGTCGAGCACGGCCCGGGCTTGCGCGTAATCGCGAAACAGGAAAGGTATGTCGAGAATCGCCACCTCCGGCACGAAATTCGGGATAGGACCCGTCGACGTCAGCGTGAGGTCGAGTGTGCCGAGCTGCACGCCCTCGACCGACTCGCGCTCGGCGCCGAGCGCGCCGGCATAGAAATTCTGGATCTTGTAGCGGCCGCCGGTCCGCGTTTCGACCTCGCGCGCGAACGCGTCGACCGCTACGCCGTAATGCGAATTCTGGGCGACGGCAATGTTCATCTTCAGCGTCGTCTGCGCGACGGCCGACGTTGTGGGTAGGGCAAGCGCGACCGCGGCCGACAAGGCCAGCGGGCAAAGAAGGCGGGTAATCCGCATGGTGTTTCTCCAGGTTCGGTCAGGGCGGGCAATGGCAGCTTACGCCGTACCCGACGGGGCGGATTCTAAGCATGGGGGGCCCTGCTGTATAGCCATGACGATGGGAGGGGAAGCGACCGGGCCCCGTTGCGAGGCCGCCAATCGCGTGCGCATCGCGGCGCGTGTCGTGCGGTGCGGGCCCCGATGTGGAATAATCAACCGGTTGCGATCCCATGGGCGTTCCGCCGCGGAGCGTCTCTCGACCACCCGGCACCGTCACGATGCTCGACCCGCGCGTTCATGCCCAGCTCTCGGCGATCTTGCCGCCGTCGGCGCTGCTGACGGCGGCCGAGGACACGCAGCCGTACGAGTGCGACGGTCTGACGCTCTACCGCGAGCGCGCGGCGGCGGTGGCGCTGCCCGAGACCGAGGCACAGGTCGTCGCCATCCTCAAGCGTTGCTTTGAGGCGCGCATACCTGTAGTCGCCCGCGGCGCGGGAACCAGCCTTTCCGGCGGCGCGCTGCCGGACAAGAATGGCGTGCTGCTGTCGCTTGCCAAGTTCAACCGGATTCTCGGCATCGATCCGCTCGCCCGGACCGCCGTCGTGCAGCCCGGCGTGCGCAACCTCGCGATTTCCGAGGCGGCGGCCGTGTACGGGCTGTATTACGCCCCCGACCCGTCGTCGCAGATCGCCTGCACGATCGGCGGCAACGTCGCCGAGAACGCGGGCGGCGTGCATTGCCTCAAGTACGGACTGACCGTCCACAATGTCTTTCGCGTGCGCGGGGTCCTCATCACCGGCGAGATCGTCGAGCTGGGCGGCGATGCGCTGGACAGTCCCGGCTATGACCTCCTGGCGCTGATCAACGGCTCCGAGGGCATGCTCGCCGTCATCACCGAGATCACGGTCAAGCTCACGCCGAAACCGGAGCTGGCGCAGGTGGCGCTCGCCGCGTTCGACGACGTCGCCAAGGCCGGCGCCGCCGTGGGCGCGGTGATCGCCGCGGGCATCCTGCCGGCCGGGCTCGAGATGATGGACCAGGCGGCGACGCGTGCCGTCGACGAGTACGTCCATGCCGGCTACCCGCTCGACGCGACCGCGGTGCTGCTGTGCGAGGCGGATGGCGGGCCGGAGGAAGTCGCCGCCGACATGGCGGAAATCAAGCGCGTGCTGGCCGAGGCGGGCGCAACCGAAATCCGGGTGTCGAAGGACGAGAAGCAGCGCCTTCTGTTCTGGTCGGGACGCAAGGCCGCGTTTCCGGCGATCGGCCGCATCTCGCCCGACTACTATTGCATGGACGGCACGATCCCGCGGCGCGCGCTGCCCGAGGTGCTGCTGAAGATCGCCGCGCTGTCGGAGCACTATCGGCTGCGCTGCGCCAACGTCTTTCATGCCGGCGACGGCAACCTGCACCCGCTGATCCTGTTCGACGCCAACGTCAGCGACGAGGTCGTGCGGGTGGAGGCGTTCGGCGCGGCGATTCTCGAGCTCTGCATCGCGGCCGGCGGGACGATCACCGGCGAGCATGGCGTCGGCGTGGAGAAGATGCAGGGGATGTGCCAGCAGTTCTCGCCGGCCGAGCTCGAGCGTTTCCTCGGCGTCAAGGCGGCGTTCGACGAGCACGGGTTGCTCAATCCGGGCAAGGGCGTGCCGACGCTGCGCCGATGTGCCGAATTCGGCAAGCTGCATGTCCATCATGGACAGCTTCCCCATCCCGACATTCCGCGCTTCTGATTCGTTCGAACGTGACGAGGGCGCCCTCTGATGACCACGATCACCACAGTGCAGGAAAGGCAGCACGGCCGGCCGGATGCGCGGGCCGTGACCGATCTCGTGAGCGCGCTGACCGCCGACTACGGCGAGCGCGCCGTCACCGCGCGCGCGGTGCGCGACCAGCACGGCCACGGCGAGGGTCTGGCCGATACCGCGCTGCCGGATATCGTCGTCTTTCCGCATACGAACGACGAGGTCGCGGCCATTGTCCGGCTGTGCCACGCGGCGCGCGTGCCGGTCATCGCGTTCGGCGTCGGCACGTCGCTCGAAGGCCATGTCGCCGCACTCTACGGCGGCGTGTGCGTCGACCTGTCGCAGATGGATCGCGTGCTCGAGATCAATGTCGACGACCTCGATTGCCGCGTGCAGGCCGGCATCACCCGCGAACAGGTCAACGTCGAGCTCAAGGGTACGGGCCTGTTTTTCCCGATCGACCCGGGCGCCAACGCGACGATCGGCGGCATGGCCGCGACCCGTGCCTCGGGCACGAACGCCGTGCGTTACGGCACGATGCGCGAGAACGTCCTCGGGCTCACGGTCGTCACGCCGGAAGGGAAGATCATCCACACCGGCGGCCGCGCGCGCAAGTCGAGCGCGGGCTACGACCTGACCCGACTTTATGTCGGTGCGGAGGGCACGCTCGGCATCATCACCGAAATCCAGTTGCGGCTCTACGGCGTGCCCGAGGCGATGGCGGCCGCCGTGTGCCAGTTCGAGGATCTCGAAGGCGCGGTCAGGGCGGTGATCGCCGCGATGCAGATGGGCATCCCCGTCGCGCGCATCGAACTGCTGGACGACGTGCAGATGGATGCCTGCATCCGCTATTCCAAGCTGACCGGTTACGCGGCGAAGCCGACGCTGTTCTTCGAGTTCCACGGCAGCGAGGCGGGTGTCGCCGAGCAGTCGGCGCAGATGCAGACGCTGACCGCCGACCATGGCGGCGGCACGTTCGAATGGGCCACCCGGCCCGAGGACCGTACCCGGTTGTGGAAGGCGCGGCATGCGGCCTACTACGCGGCGATGGCGCTCACGCCTGGCAAGCAGGGCTTCGCCACCGATGCCTGCGTGCCGATCTCGCGCCTCGCCGACTGCATCATGGAAACGAAGGCTGACGTCGTCACGAGCGGGCTCGTCGCACCGATCGTCGGGCACGTGGGCGACGGCAATTTTCACCTGGTCGTGCTGTTCGACCCGAATGATCCGGCAGAGCGCGCGAGCGCCGAAACGCTGGCCAAGCGGGTCAGCCTGCGCGCGATCGCCATGGGTGGCACCTGCACCGGCGAGCACGGCATCGGCGTGCACAAGCTCGACGCCCTGGTGGCCGAGCACGGCGAGGCGGTCGACGTGATGCGCGCGATCAAGCGCGCGCTCGATCCCCGCAACATCATGAATCCCGGGAAGACGGTGCCAGAGTAGCTCGGGTTGAGCGCAGCGAAACCCGGGTGGGCGTGGCAATGGCCGCCGCCACCCGGGTTTCGCAGGGCTCAACCCGGGCTACGCGAACCCACGCGAACGGAGCCACGACCGCAGTCCACCCGATCCTTAATCCGGCGATGTACACCCTCTACCTCGGCAACAAGAACTATTCGTCGTGGTCGCTGCGCGGCTGGCTGGCGATGCGACTCGCCCGCGCGCCGTTCAAGGAAATGATGGTGGCGCTGTCCGGCGAAGCGCAACCCAATCCCGCCAACCGGTCGTTCTCACCGTCGGCGCGCGTGCCCTGCCTGCATGACGGCGACGTCGTGGTCTGGGATTCGCTCGCGATCGCGGAATACCTGGCCGAGCGGCATCCCGGCATGTGGCCGGCGGATCCCGTGGCGCGGGCATGGGCGCGCTCGGTCGCCTGCGAAATGCATTCCGGGTTTTCGGCACTGCGCAACGAGATGACGATGTGCGTCCGGGAGCGGGTCGACGTGCGGCCGTGGTCGCCGGCTCTGGCCGCGGACGTCGATCGGGTCACCGCGATCTGGAACGAAGGGCGCCGGCGCTTCGGCGTAGGAGGGCCGTACCTTTGCGGGGCGCTGTCGCTCGCCGATGCATTCTACGCGCCGGTCGCGTTTCGCTTTCGCACCTACGGCGTCGCGCCTGACGGCATGGCGGCGGCGTACCTGCGCGATCTGCTCGCCGAACCGCTGCTGCGCGAATGGGAGGCCGCTGCGCTGGCCGAAACGGCCATCGTCGAGGCGGACGAGCCGCGCGTCATCTACCGCGCGAAGCTGGCCGCGCAGACCGCGGGGCCGGCGACGGCGAGCGCATGAGCATGCGCGGACGTGCCCGCTCCGCGGGCGCGCAGATTACGCAAAGGCGAAACCACGAGCCGGCGTTGCCCGCGCGCCCGACAATCCTGGGAGAGGCTACCCAATGAGCGCTGCGATCGTCGCCGAGTGGCGCGCGCGGATCGGCGCGGCGGCGGCGTCGAAAGCACCGCTGCGGATCCGGGGCGGCGGCACCAAGGATTTCTACGGCCAGGCAATCACGGGCGACGTGCTCGACACGCGCGGCTACGCCGGCATCATCGACTACGATCCGACCGAGCTTGTGATGACCGCACGCGCCGGGACGCCGCTCGACGACATCGAGCAGGCAACGCGCGCGGCCGGACAGATGCTGGCGTTCGAGCCGCCGCGTTTCGATGCGTGTCACCCCTCGGCGGCGACGCTTGGCGGGTGCGTCGCCGCCGGCCTCTCCGGGCCGCGCCGGCCCTACGGCGGCGCGGTGCGCGACCTCGTCCTCGGCGTGCGCATCCTCGATGGCCGGGGCGACGACCTGACGTTCGGCGGCCGGGTGATGAAGAACGTGGCGGGATTCGACGTCGCACGGCTGATGACGGGATCGCTCGGCACCCTCGGCGTGCTGCTCGACATATCGTTCAAGTGCCTGCCCGCGCCCAAGATGGAGGCAACACGCGTGTTCGAGTGCTCGGCCGATGATGCGATCCGCTGGGTGAACGAGTGGGGCGGCTGCCCGCTCCCGGTGTCGGCCACCTGCTTTCACCATCGCGTGCTGTCGGTGCGCCTCTCGGGCGCGCCGTCGGCCGTGGCGGCCGCGTCGACCAGGATCGGCGGCGATGCCCTGCTCGACCCGGACGCGGGCGCTGCCTTCTGGCGCGGCGTGCGCGACCAGACGCATCCGCATTTCGGGGCGGCCGTCGCGGCAGGGGCACCGCTTTGGCGCCTCGCCGTCAAGCCGACCGCGCCGCACGCCGATCCCCTCGGCGACCAGCTTATCGAATGGGGCGGCGGCGTGCGCTGGGTGATCGGCAGCGACAAGAGCGATGGCGCCCGCCTTCGCGCGTGGGCGCACCAGCACGGCGGTCACGCGACGCTGTTTCGGGCCGCCGACAAGAGCGACGGCGCGTTCCACCCACTTCCCGAGGCCATCGCGGCGCTGCATCGCCGGCTGAAGGCGGAGTTCGATCCGGCGGGCGTCCTCAACCCCGGGCGCCTGTACGCGGCGACCTGAAGTTCCCATGCAGACCGCGCTCGCCGATTTCATCAAGGACACGCCGGAAGGCCGCGAGGCCGATGCGATTCTGCGCACTTGCGTCCATTGCGGCTTCTGCAACGCGACCTGCCCGACGTACCAGCTGCTGGGTGACGAGCTCGATGGCCCGCGCGGGCGTATCTACCTCATCAAGCAGGTGCTGGAGGGACGTCCGGTCACGGTCAAGACCCAGCTGCACCTCGACCGCTGCCTCACCTGCCGCAACTGCGAAACGACGTGCCCGTCAGGAGTCCAGTATGGACGGCTGCTCGACATCGGGCGCCATGTTGTCGCCGAGCGCGTGGGCCGCACGGCCGCGGAGCAGGCGGTGCGCTGGACGCTGCGACGCGGATTGATGGCGAAACCGCTGTTCGGCAGCGCGCTGGCGGTGGGCCGGGCGATGAAATCGCTGTTGCCGCAGGAGCTGCGGGCCAAGGTTCCCGACGCGGCGCCCGCGGGCGTGTGGCCTCCGCCGCGCCACGCGCGCAAGATGCTCTCGCTCCAGGGCTGCGTGCAGCCATCGCTCGCCCCGAGCATCGACGCGGCAATGGCGCGCATCCTCGATCGCATCGGCATTTCGCTGGTGAAGGGCGGCGGCGGGTGCTGCGGCGCGCTGCCGCATCACCTCGACGAGACCGGCGAAGCGATGGCGCTCGCCCGGCGCAACATCGATGCCTGGTGGCCGCATCTCGACCGCGACGCCGAGGCCGTGGTCGTCACCGCCAGCGGCTGCGGCGTGATGGTCAAGGATTACGGCTATCTGCTGCGCGCGGACCGGACCTACGCGGACAGGGCGAAGCGCATCGCCGATCTCGCCCGCGATCCGGTCGAGATCATCGGCGACGAATGGCGCCGGATCGCGCCCAAGGTGGCAATGGATTTCGGCCCGCAGCGGGTCGCGTTCCACGCGCCGTGCACGCTGCAGCACGGGATGAAGCTCAAGGGCCGCGTCGAGGAGATCCTGCTGGCGCTCGGGCTGGAACTAGCGCCGGTCGCCAACGCGCATCTCTGCTGTGGCGCCGCGGGAACCTATTCGATCCTCCAGCCCGAGCTCGCGTCCCGCCTCAAGATGAACAAGGTGGAGGCACTCGAGGCGGGCAATCCCGACGTCATCGCCAGCGCCAACGTCGGCTGCATGACGCACCTCGCGACCGGGACCACGCGGCCCGTGCGCCACTGGATCGAGCTGCTCGATGCGCGGATGATCGGCGGCGAGCCGGCGCCGAAATGACCGATGCGCATGATGCCGCGCGCGACGACCGGCAGCGGGCCGCCGCCCCGTTGCCGCGCGCCGCGTACCGGTACTTTCTCGCGATCCCGACCCGGTGGATGGACAACGACAGCTACGGCCACGTCAACAACGTGACGTACTACTCCTATTTCGATACGGCGGTGAACGAGCACCTGATCCGCGCGGGCGGCCTCGACATCCGCAACGGTCCCGCGATCGGACTCGTCGTCGAGACGGCGTGCCGGTTCCACCTGCCGCTGTCCTTTCCGGAGCCCGTCGATACCGGCCTGCGCATCGTCAAGCTGGGAACGTCGTCGGTGACGTACGAAATCGGCATTTTCCGGCGCGGCGACGAGGCGCCGGCGGCCAGCGGCCGCTTCGTTCACGTCTGGGTCGACCGGGCGACGCAGCGTCCGACCCCGGTGCCGGCAGCGATCCGCGGCGCGCTCATGCCGCTCGTCGTCACCGCTGGCGAATGACCATGCCAGCGGCCGGTCGCGCTTCGCGGGAGTTGTCCGGCCATCGCCCCTCCGCGCGCGCTGCGCTGCGCACCGATGACCGCGGCGACCAAGCGCGCGGCCGAGGCGCTGCTCGCGGAATTCCTGCGTGGCGATGACCACTACCTTGCGTCGAGTTCCACGTACGGCGATGGCGGCGACGAGGCGCTCGCCCGGGCACTCGATCTCTTCCTCGCGCGCCCGGAGATCGGCTACGTCTGGCTTGCTTTCGCCGATGACGAAGACGGGCCAGCCGCCGTCGGCGCGTGCGTCGTCTGCCACGCGATTTCGACGTCGCGCGGCACGCTGGTTGCGAAGCTCGACGACGTGACCATCGCGAACGGATCGCGGCACCGCGGCGTCGGTACCGCGATGCTGACCGCGCTCGCCGACCACTTGCGCGCGCAGGGAATCACCCGCATCGACTGCGCCTGCCATCGCGACAACGCCGGGGCATGGCGTTTCTACGAGCGGTTGGGATTCAAACCGCTCGACGAGGAACGCATCGCGTGCCTGCTGTGATGCCTGCGTCCACCCCGTCCGCGGACCCGCGCGAGCGGAAGGCGGGGGCGCCGCGGCTCGTGGCGCTGATCCCGGCGGCGGGGGGCGGCAGCCGGTTCGGCAGCGGTCTGCCGAAGCAGTACGCCGATCTTGGCGGAGAGCCGTTGCTCGCGCGCACGATGGCGCGGCTCGCCGCGGCGCTCGGGCTCGCCGCGACGGCCGTGGCGCTGGCCCCGGATGACGTGCTCTACGAACGCGTCGTCGGGCACCGGGAAGGCGTCGCGACGCTGCGTTGCGGCGGCGCCTCGCGCGCGGAAACGGTCGCCAACGCGCTGGTCGCGCTTGCCGCGCAGTGCGGCGACGACGACTGGGTGCTGGTGCACGACGCCGCGCGGCCCTGCGTTCCGCAAGAGGCGTTACGGCGGCTCGTGGCGGAGTTGGCCGACGACGCGGTCGGCGGACTGCTGGCAATCCCGGTCGCCGATACGCTGAAGCGCGAGGACCGCGATACGCCGGCGCGCGTCCTGCACACCGAGGATCGATCGGGGCTCTGGCAGGCGCAGACGCCGCAGATGTTTCGCTACGGCGTGCTGCGGCGGGCGTTCGCGCGGCCCGGCGCGCTCGCCACGACCGACGAGGCGCAGGCCGTCGAAGCGCTGGCGGCGACCGGCGCCTGCGCGCGGCCGTGGCTGGTGGCGGGGAGCACGCTCAACATCAAGGTGACGTACCCGGGCGATCTCGCGCTCGCCGCGGCGATACTCGCGGCGCAGGAGAAAACGGCATGACGATGCGGATCGGGAACGGCTTCGATGTCCACGCGCTGGTCGAAGGACGCAAGCTCGTCCTGGGCGGCGTGACCATTCCGTACGAGCGCGGCCTCGACGGACACTCCGACGCCGATGCGCTGCTGCACGCGATCTGCGACGCGATCCTCGGCGCCCTCGCGATCGGCGATCTCGGCAAGCATTTCCCCGACACCGACCCGCGCTGGAAAGGCGCCGACAGCCGCGTGCTGCTGCGCCACGTCGCGGCCCTGGCGGCCGCCGCGGGCCTCGAAGTGTGCAACCTCGATACCACCGTCATCGCGCAGGCGCCAAAGCTCGCGCCGCACATCGCCGCGATGGTCGCCAACATCGCCGCCGACCTCGCGTGCGATCCGACGCAGGTCAGCGTCAAGGCGACGACCACCGAGGGTCTGGGCTTCGCCGGCCGCAGCGAGGGCATCGCGGCGCTGGCGACAGTGCTGCTGATCACGCGCGAAAACGCGTAGCCCGTTCCGGTCACCCCGGCATCGGCAACGTCACCCGCGCCAGTGTCCCGCCGCCTTCGCGCGGCAGGAGATCGAAGGTGCCGCCGTGCAGCCGCGCGACGCGATCGACGATGGCGAGCCCCAGGCCGGCGCCGGCCACGCCTGACGCCGATGTGCGTGCGGCCGACGCGCGCGTGAACGGCTGCTTCAGGCGCGCCACCTCGTCCGGCGGTATGCCAGGCCCACGGTCGGCGACGTCGAGCACGAACCGGTCCGCCGCGATCGCCGTCGTCACCTCGACCGGCGGCGCGCCGTGGGCGAGCGCGTTGTCGACGAGGTTGGTCACCATCCGCGAGAACGCCGTCGCGCGGAGCGGGAATGGCGGGATGACGCCGGCACGCAACTGCACGTTCCTGCCGGCGCGCGCGTAGCGGTCGACGCACGCGGCGACGATCGCGTTGGGGTCCGTGCGTTCCAGTGCCGCGGTCTCGTCGCCCCGGGCGAAATCGAGGAATTGGCCGATGATCCGGTCCATTTCCTGGATGTCTTCGACCATCCCCGCCTTCATCTGCGTATCCTCGATGCCCATTTCGAGACCGAGGCGCAAGCGGGAGAGCGGCGTGCGCAGATCGTGCGATACGCCGGCGAGCAGCAGCGCGCGGTCCTGCTCGAGTTGCCGCAGATTCGCGATCATCCGGTTGAAGCCGCGATTGAGGGTCGCGATCTCCGAGGGACCCTGCTCGGGCAGCGGCGGCGGCGTTTCGCCGCGGCCGACGCGTTCGACCGCGGCGTCGAGCTCGCGCAGCGGGCGCGCCAGATAGCGCGTGAACAGGAATGCGGCGATGGACAGCGAGATCGCCAGCGCGAGGCTCCAGATCAGCGCCCGCGTGGGAACGTCGTCGGTCGCGGGCCCGGGCGGCAGCGGCACGCCGATCCAGTAGCCGGCGCCGCCGGCCTCCACGCGCACGAACAGCAGGCGCAGGCGTGGCGCCACGCGCAACTCCGTTTCGGGACCGAGGCTTTCGCGCAGCCGATCCCGAAGCTCCTGCATCGCCGGTCCGAGCGCGGGTCCGCCAACCAGCGGGCGCTCGGCTTCGGACACGATGCGTACGCCATACTGGTTTCCGATATCGCGCAGCGTCTCGCGCCGCTCGTGCGTATCGGCCACGGCGAGCGCCGCGCGCAAGGCCTGCAGCTGCACGATCTTGGTGTCGCCGAACTGCCGCGCGATCAATGCCGCGCGATCGTGCCGGAAGAACAGGATGGTCGCCGCCATCGCGATCGCCACGACGGCGATCAACAGCAGCGTGAGGCGCCCGAACAGGGAACGGGGCCAGAGCTTCACGGCGTCGCCGGTCCGCCGTCGACGGGCATCGGGTCGCCCGGCGCTGCGTCGGCAGGAACGAATACGTAGCCGAAGCCCCACACGGTCTGGATGTAGCGCGGATTGGCGGGATCGGGCTCGATCAGCTTGCGCAATCGCGACACCTGGACGTCGATCGCACGGTCGAACAGATCGTGATCGCGGCCGCGCGCCAGCAGCATCAGCTTCTCGCGAGCGAGCGGCTGCCGCGGATGCTGCGAAAAGACCTTGACGAGCGAGAATTCGCCGGTGGTGAGATGGATCGTGCGCTCGCCGTCGAGCAGCGTCCGGGCCGCGGGATCGAGCACGAAGGGGCCGAACGGTATCCGGCCCTCGGGCGATGGCGATCCGGGAGCGAGGCGTTCGCTCAAGCGCCGCAGCACGGCGTGGATGCGGGCGACGAGCTCCCGCGGATTGAACGGTTTCGGCAGATAATCGTCGGCGCCCATCTCGAGGCCCAGGATGCGATCGACGTCCTCGCCCTTGGCGGTCAGCATGATGATCGGCACCGATTCGCCCGAACCACGCAGCCGCCGGCAAACCGCGAGACCGTCCTCTCCGGGCAGCATGAGGTCGAGCACGATGAGATGCGGCGGGTCGCGCTGGAGCTTCTTGTCGAGATCCCGCGCATCCGGCAGCGTCGCCACCTGAAAGCCTTGCTCGGTGAGGTAGCGCGACAGCAGGTCACGCAGCCGCACGTCGTCGTCGACGACGAGGATCTTCGGTGGCGCAGTCGGGGCGGCCATGGTTAAGGTTAGACGTTCGGGAGCAGCATCGATCCCGCGTGATGTAACCAATTGTAACGCCGGCCGGCAACGGCAACCTTCCGTTGCACTCGGTCAATGCCGAGCGCGGAACGAGGGATCACAATGAAACCCTAACGTGAGTACCACCCGCCGGTCGCGCCTTCCGCGGCGGCGGACTTCGATCAACGACAGGAGATGGACATGACGTTCTTTCAGAACACCACGATGGCGCCGCAAGCGCGCCGCATCGCGCTGGCCGCAACCACCGCGCTCGCGCTCTCGCTCGCCGCGACGGCGAGCATCGCCCAGCCGGCGGGTGGAATGATGCATGGCGGACCGGGCATGCACGGCGGCGGTGCCGGCATCGAGCAGATGATCCCGCGGATGCTCGAGCAGGCGAAAGCGAGCCTCAATCTCAACACGTCGCAACAGACGATGTGGGACAGCGTCGCCGCGCAGGGCAAGGCGGCGCGAGATGCAGGCCGCGCGAATCACCAGAAGGTCCATGCCGCGCTGGTGGCCGAGCTGGCCAAGTCGGAGCCGGATCTCGCCGCCGTTGCCGCGGTGGCCGACAGCGTCGAGCAGGACAACCGTGCGCTGCGCAAGCAGGTGCGCGACCAATGGCTCGCGCTCTACGCGACGTTCTCGCCGGCGCAGAAGGCCGTGGTTCGTGACCTGCTGCAAAAGAAGGTCGCACGGGCGGAAACGTTCCGCCAGCGGATGCTCGAACGGATGCACGAGCACCTCGCCCCGTCGGGTAGCTGACGGCATCGATCGGGTTGCAGGATCGCTCGGCCGCGCGCGTCGTCACGTGCCGCGGTCGAGCGCCGCGGCGGCAGCGGCCTCCAGTGCCGTCGCCACCAGCGGTTTCGGCAGCAACGTGAAGCCCGCCGCCGCGACCGCGGCGCGGGCATCTTCCCCGGTATCCCCGGACACGATCAGCGCCGGCGGCAGTCCGCCCGCAGGCCGCGCGCAGGTGCGCCACCGCGTCGAGCCCGCAGCGCCCGTCGGCAAGGCGCAGATCGGCGACGATCAGATCCGGTGCCGATTTCCCGATGTCGCCGCGCGCGCGTTCCGCCATGTCCGCGATGACCGCGGCCACACTGTCGCCGCCGGCAACGTCCGCGCCCCAAGCGGAAAAGAGCGCGCGCATCGCGGCGACCACCGCCGGATCGTCGTCGATCACGGCGACGCGGCAACCCGCCAACGCCGGTGTCGCCGCTGCCGGAGATGGCGCTTTCGGCAACGCCCCGTGGCCATCGCGACGCCGCGGCGTCAGAGCTCGCGGCGCGGTGACCGAAAAGCGCGAGCCGCGCGCCGGTACCGACGACAGCGCGAGCGTGTGCCCGAGGAGCAGGGCGAGCCGGCGCACGATGGCAAGCCCAAGTCCCATGCCGCGCCCGGCCACATGGCTCTTCGGCGCGGTGCCCGCCTGCACGAATTCGTCGAAGATGCGTTCGCGAAATTCGGGGGCGATGCCGATACCGGTGTCGACGACGTCGATGCGCACGGTGTCGCCACGCCGGCGCGCGCCGACGACCACGCCGCCGGCGCGCGTGTAGCGCAGCGCGTTGGCCACGAGGTTGCGCAGGATTCGCTCGAGCAGCACCGGGTCGCTGTCGACGGCGAGCGCCGTCGGGACCAGCGAGAGCGACAGACCGTGCGCGGCGGCCTGCGGCGCGAAATCGCCGGCGAGTCGCGCGAACAGCGGTTGCAGCGGCGTGACCGCCCGCTCGGGGGTGAGACCGCCGGCATCGAGACGCGACAGGTCGAGGAGTTGCGCGAACAGGTTTTCGAGCGCCTCCACGGATGCGTGAATGCTGGCCACCAGCGGCTTCAACTCCGGCTCGCGTGCGCGGGCGGCCAGTGCCGCGGCGAACAGGCCCATCGCATGCAGCGGCTGGCGCAGGTCGTGGCTGGCGGCGGCGAGGAACTGGCTCTTCGCGCGGTTCGCCGTCTCCGCCGCGGCCCGCGCGTCCAGGGCGTTGCGGGTCTGCGCCTGCAGCTCGTCGATCAGGTCCACGTTTTCGTAGCGCATCGCGAGCGAACGGGTGAGCACGTCGTTGAGGTGATGACCGAAGCCGAGCACGAACGCGAGCACCACGACCATCACGATCGCCGTGAACGCATGCACGGTATCCCCCTGCATCGCTACACGCACGATGAGTGGCACGAGCGCCGGCAGCGCGAAGCCGTAGAACGACGGCTTGTAGACCGCGGTGAGGTTGAGACCGCCCAGGATGACGCCGAAGAGGCACACGATCAGCAGCGCCTCGTGCGCCGTCGATTCCGGATACATCACGACCGCCGCGGCACCCCACAGCGCGCCGGCCAGCGCGGAGCCGAACGACCAGTAGCGGCCCCACCGCGGGGCATCGGCGACGCCCGGTCGAGCGCGCCGAAACGCCTTGGCGAGCGCGCCACGCCATGCCTGGTTGACGCCGATGGCGGCGAGCCAGCCCGCCATGAGGGCGGGCGCGGCCTCGCCCCACAGCACGGTGCACAGGATGACCGCGCCGAGCAGCATCGACACGGTGGTGCGGTGCCATTGCCCGTAAAGGGTCTCGACCTCGTCCAAACGCGCCCGGGCCAGCAGATGCGGTGCGACGGCGCCGAGCGGGGATACTGCCGGCATGGCGCACGTGTCACGCGGCAGGAGTCTCGCGCCGGCGATGCCGAGGAGCGTTCAACGGCGGGCGGAGAGGGTCTCGACGCTGATGCCGCGCCGGGCGAGCTCGGCCACCGCTTGCGTGCGCGAATGGACGCGCAGCACCTTGAGGATCGCGCTGACATGCACCTTGACGGTTCCCTCCGAGAGCCGGAGATCGCGGCAGATGAGCTTGTTGGGCTTGCCCTGCACCATCAGCTTCAGCACGTCGGCCTGGCGCGCGGTGAGACCAAGATCATCCGGCGACACGTGCACGCCGTCGGCTTCGAGCCCCGCGGCGAGATCGGTCGTGAGATAAATGCCGCCCTCCGTCACCTTCTGCAAGGCGTCGAGGAGCGCCGTCGCATTGGCGGTCTTGGGAATGAAACCGCGCGCGCCCGCCGCCAGCGCCGCGGTCACCGTCGCCCGATCGTGGGTCGCCGAGATGACGACCACGGGCACGCCCGGATAGTCGAGTTGGAGGTCGGCGAGGAAATCGAGACCGCGCGTGCCGGGCAGCGCAAGATCGAGCAGCACGAGTGCGATGTCGGGATCGTCGTCGAGGAGGGCCTCGGCATCGACGCGATCGCGCGCGACCGCAACTTCGGTGCCCGGTGTCAACTGCGGCAACAGTTGCGACAGCGCTTCGAGGATGAGCGGGTGATCGTCGATCACGAGAACACGCATGGTTTCCTCCCCCTTGGCTATTGATGTCGGCGCCCGCTCGGTCACGGAGGCCGCGCCGCTGCTGGAATGGCGAGCGGGAATAGACCGTAATCCCGCGGTGCTCATGCCTGCACCTGCCAGAAGGGACAGGACGTTGCCATGCGTGTTGCGCGCATCGCAATCGCCATCGCTCGGGTCATCCGTTTCGTACGCTACATGCGCCGCGTGCGCGATGCCTGGCATCGGAACATGCGTGCCGTTCGAGTACTGGGCCGATCATTCGATAACGAGGTCTTGACCCTCCACATGGGCAGGAATGCCTCGCGTACCACACGCCGGTAAGCAAGCGCATTCAAAACTGCATTCTGATCATTTCTTTCGCCCCACACGTACCGAGAATCTCGTAGGTGAATTTCCCGCTTGCGAAATCGGCAAAAACCAGACTTCCTGATCCCACACTTTCACCGTCCACGTGGCCCGGCGCGAACAAGTCGGTACTGCCCGAGGCTCCGTACCTGTAGATCGGGCCGCTATACGCGCACGGGCCCGCCCATGAACCGGGCTGGAGGGAATACCAGGTAGGCTTGCCGGATTCGTCATAAACCAGCCAAGTGGCAACAAGTCGCCCGCTTGAATGCTGGTGGATGCTGATGCCCCATCCGGGCTCGTCCGGATTCCACCACATGTCGGTGTAGTCAACGAGGGGGGTGGACGAGACCAACTTCGCAGATTTGGCCAGCTATGTTAACGGCAACGGTAACCGGCTCTGGCCGCGCCGTGCTGTAAACAGACACTGTGACGGGGCCGGCAGGGAAACGCCCCAAGCCGACGTCCAGTGTCGCAGGCGGTTGCGCAGTGACCCGTGTCGTTTGCTCCAGGTCGATACGGATGTCGCGTCCTTCGCTCCGCACGGAAACAACAGATAGCTGCGGATCTGCTGGGTTGGCGGCCCGATTCTCGCAACCAGAAGATCAAGACTCTTCGGATCGGTCGGTAGGATCGTGACCGCGATAGTGTCATCCTCTGTGGCCTTTACGGGCGCTTGAGTGCCAGGCGCCGGCGTCAACCGTTCCTGCGTGTTCTCGCTGCCATCCGTGGGCAGAGACCGAAGCGGCCGTGGGACGCGAAGGGGGGAACGAACACAGAATCGTGGCGTCAATCCGTCCCGCGGGACATACGTGCCGGGCCTTCCGACGCACATTGCCGCGACGATGTGCGTAGGTTTGACGGCCCCGCGCGCAATCTCGGCTTCGTCGCGGGCATGTACGCGATCGATGAATTCGGTGTCCCATTTCCTGCTGGAAGCGAAATTGGGTCCGAACGGCCTGTCGATAAAGGGATCGACGATATTGGCGAAAGGCACAAAGACGTCGAAATCGAAGTGTTTTAGGAGAAGGGGAAGGATGTCCTGGGCCCTGATCCCTTCGAATCCCTCGCCCGAACAGTCCCAGTTGTCGTAGAGGGATTCGTGCCGTTGCAACAAATGGTTATACGTGTATTCGCGCGGGAGTTCGCGCCAGAACTCATGCACGACGGTCAAGGCCTCCGGCCACCGCATGTGACCGTTTCGGCCCACCGTGTCCGATGTCACGAATGTGCCAGTCGGAGCCAGGCTCTCTTCGATGCCCTCGAACAGGCCTTCAAGGTTTTCGATGTGATGTAACGAGCTGTTGGCGAGGATGCCCGCATACGTTGTTGATGGAGTCCACTTGTTTGCATCGCCTTCCGCGGTGACGATGTGATCGCCGACACTCGCCTCCTTTGCCGACGCAACGCCCTCTGCGAGTAGCGTCGGATTCAGGTCGACGCATTCGATCACGAAATCGGACAGCCCCCGTTCGACGAGGTGGCGGGCGAGCATAACTTCGGTCTTACAGTTCCCAGTGCCGAGGCTCAAGAAATGGCGGTGGGGCGATTGATTTGCAAGGTACGCAAGTTCGAAGTAGCGGCAGAACATGGCATCGGGATGCGAAAAGCCGATGCGTTCCAACTTGGGACGCAGATAGGTGTTTGACCAATAGTGATAGATCTCCGGAAGCTGATTGTGGGTCTGGCAGCCACTGAAATGCCGCTGTTCCGTCTGGACGCGGTCGGCATGGCTCGGGTTTGATGCTGTGTGCTGAATGCAACTGTTTCTTGAGGCTAACGCGAGCGGTGCGGGAGACGCGTTGCTATACGCGCTCAGATCCAAGGTCATGGTCCGGTCGTCCTTGCGTCGATTGTGCCAAAGCGCTTTGTGTTCGGCCAAATACAGCGACCTCGGGTCAACTTGCCGTGGCCAGGCTCCATGGACCTCCCCCTCATTTGCAAGAGGGCGGCGAGCATACCACGCGAGGAGCAGGTCAGCACGCTCCTTCGCGGGCGTGCGGCCATGACGGCAACGGCAGCGCCGCGGAATGCGGCGGGCAGCGGACGCCTCAGCCGTTGCGCGTCGCGCCGGCGTTCTGCTGCTCGATCAGCTCCTTCCGCAGCGCGCGCAGGCGCGTCTCGACGACCGACGACTGATAGAAATCGCCATCGCCGGCCTTGACCGCGAGCTCGAGCTGCGTCACCGCGGCACGCAGGTCGCCTTGCCACGCGTAGAGCTCGGCCTGGTGGCGGTGCTGTTGCATCCGGTTGCCGAGCGCGGCATAGGATTTGGCGGCCGTGCGGTGCAGCTTGCCGTCGTTCGGGAACCGGAGGAGCTCGCGCTCGGCGAAGGCCGCGGCATCGCGCGGGCGGTTCGCCGTGAGCAGGGCATCGGGGTAGTCGTAGATGAACTGCATCTTGTTGGGATAGCGGGCGAGGGCGTCCTCGTACCGCTTGAGCGCGAGATTGACGTCGCCGGCGTCCAAGTACACGTGGGCGGCAATCGCATCGATCATGGGATGCGGCGGCGCCATTTTCTCGAGCGTGGCGAGCTCGGTCTTGGCGCGCTTGTAGTCCTGGTCGCGCAGCAGCGAAGCGACGAGGCCGTAATGCGCGGCGATCTCGTTGTTGAACTTGCGCTCGGCGATCGCGTGATCGAAGCCGGCGACGGCCTCTTTCGCGGTGCCGTTGTAACTCCGCAGCAGCGCGCGGACGAGATCGAAGTCGAGCGAGTCGGGAACCTGGCGGTACGGCTTGCCCTGAGCGCGCGCCTGCGCCTCGGCGATCCGCTCGTAGGTGATCGGGTGCGTGCGCAGGTACGACGGCGCGCCGCTGTCCGAAAAGCGGCTGACACGCTGCAGCCGCTCCATGAACACCGCCATCGCGTTCACGTCGAAGCCCGAGGCCTCGAGACGCTGGAAGCCGATGCGATCGGCCTCGTATTCATTCTCGCGCGTGAAGTTGAGCTGCTGCTGAATCGACAGCGCCTGCGCCGAGGCCATCGCCGCCGACGCCGTCTGGCCGCCGTTCTGGCCACCGTAGCGGGCCGACGCGAGGGCGACCGCCAGCGCGGCGAGTTGCAGCAGCGTCGAGTTCTTCTGCGCGGACATCATGCGCGACAGGTGATGCTGCGTGACGTGCGAGATTTCGTGGGCCAGCACGGCCGCGAGCTCGGACTCGTTCTGCGCGAGCAGGATGAGCCCGGTGTTGACGCCGATGTAGCCGCCCGGCAGCGCAAAGGCGTTGATCCCGGAATCGGGAACGGCGAAGAACTCGAAATCCTGGCGCGAATCGGGAATGGCCGCGACCAGCCGATGCCCGATTTCGTTCAGATAATCGTTGACCTCGGGGTCGTCCATGTAACCGCCCTGGGACCGGATCTGGCGGATCACCGACTCGCCGAGCTTGCGCTCCTGCGCCGGCGCGAGCATCGCCTGCGATTCGTCGCCGAGATCAGGCAGGCGCTGCGCGTGGGCGACCGAAACACCGGTGAACGCCGGGGCAAGCGGCTGCGCGAGAAGGGCGGCAGCCGCGAACGCCGCGACGATGCGCTGAGGCGCACGTTTCACGGAGGGAGCAACGGGAAGCGCGGGCGGGCGCGGAACGAGTCGGGTGGGCATCGAAGAGGCGGGATCAGCCATGCATGCTAATGCTAAGATGCCCGAGGTTGCCCGAAGTTCAAGACAAGGAGGCCCGTCGTGGCGCGCACGGAAGGCACGAGCAATAGATCCGGAGTGTCGACCACCAAGGTTCGCAAACGGAAAACGGTGCCGTCCACAGAGCCGCTAAACGATCATTTTACCCATTTTGACGCGGCGGGTCAGGCGCACATGGTCGACGTCGCCGCGAAGAGTGTAACGAAGCGTGTCGCCATCGCCGCGGGCCGCATCGTGATGCAACCGGCGACGCTGGCCGCGATCGACGCGGGCACGGCGAAAAAGGGTGACGTGCTGGGCGTCGCGCGCATCGCCGCGATCCAGGCGGCCAAGCGCGCCGCGGAACTCATCCCGTTGTGCCACCCGCTGCCGCTGACGCGGGTCGCCGTCGATTTCACGACCGATCGCGCCGGCAACGCGATCGCCATCGCCGTCACGGCGGAAACCCTCGACCGGACCGGTGTCGAGATGGAGGCGCTGACGGCGGCGACCGTGGGGCTCCTGACGATCTACGACATGTGCAAGGCGGCCGACCGCGGCATGCGGATCGAAGGCGTGCACCTGGTCGAAAAATCGGGCGGGAAGTCGGGACATTTCAAGGCCAGGTAGCCCGGTGTTGAGCCGGAGGCGCAACCCGGGTGGCCGCGTGCCTACGGCCACGACCACCCGGGTTTCGCTTCGCTCAACGCCGGGCTACGCATGCGGCGACACCTGCAGACGTCCAACCCGGTCGATTGGCCCGGTGGTTGGACCACTTGACCAAAATCCCCCGTTGACGCTACTATGGAAAACATAAGGTCCGCGCCGGCCGCGATGGCGCGGCGGGACCGCCGGCGAAGAATCCGGCCGGGGAAGGAGCTTCCTGTGCCGCTGCAAACGGTTGAGCCGCGACGGTTGTATCGGCAGATTGCCGAGCAGATTGCGGGCCTCATCGACAGCGGCGAATTCGTGCGCGGTTCGCGACTGCCGGCCGAGCGCGAGTTGGCCACGCTGCTCGGCGTGTCGCGCACCTCGGTCCGGGAGGCGGTGATTTCGCTCGAGATCGCCGGCCTCGTCGAAGTCCGCGTCGGCAGCGGTATTTTCGTCACCGGTCCCGCCGCCGACGACGCCGCCGGCGACAAGGGTCCCGGCCCCTTCGACCTCCTCAATGCCCGCAAGCTGGTGGAAGGCGAGATCGCCGCGCTCGCCGCCACCACGGCCCGGCCCGATGACCTCGCTGCTCTTCGGCAGGCCGTCGCCCGGATGACCGCGCACGTCGACGATGTTGCGATCCGGGAGGAGACCGACCGAGACTTCCACCTCGGCATTGCCAAGGCCACCGGCAACAGTTCCCTCGAGCTCGTCGTCCACGGCCTGTGGGGCCAGCGCGCGGAGCTTTGGGGCCGGATGCAGCGGCATTTCCATACCGAAGCGCTCGCGCGGCAAACGATTCGCGACCACGCGGCGATCCTCGCGGCGATCACGGCGCGCGATTCCGGCGCCGCACGCGCGGCAATGCACCGGCATCTTGCGCGCGTCGCACGCGAGTTCCAGCGGGGCGTCAACGACATCGCGCCGGACAAGGTCGCGCGCGACGGCCCGCCGCGCAGAAGCGCGTGGCACGGACGCCGGTGCGGGCATGACGCCGCCGGCGGTGCAGTGGATTCCGGGAGAACACGGGACGGTGCAGAATGGCGGCCGCCCCATGGCAGTCGGATCGGCGCCCCCTAACGGGTGATCGAAGTTCAATCGCACGAGGAGAGAAGACATGAACAAGAGCAGCAACATCCAGAATCGCGCGCGCCGTTGCGCGTTGCGCGGCGCGCTGGCGGCCGCCGGTGCCGCCGTATTGACGACGATAACCGCGCTGCCGGTGGCCGCGCAGGGCATGCCGGCAATGCCCAAGAGCCCGGTGACGCTCAATATCGTCGACGTCGCGGGCAATCTCGCATTGACCCAGGATGCGTTCGAGGCCTATCGCGCGAAATACCCCGACCGAGTGGCCAAGTTCAACTTCACCAAGGCACCGGCTCCCGAGCTTCCCGGGCAAGCTGAAGGCGATGCAGGGCGCCGGGCGAAGCGACATCGACCTGGTACTGACCGGCACCGACTTCCTGGCCGCGGGGATCGAGCAGGGTGTGCTGATCAAGCTGCTGCCCGAATACTCGGCGAAGTTCCCCAATCTGATCGCGAACTACCAGCCGGCCGCCGCCAAGATGCAGGAGCTCGCGCAGGACCAGGGCATCGAGGTCGTGTTCATGCCGGCGGGGCCGCTGGTCGAATACAACCCGGACAAGGTGAAGCAGGTGCCCACGACGCCGGCGGAACTGCTTGCGTGGTGCAAGGCCAACCCGAACAAACTGATTTATGCGCGACCGGCCAATTCCGGCCCCGGCCGCACGTTCATCATGGGCCTGCCCTTCATTCTGGGCGACAAGAACCCGAAGGACCCCGTCAACGGCTGGGAAAAGACGTGGGCCTACCTCAAGGATCTCAATTCCTGCATCGAGTATTACCCGACGGGAACCGGCGCGGTGATGAAGGAGCTGGGCGAAGGCTCGCGCGACATGACGCTGACGATGACCGGCTGGGACATCAATCCCCGCGTGCTGGGCATCGTGCCGAAGAATTTCAAGGTTGCGCCGTTCAAGGGCATGACCTGGGTCAACGATGCGCACTACATGGTAATCCCGAAGGGCGTGCCGCCGGAAAAGATCGCCGTCATCCTCGACGTGATGGCGTACCTGCTGACGCCCGAAGCGCAGGCCTACACGTACGATAAAGGCTATTTCTATCCGGGTCCCGCGGTGAAGAACGTGTCGCTGTCGATGGCCCCGAAGGAAAGCCAGGACGCGATCAAGGAGTACGGCCGGCCCGAGTACGAAGCATGGCTGAAGGACTTCCCGCACACCCAGTCGCTGCCTCCGCAGGCGCAGGTCGAAGCGTTCCGCATCTGGGACCAGCAGGTCGGCGCGCAGAAGACGAAATAGCGGCGCGAGCGGCCGGCGAGGCCGCGCGCGAAGCGCGTGCGATCGACGGCAAGGGCGAGTCGACGCAGGCGGCCGACACTGTATGCAGCGTCCTGCACAGACGGTCAAGGAGGCCGCGCCGTTGCGGCCCCGCCTGCGTTCGCGTACGGCATCAACTGCGAGGCAAAGGACCACGATGAACCGCGATTTCCAGGACCTCCGACTGGACGCCGTCACCCGCCGCTTTGCCGGCGCCGGAGGCAAGATCTTCAATGCGGTGTCCGGGCTGACGATGACGATCAAGCGCGGGGAATTCATCGCGCTGCTGGGGCCTTCCGGTTGCGGCAAGTCCACGGCGCTCAACTGCATCGCCGGGCTGCTGCAACTCTCCGACGGCAGCATCTGGCTCGACGACACGCGCATCGACACGCTCCCGCCCGAGCAGCGCGGCTTCGGCATGGTGTTCCAGAACTACGCGCTGTTCCCGCACATGACGGTCGAGAAGAACGTCGGCTTCGGCCTCAAGATGCGCGGCGTGCCGGCGGCGGAGATCGCGCCGCGGGTGGCGAAGGCGATGAAGATGGTGCAGCTCACCGGCCAGGAAAACAAACTCCCGGGCCAACTGTCGGGCGGCCAGCAGCAACGCGTCGCGATCGCGCGGGCGATCGTGATCGAGCCGCCGCTCATCCTGATGGACGAGCCCTTGTCCAATCTCGATGCCAAGCTGCGCATCGAGACGCGCGCCGAAATCCGGCGCATCCATCGCGAGCTCGGTCGGGCGACGATCTACGTGACGCACGATCAGGACGAGGCGCTGTCGCTCGCCGATCGCATCGTCGTGATGAAAGATGGCGCCGTGCACCAGATCGCGGCACCGCACGATGTCTATTCGCAGCCGGCCAACCTCGACGTCGCGCGGTTCATGGGCTATCGCAACGTGCTGGAGCTCGGCGTCGAGCGCGAGGAGGACGGACGCGTCACGGTGGCCGGTCCCGACATCCGGCTGACCGGCACGCGCAAGCTGCCGCTCGCAGGCCGGCGCGCCTGCGTGGCGATCCGGCCTGAAGAAGCGGCGATCGTCGACGATGCCGCCAGCGGCAACACCATCGCCGGCAAGATCGCCAACGTCGAATTCTGCGGCCGCGACTCGCTGCTCGACGTGATGACCGCCGGCGGCACGCTGCTGCATGTACGTTCGGTGCGCCAGCCCGCGCTGGGCGACAACGTGCTGGTGCACGTGCCGGTCGAGCGCGCGCTCGTCTATCCGGCCGCCTGACGCATCGCCATGAACACCGTTTCCGTTACCGGACCGCTCGCGCGCGAGCCGTTCGACCGCACGCTGCTGCTGGTCGTCCCGGCCGCGCTGTTCATGGGGCTGCTGTTCATCTATCCGTTCCTTTACGGGCTGTGGCTGTCGTTCACGCCCAAGGAGGGCGGCGCGCTCGCGAACTACCGCCATTTCTTCACCACCGACAACCTCTGGCCGACGATCTGGACGACGCTGCGTCTCGCCCTTCCCGCCACGCTGATCAACGTCGGCTTCGCCCTGCCCATCGCCTTCAAGATGCGCGTCAAGACACGCGTATCAGCGCTGGGTGACGACGATCCTGGTCGTGCCGATTACGCTGGGCACGGTGCTGATTGCCGAGGGCATGCTGACGTACTTCGGACCCAAGGGCTGGCTCGCCCAGTTTCTGCAGCTCATCCACCTCTACGACGGCCCGATCCGGCTGACGCACAACTACACCGGCGTGCTGATCTCGCTCGTCATTTCCGGGTTTCCGTTCGCCTTCCTGCTGATCCTGTCGTACATCACCGGCATCGACCCTGGGTTGGCGCGCGCGGCGGCGACGCTCGGGGCCGACCGGAAGGCGCAGTTCCGCCATATCTACCTGCCGCTGCTCGCACCGGGCCTCGCGATGTGCTTCTGCCTCGCGTTCGTGCAGGCGTTTTCGGTGTTTCCGTCCGCCATCCTGCTGGGCTCGCCCGCCGGACCCACGCGCGTGATCTCGATCGCTGCGTACGAGGCGGCGTTCGAGCAATACGACTATTCGCTCGCCTCGGCGATCGCGATGATCATGGGCTTCGTGCAGTTCGCGATCGTCGCCGCCGTGCTGGGGATGCGCGCGCTGTTCTATCGCGGTCCCATGATCGGCGGAAAGGGGTAGCGCGGATGGCGGCCAAGACGGAACCGTTGCTCGACCGCGCCTGGCGCGGATTGCTGCTCGGGCTGATGACGCTGTTCGTCGTCAACATCGGGCTGATGATCGCCGCGGTGGCCACCAGCTCGTTCGCCAAGCGCTGGCTCGGCACCTGGTTCCCGGAAGGCTGGACCACCATTTGGTACACGGCGGCGTGGAAGGAGTTCCAGCTCGATCAGGTGCTTTGGGTGACGGTGGAGGTGGTGTTCGCCGTCGTCTTCCTCGCTCTGCTGATCGGCGTGCCGGCGGCGTACACGCTCGCGCGGCGGAATTTCCGCGGCAAGCGCGCGCTGATGCTGCTGTTCCTGCTGCCGTTGATGGTGCCGCCGATCACCTACGGCATTCCGCTCGCGACGGTGCTCTACAAGGCGCAGCTCGCGGGCACGATCTACGGCGTGATCCTCGCCAACCTGATTCCCGCGGCACCGTTCGTGATCCTCGTCATGACCCCGTTCATCGAGCAGATCGACCCCAACCTCGAGGCGGCCGCGCGGGTGTTCGGTGCCGGCACCGCGCGCATCTTCTGGCATGTGCTGGTGCCGCTGCTCGGGCCCGGCATCCTGGCCGCGTCGCTGCTGGTGCTGGTGCGGACCATCGCGATGTTCGAGCTCACGTTCCTCACCGCCGGGCTCCGATTCGCAGACGCTGGTCGTCGCGCTGTACTACGCGGTGTTCGCCGCGGGCGTGCGCGCGCCGCAATCGGTCGATGCGATGGCCATGATCTACATGGTGGTCACGCTCGCGTGGCTCTTGATCGCGCTGCGCTTCGTCAATCCGACGCAGCTCGTCTCGCGGGTGAAGGAACATCCGCAAGCGGCCTGACGGGCACGCCCCGCGCGCGCCACCGACGCTCGACACCCA
>CAWEOX010000011.1:0-31266 GCA_963810845.1 uncultured beta proteobacterium | reverse complement strand
GACATAATAGTACCACGAAATCAAAAGCGTAGCCTCAATACCCCGACTTGCCTTCCGACTCGACCATCTCCAGCGTGACCTTGCCGCGCAGCACGGCGTAGACCCACCCCGTGTACACGGCGATGAGCGGCAGGAATATGAGCACGACCCAGAACATGATCTGCAGCGTGAGGTGGCTCGACACCGCATCCCAGGCGGTCAGGCTGTGGTTGGGATCGCTCGACGACGGCAGGATGAACGGAAACATCGCGAATCCGGCGGTGAGGATGACACCGGACACCGCGGCCGCGCTCGCGACAAACGCGACCTTCGGCCAGCCGGCGCGCGCGCACACCGTCGCCAGGATCGCGCCGGCGAACGTGGCGCCGGGGGCGAGCATCGTCCACGGGTGGAGCGCGTAATTCGCGAGCCACGCGCCGGCGGCGATGGTGACGGTCTTCGCGAGCGGCGTCGACGCGACGCCCGCCGCCGGCATCGCCGTGATCCGATAGCCGTCGATCCCGCGGGCGATGAGCCACCCCGCCGCGCCGAAGGCGACGATCAGAACGGCCGCCGACCAGAGTGTCGCCCGGATCGCGCGCGCATTGATGACACCGGTGCTGCGGATCTGGAGGTAGATCGAGCCGTGGAGCACCAGCATCGCGACGCTGACCACGCCCGCCAGCAACGCGAACGGATTGAGCAGCGCCCAGAACGAGCCCGTGTAGTACGAGCGCATGCTGGCGTCGAAATGGAACGGCACACCCTGCAGCAGGTTGCCGAACGCGACGCCGAAGACGAGCGCCGGGACGAAGCTGCCGACGAAGATTCCCCAGTCCCAGGCCGAGCGCCAGCGCGGGTCCCGCAGCTTGTCCCGGTAATCGAATGCGACCGGGCGGAAAAACAGCGCGAACAGCACCAGCAGCATCGCGAAATACATGCCGGAGAAGGAAACGGCATAGACCAGCGGCCAGGCGGCAAAGGTCGCGCCGGCGGCGGTGATGAGCCAGGTCTGGTTCCCCTCCCACGTCGCGCTCACCGAGCTGATGATGACGCGGCGCTCGCCATCGCTGCGGCCGAGGAACGGCAGCAGGACGCCGATCCCCATGTCGAAGCCGTCGGTCACCGCGAAGGCGATCAGCAGCACGCCGATCAACAGCCACCAGACGACCTTCAGCGTTTCGTAGTCGAAGATCATCGCCTACCTCGCTGTCTCGTGGTGATACGCGCCGCTGCCGAGGCTGCTCGGCCCGAGGCGGGCGTACTTGAACATGAGGTAGAGCTCGATGACCAGAAGCAGCGTGTAGAAGCCGATGAATCCGGCCAGGCTGAGCCAGAGATCCCGCGTCGACAGCGTCGACACGCCGAGCGACGTCGGCAGGATCTCGCTGATGATCCACGGCTGCCGTCCGTATTCGGCGACGAACCAGCCCAGCTCCGCCGCGATCCACGGCAGCGGAATGCTGTAGAGCGCGCAGCGCTGCAGCCAGCGCTGCGGCGCGAGATTGCGCCGCGCGAGGAAATAGACCGCGCAGGCGAACAGGAACAGGAACCAGAGTCCCAGGCCCACCATCAGCCGGAACGACCAGAACAGCGGCGCCACGCGGGGAATGACCGCTGCCGCGGCGGCCGCGATCTCATCGGGCGTGGCCTCGGCCACGTTCCTGGTGAACTGGGTCAGCAACAGTGCATAACCGAGGTCGCCCTTGCCTTTCTCGAAAGTCCGCAGGACGTCGGGGTCCTTGCTGCCCGCCTTCACCTGCTGGAGCGCCAAGTACACCTTGATGCCGTTCCGGATGTGCTGTTCGGCCTGCCGGCGCAGCTCCCTGATGCCGAGCACCGGCGTGTCGACCGAGCGCGTGGCCATGAGGCCCAATGCCCACGGCACGTGGATCGCGTAGCGGGACGTCTCGGTCCGGTCGTCGGGGATGCCGAACACCATGAACGGCGCCGGCGGCTTTTGCGTCTCCCATTCGGCCTCGATGACCGCGAGCTTCACTTTCTGCGTTTCGCCGGTCGTGTAACCCGACTCGTCGCCCAGCACGATCACCGACAAGGCCGAGGCAAGTCCGAACCCCGACGCGACGGCGAACGAGCGCAGCGCAAAATGCACGTCGCGGCCCTTCAGCAGGTAATACGAGCTGATGCCCAGCACGAACATCGACGCGGTCACGTAGCCCGCGGCCACCGTGTGCACGAACTTCGCCTGCGCCACCGGGTTGAGGATGATCTGCGCGATGCTGACGAGCTCCATGCGCATCGTCTCGTGATTGAAATCCGCGCCGACCGGGTTCTGCATCCAGCCGTTGGCGATCAGGATCCACAGCGCCGACAGGTTCGAGCCCAGCGCGACCAGGAACGTCACCGCCAGGTGCTGGACCTTGCCGAGCCGGTTCCAGCCGTAGAAGAAGAGCCCGACCATCGTCGACTCGAGGAAGAACGCCATCAGGCCCTCGATCGCCAGCGGCACGCCGAAGATGTCGCCGACGTAGTGCGAGTAGTAGGCCCAGTTGGTGCCGAACTGGAACTCGAGCGTGATCCCGGTCGTGACGCCCATCGCGAAGTTGATGCCGAAGAGCTTGCCCCAGAACTTGGTCATGTCCTTGTAGACCTGCAATCCGGTCATCACGTAGACCGATTCCATGATCACGAGGATCCACGACAACCCCAGCGTCAGCGGCACGAACAGGAAGTGGTACATCGCCGTCGTGCCGAACTGCAGGCGCGACAGCGTGACGAGGTCGAGGTCGGGGGTCAATTTGCGCGCCGCCCCCAGTCGCGCCGGACGGGCGGGACGTCCTGCACGGCGAAAAGCGTCGCAGCCACGCCGCGCGCGTCCAATTGCCTGCTCACGGGGTGGGCGAACCAGACGGCCCAGATCACGTACAGCAGCAGGAATTTGATCACCAGCGCGACCGTGATCTCGATGGCGAGGCGCGAGCGCGACCGGCTGGTTTGCATGGCAATCAGTCGACCCTGACCTTCACATAGCGGCCCGGGGCCGGCTCGATGCTGCGATGCTGCTTGTTTCCCGGGGCGCGCGGCGCGGCGACCTTGCCGCCACCGTGCGGGGCGAGCCAGTCGATCCACGCCGGCCACCAGCTGCCGGGAACCTCGCGCGCGGTCGACAGCCATAGATCCGCGTCGCCGCCCGTATTGCCGCCGACCCAGAAGTTGCGCTTGTTCTTGGCCGGCGGATTGATCACCCCGGCGATGTGCCCGCTCGCGCCCAGCACGAACGTGTTGTCGCCGGCGAGGAGGTCCGAGCGACGCGTAGGCCGCGCGCCAGAGGACGATGTGGTCCTCGCGCGACGAGTAGATGAACGCCGGCACATCGATGTCGGACAGGTCGACGGGCACGCCGCACTGGATCGTCTTTCCGGGTTCCCGGACGCTGTTTTCGAGATACGTGTTGCGGACGTACCAGCAGAACATCGGACCCGGCAGGTTGGTGCCATCGGAATTCCAGTACAGCAGATCGAATGCCGGCGGCTTCTTTCCCTTGAGGTAGCTGTTCACGACGTACGGCCAGATCAGGTCGTTGGCGCGCAGCGACGAGAAGGTCAGCGCGAGCTCCTTGCCCTCCATGATGCCGCCCTCGCCGATCGCCGCCTCGCGCGCGGCCACGCGCTGATCGTCGATCAGCGTGCCGATTTCACCGGGCTCGGCGAAATCGAGCATCGCGGTGAGCAGCGTCATGCTCGCGACCTTCTCCTCGGCATTCGCCTTCATCACCGCGGTGGCGCAGGCGAGCAGCGTGCCGCCGATGCAGAAGCCGAGCGCGTTGACGTCGTCGGCACCGGTCACGGCGCGCGCCACCTCGATCGCCTGCATCACCCCGAGCTGCAGGTAATCGTCCCAGGTGAAATGCCCGGTCTCGGGCGTGATGTTGCGCCACGACAGCATGAACACCGTGTGCCCCTGGTCGACGGCATGGCGAACGAACGAATTCTCCGGCGTGAGGTCGAGGATGTAGAACTTGTTGATGCACGGCGGAATCATCACCAGCGGCCGCGCGAAGACTTCCGCCGTGCGCGGCGCGTACTGGATCACCTGGATCAGCTCGTTCTCGAAAATCACCGACCCCTCGGTGACGGCGATGTTCCGGCCCACCTCGAACGCGCTCTCGTCGGTCATCGAGATGCGGCCCTTGGCGAGATCCTTGAAGAACAGCGCCATCCCTTCCGCGAGGCTCGCGCCGCCCGTTTCGCAGCGCCAGCTGCATCGCTTCGGGGTTGGTCATGAAATAGTTCGCCGGACTCATGGCATCGACGAACTGGCGCGCGGCGAAGCGCAACTGCCGCTTCGTGCGGTCGTCCACGGCCGCGGCCTCGACGGATTTCTGCAGCAGGTCCGCGTACGCGAGGTACGAGGTCTTCAGCAGCTCGAAGCGGGGGTCGTCACGCCACGGCTCGCCGGCGAAACGCTTGTCGCCATCCTGTCCCGCCGCCGCCTTCCCCGCGGTCGCGGCCGCGCCCAGCCACAGGCTCGACATCTGCCGCAGATAATTCTGCTGCATCTCCAGCAGGCCTTGCGACATCGCGGCGAACTGGGCATAGGGATCGGGCGCCGCGCCCGGAACAGGGGGCGCGAACTGCCGCATCGCGTCCTGCCCCGCCTGATACAGGCTCGCCAGCCATTGCATCGGATCCTTGGGTTGGTCAGCCATGTGCCTCCCGTGAAAGAACCGCGACGCCGCGCGCAAGCTGCGCGTGTTCCCGGCCTCCGCACGGCCTTTCGTCAATCGCGCAAGCCGAAGTCGTGCTAACGATACGGCCACAACGTCCGTCCCGCAAGCGTGGCGGCAATCATGTGGCGATGCAGCGCGGCCGTGTGGCCGGGCGCCATACAGGTCGCCAGTTGCAGAACCTACTGTGGCCGGTGCGGCGCGGGGTGAGCCGCTGAGTGCGGGCTTCGGTGCCGCCAAACGTGTCGGCGGGCGCGTGGGACGGCGGGCGACGGGCGGTCAACCCACGACCGCCCGTCGTCCGCCGCACGCGCAGCGCCGACGGCGGCACAGGCGCCCGCACTCAGCGGCTCACCCCGCGCCGGGACTGTGGTTATGCACGGATAGAAACAGCGCGGGACATCTCGGCGCGCGCGACCAACGCGTGAGTTTGCGTCGCATTGGCACCACGTCGGCGGCAGCGGCAGGGTCGCGCGCGGGCGCCCGTGGGTCGCGTCGGCCGTCTGGGTGGCGCGGACGCGGTCGGCGTGGGTTGCCGGCCGCGTCCGCGCCGGACCCATAGGCCGAACGTTTGCGACCCTCGGGCGCCCGCGCGCGACCCACGCCGCGCAGGCACGACCCCGGTCGTTCCGCAGAGACAGAACCGGGAATCACTGACGTCAGATCGCGAGCGCGACTTGCATTCCCTGCTGGATCGCGCGCTTGGCGTCGAGTTCGGTGGCGACGTCGGCGCCGCCGATCAGCGTCATGGGCAGACCCGCCCGCTCGAGTCCGGCGACGAGCTCTCGCCGCGGCTCCTGCCCCGCGCAGACGACGATGGTGTCGACCTCGAGCAGCCTCGCCTGCCCGCCGACGCGGATGTGCAGCCCGGCATCGTCGATGCGCTCGTATTCGACCCCGGCGATCATCTGCACGCCGCGCCGCTTGAGCAGCGTGCGCCGGATCCAGCCCGTCGTCTTGGCCAGTCCTTCGCCGACCTTGGCGGACTTTCGTTGCAGCAGCCAGACCTCGCGCGGCGCTTGGGCCTTCGCGGGCGCGATGACGCCGCCGCGATGGCGATAGTCGGGATCGATCCCCCACTCGGCGCGATACGCCTGCGCGTCGTCGTCGCCTCCGCCATGGGTCAGGAATTCGCCGACGTCGAAGCCGATGCCGCCGGCACCGATGATCGCCACGCGCCGGCCGGCCTCCCGCCGGCCGAGAACGATGTCGACGTAACTCGCGACCATCGGATGATCGATGCCGGGAATGCCGGGCGTGCGCGGCACGATGCCCGCCGCCAGCACGATCCGATCGAAACCGGCGAGATCTTCCGCCGCGACCCGCCGATTGAGCCTGAGGTCCACGCCGGTCCGCTCGATCCGCCGCCGGAAATAACGCAGCGTCTCGCCGAACTCGTCCTTGCCGGGAATGCGCCGGGCGAGGTTGAACTGGCCGCCGATTTCACCGGCGGCCTCGAACAGCGTGACCGTGTGCCCTGCTTCGGCCGCCGTCGTCGCGCACGAGAGTCCCGCCGGTCCGGCGCCGACGACCGCGACACGCTTTCCGTGCCGCGCCCGCGTGACGATGATCTCCGTCTCGCGGCATGCGCGGGGATTGACGAGGCACGAGGCGATCCGCCGCTCGAAAATGTGATCGAGGCACGCCTGGTTGCACGCGATGCACGTGTTGATCTCGTCGGCACGATTCTCGGCTGCCTTGTTGACGAACTCGGCGTCGGCGAGAAACGGCCGCGCCATCGACACCATGTCGGCGTCGCCTTGCGCGAGCACCGCCTCGGCGACCGCCGGGTCGTTGATCCGGTTGGTGGTGATGAGCGGGATGCGCAACTCGCGCTTCATGCGCTTCGTCACCCAGGTGAACGCCGCGCGCGGCACCATCGTCGCGATGGTCGGGATCCGCGCTTCATGCCAGCCGATCCCGGTGTTGATGAGCGTCGCCCCCGCCATCTCGACGGCCTTGCCGAGCGCGACCACTTCGTCCCAGGTGCTGCCGCCCTCGACCAGGTCCAGCATCGACAGCCGGAAGATGATGATGAAGTCGCTGCCCACCGCGTCGCGCGTGCGCCGCACGATCTCGACCGGAAAGCGGATGCGGTTGTCGAACGTCCCGCCCCAGTCATCGTCGCGGTGGTTGGTCTGCGGCGCGACGAACTGGTTGATGAGATAACCCTCCGAGCCCATGATCTCGACGCCGTCGTAGCCGGCGCGCTGCGCGAGGCGCGCGCAACGGACGTAATCCGCGATCGTCTTCTCGACGCCCCAGCGGGTGAGACCGCGCGGCTTGAACGGCGAAATCGGCGAGCGCAGCGGCGAGGGCGCCACCGACAGCGGGTGATATGCGTAGCGACCCGCGTGCAGGATCTGCATGGCGACCTTCCCACCCGCCGCGTGCACCGCCGCGGTGATGAGCCGATGCTTGCCCAACTGCCAGGGAAACGACAGTTGCGACGCGCGCGGCTCGACCCGGCCCGCGAAATTCGGCGCGATCCCGCCGGTGACGATGAGGCCGACGCCGCCGCGCGCGCGCTCGGCGTAATACGCAGCCATGCGCACGAACGCGTTCGCGGATTCCTCGAGCCCCGTGTGCATCGAACCCATGAGCACGCGATTCCGCAGCGTCGTGAAGCCGAGGTCGAGCGGGGCAAGCATATGCGGGTAGGGATTGTTCACGGCGGTAATCAGGGCAGTGCAATGAGCGCTTCGCCCGTGAGCTTGACCTCACCGGCATCGTTGGCGGTCTGGATTTCGACGCGGACCAGGCGTTCCCCATCGCGCAGGAGCTTCTCGGCGACCCGCCCCGTGCAGGTGATCCGCTCGCCGACCTGCGTCAGCGCGGTGAAGCGGACATCGAATTCACGCAGGTTCTTCTGCGCGGTCCACAGCGTCAGCATCCGGCCGAGCCAGGCCATCGACAGCATGCCCTGCGCAAATACGTCGGGCATGCCGGCGTCACGCGCGAAGTCGGTGTCGATATGGATCGGGTTGTGATCGCCAGACGCGCCCGCGTAGAGCGCGAGCGTCGCGCGGCTCAGCGGCGCGAGCACGAGCGGAGGCAGCGTGTCGCCGGGCTTGACGGTGTCGAACGCGACGTCCACGCGGCGCCCCTTCATCGCCCGCGAACGACGACGGTCGCGCGCATCTCGGCCACGGTCACGCCGTGCTGATTGGTGACGTCGGTGGTCTTGATCAGGAAGGTCAGCGCCCCGCCCCGCTTGCCGTAGATGTCCTCGATGCGCGAGGCGAAGGTGAGGCGGTCGCCCGCGTAGATGGGCGCGAGATAGCGGAAGCGCTGCCCGCCGTGCAGGATTCGTCCCAGGTCGATCCCGAGTTCCCCGAGCCACGCGAACGGGTCGGGGATTTCGAGATCGAGGCACAGCGCGAAGGTCGGCGGCGCGGGAATTGCCGGATGCCCCGCGGCGCGGGCGGCGTCGGCGTCGATATACTCGGCCCGCGTCTCGCCCGTCGCCTTGGCGAACAGCCGCAGGCGGCCGGCCTCGACGTCAGCCGAATGCACCGGAAAGGTGTGCCCGATATGGCGGCGATCGACCTGCGTCGCACCGTCGGCTTGCACGGTAGAGGTGTCGCGTCTTTTCATGGGAACGCCCTCGAAATCCGCCGGCCTCGGGTCCACTGGGTTAGAAGGCCATTATCGTATCAGGGAGTTGCCGGAGCGGAGACACCAAGGGACCTCCGCGACTATGACATTGTCATAGTTGGGACAGGACCAGCGGCCAACTGTTCGCCCGCGAACCGCGTCAGCGACGCCACGATCGTTGCGGCCGCAGCCGTCACCTGCCGCTCCGCGTCACTCGAAGCATCCCCATTGACCAGGATCAAATTCCGCTGTACGCATACGGGCAGGATGGCGCTGTGCCCCTACCGGCATTGTGCCTACCGCTTCTGCACTCGGCACGCGCCGCGAGGGACACGGGAGGCCGAACCCGGGACGGAGTCCGGAACGGCAAGCACACACGACAACCGAGTCCTCAAAATGAAAGCCCTTTCCGCGAAGATGATCCGGCAACTCGAAGCGCAATTGAAGGTGCAGCGGTCGGTGATGCTCGACGCCGTCCGCGCAGAGCTCGTGCGCGGGGACCAGCAATCGTATGCGACCATCGCCGGGGAAGTGCCGGATGTCGGCGATCAGGCGACCGCGGCCCTGCTGATCGACTTCGACAACGAGATCGCACGCCGCCACGGCGTGGCCATGCGCAACATCGACGATGCGCTGACGCGGATCAGGAAGCCCTATTTCGGCATCTGCACCGATTGCGGCGACGATATCGGCATCGACCGGCTGATGGTGTTCCCCACGGCAACGCGCTGCGTGACATGCCAGGGCATGCGCGAAAAGACCTACGCGCACGGGGCAATCCCGACGCTGTAGCGGAGCTTTGATGGGGCCCCCGGCCGCACGGTCTGGTCCGTGGGAGTCCCTGCGTTCCTCGATGGCCTGGTGGAACTGGCTGTCGCGCACGTCGGAGATCTGGTCGACACGCAGCGGCGGGCCCGCGATGGTCGACGCGGCGCGTCGACAGCCGCCTCATCGCGCTGGTCGCGTTCGCGCGCACCCATTCGCGCGTACTACCGCGAGGCCTATCGCGACGTGCCCGCGCACGGCGCCGCGATCGAAGACCTGCCCGTCGTCACCAAGCGCCGGCTGATGGAACGCTTCGACGACTGGGTGACCGATCCCGAGGTCACGCGCGCCGGCGTCGACGCCTTCGTCGCCGACCGCGAACGAATCGGCGAGCGCTATCTCGACCGGTACGTGCTCTGGAAAAGCTCCGGAACGACGGGCGAGCCCGGCATCTTCGTCGAGGATGCCGACGCGCTCGCGGTCGGCGATGCGCTCGTCACCGCGCAGCTCGAAGCCGTCGGGCTCGCGCAGCGGTTCGCCGAAGGGATGATCAGCGCACGGCGGGCGCGCTGTGCTCATCGCCGCCACCGGCGAGCATTTCGCGACCGTCGCGTCGTGGCGCCGGCTGCGGATCGGAAACCCGTGGTCGGGCTCGCATTGCCTGTCGGTGATGGAGCCGCTGCCGCGGCTGGTCGCCGAGTTGAATGCCTGTCAGCCGGCGTTCGTCGCCAGTTATCCGACGATGCTCTTCCTGCTCGCCGGCGAGAAAAGCGCCGGCCGGCTGACGATTACGCCCACCTGCCTGTGGTCCGGCGGCGAATATCTCGCGCCGGCGGCGCGGACCGAGATCGAGCGCGCCTTCGGTTGCCCGATCGCCAATCAATACGGCACCTCCGAGTGCATGAGCATCGCGTTCGGCTGCGACGCGGGCTGGCTGCACGTCAACGCCGATTGGGTGGTGCTCGAACCCGTCGACCGTGACTATCGCCCGACCCCGCCGGGGCGGCCTTCGCATTCGGTCCTGCTCACCAACCTGTCGAACAGGGTGCAGCCCATCATCCGCTACGACCTGGGCGACAGCATCGTCGTCAAACCGGAGCCGTGCACGTGCGGGAATCCGCTGCCGGCGATCCGCGTGGAAGGCCGGCGCGACGACATCGTGGCGCTATCGGCGCGTGACGGCAGCGTCGTCCGGCTGCTGCCGCTCGCGCTGTCGACCGTCGTCGAGGAAGCGACCGGCGTGCATCGATTCCAGATCATCCAGGATGCCCCTGACCGGCTGCGACTGCGCCTCGAGGTCGTCGATGCCGGCGCACGGAAGGCGGCATGGCGGGACGCGGCGGCCGCCTTGCGTGGATATCTCCGGCACCAGGCGTTGTCCAACGTGCGCATCACGCTCGACCCGCATCCTCCCGCGATCGACCCACGCAGCGGCAAGCTGCGACAGGTCATCGCTGCCGTCGCAGCGTAACGCGGCGCTGCGCCTGCGGGGTCGGTAGCCCGGGTCGAGCGATTCGGAAACCCTGGGGTAATCCGCCGCATCCGGGTTGCGCGGCGCTCAGCCCGGGCCCGCTTATCTCGTCCGCGGTGTCATCCTGGAGCAGATGAGCGGCGTTATCGGAAACACACGCGCTGCCGCCCGGGCAGCGCTCACGCAAATGGGAACGAGCATGCTCAAACAACAATACTGCCATCGATTCATCGCGCTCCTCGTGGGCTTCGCCGCCCTGCTGGCGACGAGCTTCGCGGTTGCCGATCCGCCGGTGCGCGTCGTGCGCCTTGGCTACACCAGCGGCGCGGTCAGCTTCTCGCCGGCCGGCGAGAACGACTGGGTCCAGGCAACGGTGAACCGCCCGTTGATCGGCGGCGATCGCCTGTGGGCGGATGCCGGCGCGCGCGCCGAGCTGCAGGTCGGAACGGTGGCGATGCGCATGGGAAGCACCACCAGCGTGACGCTGTTGAACCTCGACGATCGCATCGTGCAGCTGCAGCTCGCGCAGGGCACGCTCGACATCCGCGTGCGCGGTTTCGACGCGAACCACGTGCTGGAGATCGACACGCCGAACCTCGCGTTTTCGATCCTCCGCGCCGGCAGCTATCGCATCGACGTCGATCCCGCGGGCAATGCCACGACCGTGGTGACGCGCAGCGGCCAGGCCGAGGTCTACGGCGAGAACGCCGCCTACGTCGTCGACGCGGGCGCGGCCTACCGGTTCTACGGTGTCGGCCTCGTCGACTACGAATTCCTGGAGCCGCCGCGACCCGACGAGCTCGATCGCTGGGCGTCCGAGCGCGACCGTCGCTGGGACACCTCGGTCTCGGCGCGCTACGTCTCGCCCGAGGTCATCGGCTACCAGGACCTCGATGCCAACGGCGTCTGGCGCGTCGAACCGGGCTACGGCAATGTGTGGGTGCCGAATCGCCTCGTCATCGGCTGGGCGCCGTACCGCGACGGCCACTGGGCGTGGATCGATCCCTGGGGCTGGACCTGGGTCGACAACGCGCCGTGGGGCTTCGCCGTCTCGCACTATGGCCGCTGGGCGAATGTCCGCAACACGTGGTGCTGGGTACCGGGACCCGTCAGGGCGCGCGCGGTGTACGCGCCGGCGCTGGTCGCGTTCGTCGGCGGCAGGAATTTCCAGGTGGCGATTTCCGGCGGCAACGTCGGCGCGGTCGGCTGGTTCCCGCTCGGCCCGCGCGATGTGTACCGCCCGGCCTACCCGGTGAGCCGCGCCTATTTCAACAACGTCAATACGACCAACACGGTCATCAACGTCACCAACATCACCAACGTCTACAACAGCCGCGACACGACCAATGTGACGTACGCCAACCAGCGCGTGCCGGGTGCCGTGGTCGCGGTGCCGACCACCGCGTTCGTGCAAGCGCAACCGGTATCGAGGGCCGCGTTGCGGCTGCCGCCTGAGGCGGTCGCCGCCGCGCAGGTATCGCCGATCGCCGCCGTGGCGCCGACGCCCGTCAGCGTGCGCGGGCCCGCGGCGCCTGGCCACCAGCCTCCAGCCCAGGCGCTCGACCGGCAGATGATTGCCAAGACCGCGCCGCCGGCCGTAGCCGTTCCCTTTGCCAGCAAGGAACGCCTGCTCGCGGAAAACCCGGGCAAGCCACTCGATCGGTCGGCGATGGGTACGCTGAAGCCGTTCGTGCCCGTGCCGGCCCCCCGGGTCCAAGTCGTGGCCCCGGCGCAGACCGCGGGTCCCGCCGCCGCGCCGCCGCCGGCGCCGCGCGGCCAATCGGAGCAGCGCGCGAAGGCCGGGCAGCGCGGCGAGCCCGCCGTAACCGGGACCGCGCCGTCGCAGGGTGTGCCTCCGGCGCAAGCCGTGCCGCCGCTGCAGCGGGGCCAGCCACCCGTGACAGCCGGACAGCCGCCGGCCAATGCGGCCGCTCCGGCGCCGGCGATGCCGCCGCCGCTGCAGCGCGGACAAGCGCCCGTGACGGCGGGACAGCCGCCGGCCGGCGCCGTCGCTCCGGCGCCCGCCGAATCGCGCGGCAAGAGCGAGTCGCGTGCGCAGCCCCCGGTCGCCGTTACGCCGCCCCAGGCGGCTGCCCCGGCGCCGGTGCCTCCGCCTCCGGAGAGCAACCGCAGGCCCGACCAACGCAGCGCGCCCGCATCGACCGCGACGCCGCCGCAGCCCGCCGCACGCCGTGCCGGTGCCGCCGCCACCCGAATCCGAACCGCCGGGCCGCCGCCCTCGGCCGCGCGCCGCCCAGCCGGCCGCAGTGCCGGTGCCGCCGCCCCAGCGCGCGCAACCCGAATCCCGCAACCGGCCGTGCCCGTGCCGCCGCCTTCAGCCGCGACCCCGCCGCAGCCGGCCGCAGTCCCGGTGCCGCCGACGCAGCGCGCGCAACCCGAATCCCGCAACCGACCCGTGCCAGTGCCGCCGCCATCGGCCGCGACACCGCCGCCGCAGCCCGTGCCGGTCCCGGCCCCGTCGGTCCAGCGCGCCCCACCTGCCCCGGTCCCGGCACCGCCGACGCAGCGTGCCCCACCCGAACCGCGCAGCAGGCCGGAGCCCGCGCAGGCCCAGCGGCCGGTCGCCCCGCCGGCACCGCCCGCAGCGACGGCGCCCGCCGCACCAGCACCGCCCGCGCGGGCGGCGCCGCCGTCCCCGCCGGCTGTCGCGGCGCCGCCGCCGGCGAATGTCGAACAACGCGGCCCCGGCGGGAGGCCACCGCCGCCGGCCGCGCAAAACAAGAAGAGCCCGGAGCAGCAGAAAGCCGAAGACGAGGAAAAGAAGCGCAATTGAGCGCCGCGTCGTAGCACCGCGTTGAGCGTAGGCGAAACCCGCGCGCAACTCCGCCCGGCGAGCGCTCTCGGGTTTCAATCCGCTCGCTGGGCGATGTGGCGCGTACGCTCTTGCCGATCATGGCCACCGACCTCTCCGCCCAGCGCGCCTTGATCGCGAGCCTGCGCGAGGTGCTGCCGCGCCAGGATCCGCACGTTCCGGTCGACGTCATCGAAACGCACATCTCCTGGGTGTTGCTGACGGGAGCCTTCGCGTACAAGATCAAGAAGGCGCTCAACCTCGGCTTTCTCGATTTCACCACGCTCGAAGGCCGGCGCCACTATCTGCGAGCAGGAACTGCGGCTCAATCGCCGCCTCGCGCCGACCCTCTATCTCGACGTCGTCGCCATCACCGGCACGATCGAGCGTCCGGTGCCGGCGGGCAGCGGCGCGGCGCTCGAATACGCAGTGAAGATGCGCGAGTTTCCGCAGGCCGCGCTCGCGAGCCACGTGCTTGCGCGCGGCGAGCTCACGCCGGCACACATCGACGCGCTGGCCGCGGATGTCGCGGCGTTCCACAGCCGCATCGCCGTCGCGCGCGCCGATAGCGCGTTCGGCATCCCGGACGACATCCTCCGCCTCGCGCTCGAAAACTTCGACGCAACTCGCGCCGCGGCGGAAGGCCCGTCCGAGCGCGCCGGCCTCGACGCGCTGCACGACTGGATGCGGCGCGAGCACGCCGCCTGCGCGCCGCGCTTCGTGCAACGCCGCGAGCAGGGCTTCGTCCGCGAATGCCATGGCGACCTGCACCTCGGCAACATGGCGTTGATCGATGGCCGGCTGACGATCTTCGACTGCATCGAGTTCAACGATCGCCTGCGCTGGATCGACGTGATGAGCGAGGTTGCGTTCGTCGTGATGGACCTGCAGGATCGGGGAGCACCCGCGCTCGCGCACCGGTTTCTCAACGACTACCTGGAGATCACCGGCGATTACGCGGGGCTGCCCGTGCTCCGTTTCTATCTCGCGTATCGCGCAATGGTGCGCGCCAAGGTGACCCGGTTGCGCGTGAACCAGATGGAAGGCGGGGAGGCAAGGAGCGAGCTCCTCGCCGAGTACCGCGCCTATCTCGGCTTGGCGCGGCACTACGCGCGGCCGCCACGCCCAGCGATCGTGATCGCGCACGGCCTCTCGGGCTGCGGCAAGACGACGCTGACGCAGGAATTCCTGGAACTGACGGGCGCAGTGAGGATCCGGACCGATGTCGAGCGCAAGCGCCTGCATGGGCTTGCGGCGGAGGAGCGCACGGGTTCGGCCATCGCGACGGGTCTCTACACGCCGGAAGCGACGCGGGCGACCTATCGTCGCGTCCTCACCGATACGCATTGCGTCGTCGCGGCCGGCGACATCGCCGTCGTCGATGCGACCTTTCTGCACCGCTGGCAGCGCGACCTCTTCCGGCAGCTCGCGGCCGAGCTCGGCATTCCGTTCGTGATCGTCGCCTTTGCCGCGACCGAAGCAACCTTGCGCCGGCGGCTCGCACAGCGCAGCCGGGAGGGTGGCGGCGCGTCCGATGCGGACGTCGCCGTGCTGGAGCATCAGCTGCGCACGCAGGAAATGCTGGCGCCGGACGAGCAGTCATTCGTGGTCGGCTTCGACGCCGAAGCGCCGCGACATCGCGCCAATGACCCGAAGGTGTGGCGTCCTGTTCTCGCGCGACTCAAAGGTTCTGGCTGAAACGGCTCGCCACGTCTTCGACCGCACGCTGCCATGCCGGCCTACGACTCCGGTTGCAAAAGACCTGCGAGCCACTGCTCGTAGAACGCCAGCGCCCGCCGCAGATTTTCCCGCGCGGCCACGCCCATCGGCTCGCCCAGTTCGAATCGCTCGCCGCGGATCGCGAGCAGGAACGCCGGCGGCGGCGCATGCGCGAACGCCTCGGCGATACGCGGCGAGCAGTGCCGCCGGGCTCATGGCGTGCGTGGTGAACGTGCGATCGCGCGCCGGCGCGACCGCCTCGAACGCAAACGGCGCCGCGGCGTGAATGCTCGCATCGACGAAGAGCGCGAGGTCGCGGCCGGCGAGATCGGTGGCAGTGTTCGGGCTGCAGCTGAAAATCGGTGACGAACTCGACGTCGTTCCGCGCGGCGGTACAAGCCCCTCGGCCGCCGCAGGAACTCCGGCCCGAGCGCGTCGTCGCCGCGACTCGGATTGCCCCAGGCGAGAACGACGAGGCGCGTCACGCGTCGCCGGCAGCGGGATGGCTTACCGTGCCGTCGGCATCGCGGCGCAGGCTGTCGACCCGCCCGCCCGCGGCATCGACCAGCTCGACCTCGAGCGGCATCTGGCCCAGCGCGTGCGTCGCGCAGGACAGGCAGGGATCGTAGGCCCGGATCGCGACCTCGATGTGATTGAGCAGCGGCTCGGTCACCTCGTTGCCGTCGAGATACTGTAGTGCCACCTGGCGCACCGCCTCGTTCATCGCCTCGTTGTTGTGCGTCGTCGACACGATCAGGTTGGCGCGGACGATCTGCTCGTCCTCGTTGATCCGGTAGTGGTGGATGAGCGTGCCGCGCGGCGCCTCGATCACGCCCACGCCGCGCAGCGACCGCGTTCCGGTCACGACGAGATCGTTCTTCAGCAGATCGGGGTCGGCCAGGAGGTCGCGGATCCCTTCGGCCGCGTGCAGCATTTCGATCATCCGCGTCCAGTGGTACGCGAGGTTCGCGTGCGTCGCGCTGCCGTGATCGAACTCGCGGAACGCGATGCGCTCGGCGTCGGCGAGCGGCGTCGGGATGAAGTCGCAGTTGTTGATTCGCGCAAGCGGACCCACGCGATACCAGCCGTCCTCCGGCCCCAGCGCGCGCAGGTACGGAAACTTCATGTACGACCACGGCTTGGTGACCTCGAAGATGTGGTCCCAGTAGCTCGCGTAATCGACGTGGTCGAAGATCACCTCGCCGTGCGCGTTCCGGGCGCGCAGGCCGCCGTGATAGAAATCGAGCGCGCCGTCGCCGCGGACGAGGCTCACGTACGCCGAGCGGAAATAGCCGAAGCCGTTGTGGAAGTCCTTGCGCTCGCCGTACATCCGCTTGATGAGCGCCACGGCCTCCTGCGACCATTGCACGGTGCGCTCGATGTCGGCCAGCAGGTAATCGCGCTCCTCGGCCGTCAGGTGCTTGTTGACGCCGCCGGGAATCGCGCACGATCCGTGCACCCGCTTGCCCGACGTGACGCGAATCACCTCCTGCCCGTACTTGCGCAGCAGCACGCCCTGCTTGGCGAGCTCGGGATAGGCCGCCGCCACGGCCACGATGTTGCGCTTTCGCGACGTCGGCGTCGAAGCCGAACAGCAGGTCGGGCGAGGCCAGATGGAAAAAATGCAGCGCGTGGGACTGCAGGATCTGGCCGAAATGCAGCAGCCGGCGCATCTTGTCGGCGGTCGGCGTCAATTCGGTCGCCCCGACGATCATGTCCATCGCCTTCGACGCGGCGAGGTGATGCGACACCGGGCAGATGCCGCACAGTCGCTGGACCAGCACCGGCACTTCCCAGTACGGCCGGCCCTGGACGAATTTCTCGAAGCCGCGGAACTCGACGATGTGCAGGCGCGCCTGCTGGATGCGGTTGTCGGCGTCGAGCAGCAGCGTCACCTTGCCGTGGCCCTCGACCCGGCTGACGGGATCGATCACCACGCGGCGGAGGTTCTCGGGATGGGCAGCGGTTTCGTAGGCGCGGGTCATGCGGTGCCTCAGTCGTACCGATCAAGTCGTGATCGAGCTTCGGCTCCCGCCCCGCCGCGAGATCGGTGAGGAGTTTCCAGAACGCCTCCGCCGGCGGCGGGCAACCGGGCAGGTAATAATCGACGCGC
Source organism: uncultured beta proteobacterium (assembly GCA_963810845.1). GTDB lineage: Bacteria > Pseudomonadota > Gammaproteobacteria > Burkholderiales > Casimicrobiaceae > CAIWHR01. The sequence goes on along the minus strand of CAWEOX010000011.1, from coordinate 14,123 downwards.
ACGACCTCGTAGATCGGGCGCACCTTGTCGAACGGCAGCGGCAGCTCGGGATCGTTGGGCATCACGCCCTTGGCGGTTCCGGGCTCGTACTGGTAGACCTCCTGGAAGCAGTCCCAGAGGTCGAGATTGTTGCGCAGCGCCGGCACGCCGCCGGTGATCGCGCAGGCGCCCACGGCCACCAGAATCCGGCAGTTCTTGCGGAACTCGCGCAGCACGTGGACGTTCTCGGCGTTGCACACGCCGCCTTCGATCAGTCCGATGTCGCACGGTCCGCAGTGCTTGATGTCGGTGAGCGGCGAGCGGTCGAATTCGACCAACTCGGCGAGCTCGAACAAGCGCTCGTCGATGTCGAGCAGCGACATGTGGCAGCCGAAACAGCCGGCGAGCGACGTGGTCGCGACGCGCAGTTTGCGCTCAGCCACCTTCGTCCTCCCGTTGCGCGCGGGCTTCCTCGATGGCGACCACGGCGATCGGCTGCAGATCGTAGGTCCGCTTGCCGATCGGCACCTCGAATGCATGGCGCTTGATCAGGATGGCGCCCACCGGGCACACGTGCGCGGCGGCGTCCTCGACGTCCAGATTGGTGTCGGCCGAGACGCCCCGACGCCGCGTTGACGATCACGCGGGCGTGGATGCCGCGATAGCCGATGTCGAACACGTTCTTGCCGTCGACGTCGCGGCTGGCGCGCACGCACAGGTCGCACAGGATGCAGCGGTTGCGGTCGAGCAGGATGTCCGGATGCGACGCATCGACATCGCGCGGCGGATAGAAATGATCGAACCGGTACGCACGAGCTCGAGGTGATAGGCGACCGCCTGCAGCTGGCAGTTGCCGGTCTTCTCGCAGGCGGGGCAGATATGGTTGCCTTCGACGAACAGCATCTCGATCAGCGCGCGGCGATCGTCGTTCAGCGCCGGCGTGTCGTTCTCGACCACGATCCCTTCCCGCGCCTTGGTGGTGCACGCGGCCGCGGGGTGGCCGTCGACGTTCACCGTGCACAGCTTGCAGCTTCCGTGCGGCGCGTAACCCGGTCGATGGCACAGATGCGGGATGTAGACGCCGGCTTCGGCCGCAGCGTCGATGATCGTCTGGCCGGCGCGGAAGGACATCGTCTTGCCGTCGATGACGAAGTGACCGCGGTTCATCGCGAATTAGCCTCGTCGACGTGCGCGAACGCGTCGTCGCGGCCGGTGATCTGGCGCGCGGTCGCGAGCGCGCCGTCGAGGTCGAACGCCGGCTCGTAATCCAGCGCCTTCAGCCGCCGCTCGTAGGTCTCGGGGAACTTCTCCATCGTCTCGACGCACCGGCTTCGCCGCCGTGTGCCCCAGCCCGCAGTGGCTCATCGTCAGCATGATGTGCATGAGCCGCTGCATCTGCCGCATGTCGTAGGCGCTGCCCTTCCCCGCCGCGAGCTTGTCCATGTGGTTGCTCAAGAGCGACGTGCCGACGCGGCACGGCGTGCAGAAACCGCAGCTTTCGTGCGCGAAGAAATGGGTGAAGTTGCGGGCCACTTCGAACATGTCGCGCTCGCGTCCGAACACCATGAAGGCGCCGGCGGTGGGGACGTCCTCGAACGCGATGCGGCGATCGAATTCGCGCCACGAAAGGCAGGTGCCGGAAGGGCCGCCGACCTGCACCGCATGCGGGTGCTGCGCGCCGCAGTCGGCGAGCACGCGGCGCACGGTGACGCCGAACGGATATTCGTAGATGCCGGGCCGCGCGCAATCGCCGGACACCGAAAGGATCTTCGTGCCGGTCGACTCCGGCGTGCCGATCGCCGCGAACCAGGCGCCGCCGCGCACCGCGATCTTCGCGGCGCAGGCAAAGGTCTCGACGTTGTTGACGACGGTCGGCTGCCCGAGATAGCCATACGTGACCGGAAACGGCGGTCGGTTGCGCGGTCGGCCCGGCCTTGCCTTCGGCCGACTCGATCAGGGCGGACTCCTCGCCGCAGATGTAGGCGCCGGCGCCGAGGTCGATCGCGATGTCGAAGTCGAAGCCGGCCTCGCCGAGGATGCGATTGCCGAGCAATCCGTCCTCGCGGCGACGCTGCAGGACGGCCTCGAGCGCCTTGACCAGAAACAGGTACTCGCCGCGCAGGTAGAGAAGTCCGTGCTTCGCGCCGACGACACGCGCCGCGACCGTCATCCCGTCGAAGACGAGATCGGCATGTTCCTGCAGCAGCGCGCGGTCCTTGAAGGTCCCGGGCTCGCCTTCGTCGGCGTTGCAGATCACGTAGCGGAGCCTGCCCGGGGCGCTGCGGCACGACGCCCATTTCACCGCGGTCTTGAACCCGGCGCCGCCCCGCCCGCGTGGCGAGGCGCGCTCCAGCTCTTCCAGCATTCCCTCCGCCCCGGTTTCGAGCACGCGCGCGATCGCGCTGCCCGCGGCGTGCGGCTCGGCCAGCAGCGCATCGCCGCGGCGGATGTTGGGCGCGACCTCGAACAGCATGCTCGGCCAGTCGGCGAGCGGCTTCCGATTGCGAATGAGCCCGGCGATGAGATCGAGCCGATTGTGATCGAGAAGCGGCAGCGGCCAGCCGTTGATCAGCGCCGCCGGTCCCTGATCTCCGAGCCCGATGTCCGACGTGCTGCCGACGTAGACGAGTCCGTCTTCGGACACCCTCTCGGGCGCAAGCCACATGCGCTCGCACAGGTAGGCCATGAGCTCGCGCTTGCCTTGCATGTGGTCGACGATGTTGTCCGAGAACAGGATCTCGTAGACGCCGCGCGATTCGGCGTGCAGCAGGTGGTAGAACGTGGCGGTGGCTTCGACGCGCACGCGCGGCAGGCCGAGCGCATTGGCCACCGCATCGATCGCCTCGGGTCCGAGGTGCCCTGATTGCGTCTGCATCTCGCGCAGGATCTGCAGGAGCTTCGTGGGGTTGCCGCCGTGGCGCAAGGCGCAGGCCGCGGCGACATCGTGGTGGGTCATCGTATCTTTGCGCGTTTCGACAATGCGTGACGATTCCCTCACCCATCCATCCCCTGCGAGCAGGGCAAGGGGAACCGCCCTCTCCCGCCGCGGCGGGAGAGGGCTGGGGCGAGAGCGGGCGCGGAAACTCGCCCGCAGTTACCATCATCCTAGTTGCCGAAATTGCGCCGTTGACGGAGGTCAACGAGAGGCCGATCGGCGGGCGCCACGCGGCCGCGGTGTTGCGCGCAGGGCGGGTGTACCATCCGCGTGCGATGAAACAACGATGACGGCGATGACGATCCTGCGTGTGACTATGTGGTTACTGGCGCTTGCCGCGCTGTTGACGGCCGGGCCGTTGCTGATGCTGGCGTTCGGACGCGCCTCGCTCCACACCGAATGGCGCACGGCGACGCAGCGGTCGACCGGGCTCGCACCCGATCCCGCAACCCATCCTGAAGCGGTCGTGCAGGTCTACGCCAGCCGCGCCTTCAACTGGCGCGGTGCCTTTGCCGTGCACACGTGGCTCGCCGCCAAGCCGGCCGGCGCCGATCGCTACCTGCGCTACGAAGTGATCGGCTGGAACGTGTTCCGCGGCGGGTCCGCCGTTTCGATCTCCGACTTTCGCGCACCCGATGCCGAGTGGTTCGGCTCGCCGCCGGCGATCGTGCGTGACGTCCGCGGTATTGTCGCCGAAGCGATCATTGCCAGGCTGCCGCAGGCGGTGGCATCGTATCCGTACCCCGGCACGTACACCGCGTGGCCCGGCCCCAACAGCAACACGTTCCTCGCGCATCTCGGCCGGGAGATTCCGGAACTGCGGCTCACGCTGCCATCCCTCGCGATCGGCAAGGACTACCTTCCGGGCGGCACCTTTATCGCCCGCACGCCCAGCGGTACCGGCGTCCAGCTGTCGCTCGGAGGAGTTCTGGGGGTGCTCGCCGGTCGCGACGAAGGTTTCGAGTTGAACGTGCTGGGATTGGTGACGGGTTTCGATCTGCACAATCTGGCGCTCAAGATACCGGGCATCGGCCGGATTCCATCGTCGTGACGGCCATGATCATTGACGCCAATCCTGCGCAGCTCGAATTCGGCCCCTGGAATCCGGGAATCGAATCGCAGGTGCCGGGCCGATTGCGCCATTTGATCACGATCTTTCGCCCGGACAATGCGTTCGCCGATTATGCCAAAGCGCGGGAGGTTGCCGACCTGACCGGGCTGCCGGTGACCGAGCTCGTCGCGCTTCGGCCGCAGCGGCTCGCGCTGCACGAGCTCCTGGTCCGCGTTACCGCTGATTTCTCGGTGCCGGACGGCGCGAAGATCGAGGACCTCGGGATCAACTTTCGGAAGATCGTGCGCGCATTGCTCCTCCGTTGCATCGAGCCCAACCTGCACGTGATCGCGTCGATCCACGCCGCGGCGCGGCAGCGCCTTGCCGCCGGGATCGAGGCCGAGTTGAACGCGTTCATGTCCGGGTCCGCGGCAGCGCCCGACACGCCACCCCTGTCCGGGCCGCTGTGGCGCAAGCTGTTCGGCCAGCGTCGCGGCGCCACGGCGACCATGAAGACCCCCGCGAACGCCGAACAACGACTGATCGCGGCGTGGGAGCGCAAGGCGCGCGCGCCCGGCGACGAGCTGCAAAGCGCCGTCTGCGGCGCGCTGGGGCGGGTCGTGTCCGCGCTCCTCATCCGTCACGGCCGTATCTGGGGCAGTCGCGAATTGATGACGTCGCTCGCACTCGACATCGCGTGCAACGATTTCGCCAGCCGGGAAATCGGTCGCGCGATGGATCCCTGGTTGCGGGCCGCGGCGCCCGAGCTCGGCTATCGCCTGCTGCCGTGCCAGGACGAGCCGGTGGTGATGAACACCAAAGGGCCGTCGGCCTCGGGCAAGAGCACGCTGCGCCCATTGCAGAAAAGGCTCGCCGGCGAGATCGGCGTCGACTGGGCGGATTTCGCGCTCATCAGCCCGGACATCTGGCGCAAGCAACTGCTCGACTACAACGCGCTCGGCCCGGACTACCGGTACGGCGGCGCGTTCACCGGTGACGAAGTCCACATCATCGACCAGAAGCTCGACCGCTACATCGCGCGGAAGGCCGAACGCGAGGGGACGCCGCATCTGCTGATCGACCGGTTCCGCTTCGACACCTTCGCCCCGGATTCCGCCGAGGCCGGCAGCAACCTGCTGACCCGGTTCGGCCAGATCGTGTATCTGTTTTTCGTGATCACGCCGCCGGCCTCGCTCGTGGAGCGCGCGTGGAACCGCGGCCTCGAAATCGGCCGCTACAAGGCGGTCGACGACACGCTCGCCCACAGCATCGAGGCTTACTCCGGGATGCCGGAACTATTTTTCACCTGGGCGGGACGGTCGGACAAACGCGTTCATTTCGAGTTTCTCGACAACAGCGTACGACAAGGCGAGCGTCCGCGGACCGTCGCGTTCGGCATCGACGACGAGTTGAACGTGCTGGACGTGAAATGCCTGCTCGACGTCGAACGCTATCGCCGGGTGAACGTCGACGCCACCACGCCGGCGACCCTTTTCGGTGACGCGGCGATGCTGGCACCGGAGCGCAACGCGGCGTTCCTCGTTCAGTGCGTCACCCGCCTCCGGGTCGTCAACTTCGCGGACCAGGTCACCGGCCGCATCTACCTGCGCCTCCTCTCCGGCGCTCCCGCCTGGGCTGACCGGGAGGCGCTCGCGATCGCGACGGCGAACCCCGACACGCGTGCCGGCCTGATGGCCGTCGCACCGTCCGTCTTCGCGCAGGAGCTCCCTGCCGCGGGCGGGCCGCGTTACCTGCAGGCGCAGGCGGGCATCGAGCGCACGAAAACGTTGGGCGCGTGGGGATCGTCCGCGTAATTCGGCATTTGGAAAACTATCCAGACTCGGGCGCCATCAGCCGGGGCGCGGCGCAGTGACGACGTTGGCGTCGCGCTTCAACTGCCGGGCCGCGAGGGCGTAGCCGCCCGAGGCGCCGTCGATGAAGTGGAAGTGATTGTTGTCGGTGATCGAGGGCACGATGCAGGTCATGATCGCGGCCGATTGCCGGTGCATGCCGAACCGGGCGATGCCGTCGCGTCTTGCCTCCACGAACCGCTGCTCGATCCGGTCGGCGAGGTCCGGCGTGCAATCGAGTGTGACGCGCAGGGTGTCGTCGTACTTGCGATAGTCCGAATTGTCGACCACGGCGCGCCGGTAGACCGCCGGGTCGAAACCGTCGAAGCGAATGCCGAGCGTCATGATGACGTAGGCCAGCAGCGTCTTCAACGCGACCCGCAGCCGCGACCGCAGATGGCCCTCACCGGCGCGCCGCGAGGCACGGGCTTCGAGATCCAGTCCCGGCGGCGGCCAACCGACAACCGGGGCGCCCGCGGGTACCGGCCGCGCCACTTCGTCACTCGCCTCCAGTTCGGCCAGCAACGCTTCGATCAGACCGCGAAAAGCGGGGTCGCCGTGACGGACGGGCGCCACGACCAGCGACACCATCACCCCGCGTGACGCCGGTATGTCATTCCAGCGGCACGACAGTCCCGACAGATCCGGGCGCGTGCCCGGTGGCCCCGGCGGCACGGCAAATTGCCCCGCCTTCATCGCTCGATCCGCCCAGGCGAGCCCTCCGCCCGCAAACATCGCGTAGGTAACGTTCTGCGACGGCGCATAGCGGGCCACGCTGACCTCGAGTCCCTGTTCCCTTACGGCGGCAATGGGGACGAGCGCGCCACGCAGCGTGAGACCGAGATCGTCGCGCGCCCAGGCCGCCGTCGCCGCAAGCGCCGTGCGCACGGCCTCTTCGTCGCGCGTTGACACGGCGAGGCTCGCTCCATCGCCGCCGAAGACGAACGGGAACGGTCGCCCCGCAAGCGCGTTGGTCACCGCCGCGATGACGGAAGCGCCGGCCGTGTTCACCGCCTTGTAGCCGCCCTCGGCGATGGCATCCGTCGAGCCCTGGACATCGGTAAGGGCGACCAGCCAATCGTCGGGCAGCGGCCGGTACCGCGCCGGGTCGAGGATGGCGCTGAAGCTGTCGAAAACCGGCACGCGCGCGTAGAAGTCGGCGTCGTCTGGCATCGTCATCGATCGATCCGCGGCGTAGGCGCGGTCGCCGTGCGTTGGGAATACCGGCGTCCCGGCCGCTCGGACCGGAACGTGCCGGCGTATTATGCGGCCGACGTCTCGGTTTTTCGTTACTATGGCGGTTCCGACGTCGTCCAGCGCCCCAACCTGCCGATCACTGCGCCACTGCCGAGTCGTTTCCGCCGCGGCCCCAGCGCTTCCCCCCGCGTGCTCCCTGCCCGCCAGAGCCTGTCTCTCGCGCTCGCGCGCACGCCCCGCAGCCCTACGCCACCATGATCACCAAGCTCTTCAATCGTACCGCCCTGCACGAACACACCGAGCCGGCGCAACGGGTTCTGGGCATCGCGGAACTGCCGCCCGACTCCGATGAGCTCGCACTCCTGGTGACGCGCGATCCCGTGGCGGATGTCCGGGCCGCCGCCGCGCGGCGCTGCCGCGATCTCGGAACGCTTTGCGCGGCCTTGCGGGCGGAAGTCGATCCGACGGTGCGGCCTGCCGTCGTTGCCGCGCTGACCGATGCGCTTGCCGAGACGCCGGACGAGGCCGCGGCGCGCGCGATGCTCGACGCCGATGACTGCACGGATGCGATCCGCACGGACGTCGCCTGCCGGGCGCCGGACGCGGAACGGCGCCGGGCCGCGATTGCCGCCGTTCGAGGCGAAGAGGCGCTCGTCGAAATCGCGCTCGGCGCGGGGCATGCCGAGACGCGAATGGCAGCGACCGAGCGCGTGCACGCCCCCGAAAACCTGCGCAAGCTCGCCGATGCGGCACGGAACAAGGATCACGGGGTGGCGCGACTCGCGCGCCAGCGAACCGGCGCGCTGGAGCACCGCGCAGACCAGGCCGCCAAGGCTGACGCGATCATCGCCGAACTGGAAGCGCTGGCAGTCAAGCCCGGTCCGATCGTCACCGTGTTGATCGACCTCGATCGCCGCTGGCAGGCCATTGCCATTGCGGACGATGCCGAACGCATTGCCCGCTGTGACGCCGCGCGGCGCACGATCCAGGCGCGCTTCGAGCGCGAGCAGGAAGAGCAACGAACGCGCGCGCGCTTCGACCGCGGACTGCGCGAATGGCACAAGGCGCTGTCGCCGCCCGCGACAGCGGACGAATCGGCGGCACTTTCCACCGCCCTCGCCGATTGGCGCGCGCAGGCAGAGGCATACGCGGACACGGCGGCGCTCGCGGAGCTCACGCAGGCGGAACAGCGCATCGCCTGCTGGAACGAGGAGCGGCGCGCACAGGCCGACGCCGAAGCACTGGTCATCGAGGCCGAGCAACTCGCGGTCACCACGTCGATCGACAACGCGAATCTGCCGGAGCGCTGGCAAACACTGGATCGGGCCATACGAACACCGGCCCTGACGCGGCGTTTCGAGGCCGCGCTGATGGTGGTCGAGCAGCGCCGGCTAGAGCAGATCCGGGCTGCGCAGCACGAAGCGAGCGCCGCGCGGCAGCGTGTGCACGACTTGCTGCATGCCGCCGAGCAAGCGCTCGCCGCCGGCCAGCTGCAAGCGGCGCGCGCGGCCGCCGACGAGATCCGCGTGCACAAGGCCGATGCGGGTGCACTGCCCAAGCCGACCACGCAACGCCTCGGCCGCGTGGTGCAGCAACTTACGGATCTCGAGCGCTGGGAATCGTTCGGCCAGCAGAATGCCCGGATCCAGTTGTGCGAGCGCGCCGAGGCCGTCGCGACGCAGGTTCTCGACGCGCCGCAGATCGCGCAGGAGGTCCAGAAGCTGCGCAACGAATGGAAGGCCCTCGATCAGCAGCACGCGGGCGTGCCCAAGGCGTTGTGGGAGCGTTTCGACCGCGCCTGCGAAAAGGCCTATGCCCCCGCGGCGAAGCACTTCGCCGAGCTTGCGGCGCAACGCCGGGAGGCGCGCAAGCAGCGCGAAGAATTCATCGCTGCCGCCGCCGCGCACGCGCCGACGCTGCTCACCGACCCGCCGGACTGGCGCGCGGTCGAACGCTGGCTGCGCGAAACCGACCACACCTGGCGTGAAGGCGCACTCGGCAGCGTCGACCCCGGCGCGTGGAAGAAGCTCGATGCGAGGCTCAAGGCCGCGCTCGCACCGCTGCGCGACGCGCTGTCAGGCGCGCGCGATCAGGCGAAGGCAATCCGACAAGCGTTGATCGACGAAGCCGTTGCGGTGGGGGCGAAGGCAATGGACCGCGACGCGCCGTCGCAGGTGAAGGCGCTGCAGGCGCGCTGGCAGGAGCAGGCCAAAGCGTTGTCGCTGATGCAACGCGACGAGCGCGTGCTCTGGGAGCAGTTTCGCGCCGCCTGCGACGCCGTGTTCACCGCGCGCGATGCCAAGCGCAAGGAAGACGACGGTCGCAAGCACGAGAGCCGGCGCGCCCTCGACGACCTCTGCGCCGAGATGGAACGGTTGGGCACCGCGCAGGACAAGAGCGATCAGGACATCCGGCGACTGGCACGCGAGCTTCAGGAACAGTGGAAAAAACTGACCGGAAAACCCGATCCGGCGCTGCACGGCGTCGAAGCCCGGTTCAAGCAGGCCCGGACGGCGGTGGAGGCAACGCTGTCGGCGCGCACGCGCTCGCGCGAAGCGGCCGTCTGGCAGACGCTGGCCGCGAAGGAGCGGCTATGCGAGGAAATCGACAGCCTCGTCCGCGCAGGCCCGGGGGCGGACGACCCCCCGCCCGGCGCACCCGCGACCCAGGAGCAGTGGTTGGCACTGCCCGCGCTGCCGCCCGCGTGGGAACAGAAGATGGCTGCACGTCGCGACGCGGCCGTGCAGGCGCTGGGCGCGCCGGCGGCCGCCGGCGCTCATCGTGCCCGCATCGAGAACGGCAACACGACGCGCAGCGACGCGCTGCTCGAGCTCGAAATGACTCTGGGCCTCGACAGCCCGGCCGAGTGTCAGGCACAACGCCTTGCGCTCCAGGTACGGCAGTTGCGTGATCGTTTCCAGAGCACGGGAACGGCGCCAGCCAGTTCCCCCGCCGACCGGCTGGTCGCCTGGTGCGCCGAACCCGGCGTCGCGGATACCCGCGATCGGGAGCGCGTAGCGCGGATCTTTTCGGCGATGGAGAAATTGCGCTGACCCCGTTCGTGACGCGGTCAATATCCGTGGCCATCGGCGGCGAACGGCGAAACGCGCCGCCGCAATGCACGGCATAATGCGCGGGGTCACGCCGAATTGCGTGACCGGGCTCTGATGATCGAAGGATAGCGATGCAGTGTGTGGATGATTTTCGCCTGCGATTCGGCAAGCGCGAGCTGGTGCCGATCGTGTGCGGCGGCATGGGGGTCGACATTTCGACCGCGGGCCTTGCGCTCGAGGTTGCGCGCCTGGGAGGCATCGGCCACATTTCGGACGCGATGGTGCAAACCGTGTCCGACCGCCGGTTCGACACCAAGTTCGTCAAGGAAAAGGCGAAGCTCTACAAGTACAACGTCGCCAACACGGACAAATCGAAGGTGATGTTCGATCTCGGGCGTCTCGCCGAAGCGACGCACATGCACGTCGGCCGGACCATGGAGGCCAAGCGTGGCGACGGCATGATCTTCGTCAACTGCATGGAAAAGCTGACGATGAACGCGCCGCGCGATACGCTGCGCGTGCGCCTCACGGCCGCGCTCGATGCCGGGATCGACGGCATCACGCTGAGCGCGGGACTGCACCTCGGCTCGCTGGCGATGATCGCCGACCATCCACGCTTTCGCGATGCCAAGCTCGGCATCATCGTCTCGTCGCTGCGGGCGCTGCAGCTTTTTCTGCGCAAGAACGCGCGGCTCGGCCGGCTGCCCGACTACGTCGTGGTCGAAGGACCGCTTGCCGGCGGGCACCTCGGTTTCGGCGCCGACGATTGGGACAAGTACGACCTGCGCACGATCGTCGCCGAGATCGCGCGGTATCTGAAGGCGGAAGATCTTGCCATCCCGCTGATCCCGGCCGGCGGGATCTTCACCGGGAGCGACGCCGTGTCCTATCTCGCCGATGGTGCCGCCGCGGTGCAGGTGGCGACGCGATTCACGGTGGCGAAGGAATGCGGGCTGCCGGACAAGATCAAGCAGGAGTACTTCAAGGCCGCGGAGAGCGAAGTCGTCGTGAACACGATCTCCCCGACCGGCTACGCGATGCGCATGCTGACCAGCAGCCCGGCGATCGGCGCCGGCATCCGGCCGAATTGCGAAGCCTACGGCTATCTTCTCGACAACTCGGGCAATTGCGCCTACATCACCGCCTACAACCGCGAGGTCGCAAGCCATCCGGCGGCCAAGAAGATCTCGGTGCCCGACAAGACCTGCCTGTGCACGCACATGCGCAATTTCGACTGCTGGACCTGCGGGCACTACGTCTACCGGCTGAAGGACACCTCACGCCGCCTGCCCGACGGCAGCTACCAGGTCCTGAGTGCCGAACACATCTTTCGCGATTATCAGTTCAGCGTCGACCATCAGGTGAAGCTGCCGGACTGAAGCCCGCGGGCAGGTCACACCGACCGTTGGCGCTCGCGCACGCGCTGGATGGCCTGCTGCAGCCGCTGCTTCTCGCCCAGCACCTTGACGGCATACGCATTGGTGGCGTCGTCGGAGGACCCGTTGTAGAGCTGCAGTCCGGCGATCTCCGTGCCGCCGCGGCGGATGTATTCCTTCAGGATGCGCGCGCCGAGCCGGATATTGGCATTCGGGTCGAGCACCGAGTCGATGCCGGCGGCCGCGAGGTGGTCCTTGTGGTAGCCGGGGATCACCTGCATCAGCCCCTGCGCGCCGCCGTCGCTTTCGGCGATCGGGTTGAACCGCGACTCCACCGCGATCACGGCAACGATGAGCAGCGGGTCGAGGCCGATGCGCTTGCCTTCGCCGTACGCCGTGGCGACCAGCCCACGCGTTGCCTCGGCCGAAATGCGGTAGCGCTTGGCGACCGACGTCGCCAGCGCCTCGATCTCCGGCCGGACTTCGCGCGCGACCGACGGCGCCGCGACCTGCACAGCCGGGGTGTCGTGATGTCCCACCGGAAGCTCGGAAACCAGGTGTGGGGTGGTCGCCGCCAGGAGGCGGTCGACTCGGAATGCCGAGGTGGCGACCAGCGCAATGCACAGGGTGGCCAGCAGGGCAAGGACGATGGCGCGTATTCGGCCGAGTTCGAGGTGCAGCTCGTGCCCGAGGGCCAACGGAAATGCAAACAGTCCAGTCGTCATGGGATACCTCCTGACGGTTGTCCCGGGTTAACGGCAATTGGCGGCGCGGCAGTTTTCGCCACGGGCCTGCCTCCGGGGTTACCTTGCTGCGGTAACGAATCTCCTCATTTCCGAACCCGGGCGGGTGCCCGCGTAGTCGGATCAGACAAGTCGATGGATGAACGCCGGCAGATTGCTCGGGCTCGCCGGGGGCCGTTTGCTGCTTTGCAGCAGCGGGGCGGAGTATACAGAGGCGTTCCGGACTGTCAAGTTTGCCCTCGCCCGGAAACGTGAAGATTATAACACTTAACCTATTGATTTGGTGGGATACCGGATGGGAATCCTGGCGAAGGGGTCATGGGTTATCGCACTTGCGACCTCGGCTCGCGATTTTTTGGCGGCGGATAATCGCAATAGATTTACATAAATTCGCCTATTATACATTAAAAGTTACTAATTATTGATAACCGTCATCAAGCCATAGCCGGTGCCTCTGTCGGCTGCCACCCGGGTTTCGCTTCGCTCAACGCCGGGCTACGCGGCGCCGGGCTACGCGGCCCTGGCCGCAGGTGCCGCCTTGCCGAGAAGAGTTTCCCGCTCCTTCGCCACCGCCACGGCCGAGGCCTCGCGCACATGGCCGAAGCCGCGAATCTTCTCCGGCAGCGAAGCGAGCTTCACCGCAAGGTCGTAATTCGGCGCATCGAGGCCAGCGCACAGGCGCTCGATCTCCGCTTCGTAGTCGGCAAGCAGCCGCCGGTCGAGGCGCCGCTCGGGCGAGTTGCGGAACGGGTCGAGCATCGTTCCGCGCCAGCGCCGAAAACGCGCCATGAGGCGGAACACGGGCAGCACCCACGGACCGACCTCCCCCTTCACCACAGCACCCGTGGCAGGGTCCGTGCGGGCGAACGGCCACGCACCGAGATGAAAACGGAGCCGGAATTCACCTTCGAACGTCGCCTCGAGCTCGCGCCGGAACTCGGGCGCGCCGTGGAGCCGCGCCACCTCCCATTCGTCCTTGATCGCCAGCAGCTTGAAGTGATGGAGCGCCACCGCGCGCGACAGCCGATCGGGAAGGCCCGCGCGCCGCTCCGCCTGCGCGGCGCGATCGACCAGCGATCGGTAGCGGTCGGCGAGCGCCGCATCCTGATACGCGGTGAGGAAGGCGACGCGGTGGGCGACGATGCCCGCTACGGTCTCGCGCGGGGTGAAGCTCACCACGTTGGCCGCGGGCGCCACCCGCTGCAACACCGCGGCGCGGTCGTGCGCGGCCCGCCGTCCCCATTGGAAGCAGTGCTGGTTGAACTCCACCGCCACGTTGTTGAGCGTAATCGCGCGCAGGATCGCGGCCTGCGACACCGGGACCCAACCGTGCTGCCAGGCGACGCCCAGCATGAACATGTTGGCGGCGATCGGGTCGCCCATCAGCGCGGAGGCAATGCGGATCGCGTCGATCGCGAATACCGCGGATTCGCCGCAAGCTTCCTCGACCCGCCGCACGAGGCCAGCCGCGTCGGCGTGCCAGTCCGGGTTACGCGCGAACTCCGCCGTCGGGACGAGGTCGGTGCAGACGGCGACGCGCGTGCGGCCGTTGCGGATCTTCGACAGCGCTTCGTCGCCGGCCGTGACGAGAAGATCGCAGCCGATGACCGCATCGGCCTCGCCGGCGGCGATGCGCGTCGCGTGCAACGCCCCCGCATCCGGCGCAATCCGCACATGCGACATCACGGCCCCGTATTTCTGGGCGAGGCCGGTCAGGTCGAGAATCGACGCGTTGAGGCCATCGAGGTGCGCCGCCATGCCGATGATCTGGCCGATGGTGACGACGCCGGTGCCGCCGATGCCGGTGACGAGGATGCTGCACGCGCCGGTCGGCCGCGCCATCGCCGGCTCGGGAACCGGCGGCATCGGCGCGACAAATCCGTGCCGGTGGCGGTGACCCCCGACTTGCGCAGCCTGCCGCCGTGGACGGTCACGAAAC
>CAWEOX010000010.1:0-18147 GCA_963810845.1 uncultured beta proteobacterium | reverse complement strand
AGTCGCACCGCGCTGTCTTCGCTTGCCGCCGAGCGTCGCCGTCCCTCGCTACGACATCGACGGCGTGTCGATCGGCATCGTCCATCTCGGCATCGGCGCGTTCCACCGCGCGCATCAGGCGGTCTACACCGATGACGCGCTCGGCCTGTCGCCGGCGGCGCTGGGGAATCTGCGGCGTCAGCCTGCGCTCGCCCGACGTGCGCGACCGGATGCATCCGCAGGACTGCCTGTACACCGTGGTCGAGAAGGCGCGCACGGGCACCGCGCTACCGCGTCATCGGCAGCGTGCGCGAGGTGCTGTTCCGTGGCGACGAGCTGGAGCCGATCCTCGCGCGCATCGCGGCGCCGGCGACGCGGATCGCTCTCGCTGACGATCACCGAAAAAGGCTACTGCCACGATCCGGCGAGCGGCGAGCTCGATTTCGCGCATCCCGACATCGTCGCACGATCTGGCGTAGCCGGACGACCCGGTCTCGACGATCGGCCTCGTCGTGCTGGCGCTCGACCGCCGGCGCGCAGCTGGTGGCGGACCGCTGACCGTGCTGTGCTGCGACAACCTGCCGCACAATGGCCGCCTGGTCGAAGGCCTGGTCAGCGCGTTTGCGCGCGAGCGCGACCCCGCGCTCACAGCCTGGATCGCCGCCAATGTCACCTTTCCCGTCGACGATGGTGGACCGGATCGTGCCGGCCACCATCGAGTCCGACCTCGTCGACGTCGATCGCGCGCTCGGACGTGCTCGACACCGCGCCGGTGGTGTGCGAGCCGTTCCGGCAATGGGTGATCGCGGGCGATTTCGCGGCCGGGCGGCCCGCATGGGAGCGCTCGGGCGCGCAGTTCGTCACCGACGTGGCCCCGTTCGAGGCGATGAAGCTGCGGCTGCTCAACGCCAGCCACTCGATGCTGGCGTATCTCGGCTTCCTGGCGGGTTACGAGACCATCTGGCAGGTCGCGGCGCACCCGGATTTCGCGGCGGTGATGCGCGGACTGATGGAAGAGGCGACGCCGACGCTCGCGCTGCCGGCCGACGTCGATCTTCCCGCCTACAAGGCAGCGCTGGTGGAGCGCTTCGGCAACCCTGCGCTGCCGCACCGGACCCAGCAGATCGCGATGGACGGCTCGCAAAAACTGCCGCAGCGGCTGCTCGGCACCGTGCGCGACAATCTGGCCGCCGGCCGGCCGATCGACCGCGCGGCGCTCGCCGTCGCCGGCTGGATGCGCTACGTGTCCGGCGTGGACGAGGCGGGACGCGCGATCAGGATCTCCGATCCGCTCGCCGCCGATTTCGCGCGCGTCGCCGCGGCCACGGCGGCGATCCGCGCGCGCTCGCCCGCGGCATGCTCGGCCTCACCGCCATCTTCGGCACCGATCTGCCGGCCGATCCGCGCTTTGTCGGCCCGGTTACGCGCTGGCTCGCGTCGTTGTTCGCCGACGGTGCGGCGAGCACCGTGGCGCGGGCGGCGCAGGGCCGCACACCGAAGCCCGACTAAGGAACCGCGATGATCCCGCTCACGCTGCACCCCGATCGCCTCTTCCCCGCCGAGCCCGCGACGCGCGACCTTGCGCGCAGACTGTACGCGACCGTCAAGGACCTGCCGATCGTCAGTCCGCACGGCCACACCGACCCGCAGTGGTACGCCGACAACGAGCCGTTCGGCGACGCGTCGGCGCTCTTCATCACGCCCGACCACTACGTGTTCCGGATGCTCTACAGCCAGGGGATTCCCCTCGAGGATCTCGGCATTCCTCGCGTCGACGGCGGGCCGATCGAAACCGACGCGCGCACGATCTGGCGGACCTTTGCCGGGCTCTACCACGTCTTTCGCGGGACACCCACCAGGACCTGGCTCGATCACGCCTTCCACGACGTGTTCGGCATTCGCGAACGGCTGACACCGGAATCCGCCGACCGTCTTTTCGATCGCATCAACGACTGTCTGGCGCAGCCGGAATTCCGCCCGCGCGCGCTGTTCGAGCGCTTCAACATCGAGGTGATCGCGACCACCGAGTCGCCTCTCGATCCGCTCGTCCACCATGCGAAGCTCCGTGCGTCGGGGTGGAAGGGCCGCGTGGTCACCGCCTATCGACCCGATCCGGTCGTCGACCCGGAGTTCGACGGCTTTCGCGCGAACGTGGCGAAGCTGGGCGATATCACCGGCGAGAACACCGCGACGTGGAACGGCTATCTCGCCGCGCATCGCGTGCGGCGTGCGTTCTTCATCAGCATGGGCGCGACGTCGACCGATCATGGCCACCCGACCGCCCGCACCTGCGACCTCACGCCGGCCGATTGCCAGCGGCTGCTCGATCGGGCGCTCGCCGGGACGGCATCGCCGGACGAGGCCGAGCAGTTTCGCGGGCAGATGCTGACGGAGATGGCGCGCATGAGCATCGACGACGGCCTCGTCCTGCAGATCCATCCGGGCTCGTGGCGCAACCACAATCCCCAGGTGCTGGCGCGGTTCGGGCGCGACAAGGGCGCCGACATCCCCATGCGCACCGATTACGTCCGGGCGCTGAAGCCGCTCCTCGACCGCTTCGGCAACGCGCGCAACCTCACGGTGATCCTGTTCACGCTCGATGAAACGGTCTACGCGCGCGAACTCGCGCCGCTGGCCGGGCATTACCCGATCCTGAAGCTCGGTCCCCCGTGGTGGTTTCACGACAGTCCCGAAGGCATGCAGCGGTTTCGCGAGCAGGCCACCGAAACCGCGGGCTTCTACAACACGGTCGGCTTCAACGACGACACGCGCGCCTTCCTGTCGATTCCGGCGCGCCACGACGTCGCCCGGCGGATCGATTGCCGGTTTCTCGCGACCCTCGTCGTCGAGCACAAGATCGGCGAGGACGAGGCCTTCGACCTTGCGCCGGAGCTTGCGTACGGCCTCGCCAAGCGCGCGTACAGGCTTTGACGCCGAGGGCGCGCGCCTCATCGCCCTCGCGGCGTTCGTCGCCGCCATCGCGGCGCCGGTGCACGCGGCGCATCCGCTCCTCAGCGAGGACACCGGCACGCAGGGAACGGCGCACGTCGAACTGGAGCTGGGCGGTGCTTACGCCCGCGACGGCGAGCTGCGCGCGTTCGAGTTCGGCCCCCAGCTTTCCGCGGGACTCGCGGAACGCGTCGACCTCGTCGTGCGCCCGACCTGGATCGAGAATCGCAGCGCCGGGGAGGCGGGCACGCGTGCAAGCGGCGCCGGCGACACCGCGCTCGACGGCAAGTGGCGGTTCTATGACGGCGACGCGATCTCGCTCGCGACCCGCGTCGGGATCCTGGTGCCCTCCGGCAACGCCGACCGCGGGTCGGGCCAGGGCAAGTCGTCGTTTCACGGCGTACTGGCCGCACAGGGGAGCACCGGGCAGTGGACGCTCATCGGCAATCTCGGCTACGTCCAGGACCCGGTTGCGGGCGAACGCAGCAGCCTGTGGTACGTCACCGCCGCCGCGGTCTGGCAGCCCGCCGATCGGCTCAGGTTCTCCGCCGAGGCGGCGGCATACACTCCGCCCGATCCCGCGCGCACCACGTGGCAGGCGATCGCCCGGATCGGGGCCATTGCGTCGATCACGTCATGGCTCGATGTCGATGCGGGCTATCAGTTTCGCCTCAATCACGCGGCACCGGTGCAGGTCCTCCTCGCCGGGGCGACGATCCGCTGGTAATCTCATGGCTTTCCCGCGCCCCGCTGCACCGCGGTTGACAGGAGCAGGCAGCGGACGCACGGCACAACGGATAACCGTTCGATGATCACCTTGCGCAAGGCGAACGACCGCGGCCACGCCAACCATGGCTGGCTCGATTCGTGGCACACCTTCTCGTTCGCGGATTATCACGACCCCGCGCACATGGGCTTCGGGCCGCTGCGCGTCATCAACGAGGACCGCGTGCAGGCGGGCATGGGCTTCGGCACCCATGGCCACCGCGACATGGAAATCCTGAGCTACGTTCTCGACGGGCAGCTCGAGCATCGCGACAACATGGGCACGGGCGCCGTGATCGAGCCCGGCGACGTCCAGCGGATGAGCGCGGGCCGTGGCGTGCTGCACAGCGAATTCAACCCGTCGTTCACCGACGGCGTGCACTTCCTGCAGATCTGGATCGAGCCGAATGCAACCGGCATCGACCCCTCGTACGAACAAAAGCATTTCCCCGACCACGACAAGCGCGGCCGCGCGCGGCTGATCGCCTCGGGCGATGGCGCGGACGGCTCGGTGACGATACACCAGGATGTTCGCGTCTATGCGGCGCTCGTCGATGGCGACGACCGCGTGACGCTCCCGCTGTCGCCGGGCCGCCGCGCGTATGTGCATGTCGCCCGCGGCACCGTCCGGGTCAATGGCATCGAGCTCGACGCCGGTGACGCTGCCGCGTTGACCGGTGAAACCGAAATCACCCTCGATCGTGCCGCCGCCGCCGAGGTTCTCCTGTTCGACCTTCCCTGATGCCCGCGATCTTCTGCCGCTTCGCCTTCGCCTTGCTGCTGGCGGCGCTCGCCTCGGCGGCGCTGGCCGCGGCCCCCGACGCCAAACCGGAGGAGGCGACGCTGCGGATCGCCAATCGCGACATCGTCGTGTTCCGGGCGACACTCCTCGGCGCCGGGCCGGCCGCGCGGGCCGAGCGCGCGCGCGACCGCATCGGCGCGCTCACCCTCGCCGAGCTCGCCGATCCCATCAAGGCCTATCCCGCAACGATGGGCGAACTTCGCGGGATGTCGATCCTGGTGGGCGACCGGGTCGCCTTTTCGCTGCTGCAAGGGGACCTCGATCCGGAGGACAACCTGACGCTGGAGCATGCGGCCGAGCAGGCGCGCGCGCACCTGCAGGAAGCGTTGCAGGCCAAGCGCGACCAGCGCAAATTGCCGGTGCTGCTCCAGGGATTCGCGCACGCGGCAGCGGCGACCGCGCTGCTGGTGGCGCTGCTCTGGCTTCTCCATCGCGCCGGGCGCGCCGTCGTCGCCCTGCTCGAACGGTACCGCCGTGCAGCGGCTGCCGCCCCGGCCACCGTGCAGTGGCGGGCGTACCTGGCGCACCTGCTGCTGCGCCTGGTGCAGCTCGCTCGCTGGGTGCTGGTGCTCGTGCTCTTGTACGGCTGGCTCGCGTATGTCCTCGATCACTTCCCGATGACCGAGCCGTTCGGCCATGGGCTCGCCCACTTTGTGGAGACGCTTCTCGACTGGCTGGTCGACGGCGTCATCGCGTCGGTGCCCGGCATCGTCACCGTCGCGGTGATCCTGTTCGTCACGCGCGCGCTGGTCGACGTGATCGTCCAGTTCTTCGAGGGGGTGCAGACCGGGCGCACGCAGGTGCCGTTGCTGCATCCGGACACCGCGAGCGCCACCCGCCGCATCGTCACGTTCATCGCCTGGACGCTTGCCCTCGTCGTCGCGTATCCGTTCATTCCGGGGTCGAACAGCGATGCGTTCAAGGGGCTGTCCGTGCTGTTCGGCGTGATGCTGTCGCTGGGCTCCACGGGCCTCGTCACGCAGATGATGAGCGGGCTCGTCATCATCTATTCGCGCGCGCTGCGCAAGGGCGACGTGGTGTCGGTGAACGGCATCGACGGCATGGTTTCGGAGGTCGGCACGCTGGCGACCAAGATCGTGACGATGAGGAACGAGGAGATCACGATCCCCAACTCGGTGCTGATCGCCAATCCGATCCGCAATTTCTCGAAGCTCGCCGGGACGCAGGGGACGATGGTGGCGACCAAGGTGACGATCGGCTACGACGCGCCGTGGCGGCAGGTCCACGCGCTGCTCGAGCTGGCCGCGCAACGCACGCCGGGCCTGCGCCGCGAGCCGAAGCCGTACGTCTACCAGCGCGCGCTGGGGGATTTCTACGTGGAATACGAGCTGTTCGCCCACACCGACCACCCGCGCGACCGCGTCGCGACGCTGTCGGCGCTGCATGCGAACATCCAGGACGCGTTCAACGAAGCCGGCGTGCAGATCATGTCGCCGCATTTCGTCATGCAGCCCAAAGAGAACGTGGTCGTGCCGCCGGAGCGCTGGTACGCCACGCCGGCAGGACCACCGCCCTCGACGAAAGACTGACGGCGCCGGGCTACCCGCGCCGCACGACGCTCGAATTGGGCGCATCCGCGACGATCCGGCCGTCCACGAGCTCGATGATGCGGTCGCAGCGCCGGGCGAGGCGCGGATCGTGGGTGACGATCAGGAAGGTGGTTCCGTCCGCCTCGTTGACGGCGCGCATCAGATCGAATACGGCGTCCGCATTTTCGGTGTCGAGATTGCCGCTCGGTTCGTCGGCGAGCACGAGCGCCGGATTCATCGCCAGCGCGCGGGCGATCGCCACCCGCTGCTGCTGCCCGCCGGAGATATCGCTCGCCTTGTGATCGCGCCACGGCGTCAGCCCGACCTTGTCGAGGAGCGCGGCGG
This sequence comes from uncultured beta proteobacterium, assembly GCA_963810845.1. Classification (GTDB taxonomy): domain Bacteria; phylum Pseudomonadota; class Gammaproteobacteria; order Burkholderiales; family Casimicrobiaceae; genus CAIWHR01. Next base: position 11,757 of record CAWEOX010000010.1, on the reverse strand, counting down.
CGACCTCGCGCATCCCGGCATCGGCCCGTCCGCGGGCGGCGAGCATCGGCATCATCACGTTTTCCAGCGCCGTGAAGGCGGGCAGCAGATAGTGGTACTGGAAGATGAATCCGATGGCGCGGCCGCGCAGCCGGGTTGCCTCCATCTCGGCGAGGGCGCTCGCCTCATAGCCGGTGACGAACAGGCGCCCGGCACTGGGCCGGTCGAGCAGGCCGATGAGATTGAGCAGCGTCGTCTTGCCGGATCCCGAGGGCCCGATCAGCGCCGCGAATTCGGCCCGCTGCAGCTCGAAGTCGATGCCGTGCAGAACCTCGGTCTCGACCGGCGTGCCGACGCCGTACGACTTGCGCACGCCTTCGAGGTGCAGCGTCGCGGGAGATGGTGTCTCAGCCACGGATCGCGACGACAGGGTCGAGCCGCGCCGCGCGCCGCGCCGGGACGACGGCCGCGAGGATGCCGACCAGCGTTGCGGTGACGCAGGCGATCGCGAACAGCGGCGGCTCGATCACGACGATGAACAGCGGCGTCCCGTCCGGGTTGGTCGCGACGCCGCGCCAAAGCAGCAGGAATGCCCACGCGAGGAGCGAGCCGGTGAGCGAGCCGACGAGCCCCATCACGCCGCCCTGGATCAGGAAGACGCGCAGAATCTGGGCGCGCGTGGTCCCCATCGCCCGGAGGATGCCGACTTCCTTGGACTTCTGCACCACCGACACCACGAGCACGCTCGCGATGCCGAGCGCGACGGTGATCCCGACGAAGATCCGGATCAGCGTGTTGGCGAGAATCTGCGCCGCCATCGCGGTGAAGAACTGGGCGTTGGTCTTGATCCAGCTGTCCACCTTGAGATCGGTGCCGGCGCGGATCGTCTGGGCGACGGTCTCCGCCGCAAACGGATCGCGGACCCTGACCTCGAGGCTCGACGCGCCGCCGGTGAGGTCGAGCAGGTTCTGCGCCGAGCGGAGCGCGACGTACACGTTGCGCGCGTTGATGCCTTTGTTGCCGAAGTCGAAGATGCCGGTCACGTTGAACGTCGACGCGGCCTGCCCCGCTGTCGTGAGCCGCAGCTTGTCGCCGACGACGGCCCCCAGGTCCTTCGCGAGTTCCGTGCCGATGATGATGTCGAGAGGCCCCACGTTCTGCCGCCCGGCCACGATCTTTTCCTGCAGCGCGATCACGTCGAAGTACGAGTCGGTCTCGATTCCCGTGATCGTCACCGATTTGGTCGCTTCGCCGCGCACCGCGAAGCCGGGGCCGGCGACGATCGGCGTGACGCCGGTCACGTCCGCGATCTGCGCGACCTGGGCGCGAACCTTCTGCCACTGGTCGACCGAACGCAATTGCTGCGAGCGCGGCTGGATCTGTGCCGCAATGCCGGCGGATTCGTTCTCGCGCAGCGGCCGCGCGACCTGGTCGGGCGGCAGGATGGAATCGGCGCCTGGTAGTTGAGCGTCCGCCGCACGATGTTGGCCTGCAGCCCGGCAAGCAGCGCCGACATGAAGACGATCACGCCGCAGCCGAGCGCGACGCCGAAGATGATGAGGAGCGACTGGGTCAGGCCTTCGCGCATGAAGCGGAACGCCACGATCCATTCGAACGATGCGAGCGGGTTCACGTGCCGGACTTCGCGATCGGCACCGCGCGCACGCGCTGGCCAGGCTTGAGCGACGTGCCGGCCGTGGAGGCCACCACCTCGCCGGGCGCGACGCCGTCCAGCACTTCGACGTACCCTTCGCCCCGGAGGCCCAGCTTCACCGGCTTCCTGACGAGGTGGTTGCCTTCGACGGCCATCAACCAGGGTTGGCTCGCGCCTGCGTCGATCACGGTTTCCGACGGGACCACGATCGTCCCGGCACGGCGCGCGACCTCGATATCGACCGAGACCGTCATGTCCTGGCGCAGGTAGTCGGGCGGCGTCGCGACCCGAAGCTTGATTTCAACGGAGCCGCGCAGCGGGTCGATGCCGGGATTGATGTAGACGACTTCGGCCGTAAAGCGTTCCTTCGGATAGGCATCGGCGGAACCTATCGCCTTCTGGCCAAGCCTCAACTGCGACAGGTTCTTCTCGTCGATCTCCGCGATCACCTGCGTTTCGCCCGCCGGCGCCAGCGCCATCAATTCCTTCCCGGGTTGCGCGACGTTACCCGGCTCGACGCTGCGCCCGATCAGCGTCCCGTCGACCGGCGCGCGAATGACGGTCTGATCGAGCCGGGCCTGCGCCATGGCGAGATTTGCGTGCGCCTGCTGGAGCGCGCTTTGCGCGACCATGTAGTCGCTGCCGGAGGGGCCGTTCGTTTCGACCTGCAACCGGGCCGCGCGCAGCTGGCTCTCGGCGACGTCGAGGTTGCGCTTCGCGTCGTCAAGCGCGGACGGGGCCACGAATCCCTTTGCCTTGAGGTCCTGCGCGCGCGCATATTGCTGACGGCTGAGGACGACATTCGCCTGCGCCTGCACGAGTCCCTGCTCGGCGGCGGGCAGCGCGACTTCGCGCAATTGCCGGATCCTGGCTTCGGCCTGCGCGATTGCGGCCTGCGCCTGCGCCAGCGCGGCGCGCGTGTCCTTGTCGTCCAGCACGATCAGGACATCTCCGCGGCGTACGCTCTGGCCTTCGTCGACCGGGATGCGGGCGACCGCCGCGGTGATCACCGATCCGATGGAGACCCGTTGCGGCGTCATGATCCGCCCGCTCGACACCACCGTTTGCACGAGATCGGAGCGCGTCACCTCAAAAGCGTCGACCGCCGGCCCGAAGATCTGATCGCGAAAGACGAATCCCGCCGCGACCAGCACCACGAGCGCGAACACGGCGCGCTTCATCCAGGCGGTGCGGCGCGGGCCCGGCGTGGCGTTCGCGCGCGCTGGCGGGCGCCTGGAAAGCGAAATGGACATGGGTCGGATGGTCGCGCGTGACGGGAACGGGCGGCCGGTACCGGTCACCAACGCTCATTATCGTCGGCCCGGGCAGGGGGCCCTTGATCCGCGACAAAGGCGGCACTACCCGACGACGTTGCGCCGGCCGTGAATTGTCAGTCGAATGTAACAAGCTCACTCGCGGGCGCGCGAGTCGAGCCAGATGGTCACCGGGCCGTCGTTGACCAGCGCGACCCGCATGTCGGCGCCGAACACGCCGGAGGCGACCGGCGCGGCTGACGCGCGCGCGAGCGCCGCGACAAACGCGTCGAACAGCGGCCGCGCGACGTCCGGCGGCGCCGCGCCCGACCACGACGGCCGGTTGCCCTTGCGCGTCGACGCGAACAGCGTGAACTGGCTCACCGCGAGCAGGGCGCCGCCCGCGTCGACGACCGAGCGGTTCATCACCCCGGCATCGTCATTGAAGATGCGCAGCGCCACGATCTTGCGCGCGATCCAGTCGCGGTCGTCGTCGGTGTCGTCCGCCGCGACGCCCGCCAGCACGAGGAGTCCCGGACCGATCGCCGCGACGCGCGCCGCATCGACCGTCACCGAGGCCTCGGCCACCCGCTGGATCAGCGCGCGCATCGGTGCGGACTCATCGCTTGACGATCTTGCGGGTGACCTCGCTCACGACGCCGCCGGCGAAAAGGATGCTGGTCACCGTGTCGGGGTCGCCGGCCGCGGGGAGATACGACCAATGGGTCTGGCGGTTCTTCCCGCCGCCGGCCGTGGCGTCCGGGCGTCCGATCCGGGCCACGACCTCGGCCTCGGTCATCCCGGCGCGGATGAATTTGCGCTCCTTCGCATCGCTGCCGACCTTGCCGACGGCCGGCGTCGCCCGCGGTCGTCCGCGTCTCCGCGGGCTTGTTCGCGGTGGGCGTGGCGCGCGCGGCGCCGCCGTGGATGACCGACAGGTCGGGCGGATCCGCGTCGAAATTGCGCAGTTCGCGCCCCGCGGGGCAGGGTTCCTCCTGGTAGATGACGCCGCCGCCATCGCCTTGGCATTTGAAGACGTTCGCGCAGGCGAGGGGTGCGGCCGAAAGTCCCGCAACCGCGGCCGACACGACGACGAACACCCGGCTTCGCGGACGCTCCCCCCGACTGCCATTCCTGCCCATCACGACCTCCTTCCGGTGCCACCGGCCCGGGAACGGCGCGCCATCCTCCACGCCTTCACGGGAGGCATTACCATAGCGCTTTTCCAGCCTTCCCGGTCTACCCCGTTCGACGGAGTTTGCCATCGGCACCGCCTCCCGCGTCAAGGCGATCGCGCCCTTCCATGTCATGGAGGTGCAAACGGCCGCGCGCGCGCTCGAAACGGCCGGCCACAGCGTCGTTCACATGGAGATCGGCGAGCCGGATTTTCCGACGCCGGCGCCCGTGCTCGCCGCGGCGCGACTCGCGCTGGCCGACGGCGGGATCTACTACACGTCGGCGCTCGGGATCCCCGAGCTGCGCCAGGCGATCGCGCGTCATTACGCCGAGCGCTTCGGCGTCGTCGTCGCGCCCGAGCGTGTGATCGTGACCGCCGGCTCGTCGGCGGCCCTGCTGCTGGTAATGGCGCTTCTTGTCAACCGCGACGACCGTATCCTGCTGTCCGATCCCGGGTATCCGTGCAACCGGCATTTCGTCCGCGTGTTCGAAGGCGAGCCGGTCGGCGTGCCGGTAGGTCCGGCGACGAATTACCAGCTCTCGGCGGAGCTGGTCGAGCGCCACTGGCTGCCGCGCACCCGCGGCGTCGTGATCGCGTCGCCGTCGAACCCCACCGGTACCACCGTGACGCCGGACGAAATCCGGGCCATCGCGGCGACCGTCGCGCGGCTCTCCGGCCGCCTCATCGTCGACGAAATCTATCTCGGCCTCACCTACGGCGGCGAGCCGGAGTCGGTGCTGTCGCTCGCCGGCGCGGAGGCGGACAACCTGTTCGTCGTGTCCAGCTTTTCCAAGTACTTCAACATGACGGGCTGGCGCTTGGGCTGGATCGTCGCGCCGGAGCGGCATGTCCGGGATCTCGAGAAAATCGCGCAAAACCTCTACATTTCGCCGCCGACGCTTTCGCAGCGCGCGGCGCTCGCCTGCTTCGAGCCGGAAACGCTGGCGATCCTCGAGGAGCGCCGGCGCGCGTTTCGCGAGCGCCGCGATTACCTCGTGCCGGCGTTGCGGGAACTCGGCTTCGGTATCCCGGTCATGCCTGGTGGCGGCTTTTTCGTCTACGCGGACAGTTCCCGCTTTTCGCCGGACAGCGAAGCCTTCTGCCGCGAGGTGCTCGCCGGCGCGCACGTCGCGATCACGCCCGGCGTGGATTTCGGGACGCATCGCGCGAGCGAACACGTGCGCTTCGCCTACACGATCGACATGGCGAAACTCGAGGATGGCGTGGCGCGGCTCTGCCGGTATCTCGGCGGGCGGCGTCCGCTGCCTTCATGACCACTGTTGCCATGGATCGACGAATGAGAGTCCGGTTTTTCATCGCGGTATTCATCCTGCCGGCACTGACAGGCTGCGGGACGGCCGAGTTCTACTGGCAGGGATTCGCCGGCCAACTCGATCTCTTCACGCGCGCGCGGCCCATCGCCGAGGTCGCCGAAACCACCTCCGACCCGAAGCTCAAGGATCGGCTGCGGAACGCGCAGGCGATCCGGCGCTACGCGAGCCGCGAACTGGGCCTTCCCGACAACGGCAGCTACACGCGCTACGCCGATCTCGGGCGGCCGTTCGTGGTCTGGAACGTGTTCGCCGCCCCGGAACTGTCGCTGTCACCGCTGCAGTGGTGCTTCCCGGTCGCCGGCTGCGTCAACTATCGAGGATACTTCGCCGAGGCCGACGCGCGGGGCGAAGCCGCGCGCCTCACGGCAGCCGGCGATGACGTCCACTTCGGCGGCGTACCGGCCTACTCGACGCTCGGCTATTTCGACGACCCGGTGCTGTCCACCTTCATCGGCTATCGCGAGCCCGATCTCGCCCGCCTCATCTTCCACGAGCTTGCGCACCAGGTCGTCTATGTCAAGGACGACACCGCCTTCAACGAGTCGTTTGCCGTCACGGTCGAGGAAGAGGGCCTGAAACGGTGGCTCGCGGCGCAGCAGGGGCGGCCGGAAGCCGGGCCTTTTGCCGCGTACGTCGCACGCGGCGACCGGCTGCGCGCGGAATTCCGGACGTTGGTGCGGCGCACACGCGAGCGCCTGGCGGCGCTGTACGCAAGCAATGCGACCGACGCCGACAAGCGGGCGGGGAAGGCGGCCGCGTTCGCGCAGATGCGCGTCGACTACGACGCACTGAAGGCCGGGTGGGAGGGCGTGCCGGCGTTCGATCGCTGGTTCGCCGCGGGCACCAACAATGCGGGCATCGTCGCCGTGGGACTCTATTCGGATCGCGTCCCCCAATTTCGCGCGCTGCTCCACGCCGAAGGAGGCGATCTGCCGCGTTTCTACGCGCGGGTGAAGGCACTGGCCGAGCTGCCGAAGCCCGAGCGTGAGACGGTGCTGGCCGCCTATGGCCCCGGCATCGACGAGGCGGCGGCCCATCCCCTTGTTCTAACAAGCGAAATACGATAAACTATCCAGTTACCTTGCCTCACCCGCCGCAGACGGGGAGGCCATCCGCGGCCGCATTGCAGCGTTTGCCGCAATGCGCGGCTGCCAACCGACCATAAGGAGCGTTCTGCATGCGTCATTATGAAGTCGTCTTCATCGTGCATCCCGATCAAAGCGAGCAGGTGCCCGCGATGATCGAGCGGTACCGCACGATGGTCACCGCCAAGTCCGGACGGATCCATCGTCTCGAGGATTGGGGGCGCCGCCAGCTTGCCTATCCGATCGCCAAGGTCCACAAGGCGCATTACGTGCTGCTCAATATCGAATGCGACCGCGACACGCTGGCCGAGCTCGAGCACGCGTTCAAGTTCAACGATGCCGTGTTGCGCCATCTGATCGTCGCGATGCGCGAGGCGGTCGTGGCGCCGTCGCCGATGATGCGCGAAGAGAAGCCGCGGTCGGCCGACCGCGATGGCGAGCGCGGGCGAACGCGGCGATCGTGGCGATCGTGGCGAACGCCCGGAGCGTGGCGAACGCGGTGGCCGTGGCGAACGCCCGGCCGAGACACCGGCCGAGCCGGCGTCGGCCTGACGCGCGCGCGATCCAAAGAACCCACGTGCCCGACGCGAACCGGCTGGTGCTCGACGCCACGCTGACCGAACGCAGCGACCTGCGCTACACCCCGGCCGGACTCCCGGCGCTGGAATGCATGCTCCGGCATGCGTCGGTCCAGCCCGAAGCCGGTGGCGAGCGCAAAGTCGAATGCGAACTGGCGGCGGTGGCGTTCGGTGTACCCGCGGAGTCGCTCTCCAGGGTTGCCAACGGAACCGCATTGCGCTGCAAGGGCTTTCTCGCCCGGCGCTATCGCACCGGCATCACCGTCGCGCTGCACGTGAACGAATTCGAACTGCTGAACCAAGACTGAAAGGAAACGACCATGCCCCGTCCACTGGGTAGAGGCAAAGGCAAAGGCGGCAAGGACCTGAAGCGCCGCGATCGCGGCAACAACCTGTTCAAGCGCAAGAAGTTCTGCCGCTTCACCGCCGAAGGCGTGAAGGAAATCGACTACAAGGACATCGACGTCCTCAAGGACTTCATCCAGGAAAACGGCAAGATCATGCCGGCGCGGATCACCGGCACGAAGGCGCGCTACCAGCGCCAGTTGTCGACGGCGATCAAGCGCGCGCGCTTCCTGGCGCTCGTACCCTACACCGACCTGCACTGAGCGGAGAACACGATGCAAATCATTCTGCTCGAAAAGATCGTCAACGTCGGCAACCTGGGCGACGTCGTCAAGGTCAAGCACGGCTACGCGCGGAATTACCTGATCCCGCAAGGCAAGGCGAAGCGCGCCACCGCCGAGAACATCAAAGCGATCGAGACGCGGCGTGCGGAGCTCGAAAAAGTCGCCGCGGACAAGCTGGCCGAAGCGCAGGCGCAGGTCGCGCGGCTCGAGGGCCTGACGATCCAGGTCACGCAAAAGGCCGGTGTGGACGGGCGCCTGTTCGGCTCGGTCACGAACGTCGACATTGTCGAAGCGTTGAAGGCCCAGGGCTTCACGGTCGAGAAGGCCGACATCCGGATGCCGTCGGGACCGCTGAAGCAGGTCGGCGATCATCCGCTGACGGTTGCCCTCGATACCGACGCCGTCGCCAACATCACGGTGAGCGTCATCGGGGAGCAGGTGGGGTCGTGATCCGACGCTAGCGACCGGCGCGAAAAGAAAGGGGCCGCGTTCGGCCCCTTTTTTTGTTCTTCGCCGATTGCGGGAGGTGCGGTTTGCGCGGCGCGGCGTGAGCCGCCGGGCGCGGGCTTCGGGTGCCGCCACGCATGTCGGGCGGACGCGTGGCGGCCGCGACGGGTGGTCCACACACGACCGCCCGACGAGCCGCACGCGCCGCCCGACGGCGGCTGAGGCGCCCGCACGCCGGCGGCTCACGCCACGCCAAGACTGTGCAAGGCCGCACGCGACCCTCACCGCCGCCGGGGCATTATCCACCAACGAATTCACGCAGATCGATGATGAACCTTCTTTCTTGTGACCCCGGTCACCGGCGCGACCGCGATGCGCCCGCGCCCTATTCGCCAGCGTGCATCTGCGATTGCAGGTAGTTGGCGATGCCGATTTTTTCGATCAGCTCGAGTTGCGTTTCGAGCCAGTCGATGTGCTCTTCCTCCGATTCGAGGATGCTGGCGAACAATTCGCGGCTCGCGAAATCGCCCAGCGCTTCGCATTCCGCGATCGCCTTCTTCAACACCGGGTGCGCCGCCATCTCGAGCTTGAGATCGCCGGACAACGCTTCGTTCACGTCCTCGCCGATCAGCAGCTTGTGCAGGTGCTGCAGGTTCGGCAGCCCTTCGAGAAACAGGATGCGCGCGATCAGGCTGTCGGCGTGCTTCATCTCGTCGATCGATCCCTTGCGCTCGGTGGCCGCGAGCCGACGCAACCCCCAGTGCTCGAACATCTTCGCGTGCAGGAAATACTGGTCGATCGCGGTCAGCTCGTTGGTCAAGACGGCGTTGAGGTGGGCGATGATCTTGGCGTTGCCCTTCATGTCGCGATCCCCTGGGAATGGAAAGTGGCGGGCGTGGCACCCGCAAGGCAGCCGGCCGTCTCGCACAGCAACGCCTTGGCGCACGCCACGCAGCGGCCGCAGCCCAGGCCGACGCCAAGCTCGTGCGCGAGGTCGTCGGTCGAGCGCGCGCCGCGCGCGGCGGCCTCGCGGACCTGGCCGTCGGTGATGGCATTGCAGAGGCAGATGTACATGGGTCTTCGGCGCCGCTGGCGCATCCGATGAATAATAATGAGAACGATTCGCATTCTAAGGGTGATTGCGCCGAGACGCAAGCCCGGCGGGCACGGTTAGAACGGACCTTGTGCGCGACCGGACTTCGGGTCCGGCCGCGCCGCAGTCAGTCGCCGCGGGCGAGTCGCCCGACGAACGCCGCGAGGATGTCCGCATCGACATCCGAAACCGCCGTCCAATCCATGCCGGCGCCGATCGCGCGGGCGACGTGGAAGCCGCGCACCGTCTGCATCGTCGAGGGCGCGGCAGGTGCGGATTCGGGTCGGACGAAGACGTCGATCGTGTGCAGGCGATGGCGGTACACGAGCGTCGCGATCGGCCGCTGCCCCAGCCTGTCGATACGGGCCCCCGCCAGCGGGAACCCGGCGGCGGCGAGATCGCGCACCGGCGGCGAATAGTCGAGCCGGGCCGACAGCCACGGCTTGACCGTGTGCTGGTCCGACGAAGCGACCTGCAGCAAATGATCGCCGAGCGTCGCCTGCACGTGCGAGGCGACCGCCGCCTGCGCGAAGTCGGCGAGGGCCTCGACGTTGAGGAGCGCCGTGCCGACGACCCATGCCAACGCGGTGACGGCGCCGCCGGCCACGGCGCCACCCGTCAGCCAGCGCCAATGCGCACGCAACGCATCCGATCGGCGTGGTGTGGCGGTCGCCGCCGTCGCCTGTGCGCCGGCGGCCGCGAGCCGCGCGCGCAGCGCCGGCGGCACGCCGTAGTAGGGCACTTCCTTGCGCAGTTGCGCGCGCAGCGCGAGGATGGCCGCCTCTTTCCCCGCGCAGTCCGCGCAACCGCGCAGATGCTTTTCGATCGCCCGGCTTTGCGACCAATCCGCTTCGCCATCGGCATGCGCGGCGATCAGCCGGTCGACTTCGTGGCATTTCATGGCCTGCCTCCGGACGAGGGCGCGCCGATCGCGCGCAGCAGTGGCGAGCGCTGCAGCAGCGCGCGGGCGCGCGCGAGCCGCGACATCACGGTGCCGATCGGTATCCCCGTGACGCGCGCGATTTCCTTGTACGACAGCTCTTCCAGTTCGCGCAGCACGAGAACCTCGCGAAAGGGCAGCGGCAGCGCGGCCACCGCGTCGGCCAGCACCCGCGACTCGGCGGAGGAGAGCGCGGCCTGCAGTGGATCGATCGCGCGGGTGTCGACCGCCGCGTCGAGCTGCGCGCCGTCATCGGCGACGATCTCGGCCGGGCGATTGCGTCCGCACCAATCGTAGAACGCGTGGCGGACGACGGTCAGAAACCACGCCCGCCCGTCGGCCCCGACCAGACCCCCCGAATACTTGAGCGCGCGCACGCACGCATCCTGCAGCACATCCTCGGCGTCGTGGACGTCGCGCGCGAGCCAGCGCGCCAGGTTGTAGCCGGCGTCGAGGTGCGGCAGGACCAGCTCGTCGAAGCGCGTGCGGTCGCCCAAGCGCGTACTCCTCCTGTCCCGCTCCTACCTTCCGCGCCGCCACTTTATTCCCGGCCGTGCCGTGGTCGTGTGCGGCGGAATAATCTCGCTGCCGCGCGGGTATTGCAGTGTGCAGTTTCCATCCACATCCGCGAGGAGGCAAGCATGGGGCATTCGATCGACCGGCGACAGTTTCTCAAGTTGGCGGGATTGGGGGGCGCGGTGTTCGCGTCGGGCCTCTCCGGTCCGTATGCATGGGCCGCCGAGCGCAACGACGACTTCTATTTCGTCCAGCTGTCGGACTCGCATTGGGGGTTCGAGGGCCCGCCCAACCCCGACGCGAAGGGAACGCTCAAGAAGGCCGTGGCCGCGGTGAATGGGCTGTCCGAGCCGCCCGATTTCATCGTGTTCACCGGCGATCTCACGCACACGACCGACGATCCGAAGATCCGCCGCGAGCGGCTCGCGCAGTTCCGCGACATCGTCAGCGCGCTCAAGGTCAAGGACGTCCATTTCATGCCGGGCGAGCACGACGCGGCGCTCGACGAGGGCGCGGCGTTCAAGGAGTTCTTCGGCGAAACACGTTACACGTTCGACCACAAGGGCGTGCATTTCATCGCGCTCGACAACGTTTCCGATCCGCGGGCGCAGCTCGGCGCCGATCAGCTCCAGTGGCTCGCCGACGATCTCGCGAAGCGGCCGAAGGACGCGCGCATCGTCGTGCTCACGCACCGGCCGCTGTTCGACCTCTATCCGCAATGGGACTGGGCCACCCGCGATGGCGCGAAGGCGATCGAGGTCCTGATGCCGTATGCGAACGTCACCGTGTTCTACGGCCACATCCACCAGGAGCATCACCGGATGACGGGGCACATCGCGCACCATGCGGCGAAGTCGCTGATGTTCCCGCTGCCGGTGGCCGGATCGCAGCCGCAGCGCACTCCGCTGCCGTGGGATCCCGCGCAGCCGTACCGCGGGCTCGGGTTCCGCGACGTCGAGGCGGAGCCGGCGGCGGCGAAATACACGCTGACCGAGCTTCCGGTGGCGAAGGCCTGACGCCATGATGACGCAACGTAGACGCCTGTTGCTCGCGCTCGGCGGCTTGCTGCTCG
>CAWEOX010000009.1:0-26475 GCA_963810845.1 uncultured beta proteobacterium | reverse complement strand
GTTTTCTGCCTGAACTCACCGTTCTTTGCTGGGGGTGCTTAGCTCAGTTGGTAGAGCGTCGCCCTTACAAGGCGAATGTCGGGAGTTCGAGCCTCTCAGCACCCACCATTCGCGCCGCGCGGACCGGTCTTCGAGGAGTGGTAGTTCAGTTGGTTAGAATACCGGCCTGTCACGCCGGGGGTCGCGGGTTCGAGTCCCGTCCACTCCGCCAATAACGAAGGGCGAACGCGAGTTCGCCCTTTTTGATATCCGCCGCCGCGGGCCCCGGACCGCGGATTCCGATTCCGCGGGTTGGACCCAATTGGCGTCCGGACGCCGACTCACGAGCACACGCGCATGTTCGATTTCATAGGCAAGCACAAGCGGATCGTCCAGGTCATCCTGGCGCTCATCACGTTGCCGTTCGCGTTTTTCGGCGTCGATTACTACTTCCGCCAGGGCGGGGCGACGCCGGACGTGGCCACGGTCGGCGGCGAAAAGATCACGCAGGCCGAGTTCAACGCCGCGATCGTCGAGCAGCAGGACCGCATGCGGGCACAGCTCGGTCCCAACTACGACCCGACCATGTTCGACAATCCGGAGGTCCGCTTCTCCGTGCTGGAGCAGATCATCAACCGGCGCCTGATGCAGGGGGTCGCGGCGCGCGAGTCGTTCCGCGTATCCGACGGGCAGCTCCAGCAGTTCATCGCCAAGGTGCCGGCGTTCCAGGAGAACGGGCAGTTTTCGCCTGAACGTTACCGGCAGCTGCTCGCCGCCCAGAACATGACGCCCGCGGGCTTCGAGGAGCGGATGCGCCAGGATCTGCTGCTGGCGCCGTTGAACGAGCCGGTCGCGGTCGGGAACATCGTCGCCCGATCGAGCGGCGAACGCTACCTCGGTCTCCTCGAGCAAAAGCGCGAAGTCGCCGCCGCCGCGATCGATCCCGAGCAGTTCATGGACGCGGTGAAGATCGACGACGCGGCCCTCAAGACCTATTACGACGCCAATACCTCGGCGTTCCAGACGCCCGAACTGGCAAAGATCGAGTACCTGGTGCTTACCCAGGATGCGCTCGCCGCCCAGTCGGCACTCGACCCCGCCGAAGTGAAGACACAGTACGACAACAACCTGAAGACGTACACGAAGGCCGAGGAACGCGATGCGTCGCACATCCTGATCGCGGTCAAGCCCGATGCCAAGCCCGAGGACAAGGCGGCGGCCCGGAAAAAGGCCGAGGACGTGTACGCGCAGGCGAAGGCCAATCCGGCCAAGTTCGGCGAGCTCGCAAAGCAGTATTCGCAGGATCCGGGCTCGGCCGCACAGGGCGGCAATCTCGGCGCCTTCGGTCGCGGCAACATGGTGAAGCCGTTCGACGACGCGGTGTTCGCGATGAAGGTGGGTGACATCACCGGTCCCGTGGAGACCGATTTCGGCTACCACGTGATCAAGCTCAACGCGGTCAATCCGGCGAAGGTGCGGCCGTTCGACGAGGTGAAGGGGCAGATCGAGGCCGATCTCAAACGCCAGAAGGCCGCGCAGAAGTTCGCGGCGGCCGCCGACCAGTTCCAGAACAGCGTCTACGAGCAGGCGGATTCGCTGGAGGGCGCGGCCAAGGGGCTCGGGCTCACGGTCCAGACCACGCCGTTCATCACCCGCACGCAGGCGCAGTCGCTGGCGCGGGGCAACGCGAAGTTCGTGCAGGCGCTGTTTTCACCGGAGTCGATTCAGGGCCGGCGCAATTCCGAAGCCATCGAGGTCGGCCCCAACGCGCTGATGGCGGGCCGGATCGTCGACTACAAGCCGGTGGTCGTGCGGCCTTTTGCCGACGTCCAGGAGGAGATCCGCAAGCAGCTCACGCGCAAGGCGGCGATGGACATGGCGCAGAAGGTCGGCAAGGAAAAGCTCGCGCTGCTCGAGCAGGGCAAGACCGACAAGGAGGCGGGCGTGACTTTCGCGCCGCCGGTGACCCTCGCGCGGAACGCGGTGCAGCCCGGATTCTCCCCCGGTGCTCTCACGGGTATCTTCCAGGTCGATCCCGCCAAGGTGCCGCAGTACGCAGCGGCGACGAACGAGCGCGGCGGCTTCTCGATCTACCGCGTGAGCAAGGTGATCGATCCGCCGGCCGCGGATCCCGCCAAGCTCACGGCCGCGAGCAAGCAGATCGGCGACCAGATCGGTCGCGAGCTCTATAACGGGTATCTCGCGACGCTGAAGGCGAAGGCCGACGTCAAGATCAACCAGGCCAATCTCGACAAGAAGTAATCCGTCGCTGACGCCGCGATCGCGCGGCCGCTTACCCGGGGCAGTTCTCGCGCGCGAGCTGCTGCTGGCGCTCGAATTCCTCGCGCCGCATCTCGTCGGTGTAATAGACCTTCTCGCCCTTTTCGTTGAAGCGGTAGATCGCTTCGTCCTTCTGCTGCAGCGCCTTGATCTGCCCGAGCGCCAGCACGCAGACCTCGCGCCGCTTCTGCGACGTCTCCCGCGCCTTGTCGGCGGCTTTCGTTTCCTCGGCGCGCTTCTTGTCCCGCTGCTTGATCGAGACGTCCTTCTCCTCGAGCTCCTGCGCAGCGTTGGGATTGGCCGGCGGCGGCGGCGGCTTGACGACTTCCGATTTCACGTTCGCGGGCGGCGGCTGGTCCGAGTAGACGACATTGCCATTGGCGTCGACCCATTTGTACATCGCGGCGGCGGCCGGCACGGCCATCGCCGCGAGCGCCAGCGATCGCCGCCAAGGTTATGCCGACGCGGATGCGCGATCGAACGCGCGTGTTGCCGCGCTTGCATGGCAGCGGCATTGCAGGGCGCGGTGTGGTCCGTCCGAAAGCGCGTCACGGGTGCTCCTCCGCACAGTTATGACAAATGCAAAGTAATCCAAGATCGCCGGCCCGTCAAACGAGCGGGCGTGCCGGTCGGCGCGACCGCGAAAGCCCGGCACGATCCGCGCGTTGCGGCGGGCCTGCGCGCGCGCCGTGCCGTGCGCGATTGGTCGCGATGGTCGGTGCGGGTATAATCGACTTTTGCGTGCGGGAGAAATGGTTATGCGTGTCGTCCGGAAAGCGCTGACGTTCGACGACGTCCTGCTCGTCCCCGCGCATTCCCTCGTCGTTCCCCGCGACGTCAGTCTGCAAACCCGCCTCACCCGGACCATCACGCTCAACATTCCGCTGCTGTCGGCGGCGATGGACACCGTCACCGATGCCCGGCTCGCGATCGCGATCGCGCAGGAAGGCGGGCTCGGCGTCGTGCACAAGAACATGTCGCCGGCGAGGCAGGCGGCCGAAGTCGCGAAGGTCAAGCGTTTCGAGAGCGGCGTGGTCAAGGATCCGATCACGATTCCGCCCACGATGTCGGTGCGCGAGGTGCTGGCGCTCAAGCGGCAGCACCGGTTCTCCGGCCTTCCGGTCGTCGACGGCAAGCGCGTCGTCGGCATCGTCACCAATCGCGACACGCGGTTCGAGACGAACCTCGACCAGCCGGTGGCCAACATCATGACCAAGGGCGATCGCCTGGTCACGGTTCCGGAGGGCACCGATCTCGAGCAGGCCAAGCAACTGATGCATCACCATCGCCTCGAGCGCGTGCTCGTGGTCAACGGCGACATGGAATTGCGCGGCCTCATCACGGTCAAGGACATCCTCAAGGCGACCGAGCATCCGCTCGCCTCCAAGGACGACTTCGGCCGGCTGCGCGCCGGCGCCGCGATCGGCACCGGCGGCGATACCGAGGAGCGTGCCGAGGCGCTCGCCGCGGCGGGCGTGGACGTCATCGTCGTCGACACGTCGCACGGCCATTCGCAGGGTGTGCTCGACCGGGTCGAATGGGTGAAGAAGAAATTTCCGCAGGTGCAGGTCGTCGGCGGCAACATCGCCACGGCGGTCGGCGCCCGCGCGCTGGCGGACCACGGCGCCGACGGCGTCAAGGTCGGCATCGGCCCCGGCTCGATCTGCACGACGCGCATTGTCGCCGGCGTCGGCATGCCGCAGATTTCCGCGATCCAGGACGCGCTCGAAGGTGTGGCCGGACTCGGCATTCCGGCCGTCGCCGACGGCGGCATCCGTTACTCGGGCGACATCGCCAAGGCGCTCGCCGCGGGCGCCAACTGCGTGATGCTGGGCAGCCTCTTCGCCGGAACGGAAGAAGCGCCGGGCGACATCGAGCTCTACCAGGGCCGCTCGTACAAGAGCTACCGCGGCATGGGCTCGCTCGGGGCGATGCAGCAGGGAAGCTCGGATCGATACTTCCAGGATTCCGAAGGCGAGGGCGCCGCGGAAAAGCTGGTGCCCGAGGGCATCGAGGGCCGCGTCCCGTACAAGGGCGCGCTGTCGGCGGTGATCCATCAGCTGATGGGCGGGCTGCGCGCGGCGATGGGCTACTGCGGCTGCCCGACGATCGACGAGCTGCGCACCCGCGGCGAATTCGTCGAGATCACGTCGGCCGGCGTTCGCGAATCACACGTGCACGATGTGCAGATCGTGAAGGAAGCGCCGAATTATCGCGTCGATTGAGCGCGCCGCCATGGCCGCCCTGACGCATTCCCGGATCCTGATTCTCGACTTCGGCGCGCAGTACACGCAGCTGATCGCGCGCCGGCTGCGCGAAACGCACGTGTACTGCGAGATTCATCCGCACGACGTCGACGATGCGTTCATCCGCGGGTTCGCGCCGAAGGGCATCGTGCTCTCGGGCGGCCCGAACAGCGTCACCGAAGGCGACACGCCGCGTGCGCCGGCCGCCGTGTGGACGCAGGGCGTGCCGGTGCTCGGCATCTGTTACGGCATGCAGACGATGGCCGCGCAGCTGGGCGGCATGGTCGAGGAGGGCAAGGTCCGCGAGTTCGGCTACGCCCAGGTCCGCGCGCGCGGACATTCCGCGTTGTTGCGCGGTATCGCGGATCGCACCAACGCCGACGGCCATGGCCTCCTCGATGTCTGGATGAGCCACGGCGACAAGGTCACGGCGATGCCGCCGGGATTCAGCGTGATCGGCAGCAACGAGGCGACGCCCATCGCCGCGATGGCCGACGAAGCGCGGCGCTTCTACGCGGTGCAGTTCCACCCGGAGGTCACCCATACCCGCCAGGGCGCCGCCATCCTCGCGCGTTTCGCGCACGACATCTGCGGCTGCGGCGAGGACTGGAACATGGCCGACTACGCCGCCGAGGCGGTCGCGTCGATCCGCGCGCAGGTCGGCACCGAGCAGGTGATCCTCGGACTCTCGGGCGGCGTCGATTCCTCGGTCGCCGCGGCGCTGATCCACAAGGCGATCGGTGATCAGCTCACCTGCGTGTTCGTCGATCACGGCCTGATGCGCCTGAACGAGGCGGAGCAGGTGCTGGACACCTTCACGCGCAACCTCGGCGTGCGCGTGGTCCACGTCGACGCCAGCGCCGAGCTTCTGGCGGCGCTCGCCGGCGTCACCGATCCGGAGCAAAAGCGCCGCATCATCGGCAAGCTGTTCGTCGACGTCTTCCAGCGCGAGGCGGTCAAGCTCCGCGACGACAAGGCGCACGCGCGGTGGCTGGCGCAGGGAACGATCTACCCCGACGTCATCGAATCGGCGGGCGCCAAGACCAAGAAGGCGCACACGATCAAGTCGCATCACAACGTGGGCGGCCTGCCGGAGTCGCTGCACCTGAAGCTCCTCGAGCCGTTGCGCGAGCTCTTCAAGGACGAGGTCCGCGAGCTCGGCCTGGCGCTTGGACTGCCGCGCGAGATGGTGTTCCGCCATCCGTTCCCCGGCCCGGGGCTCGGCGTGCGCATCCTGGGCGAGGTCACGCGCGAGCACGCCGATCTCCTGCGCCGCGCCGACGCGATTTTCATCGACGAGCTGCGGCTTGCCCGCGATGCCGAGGGCCGCAGCTGGTACGACCTCACCGCGCAGGCGTTCGCGGTGTTCCTGCCGGTGCGTTCGGTCGGCGTGATGGGCGACGGGCGGACCTACGAGCACGTGGTCGCGCTGCGCGCCGTGCAGACCACCGATTTCATGACGGCGCACTGGGCGCCGCTGCCGCACGACATCCTGGCGAAGGTCGCGAACCGGATCATCAACGAGGTGCGCGGCATCAACCGGGTCGTGTACGACATCTCGAGCAAGCCGCCCGCCACCATCGAGTGGGAGTAGTGCGGCGCGGCAGCGAATCCGCGAATTGCGTTAGCATGGCGACGATGAGCGAGCGCCTGACCATCAGCAGCGGTGCCCCATGGGAGCCGATCGTCGGCTACTCGCGCGCGGTCCGCGTCGGCGCGCATGTCTACGTCGCCGGCACCACCGCGACCGGCCCCGACGGCAAGCTCGTCGGCCTCGGCGATGGCTACGCCCAGGCGAAACAGGCGCTCGCCAATATCGCCGCGGCGCTCCGGCAATCCGGCGCGACGATGGCGGATGTCGTGCGCACTCGAATCTACGTCACCGACATCGGCCAATGGGAAGCGATCGGCCGCGCCCACGGCGAAGCGTTTGCCGCGATCAGGCCCGCGGCGACGATGGTCGAGGTGACGCGGCTCATCGATCCGGCCATGCTGGTCGAAATCGAGGCCGACGCGGTGATCGCGTCCGGCGCGCAACGATGAGCGCCGGATTCCCCTCGAGCCGCCGTGCAGTGGGGGCGCCGTGATGGCGGGCATCGATCCCGGCGCGCCGATTCCCGCGGGCGATGACGAATGGATGGGCGAAGCGCTGGTGCTCGCCCGCGCCGCCGGCGCGCGCGGCGAGGTTCCGGTCGGCGCGATCGTCGTTCGCGCCGGCGCGATCATCGGCCGCGGTGGCAATGCCCCGATCGAGGCGAGCGACCCGACCGCGCATGCCGAGATCGCCGCGCTGCGCGACGCGGGGCGCGCGCTGGGCAACTATCGGCTCCCCGGCTGCGAGCTCTATGTGACGGTCGAGCCGTGCGCGATGTGCGCCGGCGCGATCATGCACGCGCGCCTCGCGCCGGGTCGTCTTCGGCGCCCGCGATCCCAAGACCGGCGCCTGCGGCTCGGTGGTCGATCTCTTCGCCGACGCGCGCCTCAATCATCACACCAGCGTCGACGGCGGTGTTCGCGGCGACGAATGCGGTGCGCTCCTCTCCGGCTTCTTTGCCGCCCGCCGCTAGCCGCCAACGACCATGCCCGACACCGCAACCGGCCGCAGCTGGCGCATCGGACTCTACGCACCGGCGGGATTCGCGACGGAACCCGCGGCGGTCGAGCGCGCCGTCGCGGCGCTCACGGCGGCCGGACACCGTGTCACCGTCGATCCGACCTGCGGCACGCGGTGGCAGCGTTTCGCGGCCAC
Source organism: uncultured beta proteobacterium (assembly GCA_963810845.1). Classification (GTDB taxonomy): domain Bacteria; phylum Pseudomonadota; class Gammaproteobacteria; order Burkholderiales; family Casimicrobiaceae; genus CAIWHR01. The sequence goes on along the minus strand of CAWEOX010000009.1, from coordinate 19,221 downwards.
CGACGACGAACGGCTGGCGGCGGTGATGCGCATGGCGGAGGACCCCGACGTCGAGCTCGCGATCGCGGTCCGCGGCGGGTATGGCTGGTCGCGGCTCCTCGACCGCCTCGATTACGCGGCGATCGCGCGGTCGGGTACGCGCTGGATGGGGCACAGCGACTTCACCGGGTTCCAGCTCGCGGCGCTCGCGCACGCCGGGCTCGTCACCTACGCCGGTCCGATGGCCGCCTACGATTTCGGTGCCGCGACGCCGTCCGCGTTCACGCTCGACCACTGCTGGCGGTTGCTCGATGCCGGCCGCGACACCTTCGCCTGCGCGCTCGAAGGCCCGGACCTCGCGTGCGAGGGAACGCTATGGGGCGGCAATCTGGCGCTCGTCGCCCACCTCGTGGGCACGCCGCATCTGCCGCGCGTCGATGGCGGCATCCTTTTCCTCGAGGACATCGGCGAGCACCCGTACCGCGTCGAGCGAATGCTCCACCAGCTGCGCTTCGCCGGGATTCTCGAGCGGCAGCGCGCGGTCGTGCTGGGCACGTTCAACGGCTTTGATCCCACCCCCAATGACAACGGCTATGATTTCGCGGCGATGCTCGCCCACGTGCGCGCGCACTGCGCCACCCCGATCGTCACCGGTCTTCCCTTCGGGCATTGTCGCGACAAGCTGACGCTTCCGGTCGGCGGGCGCTGTGCGCTGGCGGTCCGCGCCGGCATCGGCGAGATCGCGCTGACGGACAGCGCCACGCCGGGTCGCCCACCGCCGCTTCGCCGTGCGCATCGCCGATTGGCCCGGTGACGAGGCGGCGCTGCGCGCGCTCCGGCATCAGGTGTTCGTGGTGGAGCAGCACGTTCCCGAGAGCCTCGAATGGGACGGCCTCGACGCGGCCTGCCGCCACGCGCTGGCCGAGGACGCGGACGGCCATGCGATCGGCTGCGGCCGGCTGCTGCCTGACGGTCACATCGGCCGGATGGCGGTGCTTCCCGCCTGGCGCGGCCAGGGTGTCGGCACCGTGCTCCTCGAGGCACTCGTCTCGCTGGCGAGCGAAGTCGGCCATCGGCAGGTGGCGCTCAACGCGCAGACGCACGCGCTGCCGTTCTATGCGCGTTGCGGTTTCGCGCCGTGCGGTGCCGAATACGAGGAGGCCGGGATTGCGCACCGCGCGATGGTGCGCGTGTTGCGGTAGCCAAACGCCTCAACGCAGCGCGCCGACGGCGAAGCGGATGTCGACGTCGCCCGTTGCGCGGCCATCGGGATCGAAGCTGCGCTCGATAAAACGCGCGGTGCCATCGCGGCCGATCGTCAGCAGCGTCGAGCAACGCGTTCCGTACGCGTCACTGACGATGAACGGCGCCGACAGCAGCCGCTCGCGTGAAAGCGGCAAGCCGGTTGCCGGCAAATCGACGTCGGCGGCCGCGGTCCGGTCGCGCAGAATGTCGAACAGCGGCTCGAGGTCGCGCTCGCCGCCGGCATTCGCGCACCACGCCGCCACCGCCGCCTTGGTACGCACGACCTTGGGCCAGGGCGTGTCCAGCAGATGGTTCGAGAGCCCGTGGATCCCGGGGGCGAGCGCGCGCACGCCGTCGCCGCGATTCGATCCCCAGTGCGCATCGGCCGCATCGCCGCCCACCAGGTTGAAGCCATTGTGTCCCCGGCTTGCGGCGACGATCGTCGCGACGACTGCCGCTGTCGCCCCCGGCTCGGCCAAGGCGCGCGTCACGAGTGCGCCGCGCGACGGCGCGCGCGGGTCGAAGCCGGCGGGATCGCGGACATTGGTCAGCAGCGCCCACCGGCCGGCGCGCGTCACGCCAAGCCATGTGCCGCCGCCTGCGAGATCGCGCCCGCCGAGCCAGCCTTCGTCCCACCATTGCGCCGTCGCCGCGGGCCGGGCGTGGAATTCGTCGCGATTGGCGGCGATCACGACGGCGTAGCGCGGGTGGACGCCGAGCGCAACGACCGCGAGGCACATCGTGCGTTCCGTCGGCCGCGCGTGGCGCTAGCCGCGTGCCCGCGGCACGAGACGGCAGCGGCTCGCGCGGGCTGGCATCAGCTTTCCGCCGGCCGGCGAGGGTCGCGCCCCGCGGGTTCAGGTACCGGATACGGGAGCGCCAGCGGGACCAGCGCCGGACCCTCCTGGGCACCGAGGTGGACGTCGCCGCTCGCGGCGGCCGCGAGCTGCAGCACGGCGAGGAGGTCGCAGCCGCCGTCCGGCGCCGGGGCCGCATTGATGACGGTGCCGCAAGGCTGGTCGTCGAAGGCGGCACTCCACAGGCGCTCGCCGGGGACGACGGTCATCGACGGCGCGTGAAACGCGAACAGCCGCTCTTTGAGGCGGCCAAGATATTGGGTCCGCGCGACGATCTCCTGGCCGGTGTAGCAGCCCTTCTGGAAGTTGACGCCGCCCAATACGTCCCAATTCGCGGCCTGCGGGACGAAGCGGTCCTGCACGGGCGCCGTGATCACCGGCACGCCGGCGCGAATCGTCAGCCACTGCCACGCGTCGAATCCGCCCGCGCGCGCATGCGGCGCGAGGGCCGCGGAGATGTCGCTCGCCAAGGCCGCGGGCGTCACCACGATGAACCGCGGACCCGGCAGGCCGAGGATGTCCGTTTCGTCACGGCGGACGACGCCGAAGACCGGTGGCGCCTCGCCGAACGCGGCGCGAATGACCAAGGCGGCGGCGGGGCCACCGACACCGAACCGCGCGAACCCCGGCGAGAGATCCGACAACGACACCTTCGAGCGCAGCACGAACGTCGCCAGGCGCTTTTTCACGGCCGGCGCGATGTCCTCGGCGAGAAGTGCGCGGAAGCCGTCGGCCGGGCCCGTCCCCGCGCGCCAGAGCACGAAGTTGGCGAGCATCCGGCCGCTCGGGGAATTGTAGCTGGTGTACTGGCAGGCCTCGAAGGCGAGACCGCCGACGTCGCTCGAGACCTGGCCCTGCAGGAACGTGCCCGCGTCGAGTCCGGTCACCGCGAGCACGGCAAGAGGGGAAAGGTCGCAGACGACGGCGCTGTCGCGGGCGGCAAGAAGGGCGGGATCGTGGCTGGGGGAGGGCATGGGATGGACGGAAAAGTTTGGGGGGCAAGGCGCAACGGCGCTCTTCGGTCGGCGCGGGGGACGGACCCCGACCCCGCGGCAGCCTCTGCACCGCCCGCCCGGGGGTGAAAAGTGCTAAAATTTAATGTTAGCTCGATTCGCATCGCAGCGCCTGCCTGTCGCAAGTCCGGCGCCGCGATGGCGGTCGGGCAATTCGCAGACCCGCGCACCTCAGGGTGCCCAGGGCGGCCGGCTGTGCCCCGGATCGACGATCCGGCGCGAACACCGTGCGCTTTGAGCCTACATGCGGGTCGTGGTTCAACCCTGATTGGAGTTTCACCATGTCGGTAACTATGCGTCAAATGCTCGAAGCCGGGGTCCACTTCGGCCACCAGACCCGCTACTGGAACCCGAAGATGGCGGATTACATCTTCGGGCAGCGCAACAAGATCCACATCGTCAACCTCGAAAAGACGATGGAGCTGTACCAGGAGGCGATGAAATACATCCGCCAGCTGGCCTCGAACAAGGGCACGATCCTGTTCGTCGGCACCAAGCGGCAGGCGCGCGAGATCGTCGCCGAGGAAGCGCGGCGCTGCAGCATGCCCTACGTCGATGCCCGCTGGCTCGGCGGCATGCTGACCAATTTCAAGACGGTCAAGGGCTCGGTCAAGCGGCTGAAGGATCTCGAGGCGATGCGCGACGACGGCACCTTCGAGAAGATGAACAAGCGCGAGGCGCTGACGCTGCAGCGCGAGCTGGAAAAGCTGTCGAAGAGCCTCGGCGGAATCAAGGACATGAACGGCGTGCCCGACGCGCTGTTCGTCATCGACGTCGGTTACCACAAGATCGCGATCACCGAGGCGACCAAGCTCGGCATCCCGATCGTCGCCGTGGTCGACACCAACCATTCGCCGATCGGCATCGCGCACGTGATCCCGGGCAACGACGATTCGAGCCGGGCCATCCGGCTCTACGCCCGCGGTGCCGCCGACGCGATCCTCGAAGGCAGAAGCCAGGTGATCCAGGAGATCGTGCAGGCCGGGGACGAATTCGTCGAAGTCTCCTCGGACGAGACCGGCGCCTGACGCGTGGCGCCGCCGGTTCCCTGCCCTTGCCGGCGCCGCGACGACGATAGAGGTCGCGGCGGCAAGCGCGCGGGTGCCGCGGGGCGTGCGGCGGTGGTCGCAACCAGGCCGGCATCGCTGCCCGGCCGATCCTAACTGTTACGCGATACGGAGCTCGAGATGGCGGACATTTCCGCAAGCATGGTGATGGAACTGCGCCAGCGCACGGGGCTGGGCATGATGGAATGCAAGAAGGTGCTGGCCGAGGCGGCTGGTGACCTCGCGAAAGCCGAGGAACTGCTGCGAATCCGGAGCGGCGCCAAGGCGTCGAAGGCCGCCGGCCGCGTGACGGCCGAAGGCATCGTCGGGGCGTATCTCGCCGCCGACGGCAAGACGGCGGCGATGGTCGAAGTCAACTGCGAAACCGATTTTGTTTCGCGCAACGAGGACTTCATCACCTTCGCCAAGTCGCTCGCCCGGATCGTCGCGGAACAGAACCCGGCGGACGTGGCCGCGCTCTCCGCCTTGCCGCACAATGGCGGGACGGTCGAGAGCGTCCGGCAGGCGCTGGTGCAAAAGATCGGCGAGAACCTGTCGATCCGCCGATTCAGGCGTTTCACCACAGCGGCGAGGCTCGTCCAGTACCTGCACGGCGGCGGCCGCATCGGCGTCACCGTGGAAATCGAGGGTGGCGACGAGCAGACGGCGAAAGACGTCGCGATGCACATCGCGGCGTCCGCGGCGCCGGGCGCGGTGCGTCCGGTGTGCGTGACGCGCGCCGAGGTGCCGGCGGACCTGATCGAGCGCGAGCGCGCGATCTATACGGCGCAGGCCGCCGACAGCGGCAAGTCCGCCGAGATCGCCGCCAAGATGGTCGAAGGACGCATCAACAAGTTCCTGGCGGAGGTGACGCTGCTCGGGCAGCCGTTCGTCAAGAATCCCGACGACACCGTCGAGAAGCACTTGAAGGCGCATGGCGCCGCGGTGAAGAGCTTCGAGCTCTATGTCGTCGGCGAAGGCATCGAAAAGAAGAAGGAAGATTTCGCGGCCGAGGTGGCGGCGATGGCCAAGGCGTAAGCGCTTCCTGCCTGCACCTCACCCGATCCCGGAGGCGCAAGACCATGAACTCGTCGACTGCAGCCGCACCGCGCGTCGTTGCCGCCGCCACGGCGCACACGGCGGCGGTAACCGAGCACGCGCCGGCGCCGGCTCCCGCTTACCGGCGCATTCTCCTCAAGCTGTCCGGCGAAGCGCTGATGGGCGCGGACGCTTACGGGATCAACCGCCAGGTGATCGACCGGATCGTCGCCGAAATCGGCGAGGTCGTGCACCTGGGCGTGGAAGTCGCCGTGGTCATCGGCGGGGGCAACATCTTTCGCGGCGTGGCGCCCGGGGCGGCGGGCATGGACCGCGCCACGGCCGACTACATGGGGATGCTGGCGACGCTCATGAACGCGCTCGCGCTGCAGGACGCGCTGCGCCGCGCCGGGGTCGAATCGCGGGTGCAGTCGGCGCTGCGCATCGACCAGGTCGCGGAGCCGTACATCCGCGGCCGCGCGCTCCGTCATCTCGAGGAAAAGAAGGTCGTGATCTTCGCGGCCGGGACCGGCAACCCGTTCTTCACCACCGATACCGCGGCCGCGTTGCGCGGCCGGGAAATGGGCGTCGACATCGTGCTGAAGGCGACCAAGGTCGACGGCGTCTACACCGCCGACCCGAACAAGGATCCTGCCGCGCAACGCTACCGCGAGCTCACGTTCGACGAGGCGATCGTGCGGAATCTCAAGGTGATGGACGCCACCGCGCTCGCGCTCTGCCGCGACCAGAACATGCTGCTCAAGGTGTTTTCGATCTTCGTCCCCGGCGCGTTGAAGCGCGTGGTTATGGGCGAAGACGAGGGCACGATCGTGCATTGCTAGGGTGGGTCGAGCGTGCGGCACGGCCCGGAGGCGTGCGCGCGATGAGCCGACGTCTTGCGCTGGACGCAAGCGCGCAGTCAAGGAGCTGCAATGATCGCTGACATCAAGAAGACCGCCGAACAGAAAATGGGCAAGTCGGTGGACACGCTCAAGACCGACCTCGGCAAGGTGCGCACGGGGCGGGCGCATACGGGACTCCTCGAGCACATTCATGTCGACTACTACGGCACCCGCATGCCGCTCGGCCAGGTCGCGAACCTCACGCTCGCCGACGCCCGCACGGTCACCGTCCAGCCGTGGGAGAAGAAAATGATCCCGGTGGTCGAGAAGGCGATCCGCGATTCCGACCTTGGCGTCAACCCGGCGACGTCGGGCGACGTCATTCGCGTGCCGATGCCGCCGCTCACCGAGGAACGGCGGCGCGAGCTCATCAAGGTCGTCCGTCACGAGGCGGAAAATGCGCGCATCGCCGTGCGCAACATCCGCCGCGATGCCAACGAGCACCTGAAGAAGCTGCTGAAGGAGCACGCGGTGGCCGAAGACGACGAGCGTCGCGCGCAGGACGACGTCCAGAAGCTCACCGACCGCTTCATCGTCGAGATCGACAGGATCCTGGCGACGAAGGAAACCGACCTGATGGCGATCTAGCGCCGGCGCGGCTAGAGGACCTCCTCCCGTTTCGGCATCGCCGTCCCTTTCGCCCTTACGCGCGGCACGCGCCTTGTTCAAGAGTTCAACGCGCGACATCCCCGAGACGCGGTCCGTCCCGCGGCACGTCGCGATCATCATGGACGGCAACGGCCGCTGGGCGAAGCGGCGGCTGCTCCCGCGCGTCGCCGGCCATCGCAAGGGGGTCGAGGCGGTCCGCGGCGTCGTGCGCGCGTGCCTCGAGCGCGGCGTCGAGTTCCTGACGCTGTTCGCGTTTTCGAGCGAGAACTGGCGCCGGCCCGCCGACGAGGTGTCGATCCTGATGGACCTGTTCCTGCGCGCGCTGGAGCAGGAAGTCACGAAGCTGCACGAGAACGGCATCCGCTTTCGCGTGATCGGCGACACGTCGCGCTTCGATCCGCGGATCCGCGAGCTCATCGCCGCCGGCGAGATGCAGACCGCGGCCAATACGCGGCTCACGCTGGCGATCGCCGCGAATTACGGCGGCCGCTGGGACATCGCCCAGGCGGCGCGCCGCTATTTCGCGCTCAATCCGGAGGCCCTCCACGACGAGGCCGGATTGCGTCCCGAAGCGATCGAGCCGTTCCTCGCGATGGCCTTCGCACCGGAGCCCGACCTCTTCGTTCGCACCGGCGGCGAGCGGCGGATTTCGAACTTCCTGCTGTGGCAGCTCGCCTACACCGAGCTCTATTTCACCGACCTGCTCTGGCCGGACTTCGATCCGGCGGCCTTCGACGTCGCGATCGCGTGGTACTGCGAACGCGAACGGCGCTTCGGCCGGACCAGCGAGCAGGTGCAGGCGGTACGAGCGTGAGCTCCCCGGCCCGCCGGGCCGCCCCAAGGGCGAATGCCGGGGTGCGCAGCACGAAGGTAGTCCAATGAGCCATCCGGCGACGGGTCGCTGATGCTCGCCACCCGGATCCTGACCGCGCTGGTGCTGGTCGCGGGCGTGCTGGCGGCGCTCTTTCTCCTGCCGCCATGGGGATGGGGTGCGGTCGCACTGATCGGCATCGTCGTTGCGGCCGCCGAGTGGGCGAGTCTCGCCGGGTACGGCAAGCCGGCATGGTTCCTGTTCGTCGCGGGCGCGTTGCTGATCGGGGTCAACCTCCTGTTCTCGCCGTTGGCGGGTTTTGCCGGTGGCTGGCCGGACGGCGTCGTGCTCGCCGTCTGCGGCCCGGCGACCCTCTTCTGGATCTTCGTGGCGCCGGCTTGGCTGCGCGGCCAGTGGAAACCGCGCTCGCCGCTGCTGGTCGCGATCGTGGGCTGGCTGGTGCTGATCGCGGCATGGGTTGCCGTCGTCGAGCTGCAGGCGCGCTCGCCGTGGCTTGCGCTGGCGGCGATGGCGATCGTCTGGGTCGCCGACATCGCCGCTTATTTCACCGGGCGGGCCTTCGGCCGGCACAAGCTCGCGCCGTCGATCAGCCCCGGCAAGACGTGGGAAGGCGTCTATGGCGCACTCGTCGCCGTGGCGGCTTATGCGGCGGCGCTCGTACCCTTCGCGCGGCGGGCGGGCTACGCCGGCGAAGTTTCCGCGCTCGCGGTCGGCGCCTGGCTGGTGCTCGCGCTCGTGCTGGCCGCGCTCTCCGTGGTCGGGGACTTGTTCGAGTCGCTGCTAAAGCGCCACGCCGGGGTCAAGGACAGCGGCTCGCTGCTGCCCGGTCATGGCGGGGTCCTCGATCGCATCGATGCGCTGCTGGCCGCATTGCCGGTCGGGGCGATCGCCGCGCTCGCGCTCCTGCGATGACGACCGTGCGCCGGCTGGCGATCCTTGGCGCGACCGGCTCGATCGGCGATTCGGCGCTGGACGTCGTGGCGCGGCATCCGGATCGCTTCGTGGTTGCCGGCCTTGCCGGGCATCGGCAATGGCAGAAGCTCGCGGAGCTCTGCCGTCGCTTTCGACCGCAAGTCGCCGCATTGCTCGACCACGACGCGGCGCAGGCGCTCGAACGCGAGATCAAAGCCGACGGGCTGCCGACCCGCGTGGTTGCCGGCATGGGCGGCCTCAACGCCGTGGCCGTGCTGGCCGAAGCCGACACCGTGCTGGCGGCGATCGTCGGGGCGGCGGGGCTCGAACCCACGCTCGCCGCGGCGCGCGCCGGCAAGCGGATCCTGCTCGCGAACAAGGAAGCACTGGTCATCGGCGGCGCGGTCTTCATGGACGCAGTGCGCGCCGGCGGCGCGACGCTGCTGTCGATCGACAGCGAGCACAACGCGATCTTTCAGTGCCTGCCGCGCGACTATGCGCGCGCGCCGGCCGCGGTCGGCGTGCGCCGCATCCTGTTGACCGGCTCCGGTGGCCCCTTTCGCGAGCGGCCGGTCGCGGAACTTGCCGACGTCACGCCGGACGAAGCCTGTGCCCATCCGAACTGGAGCATGGGTCGCAAGATCTCGGTGGATTCGGCCACGATGATGAACAAGGGACTCGAAGTGATCGAGGCACACTGGTTGTTCGGGGCGTCGCGCGAGCAGATCGAAGTGGTCATCCATCCGCAGAGCGTCGTGCATTCGCTGGTCGAGTACGTCGACGGGTCGGTGCTGGCACAGCTCGGCCACCCCGACATGCGCACGCCGATCGCCCAGGCGCTCGCCTATCCCGACCGCATCGATGCGGGCGTCGGCCTGCTCGACTTGCCGCGGCTTGGCGCGCTGTCGTTCGAAGCGCCGGACTTTGCGCGCTTTCCGTGCCTTACGCTCGCATACGACGCGCTCGATGCCGCCGGCACGGCGCCGGCGGCGCTCAACGCCGCCAACGAGATCGCGGTCGCCGCGTTCCTCGCCGGCGCGATCCGCTATACCGACATCGCCGCCGCGTGCGCGGAAACGCTCGCCCGCGTCGCGGTGCGCCCGGTGGGCGCGCTGGTCGACGCTCTCGCGGCCGACGGCGAGGCGCGCGCGTTCGCCCGCGCGTGGTTGAAGCTTCCCGCCGCTGCCGCTGACGAATCCGACCGCATCTTCGCCGCCTGATGGACATCCTGCAAAAACTTCTCGCCTTCCTGGTCGTGCTCTCCGTGCTCGTGGTGATCCACGAGCTCGGCCACTACTGGGTCGCGCGCCGGTGCGGCGTCAAGGTGCTGCGCTTTTCGGTGGGCTTCGGCCGCATCGTGTGGTCGCGCCGCTACGGGCCCGATCGCACCGAGTGGGCGCTCTCGGCGGTGCCGCTCGGCGGCTACGTCAAGATGGCCGACGAGCGTGAAGGCGACGTCGCGCCCGCCGATGTCGCGCGTGCGTTCAATCGGCAAAGCGTGGGCAAGCGCATCGCGATCGTCGCCGCGGGACCGATCGCCAATCTGCTGCTCGCGGTGCTGCTGTTCGCGGGCACGTTCGTCGCGGGCGTGCCCGGGCAGCGCGCGCTGCTGGCCGAGCCGCGCCCCGATACGCCCGCCGCCGCCGCCGGGATCCGCGCCGGCGATCTGGTGGTCGCGGTCGACGGTGTGCCGGTGAGGAGTTGGCAGGATCTGCGCTGGCGGCTGCTCAAGTCGTCGGGCCAACGCGAGGCGGTGCTCGGTATTCTGCGCGCGGCCGAACGGGACAACGACGAACCCGCCGCGCGCGTCCTCTCGCTCGCACCGCTCGCGATGGCCGACTGGGAAGGCAATTTCATGCCCGTGCTCGGCCTCGCCGCCGATTTCGGCCCGCCGCTCATCGACGAGGTCATCGCCGGCAAGCCGGCGGACCGCGCCGGGCTCAAGGCCGGCGATCACATCGTCGCGATCGACGGGGAGGCGGTGCGCTCGCCGGCCGACGTCGCCGCACGCACCAATGCCAAGCCCGGCGTGCCGGTAACGTTCCGGATCGCGCGTGACGGCGTGGAACGCGACGTCGCATTGACACCGGAAGCGAGCGAGCAGGCGGGGCGAAGAGTGGGCCTCGCGGGACTGCGTCTCAAGATCGATCCCGCCGCCGCGGAGCGCCTGGGAATCACCGTGCGCTATGGTCCCGTCGAGGCGCTGGCCGAAGGCGCGCGCAAGACCTACGAGCTGTCGGTGTTCACGCTCAAGATGCTCGGGCGCATCGCCACCGGCGACGCATCGCTCAAGAACCTGAGCGGCCCGATCACGCTCGCCGATTACGCGGGGCAGTCGGCGCAAGCGGGCCTGCTCGTGTTCGTCGGCTATCTCGCTCTCATCAGCATCAGTCTCGGCGTGCTCAACCTGCTGCCGATTCCGCTGTTGGATGGGGGGCATTTGCTGTATTATTTCGCGGAACTCATCAAAGGCAGTCCCGTTTCCGACCGCGCCTTCGAGATCGGCCAGCGAATCGGCATGGCCGTGCTCGCGGTAATGATGGCGCTGGCGCTTTTCAATGACCTCTCCCGTCTGTTCTGAACACCGTCGGCGTGCCATGCCCCCGGCGGCCCGAAGCGTTGCCCGCGCCGTCGCGCGCCGAGCGGCAGCCGCTGGCGATTCTCGCCATTGCGGTGTTCGCGCTGCTGGCGCCGTTCCGGCGGCGCGCGCGTTCGAGCCGTTCGTCGTGCGCGACATTCGTGTCGAAGGCGTGCAGAGAACCGAAGCGGGGACCGTCTTCAGCTATCTGCCGATCAAGGTCGGCGAGCGGATCACCGACGAAAAGGCGGCCGAGGCGGTCAAGGCGCTCTATGCCACGGGCTTCTTCCGCGATGTCCGGCTCGAAGTGCAGGACGGCGTGCTGATCGTGTCGGTGCAGGAGCGCCCGACGATCAGCCGCATCGACATCACCGGCAACAAGGAATTCGACACCGATACGCTGAAGAAGGCGCTCAAGGACATCGGCATCGCCGAAGCGCGCATCTTCGACCGCTCCGCGCTCGACCGCGCCGAGCAGGAAATGAAGCGCCAGTACATCACGCGCGGGCGGTACGCGGCGCAAGTCACCACCACGGTCACGCCGCAGGAGCGCAACCGCGTCGCGGTCAATTTCACGATCGTGGAAGGCGATGCGGCGAAGATCGCGCGCATCAACATCGTCGGCAACAAGGCGTTCACCGAGCGCGAGCTGCTCGGACAAGATGACGCTCACCACACCCGGCTGGACCACGTGGTACACGAAGAACGACCAGTACTCGAAGCAGAAGCTGCAGGCCGATCTCGAGTCGATCCGCAGCTTCTACCAGAACCAGGGCTACCTCGAGTTCAACGTCGAGTCGACGCAGGTGTCGATCACGCCGGACAAGGAGGACATCTACATCACCGTCAACGTGTCGGAAGGCGAGCGGTACACCGTCTCCGACGTGCGGCTGGCGGGCGAGATGATGGTCCCCGAGGCCGAGCTCCGCGCGCTGGTCCAGCTCCGGCCCGGCGACGTCTATTCGCGCGAGCGGCTGCAGGCGTCGACCAAGGACATGAGCGACCGCCTCGGCGGCGACGGCTTCGCGTTCGCCAACGTCAACGCGGTGCCCGAGGTCGACCGGGAAAAGCACCAGGCGTCGTTCACGTTCTACATCGACTCCGGCCGCCGCGTGTACGTGCGCAGGATCAACATCAGCGGCAACGTCAAGACCCGCGACGAGGTGATCCGGCGGGAGATGCGCCAGCTCGAGGCGGCGTGGTACGACGGCACGCGCATCGAGCGGTCGAAGGTTCGCATCCGGCGTCTTGGCTACTTCGAGGACGTCAACATCGAGACGCCGCCGGTCCAGGGCACCCCCGACGAAGCCGACGTCGAGGTGACGGTCACCGAAAAATCGACCGGCCAGCTGCTCGCCGGCGTCGGCTATTCCAGCGCGGACGGGGTCGTGCTGAACGCGTCGATATCGCAGCAGAACATCTTCGGCAGCGGCAACGCGCTCAACCTCTCGATCAACACGAGCAAGGTGAACCGGACCATCTCGATGGCCTACACCGACCCGTACTGGACGGTGGACGGCATCTCGCGCACGATCGAGATCTACCAGCGGAACATCGACACCGCATCGCTCGACGTCACGTCGTACACGTCGTCGACCGTTCGGCGCCGCGATCGGCTTCGGCATCCCGATCACGGAGACCGACACGCATCGCCGTCGGCTTCCGGGCGGAGCGCACCAGCATCGAATTCCCCGTCGGGTACTGTGATCCGATCCTGGGTCTCGCCCCGCCGGCGTACTGCCTGTTCGTGTACGACGTCGGGTCGCCCTTCGACAGCTACATCGTGACCGGCGGCTGGTCCCGTGACACCCGCGACGACATCATTTATCCTACCCGTGGCCGTCTGCAGAGCTTCGGCGTCGAGGTGGGGCTCCCGTTCGGCGACGTTCCCTATTACAAGGCGAACTACCTGCAGCAGTGGTTCACGCCGCTGCCTTACCTGTCGGACTTTGTGCTGATGCTCCGCGCCGATCTCGGATACGCCGACGGTTATTCCGGCAAGCCGCTGCCGTTCTTCAAGGCGTTCTACGCGGGCGGCGTCGGATCGGTGCGCGGGTACCAGACCGCATCGATCGGCCCGAAGGACATCTACGGCAATGCGACCGGCGGCAAGCAGAAGATCGTCGGCAACGCCGAGCTGTTCTATCCGATTCTCAAAGGGGACAAATCGGTGCGGGCGAGCATTTTCTACGACATCGGCGCAGATCTCCGGCATCCCGCTCGCCAACAGCACGCTGTCCAACAACCTCGAGCCGGGCTACCAGAGCTTTCGCTATTCGGTCGGCGCCGGCCTCGCGTGGAATTCGCCGATCGGCCCGCTCAAGTTCAGCTACGGCTGGCCCCTCAACAACAAGCCGCTGGACAAGATCCAGCATTTCCAGTTCCAGGTCGGGTCCGTATTCTAGGCTCGCGACCGGCCACCCAACGCAGCAGGAGAACCCCGTGAACCGCAGCATGCGCCACCTTTCGCGCGTCGCCATCGCCGCACTTGCCGTGTTGACGCTGGGTGCAGGGATCGCGCACGCCGCCGAATACAAGGTCGGGTTCGTCAATACCGAGCGGCTGTTCCGCGAGGCGGCACCCGCCAAGCGCGCGCAACAGAAGCTGGAGAAGGAATTCGCGAACCGCGACGCCGAAATCCAGAAGCTGACGAAGCAGGTGCGCGATCTTCAGACGGCGCTCGAGAAGGACAGCGCGACGATGTCGGAGGCCGACCGCCGCAACAAGGAGCGCGACCTCGCCAACCTGACGCGCGATCTCCAGCGCGGGCAGCGCGAGTTCCGCGAGGACCTGAACCTGCGCCGCAACGAAGAGCTCGCCAGCGTGCAGGAGCGCGCCAACAAGGTCATCCAGCAGATGGCCGAGGCCGAGAAGTTCGACCTGATCCTGCAGGATCCCGTGGTGTATGCGAGCCAGCGCATCGACATCACCGACAAGGTGATCAAGGCGCTCGCGGACAAGTAGGAGCGCCTCCACATCTCGCCGCCGTCCGCGCGATGGCCACGTCCTCCCCCGCCGCAGCCGCGATCGAGCACACGCTTTCCGAGCTTGCGCGCCTCACCGGCGCGGTGCTCGACGGGGACGGCACGGTCACCGTCACGCATGTGGCTCCGCTCGATTCCGCAGGCCCCGGGGCGATCGCCTTTCTGACGAATCCCAGTTATCGCGGCCAGCTCGCGACCACGCGCGCCGCGGCGGTGATTGTCGCGCCGGAAATGGCGGGCGAGACGGCGCTGCCCAAGCTCACCCACGACAACCCCTACGCGACTTACGCGAAGGTCGCCGCGCTGCTGCACCCGCGGGCCGTCGCCCGGCCGGGTGCGCACCCCTCCGCGTCGATCGCCGCGGACGCGCGCGTGGCGGCCAGCGCCGCCGTCGGCCCGCATGCGGTCATCGGTTCCGGCGCGGTCGTCGGCGAGCGCGCGGACATCGGCGCCGGCTGCGTGATCGGGCGTGGCGTCATTCGTCGGCGACGACGTGCTGCTGCATCCCAACGTGACGATCTACGATCACTGCGTCATCGGCCCGCGGACGATCATCCAGAGCGGCGCGGTGATCGGCGCGGACGGCTTCGGCATGGCGGAGGAAGGCGGGCGGTGGCTCAAGATTCCCCAGCTCGGCCGCGTCGTGATCGGCGCCGACGTCGAGATCGGCGCCAATACCACGATCGACCGCGGCGCGCTCGACGACACGGTGATCGAGGACGACGTCAAGCTCGACAACCAGATCCAGATCGGCCACAACTGCCGGATCGGACGGCACACGGCGATCGCCGGCTGCGTGGGCATTGCCGGCAGCACGCAGATCGGGCGAAACTGCAAGATCGCCGGTGCGGCGGGGATATCGGGGCATCTCACCATCCCCGACGGCACCGTCGTCGGCGCCGCGACGGTGATCCTGTCGTCGATCGACAAGCCCGGCGTCTACACGGGCGCGTTTCCGGTCACCGAGCACACGACGTGGAAGCGCATCGCCGTCGAGCTGCGCCGGCTCCCCGAGCTCGCGCGGCGGCTGCGCGCGCTGGAACGCACGGCCGGGCCGGCGGGCACGGGCGACAACAACGCGGCCGGCCGCCGCAAGGAGGAGTCATGACGACAGACGACAACGGTGCGCTCGACGTCAACGGCATCATGGAGTTCCTGCCGCACCGGTACCCGTTCCTGCTGGTCGATCGCGTTCTTGCCTGCGAGCCGGGCAAGACGCTGCGCGCGATCAAGAACGTGACGATGAACGAGCCGTTCTTTGCCGGGCACTTTCCCGGTCATCCGGTCATGCCCGGGGTGCTGGTGATCGAAGCCCTCGCCCAGGCGTCGGCGATTCTTGCCTACCGGACGCCGGGCCCGCACAACAGCGAGGGCGCGCTGTTCCTGTTCGCCGGCATCGACAACGCGCGCTTCCGGCGCCAGGTGGCGCCCGGCGACCAGCTGCTGCTCGAAGTCGAGGTGCTGCGCATCGTGCGCGGCGTCGGCAAATTCGCGGCCCGCGCGACCGTCGATGGCGAAATGGCGGCGCAGGCGGAGCTGATGGCGGCACTGCGCCCGGGAACCCCAGCTGCCACCGCCACGCCCGGCGGCTTGACGGGGATGGCGCGCATCCATCCGTTCGCGCAGGTCGCCGCCGAGGCGCGGCTCGCCGACGACGTCGAGATCGGCCCGTTCTCGGTGGTCGGGCCGGACGTGTCCATCGGCGCGGGCACGGTCGTGGGGCCGCATGTGGTCCTGACCGGCCGCATGACGGTCGGCGCACGCAATCGCTTCTTCCAGTTCAGCTCGATCGGCGAGGTTCCGCAGGACCGCAAGTACGGCGGCGAGCCGACCACGACCACCATCGGCGACGACAACGTGTTCCGCGAGTACGTCTCGATCCACGCCGGCACGGCGCAGGACCGCGGCGACACCGCACGTGGGCAACGGCAACCTGTTCCTCGCCTACACGCACGTCGCGCACGATTGCGTCGTCGGCAATTTCACGACATTCTCGAACAACGCGCAGATCGCCGGGCACGTCGTCATCGGCGACTGGGTGGTGATGGGCGCCTACGCCGGCGTGCACCAGTTTTGCCGCGTCGGCGCGCACGCGATGGTCGCCGCCGGCTCCATCGTGCTGCAGGACGTGCCGCCGTTCACCACCGTCCAGGGCTATCCCGCCAAGCCGCACGGCACCAACAACGAGGGCCTGCGCCGGCGCGGCTTCACGACGGCGGATATCGCCGCGGTCCGGCGCGCCTACAAGACGCTCTATCGCGAGGGATTGACGCTCGAGGCCGCGCGCGCGGCATTGACGGAGTCCGCGGCGGCGACCCCGGCGCTCGCACCGCTGGTCGAGTTCCTGGCCGACCCGGGCCGCGGACTCGTGCGCTGAAGCGGCGGAAGCACGATGCGCGACTCGCAGCCGGTGGCCACGATCCGTGACGATCGGCATCGTCGCCGGCGAAGCCTCCGGTGACGCGCTTGGCCGCCACGCTGATCCACGCGGTGCGCGCCCGCATTCCACAGGTGCGCTTCGCCGGCATCGCCGGGCCGAAAATGCAGGCGGCGGGATGCGATGCGTGGTACCCGCTGGAAACACTGGCCGTGCGCGGCTTTGCCGAGGTCGTCGGCCATCTGCCCGAGCTCTTCCGGATTCGCGGCGCGCTCGCGCGGCGCCTCGTTGCCGAACGTGTCCCGGTCTTTGTCGGCGTCGACGCGCCGGACTTCAACCTCGGCCTCGAGCGCCGGCTGAAGCGGCACGGCGTGCGCACGGTCCATTTCGTCAGCCCTTCGGTGTGGGCGTGGCGCCACGAGCGCGTGGCGAAGATCGGCAAAAGCGTCGACCGCATGCTCGCGCTGTTTCCGTTCGAGCCGCCGGTCTACGAGGCGGCCGGCGTGCCGGTGACCTTCGTCGGCCACCCGCTCGCGCAGGCCGCCGCGCACGACGGATCGCGCCGCGAGATGAGGAGCGCGCTCAAGCTCGGCGCGGCGGAGCCGGTGTTCGCGCTGTTGCCGGGAAGCCGCGCGTCCGAGCTCGACATGCACGGCGATCTCGTGCTGCAGACGGCCGCGGCGATCCACGAAGCGAAGCCCGACGCCCGCTTCCTGGTGCCGCTCGCGACGCGGCCGACGCGCGACCGTTTCGAGGCCGCCCTCTATCGGCTGGGCCTGGAAAAGCTGCCGCTGACGCTGCTCTACGGGCATGCGGGCGATGCGCTGCGGGCCGCCGACGTCGCGCTGGTCGCCTCCGGCACCGCGACGCTCGAGGCCGCGCTCGCGCGCTGCCCGCACGTCATCTTCTATCGGGTGACGCCGCTCACGTACCGCATCGTCCGGCGCAAGCTGCTGCTGCCGTGGGTGGGGCTGCCCAATGTGCTCGCGCGCCGTTTCGTCGTGCCCGAGCTGCTGCAGGACGACGCCACGATCGACAACCTCGCGCAGGCGGCGCTCAATCTCTACGACGACATCGTCACGCGCCGCCGCCTGGAGGCGTTGTTCGCGGGCTTTGCCGCGGCGCTGACGGCGGATACCGGCGCTCTCGCCGCGGAGGCCGTCGCCACCGAAATGCGCGCGGCCGGCGTCGCATGCTGATCGCCGGCGTCGACGAAGCGGGTCGCGGGCCGCTTGCAGGGCCGGTCGTCGCAGCGGCGGTCATCCTCGATCCGGCGCGACCGCTTCGCGGGCTGCGCGACTCGAAGCTGCTCACCGCCGCCGCGCGCGAGCGACTGGCCATCGACATCCGCGCCGGCGCCGTCGCATGGTCGGTCGCGCTCGCCGATGTCGGCGAAATCGACAACCTCAACATCCTGCAGGCGACGCTGCTCGCGATGCGCCGCGCGGTCGAAGGCCTTGCGCTCGCGCCGGGCGAGGTGCTGGTCGACGGCAACCAATGCCCGCGGCTTGCCTGCAAGGTCCGCGCGATCGTGCGCGGCGACCGCGATGTGGCCGCGATTTCGGCGGCGTCGATCATCGCCAAGACGGTGCGCGACGCACTGCTGGTCGAGCTCGACGCACTGCACCCCGGCTACGGCTTCGCCCGCAACAAGGGGTACGGCACGCCGGAGCACATCGCCGCGCTCGACCGGCTGGGCCCGTGCGCCATACACCGGCGCAGCTTCGCGCCGGTGATGCAGACGACGCTCGATTTCTGACCGGGGGCCGCGGTGATATATTGGGTCCCGTCGCCATCGGCAACCGGTTCGAGCACGATGCCGTCATCGCCTCGCACATGGCGGCGAAGCACAAGGAGCCATCGATGATCCACTGCGTATTGCACGACCCGGCCGACTCGGTGGCCGTCGTCGTCGTCGAAGGGGTCACGGCCGGCACGACGCTCACCGGGCTGATCCTCGACGAGGACCGGACGATCACGCTGCCGTGCGTGCAGGACATCCCGCTCGGCCACAAGGTCGCGCTCAAGGACATGGCGGTCGGCGATACCGTGATCAAGTACGGCACCGACATCGGCAAGGTCGTTGCGCCGATTGCGCGCGGCCAGCATGCGCACGTGCACAACATCAAGACCAAGCGCTGGTGATGCCCGCAGCAATGCCGGCAAGCGCACCGCCCGGTCTGCCAGGACGGTCCGGACTCCACGTCATCCTCGGAGAGCCACGCAACATGCAGAAGACCTTCTGGGGCTACCGCCGCGAAAACGGCCGCGTCGGCATCCGCAACCACGTCATCATCCTGCCGGTCGACGATCTCGCCGAATGCCGCCTGCGAGGCGGTCGCGCACAGCATCAAGGGCGCGATGGCGATCCCGCATCCCTACGGCCGGCTGCAGTTCGGCGCCGACCTCGACCTGCACTTCCGCACGCTGATCGGCACCGGGTCGAATCCCAATGTCGCCGCGGTCGTCGTCATCGGCATCGAGGACCAGTGGACGCAGAAGGTCGTCGACGGCATCAAGGCCACCGGCAAGCCTGTCGCGGGCTTCGGCATCGAGCTGCACGGCGACCACGACACGATCATGCGCGCGTCGAAGGCGGCGCGGGAGTTCGTGCAGTGGGCGAGCGAGCGGCAGAAGGTCGAGTGCGACCTGCGTGAATTGTGGGTGTCGACCAAGTGCGGCGAGTCGGACACGACGTCCGGCTGCGGCGCCAACCCCACGGTCGGCGACGCCTTCGACAAGCTGTACGCCGAAGGCTGCACGCTGGTGTTCGGCGAGACGACCGAGCTCACCGGCGGCGAGCAGATCGTCGCCGCGCGCTGTCGCGACGCCACGGTGCGCGCGCAATT